>CAZEJY010000139.1:0-2541 GCA_964512705.1 uncultured Sangeribacter sp. | reverse complement strand
ATGTGATTCGTGATAATGTTGACCTCGGCGCATACGAATCTGCCAAGTACAAAGGCTTGAAGTCCGTTGAGATTATCTATTGATATCTTTTCCTTCCGCAGCAAAACGGCGCTCTATTTCCTGTCCCACCTCCCTTAACTCCGGAGTAGCCCGACGAGTGTATTCGGTATAGGCTTTCGAGTAAGCCATTACTCGCCACGCCTCTCGCTCGGTGAGGTCGGGATAGGTCTCTTTCAAAATCTCAAATGCCTCATTGATATACTCATCGGCAAGGTCGCCGTGATGACGAATACTGTCAAGCAGTTGCTGCCCTGAAAGGCTTTCATCACTCTTGAGAACATTTAGATGGTCAAGTCCTGCGAGCAGTTCGTCGAACGCAGGTTGTATTCGCGTGTCCAACATCGCAGCCATCGTTTGTGAGTCATCGTGTATCTCCTCCTGCGTCTTAACCTGTGGAACAACAATAGTAGTGGTGTCAATAGGGATTTCTTGCTGTTCTGCGGTTACCATAGTTCTTTGTCCCAAATACAAAAACAAACCTATCAAAAGACAGACGGCGATTATCCATGCCACAATACCCATACCGGAAGTTTTCTGATGACGTACCGCAAGGATTTCCTTCAGTTCTTCACAGTTCACATCAGGGCGATAACAGGCACTCACAAACTTCTTATATGCCGGCAATCTGAATCCCGGCACCTCGCGTTTAAGCCGCTCCACCAACATACCGATAGCGTGGAAATCTATCGCAGTTCTTCCCACTTCATCTTTTGAAAGACCATACTTTCCGGGGTGGCCTGACGTATCATTCAGAGCATCGGTATAACTCTTGTCAAAGTCAACGAGCACCAAGTTCTTGGTGTTCGAGGTAATGATGATGTTGTCGGGCTTGATGTCGCAATGCACCACGTTGTGACGGTGTAGGTAGTCCACAACATCTACCAGTTCAGTCAAGAGCCGCACAATGTTCTTCTCCTTGGAGAGCCACGGGTCATGCAGACGCAACATCTCCGCCAAGGTCTGTCCGTCAATATAGTCCATCACGATATAGTCGCGATGGAACTCGCGATACTCAGGCAGCGACGGATGGTGGAGCCCCACGCCTATGTCAAACTCCTTGTCAAGAGCATCAAGATAGAGCGGCTTGGTGCGGTATTCATCTTTAAGCCGTTTCACAAACACATCGCGTCGTTGCCACCGGGTACGGAAGATGTCACATGTAGAGCCGCCGGCAGGAAGTTTGACCGCGTCATCGAAGTCAATTCCTGCCGCCATCTCCGCATCATATTCATTAGAGCTCTTGAAGAATTGCGACATAAACTATATCAATTTCATTGCAAAGGTAGTGATTTTTAGGCGTTAGAACAATTTCGGCCCCATACTTTATCAAATGGCTGAAGTGGATGAAGGTTTTGAGAACTATTCTCGCTAACTTTGTGATGGCAATTTAGAAGGCCCACGCGAAACCATCCTCGTGATTCGCAACAAAATGCGATAGAAAAATGAGAGTTATATTTGCTCTGTCCAATTTTTTGTTGTAACTTTGTTGCAGCCATAGGATTCCGAGAGAGGAATCCATGATGGTTTAAATAACATAAAGCGTTACTATGACGCTTCGATTCTGATGTCTTGGAACTTCGCAACTTCTTAGGTACCACCAGAATGGAGCAACAGTAGTGGCACACTTATGTGTATTCACTGCGCCCTTTCATCTCCGCGAGGAGATGCAGGGGTGCAGGACTACATATAGCGTGGGTCTTCTACTTTGCTTGTTCTATGATGCAGGGCAATGCGAAGGCCTCAAGACGTGGAACGAGCGGAGAGTTCGGCACCACGCTTTTTTGTATACCCCCGTCCGGAATGGTGTCTGTCGGACATTTAATATGGAACTGTATGGCAAGTATTTATGACAGACAGGCAGAAGCAAAGGCAGAGAAAATTAAAGCATTTATAGAGGAAATCTGCGATTTAGAAGGTATAGAGATTGATGAAATCTATATCAACACAAGCTGGCCCAATGGCACAGTAACCGTCTATCTTGAAGAAGATAGTCCTTACAATCAAGGTAGGGTTTGCGGGGCAGTACGATCTCACTTTCCCGGAATTGAATATGAATATGAAGACAATGATACAATTGAATTTTCATTCCGTATTAAAAGTTGAGCGACAATTAAGAGCTACAGTAAAGCATCTTACCATTATTAATATGAAGAATTTAAGAGGCATATTAGTGGTTGCGGTGAGCACAATGACATTTTGTGCATTCGCTCAGTCGAAAGATGACTTGAAAAAGGAGATAGAGCAGCTTAAGGAGCAGAACACCATGCTCTTGCAGATTATTAACAATCTGCAAGGTCAGCAACAGCAAGGACAGCAGAACTATCAGCAACAACCATATCAGCAGCAACAGTATCAACAGCAGTATCAGCAACCCTACCAGCAGGGTTATCAGCAGGATACTCCGTTCGGTACTGCCGTGCAACGCACTCGCGTTGAGGAAGCTGCGATGACGTCAACAGGTCAGGATATTCGTGCTTACGG
>CAZEJY010000138.1:0-2545 GCA_964512705.1 uncultured Sangeribacter sp. | reverse complement strand
CCAATCCCAACACCAAAAATATTATATCATGCAGCATACAAATCAGTTCTTTTTTTACTTTGATATTAGAAAAACATCTGTTGTTCGGAAATTCCGAACATGTCGGATTTTCCGACACGTTGCCTCTTCATCCACGACTTAGCGAACCTATACCTCTCATGGGTTCTCCTTTCGTTGATCATCTGAAGGATGATATGTTTCGATTATACGTTGCAGTTGTTCAGCAGTTGGGAGATATTGGGCTGCCTTATGCTCAAATTCTGCAACTCCAATAGGTTGCGACATACCTCTGAATGCCCATTCAACTTCCGTATTGTCTTTGCTCTTACAAATTAAAAGCCCTATTGTCGGATTGTCGTCGGGCTGTCGCAACAGGTCATCAACAGCTGAAACGTAAAAGTTAAGTTTCCCCGCATATTCGGGTTTAAACTCAGTATACTTTAATTCACATATAACGAATGCCTTAAGCCGATAATGATAGAAGACCATATCAGGAATATATGTCTTTCCATTAGGCATAATTAGTTGCATCTGCCTTCCCACGTAAGCAAACCCTTGACCTAATTCGAGTAGGAATCGAGTGATGTTAGTGGCCAATTCATCTTCAAGGTCTCTTTCAGAATGAATCGATTTTTCGATAAAATTAAAATTGTAAGGACTTTTAATAATCTCTTTAGCCAATCCACTATAAGGTTTTGGCAATCTTTCATCAAAATTAGTTATAGCTTTCCCATGCCTGGCATAAAGATTTGCTTCGATTTCTTCTTTTAATCTTGGTCTGCTCCAACTTCCCTCAATAGTTTGTTCAATGTAGAACAACGCTTCAGCGACGGACTTGCATTTTGTTATGATTTCTATATGTTGTCCCCAAGGAATAAGGCCAAATTCATTGGGCATTTCAATTACTGCAGGATTCGTGTTAGAACTTTCTGCAACGAGTCGTTGCAGAATTAAATTATCCTGAGAGTAGAAATTAAACCATCTGGCTATATAGCGTATATTACGGACTGAGAACCCGGTTTCATTAGGGAAGTCCGCTCTAAGATCAAGACTAAGACTATCATAAAATGCGGATCCCCATTTGGAAGCAGCTTTCAAGATGGATATCTTTCGACCCATTTCCCAATAAAATTCGAGCAGTTCCGAATTAACGCGCACAGCAGCTTTAATATGAGCTTTTCGGAAACTATCTTTAAGCTCATGCAAGAGTTGAGCATATTCTGAACCTACTATTGAGACAGAACGAGTTAAAAAATGAGGGTTGCTCTTGTTGTCTTTCATTGCATTTACACTGAATTTCTATTCTGCAAAGATAATATATTTAATCCGTATGTCCATATAAACTCGATATTTTCTTTGCTTTATCTTTACTACTTTGAGCCTTTGCGTGAGATTAGCCCAAGATTAGCAGATTTTTTATTAATTTTGCAGTAGAAATCACCCTAAATCCGATGAAAATAGCAATCGAAAAAACTGCCGACGGCAGCCCAACCCTCTACCGCGAAGATATCGACGAGCATTACCACTCCGTAAAAGGTGCCCTCGCCGAAAGCCAACACGTCTACATCCAGGAAGGATGGCGCAAAGCCTCCGAAGCGTTCCGCCCCGTCCGAGTCTTTGAAGTAGGCTTCGGCTCAGGCCTCAACGCCGCCTTAACCGCATCCGCCGCACTCCAGTCAAAAATCCCAACCCAATACTACGCCGCCGAACTATACCCCCTCCCCAAAGAAACCACCGACCTTATTGCCACCACCCTTGACAAAGAATATCAAGAGGCATTCAAAAGCGTAAACGAAGCCCCATGGGAAGCAGCTGTTGAGATAAATTCATATTTCACCCTGCATAAATTAGAAGCCAACCTCCTCACAATGCCCCTCCCCTCCGACTTATCAGCCGTATACTTTGACGCCTTCGCCCCCGAAAAACAACCCGAAATGTGGAGCCAAGCCATCTTCCAACGCATATTCGACGCAATGAGCCCCGGAGCCATCCTTACCACCTACTGCGCCAAAGGCGCAATCCGCCGGATGCTCCAGCAGATCGCATTCCTCACCGAACGCCTCCCCGGACCTCCCGGCGGCAAACGAGAAATCCTCCGCGCTACCAAACCCTCTACCTCCTCCAATTGTTAAAATTCTAAAGGAATCCAATCGGTTGTAACCGATTCACCGACCCAATAAACCTATAAAACCACGAAGTATTATTATGGAACACATCAAAGTGAAAATCATCAACGACTCCCCCTACGAGCTCCCCACCTATGAGACCCACTCCGCCGCCGGCATGGACGTGCGCGCTAATATAACCGAACCTATCACACTCGGACCCCTTGAACGTTGCTTAATCCCGACAGGCCTCCGTATGCAATTGCCACAAGGCTATGAATGCCAGATCCGTCCCCGCTCCGGACTCGCTCTCAAGCACGGACTCTCACTCGTCAACACCCCCGGCACCGTAGACGCCGACTACCGTGGAGACATCGGCATCATCCTCATCAACCTCTCCAACGAACCCTACACCATCACCCCCGGCGAACGAATAGCCC
>CAZEJY010000137.1:0-2655 GCA_964512705.1 uncultured Sangeribacter sp. | reverse complement strand
TAAGGCACAATAATAGCAGAACAATGACGGATAGGATAATGATGGTTGCTAACCTGGAGCGATGTCTTAATTGTGTCATATCAATCAAATATTACTCGTGGATTCATCTGAGCCGGAGAATGCCAGTCGATACCATATTTTTCTTTAAGGATTCTTCTTTTTTCGTGCCAGTACATGTGGCAAAAGCCCCTTCCTCGGGGACTGTCTTTGAAAAGCTCGTCCAATTCCTTTTCTACTTCTTTGTTGATCATTTTCCACTCGGGAGTCGATTCTATCGGGTCTTTTTTCAGCATAGTTTTATTGTAATAAGGGTTATATTGTCACGTCCACCTGCAACTTTTGCCAAGTCAACGAGTTTTTGCGGATTCTCGATATTGCTTTCGATGGCGTCATCATTGATAAGGTCGCTTAGTCCGTCTGAACAAAGCAGGTATATATCATTTTTCATTGGGATTAGCGAGACTACATCAGAAATGAAATCTGCCGGATGATTACCCATGTAGTTGTATATGATATTTGTAGGAATGTCGGTATTGCCGGTGCGATTCCGCTCGGAATGGTCGACAGAAAGCTGCTTTAGCACTCCTTGCCTAAATCTGTAACAGCGGCTATCTCCAACATTCATAAGCCATAATTTTTCATGGCTCCAAATAAGAGCAATGAACGTAGTGGCCATATCAGCCAATTCGGGCCTTATGGCTGCAGAATCGAGCACCAATTTATTTGCAGAGACGGCCCACTCCTTTAATGTGGTCAGGAGATCGCCTTTGGAAGCATTTATATTCTTAATAAACTGAGCAAACGACCGAGTCACTATCTCAGAGGCTATCTCCCCGCCTTCATAGCCGCCCATACCGTCCGCCACGGAGAAAGCTATGATACCATCGGACGAGTTGACACTTCCGGCTATGTCACCATCACGCAGAATCGTGCCGGCAATATAGGCCATGTCTTCATTATTGGTTCGGACGCAGCCTATGTCGCAGATGGCCTCATATTGAATAGAATCTTTCATTGTTCAATTACATCAAAGACATAGGTTCCTATATCTACTGCATCTCCGGGCGCGAATGCCACAGGTGTATTGGCCGGTACTTCCTTGTCATTGACATAGGTGCCGTTGGTGCTCCCGAAGTCAATGATGAACCATCTGCCACCACGTTTTACAAACTTCCCGTGACGACGTGAAATGAGGGTCATAGGTGTCAATAGAGAAGCATAAGGACTGTCTTGGCGTCCGATAATGGCTTCCGGCTCAGGCTTAATAATTGTATCTCCAATGCGCGATTTAAGAACGATATTGCTTTGAGATTTTCCAATGGTGGTATCTCCGTTTTTATTATCTTCTTGTTTTTTATCTTTTGAAGAATCTTTATCAAGCTTACGTGACACCATGGGTTTGCCACATTCGGGACAAAATGGATCACAGCCAATAGTTTTGCAATTGACACATTCGAGTAATTCAACACCGCATTGGTCGCAATATTTGCTATCCTCGGGTATCATTTCACCGCAGGCGGGACATTCTATCTGGTTCATCGGAAAACGGGTATATCGGAGGCCTCAATGGTGGTCAAGGCACCAGGATTAATATCTATTATTTGTGTATTTGCAGCTATTCGATTTCCCTGCAATTCAATCACTTCATTCAGCAGGTTTACAACTTCCCGTGCATTGCCGAAATGTAAACCTTTAGAGTCAACCATCTCACTGATATATTCCCCGAGTTTCTCTTCTGCTTCCGGGGTGAGCACAAATTTCCGTTTTTTTACGTTGAGTTTGAAAATGGCTGTTAGAGCTTCGGAGTCATAATCATCGATATGGAATTTCTTATTGAAGCGGCTCATGAGGCCGGGATTGCCATGCTGGATCAACTCCTGCATCCGGTCTTGATAGCCGGCTATGACAACTACAAATTTGCCTTTATCATTCTCCATGCGTGTCATCAATGCATCTAATGCTTCATTTCCTGTGTTATTCATGCTACCGGGCTGGGGCAGCAAGTTATAAGCTTCGTCAATAAACAGGACACCACCCATAGCCTCATCTACCGCTTTGTCCATATTTTGACCGGAAGCATTTACATAGCTCGAAAGGATTGTTTTTGCTTCTCGTTCAACTACCTTATCAGTTGGCAATACTCCGGCAGCAAAGAGCACTTCACCAAGACGTTTGGCAATAGTTGTCTTTCCGGTACCGGGGTTACCGGTGAGGATGATGTTGACCGGTTGTAGGGCGGATGCTCCCAATCCACGCTCCATCCGCATGCGGTTAACCATTGCAACGTTAGCGAGCTTACGGATCTCCTCCTTGATTTCGGTCATTCCAATGAGATCGTCCATAGAAGCTATCACCTCCTCAACGGTTTTTACCGGCTTATCATTACCAGTGAGGTCACCTTGTGTTAGAACGAATTCCTGTGAAGGTTCGATCGTTCCTTCCTTGAGCCCTTTCTGTACGCGCGCGTTCTGTGCTTTTATGGCTTTGTCAACAGCGTTGCGGACGTCGCGAGCATTACCAAAGTCTTTCTTACGGGCGATATACATCTTCTCGAAAAATTTGTCTATCATCTTATCGGCGTCATCGTCAAGAGTATATCCATGCGACTTTATCATGCGTCTGGCAATTTCGGTAAGCTCCGGACCTTTGTAGTCG
>CAZEJY010000136.1:0-2829 GCA_964512705.1 uncultured Sangeribacter sp. | reverse complement strand
CCAATGCCTTGAAAGCTATCTTATTCACCACTCCCGGCACCATATAGCCACCTTCCGGATGAAATGTAATGATAAAGGATGATGAGTCTTTTGGCACTCTGATGTATTTCTCATAAAGATCATATTTTACTTTCAACACATCCTCATTCATTGTTTTGGGACTCAAAGAGAATTTGAAGTCGGAGCGATGGTTCACATTTTCCCGAACAACTCCATCTTTGGAGAAAAGTGCAACCCCAAAGGCTCTCGTCGGTTTTTCACTGAACTGTTCAGTCAAAAATGTTTTCAATTCATTACCAACAAATTCCGTATTGAGTTTATATTTCTTAGCCATCTGACTAAGAATGGGTAAAGGTTTGCGAAAAATGAAATCTTCACCCTGATTTTTCATGAAAAGTGTATAAGCACCAAGTGTATAGGTACCTTCCGGCATCTCTTCAGGTAGTGGTACTATTCCGGCAAAGACACCCTTCTTCTCCTTGACTTTGACTTGCTTCACACTATTGCCAAATGGGTCGATTACATCTACATATACATACTTACTTCCATCGCTCTGTTGAGTGAGTTTCAATGCATCAACAAGGAATGCACGGAAACGGATTGTATCACCGGCAACATACACGTTCTTGTCGGTAGCCACATATACCTTCTCCTGTGGATAGATAAAGGTCTGATACTCCAACCTGTAAGCTAATGTATCAGGCTCGGAGGCGGAGGCTGATAGAAATACAAACGAGCAAATTACAATAGAGATAAGGATCGGAAAGACAGTAGCTTTTTCAATAAGCGGGTTGATCATCTTATTTATTCTCATATTCAAGCAACTTAATTTTACATTGGCCTTGAATTTAGTAAATTTTTTTAATATTCATAAAATATTTTTCAAGGTTTGAAATGTTTTAATTCTGTAAACTTATTGATACCACTATTACTTTATCAAGTATAACCATGATTATTCAATTGCTTTTTGTACTCGCTGCCATTATCGTCGGAGCCCGACTCGGAGGAATCGGACTCGGCGTAATGGGAGGCGTTGGAATCGCCATCTTAGTCTTCGTGTTCGGTCTTGAACCTACCACTCCCCCAATTGACGTAATGCTGATGATCGCAGCAGTAATCTCAGCGGCAGCGGCCATGCAGGCTGCCGGAGGACTGGATTACTTAGTTAAATTGGCGGAGAAGATGCTTCGTAAAAATCCTTCCCAGATAACCATTGTCAGTCCATTGGTAACTTACATTTTTACCTTTATTGCCGGCACCGGACATGTGGCTTATTCTGTACTCCCGGTAATTGCCGAGGTGGCTCGAGAAACGAAGATCAGACCCGAACGTCCGTTGGGCATTGCCGTAATAGCCTCCCAACAGGCGATCACGTCAAGTCCTATCTCCGCGGCTACCGTTGCACTTTTGGGACTATTATCAGGCTTTGATATCACTCTGTTCGACATACTCAAAATCACTATACCCGCAACACTAATCGGCGTTTTGGTCGGTGCATTCCTTTCCAAGAGAGTCGGTAAGGAGCTGTTGGAAGATCCTGAGTACCTCAAGAGGGTTGAGAAAGGAATGATCAAGGAGAATAAGCTCGAATTCAATCAGATCCGTAATCCAAAGATGGCTCTCACATCTGTTATCCTCTTCTTGGTTGCCACAGTGGCTATCGTATTATTCGGATCCATACCCGCACTTCGTCCCTCTTTCAACGGAACATCAATGGATATGCCGGCTATCATCGAGATTCTGATGCTATCCGTAGCGGCACTGATCATGTTGATTACTAAAACCGATGGTATTGCGCCTACACAGGGAAGTGTGTTCATTGCCGGTATGCAGGCTGTGATCGCCATCTTCGGTATCGCCTGGATGGGTGACACATTCATTCACGGTAACATAGCTACCTTGACTGAGTCGATCCACGGAATCGTAACAAAGATGCCTTGGCTGTTCGCTATCGCGTTGTTTGTCATGTCTATTCTCCTTTACAGTCAGGCTGCAACAGTGCGGGCAATCGTGCCGTTAGGTATCGCATTAGGAATGAGTCCTATGATGCTCATTGCCCTCTTCCCCGCCGTCAACGGATATTTCTTCATACCTAATTATCCCACGATCGTGGCAGCGATCAACTTTGACCGCACCGGCACGACCAAAATCGGTAAGTATATCCTCAACCACTCATTCATGATGCCAGGCATGGTAGCCACCATAGTGTCCGTTGCCGTCGGCCTATTGTTGATACATATTTATTAGTTTTCTGTTTTCAGTTGTCAGTACAAAGATCTTTAATGTCTTTAAGGTCCTTTTCTCTGAAAACTGATAACTGATAACCGAAAGCTTAATTCTTAATGCGCAATTAGGAAATAGGCGTTAGGTGTTAGGTTTTAGGCGTTAGGGATTGGGTAAAAGTCGCGGAGCGACGATGTTGTGGGTAACCCCGGTATGACTGAGCGAAGCGAAGGAGTGCGGGGTAATCTACCTCCCTGAATCGGAGTGCCGGAGGCACGATGTTGTAAAATTTATCCATGTTATTATTCTTCTCAACATCGTCGCTCCGCGACTCATTTAGATTTAGACATGTGCCCGGTGGCATTAGCCAAGTTCCCGTACCATGACTCCTTCTCGCTATCAATAAGAGGCGTTCTCTGAAAAAGTTTCTGCATTTTACATTTATGTCAAACTTTTTTCGTAACTTTGAGTTGTAAAAACAAAGGCAAAGTATTATGAGCGAAGTAGAACTCCTTTTAGTGAACAGCAGCGATAGCTGTACCATGTACATAATTCAATTCCTTTCGGACGATAAGAGCGAATTTGAAAAATTCGTTTCAAAATTCC
>CAZEJY010000135.1:0-2866 GCA_964512705.1 uncultured Sangeribacter sp. | reverse complement strand
TCCCACTTGTCCATAGACTTTTCAGCGAAGTAGAGTTTAGTTTTGTTGGAACAGAGATAGAACAAAATTTAGACTTCAGCAAACTTATTAGCGTCTCGAATAATGGCTTGGTTTACACGGGTTTCATCAAAGAAACTGAATGCTGCTATTCCAAACCGTCTGAGGTTGATTACAAACTCATAGTTAAAAGTATTGAGCAACAATGATAGTAAGCCCTTTCACTCCATTATTCTTTGAAAATTTCAAGAGCGACGGCATAGAAAGCAGATACGTTCAGGTGTTTGCTACCTCTGACCAAATCCTCCTGGAATGTCTTTTCGCGCCAAGCGAAACCGAAGGCCCATTTTATATTGTGGGAATGACCGATGACGGACGCACTATAAATTTGAGTCTTTCTCTCAACTCATGGTCTATGAATAGCAGTACCATACTCCGATTCACTGTTATTTCAGGTCTTGATGTCGGAATGTATTACTTGTATTATCCTGCGACGGGGCTATCAAGCCATTATTTCCGTATAACCAACGACAAGGCAGAACTCGCCAAAACAACCCTCATCCAGTACGCGATGAAAGACAACAAGCAGCGTCAAGATGGTGTGTTCATTATTGATGGTATGCGTTACTTCTTTGATTTCCGTGTGCCCGGCGGATTCAAGGATAGCGGTTGGACTTTCGGTGTCGAGAACGAGCAATTCATAACCCCGGAGGCAGACCCCATAGAACTCTTTGCATTGGACTCCACTCAAAAGAAATTCACAATGGGAGATCAGCAAGGAGTGCCTGTCTATTTCGCTGAAATGCTCAACCGAATACTGACCTGCTCCTACGTCTATTTTGACGGAGTGAGGTATGCGAGGAAAGACTCGTCAGTGCCGGAGATGAATGTTCAAATGGAGGGTCTTGATTCCTTCGTGTTTACGCAGTTACTCCAGAAGGTCAATAACCTCAATCCAACCATCGAGAACACCAATCAGTTCATTTTGCGCCGTATTACCGATGGTAATAATGAACTGTATCGAGCATCATCTATAACAGATTCTTCAGTTACAAAACGAATAATTCATTAACAACAATGACAAGTACCGAAAAACAAGCTATTATTGATGCGGTGATTTCATCTCTCCGCACCAATTCACGGACGATAGCGCAGCTGACGCCCGTGACCCAGCTTACGTCGTCGGACTACTTTGAGGTTAGTGGCGGGCGTAGGATAGCCTATACTGTCCTCGCCAACCTAATAGCCACAATGTCAGCCGATGACCAAAGCAACTTGCAGACGGCAATCGACAAGAAGGAACTTCAGAGCGTGACAATAACGACCACGCAGAGTTCTGCCACACTTACTATCAAGAGTGTCGGCAAGACTATCCAATGTTCCGTGCCGGTTGCAACATCGTCGCAGTCGGGTATTATCACGGCAACAGACAAAGTAAAACTCGATTCAGCCTACACTAATGCTAATTCAGCATTGACGCAGGCGAATACAGCAAAAACGACTGCTGACCTTGCCAAAAGTGGAGTAGATGTCATTAATGCCAAAATCGGCAATTATAATGGCATTGCGCCTCTTGATGCCACTGGCAAAGTTCCGGCGGCTAATCTCCCCGGATACGTAGATGATGTTATCGAGTTCAACGCCTTTGTCGAAGACATCACTACGCAAATGCTAAGCGTGGTAAAAAAATCAACTGATGCCGGATGTATGGTGGTGTATGACAGCACGACAAACACATTCGTTCTCGCAGTCTCAAAGACAGAAGTGTCAGCTGAAGAATGGGGCGGCATAATTCGCCCTCATGGAGGCCTAACTTCTCAAATCGCAAAGGCAGCTCCGGCTGGAGATTCTTCATCTCTTAACGGAAATCTTGCGACATTTCCGGAATTGGGCAATAACCTAAGCAGTTATTGGGAGTATGCGGAAGGAGGTTTAATCATTAAGCCCACAGCTTTCACTTACTACAATAATTGGTCTGATGCTGATTCATTTGGTGTAGGCACAGCCAGTGGAAGACAGCCGGAAAGTGGGAAAATCTACACCTGTACGTCAGACAATCGTACTTTCCGATGGAGTGGCTCTAAATTGGTGACAATCGGCTCCGATCTCGCACTTGGCCACACTCCAAGCACAGCGTTCCCCGGCAACGAGGGTCAGGACCTAAAAGATAGGGTTGATGAGATTGAGGAAAATGTACTTCCTCCAGTCGTTGAATTTGCCAATTACGGTCGTGGCGTTGTAATGTTCGACGGTTTTCTCAAGGTATCTCCCTCTATCGAGCCGATGTCTATTCCCTACAATAGCGCGTTAGACTCTTTATTCTTCGATGAGGGCCGAAACAGATTTGTTATCCGTCGGAGTACTGTTACGCCAACCGGCCACTTGCAAAGTGGGTATTACGGCAGTGCTTCAGGCGTTTCCCACATTGGCACTATTAGCGGTGGCTTAGGATTAATTCCCTACGCTGACAAACTCTATATAGACAACACTGACGGAAAAATATACCGCTATGCGAATGGCACTCTCAAGTCTGTGGGAGGATCAGCCGCCGTAGGCAATACCTTCAACGTAACCGTAGAAATACCCCTGCCTGCCGGGGAATACTACTCCGACATCAAAGCGGAAATCCAGACGCACAATGTTTTGGAAGCCGTGTTGGGAGCCGGAGTTGCCTCTCTCGGTTTGCAGATCACTTTCGCCATCAGTTCCTCGTCTTGGAAAACGTATCAGTACGTTGGTCCCAATCTCACTCCGGCGCAGTTCGTTGAAAATCCAAACAACTGGATAGACCTCGCCGGAATGAGCGCAGGTGCGGAGGCCATAATCAACGTGGATGCCCTTTGTCCTCGCACGGTTTCCGGCTACTACA
>CAZEJY010000134.1:0-2873 GCA_964512705.1 uncultured Sangeribacter sp. | reverse complement strand
GGTTGGTGTCGAGGCTGTCTCGCTTGAAAATGTCGTAGATGTTTCGGCGGTCGCAGTGTATTTTCCGGCTGAGCCACAGCACGGTGCGCTCCTGGCGGCGGAGCTCTGACTCAATGATGGCACCGATGGGTATGCGTGGGTGGGACGATGGTGACTGGCTGGTAACGTCGACTTTATTTTTCATAAAAAAACGATTGACGGCTATTTTAATCCCCCTTAGCCACGTAAATGGCTTGGCCGGAACGGAAATGAGCCTGGGCACACTCCGTGTGGCAGCAGGGGGACTGCATTAGCTTGTCAATCGGGACGACAACGTTATGTAAATTCCAAAGGTGCAGAGCCGATCCATCCCTTTCCCCCGGGCATCAAAAGGCACCGGACGAATTGCCGAGGGGATGTAAGCACCCGATGACAGCCCGCACAGGAGACCGGGACCTGTCATTTGCACTGCAAAATTACTGCATGTATTCTAAAAATTCACCACAAAAGTGTGTAAAATATTTTCACAACATGGCGTTTTCAACCGTGTTGCTGATAACTCACACCCTCGGAAGGGTGCTCAGGAGTTGTTATGGAGAGTCTTAGCGTCCGGTGGCCTGGAGATAGGTGAGTTTTTTGATTTGAAATTGGCCGTAGGCATCGACAAACTTGTCCTGAGCCTGCTGATAAAGGGTCTGGGCATTCAGAAGGTCGGTGATGGTGATGGTGCCGGCGTCATAGAAATTTTGATTGAGGCGCAGGTTTTCGGCCGATTGCGCGATGGATTCGTTGGCTATCTCCATCTGGGTGTGGGCGGTCGAGAGGTCGTTCCACGCGTTGGTCATAGCTATGATGAGCATCTGGGAGTCATCCTGCAGCTGTGTGCGTGCTATCTGAGTCTCAAACTTTTTCTTTTTCATGCTGTGCGAGCCACCCCACCAGTCGGTGAGCGGGATGCTGACGGTGACATAAACGTTGGCAAAGGTGTGGCCCTGCTCGAGAATATGCTCGTAGTTATAGCTTGCGCCGGCGGCAACGATGGGAAGGTTATTGCCCAGCGCCATCTTCTGCTCGAGTTCCTTGGCCTTGACGTTTTGGGAGAGCAGGCCATGGCCTATGGTTTGGTCAAGACACTCCTCGGGGTTGCGGTAGAGTTCCTGAGGGAAGGCGGGCACGGTGCCTATGTTTATGTCGGAAGCCACGTCGACCGAGCCCGATGTGCCCTTGCCGACATATTGCGAGAGGAGCATGCGAAGCACCGTGATGCCGTTGTCGAGCTCGCTGCGGGCCACGAGCATCTCATTGCGCTTGAGCTTGACCTCGAGCAGGTCGTTGTTAGTGGTGATTCCAGCATCGACATAGCTCTGCACTTGGGCCGAGAGGGTGTCGAGCATGGCTATGACATTCTCCAGGGTCTTGTGTTTGGAGTGGAGTGACACCAGCTGCCAGTAGTATGTCTCGACGCCGCGTCGCACCTCGTCAGCCGTCTGGCGCTGTTGCAGGCGGCTCACCTCCTCGCCCACGTGGGCAAGGCGGTTGCCGTTAACGATGCGTCCGCCAAGAAAGATAGGCTGCAGGAGGTTGACACCGGCCACTGAGCCTTTTTTCAGCAGGCTCAGATTGAAATCCATGTCGGGCAGTCCGAGGCCAAGCGCCGAGAGGGGTAGCCCGAACGTGTGCTGGAGCATGCCGTGGTTGGCGGTAAAGGCAGCTCCGCTCACGCTGACTGACGGGAAATATTTGGTAAAGGCTTCGTGAGAGGTCTCGCGCGCGGCCCGCAGCGAGTAGTCGGCTGTGAGGATGCGGGCGTTGTTTTCAAGAGCCAGACTCACACACTCATAGAGCGTGAGCTGCTGAGCCCGAAGCGACGCTGAGCCTGCAAGCGCGGCGGCAACGGCAAGGCTTAATATCTTTTTCATTTCGTGGTGTTATTGGTTGATTTTTTCGCCATCACTTTCCAGTAGAGCACGGGAATCACGGTGACGATGAAGAAGAATGTGATGATGGTACCCCAGAAGATTACCGTGCCCATGGGGCGCCACAGAGGGGTGCCTGAGAGCACCATGGGGAGCACACCCATCGACGCGGCGGCCGAGGTGAGGAAGATGGGGCGCATGCGTCGCTCGGCGCTGTGGAATATGGCATCCTTGACCGTCATCCCCTCGGACCGTTGCAGCTCCTCGGAATAGTCAATCATGATGATGACATTTCTGACCAGGATGCCCATGAGCGAGATGAAGCCAAGGGTGCAGGTGAGTGAAAGCACCTCGCCCTGAATGGCAAGGCCTATACCGGCGCCGGGGATGCACAGCACGATGCACAGTAGAAGCAGGGCGGCGGTTGGAAAACCCAAGCGCGGATGCCCCCTGAGACTAAGTTTGCTTGACCCCTTGTGCTAAAAAATTCCTAACCCCTTGTGCCAAAATAAAACTAACCCCTGACGCGGGAGTGCCTCAGGGGATTTTTCTGTATCTTTGGATTCCGTTTTGGCCGACGGGATTTAATCCAAAGAAACATGAACACAAAGTTAAAAAACATTCTCCTATGTTACGCATCGGGAATGGGAATAAAAAGCATCAGTTCCGCTTTTGATATCTCCCGCAATACCGTTCGCCGCTATGTGAGGATGTATCAGGACAGTGGCATAGCCGCTGAAAAGCTGCCGTCATTGAGTGATGCGCGGCTTCAGGAACTGTTCGCCATACCATCGGCGAGGGAACATGCACCGTCGGAGCGTCACATCCAGTTGGATGCCCTCCTTCCTGAGTATGCCACCCGGCTGTCCCGGAGAGGGATGACAGTCAAGACACTCTACGAGGAGTACAGCAAGGAGCATCCTGACGGTTATCGAAAGGCTGCCTTCGGCATGAAGCTGAGGCAGTTCATGCTCCAGA
>CAZEJY010000133.1:0-3058 GCA_964512705.1 uncultured Sangeribacter sp. | reverse complement strand
CACTGCAAAATTACTTCAATATTTCTTCGGCGTTTATACCTATGTTACGGATAGAGGAACCAAGATTACGGAATGTCAGGTATGGCTTTGGAATATTGGGCTTTAATAGCTAAATTTGCATTATAAATACAGATAGATATGGAAATTTTTCAAGCAGACAGTATAGAGAAATACAACCGATATTTCGGTTTCGAGACCCGACATCCTCTGGTGAGTATCGTTCATTTTGATGATTCCGTGCATCAGCCTACCCACTGCATGCACTTTGGATTTTATGCTCTGTTCTTAAAGAAAACAACAGGATGTAAGATAAACTATGGCAAGACGAGTTATGACTTTGATGACGAGACGGTAGTGAGCTTTGCTCCCGGACAGACCGTAGGCATTCATCGTCTGGAAGACGGACCGGCACCCGAAGCAATAGGGCTGCTGTTTCATCCCGATTTTCTTAACCGGACATCTTTGGCACAGAAAATGAGTCAATATTCATTTTTTTCCTACGCATCCAATGAGGCTTTGCACCTTTCGGCAGAGGAGCGCATTATCCTACAGGATTATATGGAGAAGATCCAGCGTGAGTTGCAGCATCCAATCGACCGCTTTTCAAAGTCGCTCATAATATCTAATATTGAGGTCATGCTCAACTACTGCATGAGGTTTTACGAGCGACAGTTCGTCACACGAGAAGAGCTGAACAATGATGTGCTTGCCCGCTTTGAGACTTTGCTTGACGATTACCTTGAATCCGGCAAAGGAGCCACTGATGGTATTCCGACCGTAAAACACTTTGCTGATAAGATATGTCTTTCTCCAAACTATTTTGGAGATTTAGTAAAATCTGAAACCGGGAAGACGGCTCAGGAATACATACAGTTGAAAATGATAAACCACGCCAAGAGTGCTCTTCTCGATCCGGAAATATCTACCAAACAGGTTGCCGAACTATTGGGCTTCCAATATCCTCAGCACTTCATCCGCTTTTTCAAGAAACAGACAGGTCAGACCCCTAAAGAATACCGTTTGGTAATGTCCTGATAAATAAGCATCTGATGGCAAGACTCTTTAATAGAATCTTGCCATCATCATAAATTTTTGGCCGATTACGAAATATTCCATTGGCACGCGGCTGTTGCTCCATATCCATAAATACAAAAAGAGATGCGAAAACGCATCTCTTAAAGTGATCCGGTTGGGATTCGAACCCAAGACCCACAGCTTAGAAGGCTGTTGCTCTATCCAGCTGAGCTACCAGACCGTGGGTGCAAAGTTAATAAAAATTCTGCGAATAGCAATAATTCCGGTAAACTTTTAACATTAGAATCTTTTTTATGCACTTTTATACCCGTTTAACCCGAAAAATTAGGCTCTAAATTTTATGAATTGCAGAAATAATTCTAAATTTGCAAGAAGTCTACAAATGCGCCTATGGCATTTTGTGAAAACTATATTTTTGAACTAAACTAAATATCTAATAATTAATAAAAACTATTATGTGGTTATCAAACTCGTCTGTAGGACGTAAATTCGTCATGGCTCTCACCGGAGCATGTCTCGTCCTATTTGTAACATTCCATTGTTTGATGAATGCCATTGCTATCTGCTGGCCCACAGCCTATAACTCAGTTTGCGAATTCTTAGGAGCAAACTGGTATGCGCTTGTGGCTTCAGTTGGATTGGCAGCGCTTTTCATCATCCACATCATTTATGCTGTGGTACTTACAGTTCAAAACCGTCGTGCTCGCGGTACCGAGAGATATCTCATCTCTAAGACTCCCAAAAGCGTTGAATGGTCTTCAAAGAACATGCTTGTACTCGGTATTGTGATTCTTGCTTTTCTTGTTGTTCACCTTATCCAGTTCTGGGCTAAGATGCAGCTTCAGGAGATTCGTGGCTCAGAGGCAGTGATACCTCCGGCTGCCGGCACACTCTTCATTCAGGAATCATTCAAGCTCGTTTGGACTCCGATCGTTTACATCATCGGTTTCATCGCTCTTTGGTTCCACATGAATCACGGTTTCTGGTCAATGTTCCAGTCAATCGGCTGGGATAACACCGCATGGATTCCACGTTTGAAGAAAATTGGTTGCGCATGGGTATCAGTTGTTGTACTCCTCTTCATTGCTCAGGCAATCGTGTTCACAGTGAAAGCTCACGATAACTATTACAGCAAGGATGAGGCTCTCCGCGCTCAGTACAAGGATATGATCTGGCCTATGATGGAGAAAGACTTCGGTCCTGATATGGCACAACTCGGCATGCAGATTGAGATGTCTCCCTACAATCAGGTATCTATGGGTCTCCGCCAGATGGAGGAGCAGCAGCGTCAGCAGATCGAGCAGTTCAGCACTCCTGAAGGTAAAGAATATGTAAAGAACAATCCTCAGATGCAGACTGAAATCGAGAAACTCACCAAGCAGGTAAATGCGTTGACCAACGCTGTTAAATTCTTCGATTACCTCGAGTCTTCCGACAACAAACCTGAAACATTAACTCCCGGTGTAGCCGGTCAACCCAATTAATTAGCGATATGGCAGCAAATGAAAATGTAAGAGTAATGAGTCCGGCGGATTCCAAAATCCCCGAGGGTCCTATCGCTGAGAAGTGGACCAATTACAAAGCTCACCAGAAACTCGTTAACCCCGCCAACAAGCGTAAGTTGGACGTAATCGTGGTAGGAACCGGTCTTGCCGGTGCGTCTGCCGCATCAACACTCGCTGAGCTCGGTTTCAACGTATTGAACTTCTGCATTCAGGATTCTCCTCGTCGTGCACACTCAATCGCAGCACAGGGCGGTATCAATGCAGCAAAGAATTATCAGAACGATGGTGACTCAGTTTACCGTCTATTCTACGATACTGTTAAAGGTGGTGACTACCGTGCTCGCGAAGCAAACGTTTACCGTCTTGCAGAGGTATCTAACAATATTATAGACCAGTGTGTAGCTCAGGGTGTACCTTTTGCTCGCGAATATGGTGGTTTGCTTGCAAACCGTTCTTTCGGTGGTGCTCAGGTTAGCCGTACCTTCTACGCCAAGGGTCAGACAGGTCAGCAGCTTCTT
>CAZEJY010000132.1:0-3096 GCA_964512705.1 uncultured Sangeribacter sp. | reverse complement strand
AGAATGGCCCTATTGTCCCCATAATTAATAAATCTAAGTTTTCAAATTTTTATATTCCTGTACCGCCGATGGAGGTACAGGAGCAGATAGTTGCGGAGTTGGATAAAATAAATGAGTTGATTGAGCAGAATCGCGAGTTGCTCCGCCAGCTCGATTCCCTCGCCCAATCCCTATATATCCATATGTTTGGCAATTGGTCTGAATTTGAACAATTGTCACACTATGTAACACAGCTAATAGGGGGGAAAAGTTTGGCAAGTCAGGAGACCTGTGCAAATAAGGTGTTAAAATCAGGTGCTGTTACCTATGACTATTTTGATGGATCTTCTACAAAATTTCTACCTCAGAACTATATACCAATAGAAAGCCATAAGGTTAAGGTAGGAGACGTGATTATAAGCAGAATGAACACTGCTGAACTTGTGGGAGCTTGTGCTTACGTATTTAATGTTGAAGAGAATATATTTCTTCCCGACAGATTGTGGCGTCTTGAGTACAAGTCCAATGCAAATCCAATTTTTCTGTGGAAGAGTCTAATCAGTGAAACATCAAAAAGACAAATTAGATCAAAAGCATCTGGAACAAGTGGCTCAATGAAGAATATTTCTAAGCCGCTGTTATTATCCGTGCATATTCCAAAAGTTCCGCTCGACCTTCAAGAGCAATTTGCGACGCAAATTGAGGCTATAGAGGCGCAGAAGGCAACGGTTGAGAAGTCAATCGCAGAGCTACAGACGTTGCTGGACAGCCGTATGGACTATTGGTTCAACTAAAGATGTGTCACTCTACAAATCAAGAAAACGGAATTATGGCAGACATGATGCAGAATATACCAACTGAGAATCTTTTCAATCAGATTAGCCAGATTCTCAATGAAGCCAGAACCAAGGTGGCTACTACTGTCAACACGGCTATGGTTACGGCTTATTGGCATATCGGCAAACTCATCGTGGAAGCACAAGGTGGTGAGTCAAATGCTTCTTATGGCGACAAATTGATTGATTCTATTGCAATACGTCTCAAAGATAATTTTGGAAAGGGATTTTCTGCACGTAATCTGAGAAATATGCGTCAGTTCTTTATTACTTTCCCAATTTGGCAGACACTGTCTGCCAAATTATCATGGTCTCATTATCTGACGCTTATGCGTGTTGCTAATCCTAAAGCAAGGGAATATTATGCCGAATCGGCTGCCGGAGAGTCTTGGAGTGTCCGTCAACTTGAACGCCAGATTGCAACGCAATACTACGAACGTCTGTTGTCATCTCATCGCGATGATAATGAGATAAAGGAAATAATAGCCAAGAACCTACCGGTCAAGGCAGATAAATACGATCCGCTGGATCTGGTGCACGATCCTTTTGTACTTGAATTTCTTGATTTGAGGGAAGACCCGGCTCTACAGGAGAAAGAACTTGAAAGCGCCATTCTGACTCATATGGAAGACTTCCTCCTTGAACTCGGTAGGGGCTTCGCCTTCATGGGCAGACAGAAGAGATTCACGCTGGATGGTGACCACATCTATCCTGATTTGGTGTTTTACAACGTGGTCGCTCGCTGTTACGTAATCATAGACCTAAAAATGAATAAGGCTGACTATGCGGATGTAGGTCAGATGCAACTCTATGTAAATTACTTTAACAAAGAGGTTTGCACCCCTCAAGATAATCCTACGGTAGGAATTATTCTTTGCGCTGAGAAGAATGATACTGTAATCGAATATACTTTAGGGAACCGAAACGACATCAGCGTATTCGCCCCCAAATATAAGTTGATGCTCCCGACCGAGGAGGAACTCCGCAGAGAGATAGAAAGAACTAAAGAGAACTTCAAACGCCTGAAAGGATAACTGAGCTATGTTAAACTTCGACTGCCTTAAAACGCTTTCAGAGACAGAACTCACCGCATTGGCGGAATTATACCGCTTGTGTGACTTGGCAGAGACGCGACAATATACCGAGCCCGACTCTTCGGCCATCAACGCGCGCAAGGCTCTGGAATGGCTCACAAAGGCCATCTATAAGATGAAGAATGTTGAGATACCGGAGCGTGCCAAGTTGATTGACCTGACCACATCGCCTGTATTCACCGACTTCATCAACGACCCGGAGCTGATGAAGGCTGTACATTGGATTCGCAAAGTAGGGAATTTCGCTGCGCACGACGGCACGGTGACCCGTTCCGACTCGTTCTTCACTGTGCTCAACCTCTACAACCTCGTCGGCGGTGTGTTGCTGAAGCTTCATGTCGTTGAGAGTCTTGCGCCCTTCGACAAGACGCTGCTCCCGACCCGGCAACCACGTCCGCGCATCGTAGTGGCGCGAGCAGAGCAGGCACCGGAGGCGTTTGCTGACGCGATGCCGAAACCGGCAATTGAGGAGGCTCCCCAGGTAAAACCGGCACTGTCATGGGACGGAATCTCCGAGGCCGAGACACGTCGACGCTTCATCGACCTTATGCTTCGCGAAGCCGGATGGCAGTTGCTTGAAACAGAAGGCGACATTGCCGCCTCCAAGGCGTGCATAGAGGTGGAAGTACACGGTATGCCAAGCTCGAGCGGTGTGGGTTATGCCGACTATGTGCTGTTCGGCAAGGATGGCAAACCCCTTGCAGTGATTGAGGCAAAGCGCACAAGCGTTGACCCTCATGCCGGAAAGCATCAGGCTGAACTCTATGCCGACTGCCTTGAAGCACGCTATGGCGTGCGCCCGGTGATATATTACACCAACGGATTTGAACTGCACGTCATAGACGGCTTAGGTTATCCCGAACGTCCGCTTTTCGCTTTCCATTCAGAGAAGGACCTTGAACTGATAATGATGCGTCGCGCCACCGACGGGAAAGTCACCGACTTCTCCATAAAGGAGGAAGTCACCGATCGCTATTATCAAAAGCGAGCCATCAAGGCAATGTGCGAATGGTTTAACTCCATGCGCCGTCGCGGCTTGCTGGTCATGGCAACCGGTACCGGCAAAACACGCACCGCCATCTCGCTTGTGGATGTACTGCAACGCAACGGCAGGGTGAAGAATACCCTTTTCCTTGCCGACCGCACATCGCTCGTGAATCAAGCGGCTCGCAACTTCAGCAAGCTTT
>CAZEJY010000131.1:0-3170 GCA_964512705.1 uncultured Sangeribacter sp. | reverse complement strand
GGTCTTGTAGGTATACCGGTTACGGAGGCAGCTTTTGCCATGCAGAAAGTCGGAATGAATTATTATGGATTCCGGTTTGAACAGCAGGCAGGTATGGCAGCAGCTACTCACGGTTTCCTTACACGCAAGCCTGGTGTGCTTTTGACCGTTTCATCTTTGGGATTCCTTAATGGTCTGACAGCTACCACTAATGCAACAGTCAATTGTTATCCTATGATTCAGATTTCAGGAGCATCTGATCCTGCAATGGTTGATATGAATATGGGTACATATGAGCAACTTGACCAGTTGAACACAGCTCGTCCACTCGTGAAGGCTGCTTTCCGTTGCACATACGCTAAGGATATACCATCTGCAGTAGCTCGTGCATACAGGGCAGCAGTAAGTGGTCGTCCAGGTGGTGTTTATATCGATATGACGACACCTGCATTAGGAGAGGTTATGAACCGTGAGGATGCTGAAAAATTATTCTTTACTCCGGTTGATGTTTATAGTGAGGTTGCTCCTAACGAGGACTCAGTTAAACGTGCGGTAGAATTATTGAGTACAGCAAAACGTCCTGCAATGTTGCTCGGTAAAGGCGCTGCTTATGCGTGTGTAGAGAATCAGCTTAAGGAATTGTCTGATACATACAAGATTCCTTATCTTGCAATGTCTATGGCAAAAGGTTTGCTGCCGGACTCCGGTGAATTAAGTGCTCTTTCATGTCGTTCTACTATTATGGAGCAGGCAGATGTAGTGCTTGTGGCAGGTGCTCGAATCAACTGGATGCTTTCATTCGGTCGTGGTAAATGGAATCCAAATGTCAAATTCATTCAGCTCGATGTTGAACCGGAAGAGATGGACCGTAATGTTCCTATTGCAGCTCCGGTTGTCGGAGACCTCGCTCTCTCTCTGAATGCGATCCTTGCTGAAATGAAGGGTAAGACAATGCAGGCTGATCCTCAATGGGTTCCTTCTTTGCAAGCTGAAAGTAAAGAGAAAAATGCTAAATTCGTTGCACGTCTTCAAGAGGCTTCAACAGCTATGCCGATGAATCACTGGACTGCACTTAGCGCAATCAAACCTGTGCTTGCTGCAAATCCTGATGTGATATTGATCAATGAGGGTGCAAACACACTTGACGATACCCGTGACACCATCGATATGGAACTTCCTCGTCACCGTGTAGACTGTGCATCTTGGTCAATCATGGGTATGGGTATGGGTTCTACAATCGGAGCTGCTGTTGCCACCGGTAAGAGCGTAGTAGCTATCGAGGGTGACTCTGCATTCGGTTTCTCTGGTATGGACTTTGCAACTATCTGTCGATATAAACTCCCTTGCACTGTTGTAATCTTCAACAATGGTGGTATTTATAACGGCGTTGGTGTCAATCCATCCGGTTCTGATGAACCTGCTCCAACAACTCTTGATATACATGCACGTTATGATAAACTCGGAGACGCTTTCGGTGCAAAGACTTATTATGTTTCAACACCTCAGGAATTGTCACAGGCCTTAACAGAAGCAATCGCTTCTAAACAACCTTGTTTGATAGATGTTCAGCTTGCAGCCGATTCAGGTAAAGAGAGTGGACACATCGGATATTTGAATCCCGCTCCGTTAATTGACTATACGGTATAATAGTGATACAGATCTCAAAAAGTTAAATTATAAAATTAAATATTATGGGTAATATTTCTCACGTGATTCTGTATGCAATAGTACCGATTATAGTGGTAATGCTTGCAGGATTTATAGCCGGAAAGAAAGGCGCTTTCAGTGGTGAAGATGCTAAGAAGTTCAACAAAGTTGTGCTTGATTTCGCATTACCCGCAGCCTTGTTCGTTTCCATCGCACAGTCAAGCCGTGAAATGCTTGCCAAAGATATCAAGCTGACGCTTATATCACTGTTTGGTATCATGGCGTGTTTCATGATAGTTTACTGGGTATTTAAATATTGTTTCAAGAAGAATACAGGTGCAGATGCAGCCGTTTCAGCATTGATTAGTGGTTCTCCTACTATCGGCTTCCTCGGATTTGCAGTGTTGGAACCTATCTTTGGTACAACTCCTGCTGTCGCATTGGTTGTTGCAATCGTAGGTATCGTGGTTAATGCGGTTGGTATCCCGGTTGGACTTTCATTGATGAATGCCTCTCTTGCTAAACAGAATCCTAATCATAAGGCTGAGAGTGCTTGGAAGCCTGTGCTCCATGCTTTGGCTCAGCCGGTTGCCTGGGCTCCGATTTTGGCAGTAGTTTGGGTATTGGTTGGAATTCCATGGCCAGATTGGGCAAGTCCTTCATTCAATCTTATTAAGGGTGCGAATGCCTCTATGGCAGTATTCTCAGCCGGTATCACATTGTCAGCTATCAAACTTGATATCAACTGGCAGGCAGTGCTTGGCTCAATAATGAAGATGATTTTTATGCCGGCAGTAATTCTTATTCTTGGTCTTATCTTCAAGATGGATCCCGAGAACTTGAAGATGTTGGTAGTATCAGCAGCTCTTCCTCCGGCATTCTCAGGTATCATTATTGCCGATGAGTACGACACTTATGTAGCAACCGGTACATCATCTCTTACTTTGTCAGTGATCCTCTTTATCGGATTCTGTCCTCTTTGGATCTGGATCACAGATATGTGTCTGTTGCACTTCTAAGCAATTAATGTATTAAAAGGTTACAACTTATAAATAAAAATGAGAAGCGGGCTCTCGAAAGAGAACCCGCTTCTGTCATCTTTATATCTGGAATTATTCTTCGGTTTGAGTTTCTGCGTATTCTTTAAGCAGCTTCTCCTGTACATCTGATGGAACGAGTTCGTAGGATGAGAAATCCATTGAGAATGAACTGCGTCCGCCGGTGATTGAACTCAGAGAAGTAGAATATGAAGCCATCTCTTTCAAAGGCACTTTTGCTGAGAGCTTTTCAATACCATTCTCTGAAGACATACCCATGATGATGGCTCTGCGAGCCTGAAGGTCGCTCATCACATCACCCATTGTGTCACCGGGAGTGAGAACCTCAACATCGTAAACCGGTTCGAGAATCTTCGGATTAGCGGCTTTGAATGCTTGAGAGAATGCGTTTCTTCCAGCCAAGCGGAAAGAAATTTCATTTGAATCTACCGGGTGCATCTTGCCGTCATAGATCATCACTCTCACGTCGCGTGCATAAGAACCGGT
>CAZEJY010000130.1:0-3224 GCA_964512705.1 uncultured Sangeribacter sp. | reverse complement strand
TGTGGGTGATCTCGGCCAGAGGATTGGTCTGGTCCATGAACTGCGAGAGGGCGTTGGTGCCGAAGAAGGTGTTGATGACGCTGGAGATGGTCTTTGCGTTGATGAGGTCGATGGGCTTGAACACCTCGTTGTCGCGCACGTTCATGCGCTCGCGGATGGTGCGTGACATACGGGCCAGACCTACGCCGAACTGGTTGTAGAGCTGCTCGCCCACGGTGCGGACGCGGCGGTTCGAGAGGTGGTCAATGTCATCAACCACGGTCTTTGAGTTGATGAGCTCGATGAGATATTTGATGATCTCGACGATGTCTTCTTTTGTGAGGACTTTTACCTCGGGGTCAGTGTCGAGATTGAGTTTTTTATTGATGCGGAAACGTCCCACCAGACCCAGGTCGTAGCGCTTCTCGGAGAAGAAGAGGTTTGTGATGACCTCGCGTGCGCTGGCGTCGTCGGGAGCGTCGGCGTTGCGCAGCTGGCGGTAGATATATTGGATGGCGTCGGTCTCGTTGTTGGCGGGGTCCTTGGCCAGGGTGTTGAAGATGATTGAATAGTCGCTGGTGTTGGCGTCTTCTTTGTGCAGGAGCACGGTTGAGACGCCTGAGTCGAGGATCAGGTCGATGTTCTCTTCTGTGAGCACGGTTTCGCGGTCGAGCACCACGTCAGAGCGGGTGATGGTCGAAACCTCGCCGGTGTCTTCATCACTGAAGTCCTCGGTCCAGGTTTTGAGCACACGGGCAGCGAGCTTGCGGCCCACGGCTTTCTTAAGGTTGGTTTTGTTGGCCTTTACCTGCTCGGCGATGCCGAAGGTCTCGATGATGTCGGTGTCGCTTTCGAGGCCGATGGCACGCAGCAGAGTGGTCACAGGGAGCTTTTTCTTACGGTCGATGTAGGCGTACATCACGTTGTTGATGTCGGTGGCAAATTCAATCCAGCTGCCGCGGAAGGGGATGATGCGAGCTGAATAGAGCTTTGTGCCGTTGGCGTGAGTGCTCTGGCCGAAGAAAACGCCGGGCGAACGATGGAGCTGCGAAACGATTACGCGCTCAGCACCGTTGATGACGAATGTGCCTTTCTCGGTCATGTAGGGGATGGGGCCGAGATAGACATCTTGAATCACCGGCTCGAAATCTTCGTGATCGGGGTCGGTGCAGTAGAGTTTGAGTTTGGCTTTGAGGGGTACACTATATGTGAGACCACGTTCGAGACATTCCTCGATCGTGTAGCGTGGTGGGTCGATATAATAGTCGATAAACTCCAGAACGAAGGAGTTGCGGGTGTCGACTATCGGGAAATTTTCGGAAAAGACCTTGAAGAGTCCCTCATTTTTTCGTTTCTCCGGCGGGGTGTCGAGCTGGAGGAAATCCTGAAACGACTTAAGCTGGATCTCCAGAAAGTCGGGGTACGGGAAAGGATTCTTTACCGATGCAAAATTTATACGGGGTTTATCGATTGAAACTGACATCTATTATAGTGTACTAAATGATGAAAAGGAGGACTGTCTGTGTGAGGTGAGCTCGCAGAAAATCGTTCAAATAATTATATGATTCGGATCCGGAAATTCTATAAAACTGGATGTTAAATGAAAGATTTTTGTTGGTTAGGCTCAACGGAACAGAGTCCCCGGCAAGTGTACGATAATATTCGCGCAACCCGATGCCGTGATTGCATCCGGGCGGAAATGTCTCGCTCGAGATATGGAAGGGAGGGAGCGAGTGAGAGGGAGGGAGAGATGGTAAGGAAAGAAACAAAGTTGCCGCCGAGGTGGGCTTAGCCGCAGTGGCGGCAACTTTGTTTTGGATTTAGCGCAAAAGGGGCTAAGAACAATCCTATGCGGATATTCTTAACCCAATTGCCTGATTTTCAGGATTATTATTTGAGTTCAACCTCAGCGCCGGCTTCTTCGAGCTGCTTTTTGAGGCCTTCAGCGTCAGCCTTGGCAAGGCCTTCTTTAACTACGCTGGGCACGTTGTCTACCATGTCTTTGGCTTCTTTGAGGCCGAGACCGGTGAGCTCTTTCACGAGCTTAACTACTTGGAGTTTGCTGGGACCGGTGGCTTTGAGCACTACGTCGAAAGAAGATTTTTCTTCAACTTCGGGAGCGCCTGCAGCGGGGCCGGCAGCAACTGCTACAGCAGCAGCGGCGGGTTCGATACCGTATTCTTCTTTAAGGATTTGAGCGAGTTCGTTTACTTCCTTAACGGTGAGGTTAACAAGTTGTTCAGCAAAAGCTTTGAGATCTGCCATTGTTGTATTGTTTTAGTTTGTTTGTTTTGTTTTAATTGAATGAGTAAGTTATGCTTCCTCTTTTTTGGAAAGAGTTTCGAGGACGCCGTGGATGGTGGTAGCGCCTGATTGCAGAGCGGAAACGACGTTCTTGACGGGCGATTGCAGCAGAGCCACAACGTCGGCGATGAGTTCGTTTTTGCTCTTGATAGCAGCCAGAGTGTCGAGCTGGTCGGCACCGAGGTATGCGGCTTCCTCAACGTAAGCGGCTTTGAGCACGGGGAGCTTATCGCCCTTCTTCACGAAGTCTTTCAGGAGCTTAGCGGGAGCGTTGCCCACGGTGGTGAACATCACCGATGTGGAGCCTTTCAGAGCGGGATAGAGCTCAGAATAGTCGGCGGGCAGCTCTTCGAGAGCGTGCTTCAGAAGGGTGTTTTTCACTACCATCAGCTTGATGTCTTTGCCGAAGCAGGCGCGGCGCAGGGCGCTGGTCTTCTCAGCATCGAGGCCGGCGGTCTCTACCAGGTAGAAAGCGGGGTAAGCTGCGATGGTGTCAGTGATTTGCTTTATGATAATTGCTTTATCTTCCTTTTTCATTTGATGTAAGATTTAAATGGTTACGCATCAATCCACGCTCTTGACATCAACCTTGATGCCGGGGCTCATTGTGCTTGAAAGATAAATGCTCTTGATATATGTGCCTTTGGCTGTGGCGGGTTTCAGCTTGATGAGGGTGTTGATAAACTCGCGTGCGTTGTCGGCCATCTGCTCGGGGGTGAAGGAAACCTTACCGATAGAGGAGTGAACGATACCGTTTTTGTCAACTTTGAAGTCGATCTTGCCTTTCTTAACCTCTTCAACGGCTTTAGCCACGTCGACGGTCACGGTGCCGCTCTTGGGGTTAGGCATCAAGCCGCGGGGACCGAGGATACGGCCCAGGGCACCAATCTTACCCATGATAGCGGGCTGAGTGATGATAACGTCAACATCGGTCCAACCGC
>CAZEJY010000129.1:0-3342 GCA_964512705.1 uncultured Sangeribacter sp. | reverse complement strand
GTTCTGGGAGCATAATTATTTTTGATATGGAATTTGTAGATAGAGTTGAGGAAACCGCGAGACTGAAGGATGTGATGGCTCTTAAGCGGCCATCTTTGGCAGTGGTGTATGGAAGAAGACGATTGGGGAAATCTACCCTGATCAAAAGAGTCATGACCGAAAATGACATCTATTTTCTTGCTGACAAATCGGAAAAGAATCATCAGATAGAATTGCTTGCAAAGGTCGTAGCTCAGAAATTTCCTGATTTCGACAAGCTGACATATCCTGACTGGGAGGCTATCCTCCGGGCTATAAATTACCGTGCTACTGATAAGTTTACCCTCTGTCTGGATGAATTTCCATATCTTGTAGAGCAAGCCCCGGAGCTCCCTTCGATATTGCAAAAGCTTATCGATGAGAAACAATTGAAATATAATATAGTGATATGTGGCTCATCGCAGAATATGATGTATGGACTGGTACTCGATTCTACAGCCCCGCTTTATGGTCGCGCTGATGAAATAATGCGTCTTACTCCAATCCGGCTTCCATATCTAAAGGATGCATTGAATTTGGATTCTGTTGATGCAATAGAGGAATATGCTGTATGGGGAGGTGTGCCAAGATATTGGGAATTAAGAGAAGAGAGACCTTCCTTCAAAAACGCCATGTGGCACAATATCTTTTCTGTAAATGGTATACTTTCTGAAGAACCAATAAAACTCCTTCAAGATGACGTTAAGGATATAGTAAAGACGTCTTCGTTGTTGGCTTATATTGGCAATGGGGCCAATAGGCTTTCGGAAATAGCAGCCCGCAGTAACGAGCCTGCCACTAATTTATCTCGCCCCTTACGCAAACTTATAGATTTAGGATTTATCGAGAAAGATGTTCCCTTTGGAATAGATGAGAAGAATGCAAAGAAAAGCCTATATAAAATAGCAGATCCATTTATGGCTTTTTATTATAAATTTGTGGTTCCAAATCGATCTTTTATAGAGCTGGGGCGTCGTATGCCGATAGAAAATGCTCTGAATGCCCATTTTTCTGAATATGTAAGTCTTCAATGGGAAAAAATGTGCAGAGAAGCGGTTTCTGGGAATATGGTAAATGGTGTAGTATACGGATTGGCAAAACGATGGTGGGGACCAGTCTTAAATGAAGATAAAAAGCCAGTTCAAATTGAGATAGATGTAATGGCAGAGTCGCTTGATAAGAAATATCTTCTCGTAGGAGAATGCAAATGGACCAATGAAGAAAATGGGAAGTATCTGACGAATGAGCTTATTCGAAAGGTAAAAATGCTTCCTTTTGCTAAAGACTATGAGATAGTGCCTATGTTGTTTCTTAAGAATCGCCCGATTGATGACATTGGCAATGTATGGTTGCCTGAAGATGTGATTGAATGCGAAAGAAGAGGTATTTGATAAAATATTGAAATAAAATTTATCTAAAAAATTTGAGTATGAAGTTGCCGGATTTTAAGGAGTGGAGGAGTAGTTTGGCGGGGTACTTTGATTTGTCTGCTGACTTGCTGCCTCAGGAAGAGGCGGAGAATGTGATTCGCGAAGGGGTGTCTTTTCGTGGCACTAATATCATAATCCTTATCATTGCAATTTTCATTGCTTCGCTTGGCCTTAACACTAATTCCACTGCTGTCATTATAGGAGCGATGCTTATCTCTCCTCTTATGGGTCCTATCATCGGTATCGGACTTGCTGTTGGCATTCAAGATTTTGATCTTATGAAGAGGTCATTCCGAAACCTTTTGGCTGCGGCATTTTTCAGTGTTATTACTTCATGTATCTACTTCCTGATCTCTCCAGTAAATGAGGGACATAGCGAGCTTCTTGCTCGCACGTCCCCTACTATATATGATGTATTCATCGGATTTTTCGGTGGAGCAGCCGGTATCCTGGCTATTGGAAGCAAAGTCAAAGGAAATGTTATTCCCGGAGTTGCTATTGCGACTGCCCTTATGCCTCCTCTCTGCACTGTCGGGTATGGGCTCGCTACTTTCCAGATGACCTATTTCTTTGGTGCTCTCTTTCTTTTCTTCATCAATTCCGTCTTTATTGCATGTGCCACTACAGTGGGTGTGAAACTGATGAAATATCATGTCAAAGACTTTTCCAATCCACAGAGAGCTAAGCGGGTAAGAAATTTGGTATATACTATTGCAATTCTTACGATGATTCCGGCATGCTACCTTACATGGCGAATGTTTCAGCAGTCGGCTTTCAATGCGAATTGTGAGCGATTTGTAGAGCAACAGTTCAATTTCGACGGCACTCAGGTGCTTCATTCATCGGCGGTAATGAAGGGTAGTAACAAGACATTGACAGTAAGTCTTATTGGTAAGGTGCTTCCTCAAGACTCGTTGGTGCTTGCCTTGACAGATAAGCTCCCTGATTATAATCTTGGTGGAACGCGCCTAAAGATCATTCAAGGCGACAGCCCGGAGAATATGTTTGATGCCACTGAAGCTACTTCTTCTATGCTTAGAGATATGTATCAAGTGACGCAAAACACTATCAATAGCCAGCGTGAAACTATTGATTCGTTGCGTGCTATAAATGCTGATATATGTCGCAATGACACTATGGGAGCAACGATCTCACCAGAGCTGAAGGTGTTGTTTCCGGAGGTTGCAGACATTGCAGTCACACGAGCTATAGTCAGCAATGTGGAAACAAGAAAACTCGATACTCTCAATGTGGCTCTTGTGAAATATTCTAAGCCGATGAATCAGGCACAGGACAATAAATTCCGCAAGTATCTTGAAGCCCGTCTTTCTACTAAATCTATCAAAATAGTACCTACTGATTGATTCACTACCAATACCTATGATTTACGAATTTCTTTCACAACATAATCTTGAAGGTGTGGCTATCGGATTAGCCACATTCCTCATAATAGGTGTCTTTCATCCTTTAGTGATCAAAGGGGAATACTATATGGGGCAGAAATGCAACTGGCTGTTTGCTGCCGGAGGCGTCATAATGCTTATCCTTTCACTCTCTACACATGATACGATATCCATTCTATGCGGTGTAACATCTTTTTCATGCTTCTGGTCGATTCTTGAGGTCAAAGAGCAACGAGAAAGGGTACGGAAAGGATGGTTCCCAAAGAATCCAAGACGTAAATAAATATTGTGTAAAGCCTCGGAAGAATGCTTCCGGGGCTTTCATTATGTCACAAAACGAAATATTTTGGGGTGACAACACAATAGTTTGAAAATCGTTTGTTTAAGTGAGGAATGAACTATTTTGTTTCAGATTTGTTGCACGCCTGTAACACCCTGTTTCAATAATGATATATTAATTTAATCCGTTGTAACATGCTTATCCTTAGTGT
>CAZEJY010000128.1:0-3358 GCA_964512705.1 uncultured Sangeribacter sp. | reverse complement strand
TGGACTTTTAGGTAATCAGTTATGGACAATTGTGACAGGTGTGAGTTCTTTCTACTTTTTAATTTTGTGCAAATCGATTTTTAAATAGAACTTATAAATGCCTAAAAATTTAATAGCACTTTCTGCAGCGCTTACTCTCGGAAGCTCGTCGCTGATTGCACAGAATGAAAAATTCAATATCTCAGTAAGCAATTCTCTCCCCCAGATGCGGACCGAAATGGTGGAATTGCCCTCCACGGATTTTCCGAAATCCAATTTCAAAATTATCGATGAGAATTCATGTGAGGTACCTTGGCAACTTACGCACGACGGTAAAATTATTTTCCCGGTGTCAGTAGGTCCAAATTCCATTGCAACATTTACTGTCACGGAGGGGAAACCTGCAAAAGTGGATATTATTTGTCAAGCATCTTTTCACCCGGAGAGAATCGATGACTTCGCATGGGAGAATGATTATAGTGCCTATAGAGCTTATGGGCCGGCTTCCAAGGGTGAGGTTTCCGGATATGATGTATTCACAAAATCCAATACTCGCCCGGTAGTAGCTGAACGATACTTCAACGAACTTGTTAAAAAAATATCATATCATCAGGATCATGGTGACGGCATGGATCAATATCACGTTGGCCCGACATTGGGCGCCGGAGGATCGGCTCCCCTTGCATCAGATGGCTCACTGATTCTTCCGGGAGGCTTCTCAACTTGGAAGATTCTGGATAATGGTCCGTTGCGCACCACATTCGAACTGGTTTATGAATATGCAGGAGGAAGCGACACACGCACTTTTACACTCGATGCCTATACTCCTTTCAATCATGTGGTATCACATCTTGAAGGGATAAAGAGCGATTCAATAGCAGCGGGAATTTCTGTGCATCAGGGTGGCGCAGACACCTACAGATTAGGGGACGGCTATGTGGCTTATTCGGACCCGACTTTGTTGCCCAATAAAGGGTTAGGGCGCATTTTTGTCGGAGTGATTAATCCGGAAGGTGGAGAAACTTCATATCTCCCCTCTCCGAAACCTTCGAAAGATGGTCTTGGTCACCTTTTGGTGAAGTCTCCACGCAAAGAGGGTAAGGATCTGAACTATTATTGGGGTGCATCATGGAGTAAAGGGAAGACAGCAACTTTCAATCAATGGGTTTGCACGGTTGAAGACTTTCAGCGTCGTTTGGCAAACCCTTTGAAAATAAAGGTAGATAAACATTAAAAAATATATAATATTATAATATTAATCATGGTTAATTTTTCACTCGAAGGTAAAGTAGCTTTAGTAACCGGTGGCGTCTACGGTATCGGATTTGCAATCGCTAAGGCATTGCATGAGGCTGGAGCAAAAATAGTTTATAACTGCAATACTCAGGAATCTATGGACTTGGGTATCGCCAACTATAAAGAAGCGGGAATTGATGCCAAGGGTTACATGTGTGATGTCACAGATGAAGCAGGCGTAAAAGAGATGGTTGAGGATATAGAGAAAACCGTCGGTGTCATCGACATTCTCGTCAACAACGCAGGTATTATCAAGCGTATCCCTATGACAGAAATGTCTTCTGAAGATTTCAGGAAAGTGGTAGATATCGATCTGATCGGACCATTCATCTGTTCGAAAGCAGTGATACCGGGCATGATCAAGAAAGGTCATGGTAAGATTATCAATATCTGCTCGATGATGAGCGAATTAGGCAGGGAAACTGTCAGCGCTTACGCAGCAGCAAAGGGTGGTTTGAAAATGCTTACGCGTAATATCTGCTCTGAATATGGAGAAGCAAATATTCAGTGTAATGGCATTGGTCCCGGCTACATTGCTACACCTCAAACAGCACCATTGCGTGAACTTCAGCCGGACGGTAGCCGTCACCCATTTGATCAGTTCATCATTGCTAAAACTCCTGCCGGACGTTGGGGTACACCTGAGGATCTGATGGGACCCGCGGTTTTCCTCGCTTCGGATGCTTCCAACTTTGTTAACGGACATATATTATATGTGGATGGAGGTATTCTTGCTTACATCGGTAAGCAGCCATAACCTCTCTTAGTTTAAGAAAGTCCATTCCATTTGATAAATTCTGTGCACTTTGGAGGACATGGGAAACCATGTCCCCAGAGGTTTGCACACTCTTTCAAGCACCTAACAATTTAGACAACTATAACAATTTTAATAACTTAATAAAATTTTGGAACGATTTTTCTCTTATATTATCGGGCTTGGAGCAGCTGTGATGATGCCGGTGATTTTCACTATTCTGGGTGTGTGTATCGGTATAAAATTCGGTAATGCCTTCAAAAGCGGACTAAAAGTCGGTGTCGGATTTGTGGGATTATCCATAGTTACCGCACTGCTTACTTCAGCATTAGGCCCGGCACTTGACAAAGTTGTTGAAATATATGATCTTCAACTGCGCGTTTTCGATATGGGTTGGCCCGCGGCTGCATCGGTAGCATATAATACTGCTGTCGGAGCCATGATTATCCCGGTGTGTTTAGGGGTAAACCTGTTGATGCTGTTCACAAAAACAACGCGCACAGTCAATATAGACCTATGGAATTACTGGCATTTCGCTTTTATCGGCGCAGTAATATATTTTGCCAGCGATTCTTTAGCATGGGGATTTTTCGGAGCTATCGTCTGCTATATAATAACTCTGATCATCGCAGATATGACTGCACTCAAGTTCCAACATTTCTATAAGGATATGGACGGCATATCCATCCCTCAGCCTTTTTGTGCCGGATTCGCCCCATTCGCTTGGTTGATCAACAAGGGATTGGACAAGATTCCGGGGATTGAAAAATTGGAAATAGATGCCGAAGGTATGAAGAAAAAATTCGGCCTTTTAGGTGAGCCACTTTTCCTTGGAGTGGTTGTAGGAATTGTGATAGGATGCCTGACATGTGATTCCTGGTCTCAAATAGTTGATAAGATTCCTTATATTCTTGGACTCGGTATTAAAATGGGTGCTGTAATGGAGTTGATTCCCAGAGTAACCGTACTCTTTATCGAGGGATTGAAACCTATCAGCGATGCGACACGTGAGCTTATAGCCCGCAAATTCAAAAATGCCGATGGCTTGAATATCGGTATGAGTCCGGCGCTCGTGATTGGAAATCCAACCACACTTGTGGTATCGTTGCTATTGATTCCGGTTTCCCTCATACTTGCTGTGATTCTTCCGGGCAACCAGTTCCTTCCTTTAGCTTCGTTAGCAGGGATGTTCTATGTATTTCCTTTGGTGCTCCCATTTACCAAAGGTAATGTGCTCAAAACATTCATCGTCGGAGTTATCGTAATCATTATGGGTCTCTACATGGTGACAAATATGTCGGAATGGTTCACCTTGGCTGCAAAAGATGT
>CAZEJY010000127.1:0-3377 GCA_964512705.1 uncultured Sangeribacter sp. | reverse complement strand
CATCCTCCGCCGGCTCCGGCATCAGGCTCTCCAAAAGAGCTAACATATTATCACTTGCTTCCATCTTACCCTATTATCTGCTCATATATTATCACTTACAAATATAACAAAATTCCTTCAATTTTATGCTGATTTAATTCATAATCTGCAGTATCTTTTTCAGGTTACGCATTATATGGTTCATGCTATCCCGGTGATTTTATGTATCATTAGAGTGAAATATACTAATCTTCAATCAAAGTGAAGATTCCGACACATAAATATTAAGTTGCGAAAAATTGACTATATTTGCATTGAAGTTTAAGCAACTTCATTACATGATTACATATATGAATAGGTCAAGTTTAGTATTACCGGTAAAAATCGGATTGATTGCCATAGTGTCGGGCATTCTGTCCATACCCTGTTATGGTAAGAAATCAGCAGCATTCGATCTCTCGTCTCTCAAGGTATCGGGTCGTACCTCCCCTTTAGGAATCGATATTGCAAATCCTACATTCAGTTGGCAGGTAAAATCTCCAAAAAGAGGCTTTTATCAGAAATCATACAGGCTCAGGGTAACAGATCCGCAAGGAACTGTGGTATGGGATACCGGTACCATCAATTCTGACATACAAAATAATATTGAATATTCGGGTGCTCCGCTCAAGTCTTCAACCCCGTACAGGTGGGAAGTCACTGTGACTGATTCTGACAACAATACGTCATCGGCGGCGGATGTGTTCGAAACATCTTTTATGAGTCCGGATGATTGGAGTGCATATTGGATAGCACCTGACGATTCAGCAAAAGCAAAATTGGGTAATAATGTGCCATATTTTGGTAAGAGTATCAATATACCGGAGGATAAAAACATAACACGGGCCAGGTTGTACTCGACTGCCTTAGGAGTGTATTCGGTTAAAATTAACGGTAATGAGGTTACCGAGAACCGTATGGAGCCGGGAGAAACGGAATTTGGGAAGAGCATTATGTATAACACGTATGATGTGACTCCCTTACTGCGAAACGGTTCCAATTCACTGATCGGTCAGTTGGCGGGTGGTATTTTTAATGTTACCCCTCTTGAGGGTAGATATAGCAAAGGAGAGATTCAAAATCGGGGTACATCGGCACTGCTCGCTCAGTTGGTTATAGACTATGCGGATGGCTCAAGCGATACTATCGTTACTGATAAATCGTGGAAATGTGCGCTTTCGCCGACTACCGGCAGTAACTGGTGGGGAGGGGAAGACTATGATGCTTCCAAACGTTACAAGGATATGGACAGGGGTGATTTTGGATTTGACGGATGGTTTGATGTCAAGGAGATAATACCGGTTTTCGAGTATCCACATGTACATAAATCTTTCAGTCAGCCCGGTGTGCTTAAGGCAAAAGGTAATGAACCTCTCAGGGTTGTCGAGACATGGCAAGCCGATAGTGTCTGGCAGTTGCCTAACGGTGATTATATGGTTGATTTCGGTAGAAACTTCGCCGGTACATATAAGTTCAAACTGAGCGGTCGTAAAGGTCAGAAAATCCGCCTGCAGGAGAGTGAACGTTTGGATACTGCAGGTTACTGCCGTATAGATTATTGGTATACAGGTCCGGGCGTTGTATATGAGGAGTTTACATTTGATGAGGATGGTAAAGAGGAGGTCTGGGGACCCGAGTTCATGTATCACGGGTTCAGATATATGCAGATAAGCGGACTGGATACCATGCCCTCTCCGTCTGCTTTTACTGCCGAGCGGATACGTTCGGATGTCGAGCCAGCCGGTTCGTTCGATAGTAGTAACGGGTTGCTTAATTCAATTCACGTTATTTGCCGTGATGCCATACAGAGTCAGCTGTATAATACACTAACCGATTGTCCTCACAGAGAAAAATTAGGATGGCTTGATGTGCCACAGGAGATGTTTAACTCGCTTTGCTTCAATTATGATCTTACCACCTTTTGGGGTAAAATGGTAATGGATTGTTTTGATGCCCAGGGTGAGAACGGTTATGTACCCAGTATGGCTCCCTGGTTTATGGATGTATATGCCGATGATCCTAACTGGGGTGGAAGTGCTATTCTGGTCCCTTATAAGAGTGTGATGCAGTATGGGGATCTGTCGTTGGTAAGAAGATATTATCCTGAGATGAAGAAACTCATAGAGTATTACACGACTCACCTTAAGGATGGTATTATGGAGAATTTCAGTGTGCTTTCGGATTGGGGTCAGAGTTCGTGTCATCTTGCCGTAGATACACCCACAGAGTTTACGATTACAACGACTTATTATCATCTATTGCAGGCTATGGCCACCATGGCTAAGCAATTAGGATTGACCAAAGATGCTGCTGATTATTCCCAAAGAGCTGCTTATGTAAAAAGAGCCTTTAATGACCGGTTCTTTAAGGAGGGTGATGTCTATAATAATGGTAATCAGGCTGAATATGGCATGGCGCTATATTACGGTTTGGTAGACAGTGAAAAAGAGGAAGCAGTGGCTGCTCGCCTCGCCGAGAAAGTAAAGGCCGACGACTACCGCATACGTACCGGAGAGATCGGTCTTAAACCGGTGTTGATGTCGCTTGCCAAATATGGCTATAATGATGTAGTGTATAAGATGGCAAACCAGACCGACTATCCCAGTTATGGCTTTTTTGTAATGAACGGATGTACTACCACTCCCGAGTATTGGGATCTCGAACGTCTCGACAACTCTCATAACCACTGTATGATGGATCATATAGAAGAATGGTTTTTCAGTGAATTGGGCGGTATCAAAAACAAAGGGATTGCCTACAAGGAATTTGAGATCTCCCCATGGATTCCCGCCGATATGGATCACCTTGAAGTAAATACAGAGTCAGTATATGGTACAATAACCTCAGGGTGGCAGAAAAGAGAGGCAGGGGGTTATGATTTTAGCTTCAAGGTTCCCGCCAACACCACTGCTATTATTAAGATACCTATGGCAGCGACATCGGGCAAAGTTTATGAAAATAATAAACTCGTAAAGGCAGGTAAGAACGGTGTCGAAAGCATAGATTACACCGATACAGAGGCTGTGATTAAAGTTGGCTCGGGAGAATATTCGTTCAGCCTCAGATACCGAGGTTGAACGAATTATTAACATCTCAGATTACACATATTATCATCTACATGTATAAATACAAAATACATTCAATACGCAAATAGCGGATATTATCCAATAAATTACCTGTATTGGATAAAAAACATACTTTTTTATCCAATACAACGTATAAACCGTATAAAAACTATACCCTCAGCTGCCCGAAAGGCGCTATCTTTCATCGGCATAAAAGGAAATTATCCAAAATATGTACAATTTGTTGCGATTATAACCGTGATTTTACAAATAAACTGAGTTTAGGAGGGGCTT
>CAZEJY010000126.1:0-3596 GCA_964512705.1 uncultured Sangeribacter sp. | reverse complement strand
ACCTCCCTTTCTTACGCTTTCAAATGATTGGTCGCCGACCGGGTACCGTAATCCGCGAAGTTTCTCCATGATTCAAAAATTTGTGTAAAGATACGAATTATTTCCGAATTCACAGGTATTTCAGACCGGTGATGGCAGGTAATGAAATCAGATGGATACGTCACGGGTTGCTCCTCGGCATAGCCCGTATATTCTTCGGCTTCCCGTACAAAGTTAAAACGGGTTTTGAAATGAAAGAAATTATTTGTAATTTTGGGAAAACTCAACTTAACTTATGAAAAGAATAGTATTTGCTTTATTGATGGTGGTTTGTGCGGTAGTGTCGGCTACGGCGCAGATCGGCTATCAGGTTACGGTGTTCGATGAGGCGAAGAAAGCGCCGAAGGCTAATCAGGCCGTGTCGGCAACGGTGACGATTTATGACAACAGCGGAAAGGTAATCTGCACAGACAACGTCAGCGGAACGACTGACGAATTCGGAATCCTGTCAATGTCCGTCGGAAACGCCTCAACATTCAGCAACGTAGACTGGAGCAAGCTCCCTCTCTGGATTTCAGCTACAGTAGACGGCGTCACTATATCCAAGACCCAGATTCTCAGCGTCCCCGTCGCCGAACATGCAAAACACACCGGAGAACTCACTGAAGATTTGCTATGCTCCAAGACTTGGATATGCGAGGAGTATTATGATGAAAAAATTATAAAATATAGTCTTATCTTTAGCAGTGATGAATGTATTTTTGATAATAATAAGACAAGTGAAAGAGTAACAATCAAAGCTAAGTATATAATAGATGGCAATTCTATTTTAGGATATTATATAAGTGAATGGAATTCAACCTATGGGGATGCCTATAATACTATACCTATTGAGAATAATAGCATTGAAATGCACTATATTCCTGCTTTTAAATGTATTATATTTAAAAATCAGGTTTTCAGATGAGCATTTTAAAATTTAGAATGCTCAGATAATAGATAGAAATAGGCGTCTTATTAAGAAATTGAAACTATAACTTTTATGAAAACAATACTGACGTTTATCAGTGCCATAATATGTTGTATTGGCGCTTGTGCCCAGAACAGCAAAATGGTGCTTACATATATGAATGGGGAGATACTTGAGTTAGCTCTATCCGATTCACCCGTTATGACGATTGAGGGTGATGAACTGTCTATCGAGTGTGCGCAGTCGTCTTACCGGTGTGCCCTGAAGGACCTGAAGGAATACACTTTCGTTGATAAGACCGGAGGTCTTAATGACGTGACTGGTGACTATAATCTCGACAGGCATGGCGATATGATCTTTATAAATGCGAACGGTTCGTCATTAAGTATCACTATGTACTCATTGCAGGGAAGTAAAATCCTTGAGGTTACAGACGGAAAGGACGGAGAAACACGGATTGATCTTTCGGATATTGAACCCGGGATATACGTACTCGTGATAAATGGAAACGCAATTAAAATTATCAGATGATGAAGGCTAAGACTTTGTTCAGCGCAATAGCACTGTCGGCCGCGCTTCTTCCTGTGCTTGCCGGTAACAGCGATAACAAAACCCTGTTCATATATCATTCCATGGGGGTCGAACCGATTCTCTTTTCAGAGATTGAGGCAATCAGATTGTCTGATACTGATATAGACGGTACGCAACTGCCGTATCTCAGTGTGCAGGAATTCTGCACATTGGACACGGTCTACCGTTTCCGCATAGCTGACATTCAGAAAGTTTCTTTTCAGAATCCTCCGACGATCGCAAACAAGGGTGCGATAGACCTTGCCGGACCGCTCGCGCCATATATCAAGAGTGTGGACTATGAAGACAAACACACACTGGTTCTTGCGGATAATGTTCCGGCAGAATTGATTCCGAAAGCCGGAGACATGCTCTACCAGCTCGAGCCGAGCGGAGTACTAGATTGCGGCTTTGCCGGTAAGGTCGACAAAGTTGACGGCACCGTGATCGTATGGGTGGGCTGTCAGCCGGACGATATATTCGAGAGCCTCGCGTTCAGCAAGGATATAGAGAGCGCGGCATCGCCCGCAGGAAAGCTGTTTGCTCCGGAAGATCAGATTCCATGGTATGCCGCGGACTGTCATCTCCCCTACCAGACGGTGAACATCATGACCGATGAACTCAAGGACATCACTGTCGGTTCTGCTCATGCATACGTTGACGCTAAAGTCCGGATTCAGCCCATAATCAGTTGTCAGACAGGAATCTATGTGTTTCCTTCCGTAGATGCCTCATCAAAATCGGTAAAGGTAAGGAAGATGCACTCTGCCGTTAGACTGAATGTCGAGGCGACAGCCGACGGACGATGTGTGCTCGAGAAAGAGGAGAAAGGGAAAATGGGAGATCCGATAGTGATCAAGTCCGAGGGAATAGGCCTCGGGCAGAAAATGACGGCCAAATTCACAGGTTCGGTCACTGGCTCCGGAAAGATGGGAGTCGATTACAGCTATAAGGCGTCCTATAATTCTTCGGCTGTCACTTCGGTGTTTGACGCCACAGATGATCTCGCCACCACCTATATCTCCGCCTCACAACACGTCATAAAGGCTCCGGAACATTCGCTCGATGCCTCGCTGTCCGGAAAACTCAGTCTGAGCGGAATCATATCACTGACCGTTACAGGTGTCACAGACTCACTGAAGTCTATCACTCAGAGCTACACTTACGGCTCGGCCCTTTCCGGAGAGGCGTTCTATAAGAAATCCGAAATCGCCGGAGCGCACACAGACAATGCCTTGTATGTTCGTCTGACAAACGGGGGTGTCAAGGCTTCGCCGACTGAGAATATCTCCTCGACAGTAAAATATGCTTCACAGACTCTCAAGAATTCCGGGAAGATCACCGTGACCTCCGGAACGGAATATTATGCCGTTCCAAAGTTCAGTAAACCGACATATTCCAACGGCGTGCTTAAATATGATATAAAGGGATCTCCGATGAAAAGTGTCCTGTCATCATTGGGAACAGCGGTAAAAGATGCAGACAATGAATTTACTTTTGCGGAGACTGACAAGAAATGGCCCGGAATCACCCTGTTTGAGGCTTCACCGAAATTCTCGACAGAGAAAGGGGACATTGTCTATCCTACAGCCACGCTCGATGGAGAGGTCATTTTAGGAGCTCCGCAGTATCCTCAGGTTAATTCTGTGTTAACGCCTATAATAACTTATTCGACATCAAAAGGAGTCAGATTGGTTTCCGGTACGCCTTATTTCAAAACGGAGAGAGCTGATGGAGTGTCGATCATTATGGGAACGCCTCCCGGATGGGTCACCGGAAAGAAGAAAACCCCTATTTTATGAGACTGCCTGTTTTATGACACTGCCTGCAAAACAGTAAGTTTTCTGATTGAAAAACAAAGTCAGATAAATTGTCAATAAGCAACGAAAAGAGGGTGTGTCAAAATGATGGAATCGTCGAATTGTAGGGACATTGCGTGCAATGTCAGAAATGTAACATGTTGACTACCAAATCGGACATGGCACGCCATGTCCGTACAATTGTTGCTCGCGTCAATTATGAAACATATTGACTACCAAAGCGGACATGGCACGCCATGTCCGTACATTTGTTGCTC
>CAZEJY010000125.1:0-3624 GCA_964512705.1 uncultured Sangeribacter sp. | reverse complement strand
TGGCTGCTTTTCCGAATTTCTCCGCTATACTGAAATCTTGCCAAAAAGTAGTCTGACACTCGTAATCTAGAAGCCTCATTTGCTGTAAATCCTCATAAACTGGTCCATAGAGCCGTAACGGATTTCTGCTATATGTCGTAAATGGTCGTATTCAAGCACAATCCTGTGATAAGTAATTATATCTAGACCAGCAGATTTTGCTGCGAGCTTAGCTTCTGTAATCATATTGTACTTGCCACTTCTGCGTATTGTTTCGTATAGATAGAAGTTGTATAATGTTTTTGTCTGTAATTTCATGATTCAGCTAAAACAAGACGGTTTGTTTTGTCCATAAGTGTTTCTTCATTTCCCCAGATTTAAGCATTTTACATTTGAGAAAATTCATGTAATCCAGACGCTCAATTTCGTCGTCAATATCAAAACGGTCTAGCACAACAAAATGATAATTGTTATCATTTCCAAAATATTTCATAATAGTAATTGTTTTGGTGTCAGGATTAGTATTATTTGTTTTTGGTTCGAAGAATTGAGATAGTAGTGCTTCTGCCTTTGGGTCTTTCATATTAAAATTATATGAACTTATAAAGGAGAAATCCACGCTTAACTTATATTCGTTAAAAGTTTAGCCGTTCTTGAGCATTTGCTCATATTCTTTCATTAATTGTTCGCCGTTTTCTTTGCGTGAAGAGCCTGGTTTTCTTGTTTCTGCCCAAGCAATTACTTCTTCTAGGTGAGTTTTTTCTTTTTCCCAATGAGCTATTAACTCGTCAAGAGGTTGTGGCTCTTTTATCTCGCCGTCATCATATATGACGGGTAGAGTGTATTTTTGCCCTGCCTTTTTCTGCTTTTTCCAACCATTAATATCACTCTCAATTAATCGTAATAATTGTGGCAATGTTAGCGGTTTTCCGCCCAATACATCAGCACTCATTCAGAAAATCTCCAACTGACGGCCATTAAAGCGAGAAACTCTATCTCCAGCATGACTTAATACGGAAGCGTCAGAAATAGCGTCATTAGGATGATTTCTGAAATAAATTTGTTGAAAACGAGCTAATTCAGCATTAGCCTCACGCCAATCACGCACACTAGCGTGATAGCGACCACCTCTTTTCGTAGAAATAACTAATTCGTACATAATTAAATTATAAGATAATTCGCGATAGATTAAAGGTTATTATAAGATTTATACAAAATATTCCCTATGCTGTTTTAGCTCCAATAAAGAGTTCGTCCCATTTTTCGTAATTATAGACTTGTTCGCATACTGATTCCCAATATTCGCGACGCTTTTCTGGTGCGACTTGAACTCCTAACGCCTCGAAAAAACCAGCCCCAGGTTCACTAGCGTTCTGCTTAACGACAAGTGCTGTGATTACCGGTATATTATGTTCTAAGCAATAGTTTAAAATCCGACCAAAATGAGAACCGAGGTTAATGGGAATAACGGACGGGTGGTTGACTTTTTCTACTACCTGTTTATAGGTTAAGGTTGCGTGTTCGTCTTGGTGTTCTTGAACCCAACGAATTAGAGTGTTGAGGATTATTCGGTCAATATAGGTTAAAGTTGTTTTCTCTTTCATATTTTCTCCTTTAATAACTAAAAAGTTTTACTTTGCCTTTTTCGTAGAATAATTTCTTGGAAAAGTTTTCTTGCCGAGTAGCCATAAATATCTGTCCATATCTAAACGAGAAATATTGTTGAATACGGCATGATATTTTTCTCGGAATAAACTTAGAATTTTATCAAAGTCTTCATAATTGCGGAAATCTAGTTCTTTCTGGTCGTAAAAATGGTCAATTTCGTTAAAACCTCTGAGCACTTTTTCTACATAAGAATCATAAATCGAATATGCCTTAGGATTGCTAAACATACAAAACTTTGTAGCAAAGGAATAATATTTATAAATTTTTTTGCCACCTTTTTCGTCAACGACTGGAACGCTCGCAATTTCGTTGACAATCGTTAAATCTCCTGCTGCTAATCGTTCGTCTAGGTCTTTTATGGAAAGAATATGGTTTGCGACTTCGTAAAGATAGCGAACATGTGTACTATATAAATCGTCTAGTGCGGCAATTTTGCTATGAATTTCGTCTAAGTTATTATTTAATGGGATTTTTTCAAAAAGTAGTTGTATTGAGGAAACAACATGACTATTTTTCGCGTCATTATTCCAGGCATTGAGCCACTTTGCTACTTCTTCTTGGGTTGGAACTCTTAACTTAATCGTGGTATCATTGTCCATGTATATTGCTTCCTTTCTGGTCGCAATATAAATAAACAAGCGACCATGTGTAATAGTCGCTAAACTACACCAGACGAGCCTTTCAGCTTGCTGACACATGGTCGCACAATTTATCTGGAAGACCCCCACATCTGGGGAGTTTTTTGTTCATCTGATGTAATTTAGCGTAGTTTCATTATACACCTAAAGCCAGAAAATCGCAAGTTGCTCTCCCTCTTTGAGCTTTTTCTTCTCTTAATGATTTTGGACGGATAACATGGAATATTAACTCTGAGCAGAAAACTTGGGAGAGATATGGGAGATTAAGGGAGAACAAGGCTCTACTTGCTTTATAGAGATATTTGTGTTAATATAGCAAAATGAAAAGCACGAAAGGACTATCTGAGGACTACGAGTACATCAAAGAACAATTGAACGCACAGATTTTGGAGCTGTCAGACGAAAAAGAGCATGAGTTAATGCTGAACAATGAAAAAGAGCAAAATATTGTTAAACTTATTACGAAGAATAATACTTTCAGAAATGCGGTAGAGGCAGCAAGAGCCAAACTAAGCATTTGTGAAGACGACGATTTCCCTTTTACTTTTGGAAGCCGAGAGGAGGTTATAGATACCCTAGTGTATGTAGTCGCTTTTTATAGAGGAATTGCCGAGCCGTATCTTGAAAAAGAAAATTATAGTGACGAGGAAGAGTTGATTTTTAAGGAAAAGGGCGAAGATTATGGAACCGTGTTTAGCCAGATCGGGCAGAAAGGCGTGAAAAAACTAGAAGAGGAAATTATTGAGACAATAAATGGGATTGTCGCGAAGTGCGGGTTGCCTCAGTCATGGTTTACATACGCAGGTGCTTGTTTGCTCGGTGATAACTGGCTTGAGTTTCAGATATTCGTAAAGTCTGAACACGCAAAAAGGCTTCAGGTTGTAAAAGTTGAGCGTGAGTTTGTGGATTTACGAATTTGGAAAGGCATTAAAAAAGACGAATATAATGACGGCTGGAAAGTATTGTCAGACTATCTAACTCATAATATACCATTGGGTTTAGTAAGGGTAGAAGATGAGGGTACTAGATTTTATAACGATAGGCTAAATGGTAAAAAGACGACAGAAATAATAGCTGAATATATGGCGCAACATCCATGCACTAATGAGGATGACGCAAAAAGGGCCTTATTTAGACAGCTCAGGTTGCGTAGAAGATATAAAAATATTAAAACAGAAATTTAAGGTTTGAACAAGTGGTCGTAAAAGACCGCTTTTTATTGCCACTTAGAAAAGTGATTATTATGTAAGATAATCAGAGTAGCTTCGAAGCAAAAAACAAATGTAGCACCTTAAATCATTAATAATAAAGGTAAATATAGGAAAGATAAAAATCTCGT
>CAZEJY010000124.1:0-3626 GCA_964512705.1 uncultured Sangeribacter sp. | reverse complement strand
GAGTCGAGACTGTGATAACCTGTCTCCTTTGTCGCCTGCTTATCACAGACTCGCCCTTCCGGGACTGATAACATTGATACATCTCGATCTCCCTTAATAGCAACAATATAAGGACTCACATAGAGCGAGAACTTGGCTGTGTTGGTCGAGCCGCCGAAGAATACTCAGTTGACATATACCTGATCGCTTTCGCCGGAAGTCTTTACGGTACGCTCACCATCGGCATCATACCAATAGTTGGACACGAAACCGTTGTCATCTACTGAAAGCAGACGGTTCTCCTCGTCCCAGATGAGCTTGCGCTCACCGACGCTGTTGTCCTTACGTCCGTGGTTCATCATACGGCTCGTGTTTACATATACAAGGTTTCCATTCTTGTTAAATTATAAAGTTAAGCAAAATATCTGATAGTTGGAGGGACATTTGGCTCATTGATGGTGAAAATCAGACGTTAAGAGCATTTTTAATCGAATTTTCTTCCTTTTGGAACTATCTTATTCCTTGAAAGTCTTATATCTTTACTGTAAATCTTGATCTTCTGCCACCTATTTGGAATGCTAATCGCTTGGCTCTTTTTTACTTGATTTTATTAGTCTGTTACTAATGAATCCCAATAAACATAAAGAAAGTATGTTTGGTACAGCGAAAACTGTACTACTCATTAAATACCATAGTCCAAGAAAAAAACCTGCTTCAGCATTTATTGCTGTCACAATAGCTGACGAAACGATTACCTCTAATATAGTCAGCAGCAACAGCAATATATAAAAATAAACACATGTCTTCCCATTCCAAATTTTCCAAGTTATTAGACAGGGAAGAAGAAAAAACATACTGGAAATTAAACCAAGAACCATTGCCGCTATACAGTCAGAGCCATCTCCATCCTTTATCCCACCTTCGAATACCAAGTAATATACAAAGGGTAAAATAAAGGGGATAAGAACGACCGCTACAACAAATAAAGCAAATTGCTTGTTTCTGTATTTCATATTGATTTCAGGACTTGCCTCATCCCTTCGAAAGGATAAAGGATTGTATTCTTTTAATACTGATATACTTTAAGAAAAGGCTATGAACAGAATTCATTCCTATTGAAATTTAAGATAACAATTCGAACATTCGGCTTTTCAGTTTTTTATATCTGGAGTAAAAGCCAAAGCGGAGAAATAGGAAGAACACGCTTGCAAACAATATGAAAACGGTCATAATCAACACAGTGTCGCTATCCATCCTGTGTGTTATAATCTCGTAAATGGTAGTGGCTCCAATCGCTAACATTCCTATTGCAAATAGACTCATAAAGATGACGGTGAGCATGTTCGGTCCAATTTCAATGTGTACCTCGCAACTACTTTCATTTATTGGAGATATTGAGGCTTTTGTAATAGGTGCAAGAGATGATTGAAAGTCCGAATCACGGATAACACAAAAACCATCGGACCAAACCAAGCCTCTAAACTCAAATCCCTTTACAAAACTGCGTCGTGTTATCAGAGCAGATTTCGGGCGAAAAGTTGCCTTATTCATGAAATCAATAATATCATGAATATTTTTGTCAACAACAATATCCAGTTTGTAAATCGGCACAATCATGTCAGGTATATTTTTAACTTATTCTGTTACTTGATTGTCTATAAGTTCTTGATAGTCCATAAGTCGAAAACTGATAGGAACGATTTGCCATACATCAACCGGTACACCATTAATTTCTCCGGGCTTAAAATCAGGCAGAAGACTCACTACTCTCATTGCTTCTTGATTAAATGGTTCAGGAAGACCGCTTATTGCAATTTCAGTATTACATACTTTACCTGTCTTATCAACCATATATCTTACAATCACTTTGCCCTGAACGCACGCGCAGGTTTGGGGATATTTCAGGTTTTCTGCTATAAACTTGAACATAGCACGTATCCCCCCAGGAAATTCTGGTTGAGGGTTTACGACTTCACCGACCACATCATATACTTGCTCTTCGTTTTTTTCCGTTGATGACGATGCTTCTGCTTCCGTGAAAGATAGATCGTTTTTTACAATTTGGGTGGTAGTTGATTTTCTCTCTTGATTCACAGCCGAGATTGTAACATCATCTACACTCTCGATTTCACCTTCTTGTATCCCACTACTATCAAACACTGAATCGACCGCTTCAATTTCGCCTTCCTCCTCTTCTTCGCAATCAAGAATCATGGCTCCCTGAAGAAAATCCGTAGGCTCTCCTTGCAGTCTATCACTGTCATTTGCCTTTTGATCTGATGAACTGCCGCAGCCTGAAAATGCAATCATACCGGCTGATATTCCGGCAAGCACAACAGCTTTACCCATGAGTTGACGCTTACGAAGTTGATGCTCTAAATATCGCACTTCGGACTCGCATTTGGGACACGTACCAAGGCAGTCACCCTTGTAACGACACTCCGACGTTACAAACTCTATATCGTTCGCCTTAGCTATCTGCCGACGAATATTTTTCAATATCTTGCATGTCTGCTTTCCTTGTGCCATAGTCAATCAGCAGGTAATTTGAAATTTATGGGAAGTGTAAAATATGTATTGACTTTCTTGCCATTGAGCATTCCGGGAGTGAAAATAGGAAATAATTTCACCACCCGCAAAGCCTCTCGGTCAAGAGCAGAATCTTTACCTCTTACTATCTTAGGCTCACAAATATGGCCCATTGTATCTACATAAAACTCCACGACCACACGTCCTTGAATCCCTTCTTTCAATTGCTCTTCAGGATATTTCAAGTGCTTGCCTATAAAACGAAGCATTGCTTCGGGACCGCCGGGAAATTGAGGGATTTGTTCAACACATCTGTAGATACCTCTTTCGTCAGGATTTGCAGGAGGTTCCACTGGAACTTCTCCTTGCATAAGAAGTTCGGGGTCGCTACTAATCTCACCTTCTTTCACACCGTCGTTATTATACGGAACAGAGGCTTCACATACCGGCAGTTCACCCTCCTCGATTGTATCAGTAACGTCAATCTGTTCAATAAATTCCTCAGGTTCTCCTTGCAAGGTATCACTCTCAACTGCCTTTTGGTTTGAAGAACTGCCGCAGCCTGAAAATGCAATCATTCCAGCCGATAGTCCTGCAAGCACCACGGCTTTACCCATGAGTTGACGCTTACGGAGCTGTTGCTCCAGATAACGTACCTCGGCCTCGCATTTGGGACACGTACCGAGACAGTCTCCCTTGTAACGACACTCCGACGTTACAAACTCTATATCATTTGCCTCGGCTATCTGCCAGCGAATCTCTTTTAATATCTTGCAGGTCTGCTTTCCTCGTGCCATAGTCAGCGGATTTTATAGGTGAATAAATCGAATTTGGTGTATCCGAGCGCAGAGAGTGCCTTACGGCTTTCCTCGCGGTCAGTATCGGTATTATACTCCGGGATAAGCGGTAGCCTTATAAGGCAATCCTTATGACGAACTGCCTCTGCAATCATACGCAGATTTGACAGCACAAGAGAATTATCCTTGCCGGTGTATTGTCGGTAAATATCCGCGTCCAAATCCTTTATGTCGATAATCCAAGAATCTATTACCGGGAGTAGAGTCTCGATATTTTCTTGCGGCACATTAAGCGAAGTTTCTAATGTCAGCCTCCATGAC
>CAZEJY010000123.1:0-3669 GCA_964512705.1 uncultured Sangeribacter sp. | reverse complement strand
GTTTTAAGTGTACAAAGTTACAACATAATAACGAATTACGCAAGCGTTTGGATGGGAACGGTAACGACAACTAAGCTTAATCCACCCCGCTAATGCTAACATAATAGTTGCACGCCTTCTGTTTGGCGCCCCAAAAGTATATGATGGCGAGAAAATGGCGTACTATAAGTGGTGTGGCAGCCTGTAGTCCGTGAGTTGAAGGCAGGCGAGTTATTTATGGGAAGCAAACGAACCAAGACTCTATGAGAGGGTGCAAGCAGATCAAAACGTGTGCGCATTCTGGACACAACGCCATCAAGTTGGAACTTGACCTGAGAAATTCACTTCCACACTCATCACAATAATATATACATAATATATCCATCTTTTTTATAACCGCTCATTGAGATCATAATTTTGCCACAAATTTATGTAAATTTTGTGGCTATTCTAAATTTTCCCCTTACTTTCCATATTGTCTCTCTTAATTAAAATGCTTACTGCTCTACTTTTGGAACACAGCATACTCCACCTAATCAACACCCGAAATCAATTTTATATTTCTATATTTCTATATTTCTATATTATTATATTATTATATTATTATTTTGTCGCAAAAAATTACTAAATTTGCGACATAGTTGTCGCATTTTCTTCCATAAAATACGACAAAGCAATAGCAGCATATATGATTGAAGGCATTGAAAATAAAATACATAACGCCATAAAGCGAAGAAAAAACGGTGCAATATTTTTTGCTTCTGATTTTGCACATATAGGTAACGGTCAAGCCATCAACAAAGCTTTGGAGAGACTCACAAATGCAAAAAAAATACTCCGGCTGTCTAAGGGCATTTATTGTAAACCTCGAATCGATACAGAATTGGGTTTAGGAGTTATCTACCCCACTTTGGAAGAAATCGCGGAAGCTATAGCAAAGAGAGATAGATCCCGAATAATGCCCACTGGAGATTATGCGCTCAATAGACTTGGTCTATCGACTCAAGTGCCGATGAATGCTGTTTATTATACGGATGGGACACCGAGGAAAATTCAGATATACAATGGAAGAGGTATTCGTTTCCTAAGGGTTGCCCCTAAAAGACTTGCATTCAAAAATAAGTTGTCTGCCATGCTAACTTTTGCGTTATTGGAAGTAGGAAGAGGCAATCTGACTAAAGAGCAGGAGAATCGCATTAAGGAACTCCTTACAAAAGTTCCTCAAGAAGCCATTATCAGTGATTATCCCCTTATGCCGGATTGGATACGGACTATTATAAAAAACAGTTATGCAGAACTTTCTTAAACTTTCCGATACTCAGCGTAGAACCGTATACGAGCAGATTGCTTTAAGAGTAGGTATTTCAGACCCCCGTGCTATAGAAAAAGATATGTGGGTCTCATCATTGTTGCAGATAGTTTTCGGTCTGACTTATGCTGATAAGTTTGTGTTCAAAGGTGGCTCATCTTTAAGTAAAATATGGAAACTCATCCATAGATTTTCCGAAGATATAGATCTTGCTATAGACCGTTCATTATTTGGATTGGAAGGAGATCTCACAAAGAAGCAACTTAAAAGGCTGCGAAAGGAGTCATCTCTATTTGTAAAAGATAAGCTGGCCATTGATATAACTGAATCCTTGAATCAATATAATCTTGACCAATATTGTGATGTGATACCAGAACCTGATGGAGAAGGAGACAGTACATATCCGGAACCAAGAAAAATTCATATTGCATACAAATCTGTTTTTGATATAGGCGATGGATACCTTCGTCCAGAAGTGTTGCTTGAAGTTGGTGCTCGATCGCTATTCGAGCCGACATCTCATGCAACTGTCAAGTCTATGATCTCAGAAAACAGTGAAATAAAAACGAGCATAGCGGATAATATGATTACATGCGCTGTCCCACAAAAGACCTTTCTGGAAAAGGCGTTTCTTCTTCATGAGCTTTTTACTACAGAAATGGGGATGAAGGCAAATAGAAAATCGAGACACCTATATGATCTGAAACATCTGATGATCCACGAAGAAATATTATCAGCAGTCAATAATGCAGAACTCTGGGAGACTATTCGACATCATAGAGAAGTGTTTACTTCAATTCGGGGAGTGGATTATACTCCGGATATCCGAAAACGCATTGTACTAATTCCGCCAAAAAAATTTGAGTCGGAATGGCGTAAGGACTATAACGCAATGCAAAAGTCAATGATCTATGGCGATGAAATGTCATACGATGAGCTAATTTCAAATATAGGTCAATTACAGGAACTATTCAGGAACGTATAGATTTAATAGAAGACCTTAGTAACAAAACATCTCTATTCTGGCAGTTGGTAAAGACCCGGAAAAGGTTTGCCCTGACCATGATAACAAGTTTCGGTTTTAGCCACTACTCGCCAAATTGTTTCTCCTACTGTTTTCAATAAAATTAAAGAATCATGTCAGGACAAAAATAATTAATATAATAAACAAGAATAATTACGGATATCCATATTATTAATATATTATAGGTAATTAATACATTATGGGGCTCTAATATGATGTGTCAAAACAGCTTTATCGGGAATAGTAGATCATAAGTAGCCTTAAATAAAAATGATACAGGTTATTTCTGATGACTACTCGCAATGCTAGGAAACTCTTATGGCCGTCAGAATCTCATTTAGTATTCTCCTTTTTCTTTTTCCATATCGAGATTCGCTCTGAAATAATCACGAGGTTACTTATTATTCGAACTTGGTTAATATTCGATGTTAGTTAATATTCAAGGTTAGTTAAAGTTATCGCAATAATTCACCTTGAAAATACTGCTCTTGAAAATGTATTTGCTTAAGAATTTGTTCATCCGACAAATCTTTGCCATCGGATGACACTATCCATTTATCTTCTACATCGTCAATTCTACGATAAACAGCTATGACACGATCCGTAAATTCAGTCACCGGAATGTCAATACCCAATAAATAGACATCCTGCTTTTCGCCGTCTTCGGCATACACATCATCGACATATCCATAATTAATTGAATAGATCATATTAGGGTATCGAGGATGAGTGCTTCCCAGAGGACGGTCTATTTTCCCGCTTACTATCTTCCCAATTATATCAGGGTAATCACTTCGCATATCTGAGAATAATTCTTAAGGTACTGCAGACTTACAATGACTCTATATTACCTGACTGTATTTGGTCTATTGAATTCTTAATTCTTTCTACAGGCCAGTTCCACCATTGGATTTTAAGTAACTTATTCACAGTTTCAGTAGCAAATCTCTTACGGATTTCCTTGGCGGGCACACCTCCAACTATAGAGTACGGCTCTACATCCTTGGTCACTACAGCTCTTGCGCCAATAATGGCTCCATCGCCTATATGAACTCCAGCCATAATAACAGCGTCATAACCAATCCAGACATCATTGCCGATGACAATATCTCCTTTGTTGTCCCACGCGGTGGCAACTTCAGTTTTAGGCAGATCCCATTCTTCAAAAAAGAGAGGGAAGGTATAGGTTGATAATGATTTAAGAGTATGATTAGCGCAGTTGAAGATAAACTTCGCACCACAAGCAATAGAGCAGAATTTACCGATTATCAACTGGTCGCCATTTATTGGATAATGATACAACACATTGTTCTTCTCAAAGTCGCGCGGATCATTCACAAAATCATTATAGATTGTG
>CAZEJY010000122.1:0-3727 GCA_964512705.1 uncultured Sangeribacter sp. | reverse complement strand
ATGGACCAGTGTGGTCTGAGTCTGACCTACCGCACGCTTGTGGAGGCGGCGGGGTTATATTGGTTAGATTTACTCAAGAAGTCGGATCATCAGCTGGCTGAGAAAGCCCGCAATAGCTCTTTCACCGGTGTGATGCCATATCTATCCGAAGAGTTTAACGCCCGTAAGGAACATTATTGGGAATACGATATCTGTTGTCCCGACTCAGACGACATGATAGCAGCCATCCCCGGTATCATGGACGAATACGCTCACAACGAAGACTTCAAGATAGCATTTTGTGCCGGAATCATCCCACATATCGAATGGCTGAAAGAATATGAGAAGATCCACGAGGAGATTCTACGCTCATCGAAATAAGGTCCTCGCAGCAAAACAACCTAAAAGATTTGATTGATACGAAAAGAAACTGAACAGAATAATCCCACAAAGATTATTTTGATACGTTTTTAAAATGACACGGTAATATAAAAAGAGAGCAGATTAGTTGGTGATCTGCTCCCTTCATTTATAGACTATTTCCGAATATGTTGATATACATTATAAAGAAAATTAGAAATATATGTTTAGTGAGAAAGATTTTTAGTTGAATGTATGGGTTTCAAAAGATTGCTATAAATCAAAGCCTGTTTCAACCGATTATAAAGAAATGAAGTGGAATAGTGTTACACTCACTCTTGAAGATTTTATCTCCCACATAAGATCGGGATACTCATACTGTCATATTTATCGTGGTAAAAGGCGATTGAAAAAGGACTTCATGTTTTCACAAGTAGTCAGTATTGATGTGGATGATACAACAATATCATTACACGATTTCATCCAGAATTGCGCTTTGAAACCTACGTTTGGATATGAGACATTCTCAAACGGCTTAGATAGATTTTATTCCTATAGATTGGTATTCGTATTTGAGGAGAAACTTTCAGCAACTCAGTATCAATGTGTGTACGATAGTCTATGTTCTCTTTGTAAACTCACTGAAACAAAAGACCATTGCGGAAAGATTCTGACTCAACTTATGAACGGAACAACACTTAATGCCGAAATCTATGTCAGCAGTATTATATACTCGGTTAACTCAGACGATTTCTTTAATGTAGAAGGAAAAGACACAATAGAAAATGAAGAAAAAGAACTTGATAATTTTACTGTAAATCTATATAATATATCTAATAATCAAAAACAATATAAACATAAAGTCGCTAAGTACAAAACTGATTTTAATGACAGCTTTGATGCAATAGATATGTTGGAGAATGATACTGCTAAGTTTCTGAGTTTTTATGGTAAAATCTTTAAGGTGATTAGAGGAGAAAAATTATACTATAATAATGCCGGCTATTGTGTTATCCCATCCGGGCATCTGTCCTTGTTTATCCGGTATTCCAGAAGTAAGAACGGAACAATAATCAACCGATTTAGAGATGGAGAGAAACGGCGTAACCGCCTGTTCATTGATGGGTGTATTATACGCAAAATTAAGCCGGATATAACATTCTTGGAGCTCTTGTATAATCTTGTGCATCGAGTTTTCTATTACTATGACAACTCGGATGGAGTCTTGTCTGTCGACTTAATTGTTCAAAAAACTAATGATGTACTCCAGTATGATGTTTCCGAAATGGTTTTCGATTCGATGGATGCAGGTCGTATCACTACTTCTCAAAGCTATTGTACGAATCACGGAATTTCACGCCAGTCTTATTCCAGACAAGTAATGATGCTTGAAAACTATGCGAAAATCAAAGAGTGGTATGACCCGGAAAAATCAGTAAAAGAAAATTATCAAGTGGCATTATAGAAGGGCTTTGACATATGTCTGCGAACACTTCAGCGCTATTGCAAGTTTCATAATATTGCTACTTCACCTGATAGAGTGGAGATTAATAAATGGTACCAACCTTGGCTATCGGTGAGCCGTAATTTGCATTATGCGCAACTATCGGGTATTACTATATCAAAGAGTGCGCTTTACAAATACTGTTATAGGAACGGTATTCCGACTAAAGGGACGGGAATTCCACCTTCTTAAGTTCGTCCAGGAGTTTTGCCGGAATGAAGTGGGCATATACCTTCTCGGTGATTTCAGTAGATGAATGACCGAGAAGTTGGCTCACCATGGTCATTTGGACTCCGTTATTAAGACTTTGTACAGCGAATGTGTGTCGAGCCACATGGAAAGTGAGATCAAAGCTGAGACCGATCTTATTACCAATCGTACTCAAGGATTGATTGATACTTTTGGTTACAGTATTGCGGTATTTATAAAGATTCGCACTGTCGTCAAGATTGAAGTCATCGGGTAAAAGGCCGAAAACAAATCTGTTGTGGCGATTTTTCCATCGTTCTATAACGGATATTGCCTGTTCGTTAAGCGGAATTACATTTCTATTTCTGGTTTTTACCTGTATTTTGTTGAGAGTTCTTTTAGATAAGTCTATATCAGACCATTGTAGAGTTAGTACATCTACAATACGGAGTCCGCAAGCATACATAGAGAATAGGAACATCTCGATATACTCCTTGCGTCGTGGCTCTTTGTCCTTTCTGTAAAATTCTACTAACTCGTTAATCTGGGCTTTCGATAAATGCTTTATTACGGTTTGCTTATCCTCTTGCAATGACTTTTGTTTTATTATTCTCATCTGCTGGATAGAAGTGTTTAGACTTGCCGGGAGTAAGCCTTGAACCATCGCAAGTTGACATCCCTTAAGAATAGGAGTTAGAGCATGATTGATGGTATCATCTGAGTTTTTCTTGAACTCTCGCCTCCATTGGATATACTTATCAATTATATCAATCGATATTTCTGAAATATAAATTCGATCGGGCGCGTATGTTCCCAGTTTTTCGGCTTTAAGAAAGAGCCCGAAAATATTCATACAGCTCAATCCATTTTTATATACGCTTATACCAATTTTATTACGCTCATATTCACTTTTGAGAGTGGAGATAACGAACTCAGAAAAATCTAACCCTTTATCATCACGAGTGTCTGGACGTCCATCCAGAAATGCACGTATGATTCCAACATTGATTTGACCCGGATTTTTGGCGCACCATTCAGCTATTTTCTCGTCCATCTCGTTAAGTCGTCGCGCAAGTCGGCTATTAACATTTCGATAATCTTGACCATAGCTTGCACGTACTCCGCCTCTTCCGTTATTTTCATTCTGATTCCAGTCCTTCTCAATAACCCTTATTCCGATAGAACGGCGAACTGCTACTGATTTCACTGCATATTCAATTTGCACTGACAAAGGTTTGTTGGTCTTACTCTTACTTGTTTTGTATAGTCTATAATGTCCTATCGGACAAGGTCGCGATGTTTTTCCCATGTCTATTATATTGATTGCAGACAAAAAGTTTAGCTGTAAAACTATTGCCTGTGCAGATATTGTTATCGCGAAGATATTGTAAAAGTTTGACACTATGTGTTTTATCATGCTAAATTATGCAACATTCCCCCTCTATTAATTTTGATGCTGTCGTAATAGTTTAGCGACAATTAATCAGGCACCGTCAATATTCCTTTTTTGTCAGGATGTTAGTTTTACGCCTGTTAATTCTGCGTTGAAACGCGGTAAAACGTATGAAAAAAGAGTTGAACCATCGCCGTATGCGAGGCTCAACTCTTTGATATTCTTGCAGTTGGGAGCCGTGGCCCTAATCAATATTCTTCTTCGTTGAAGAAGAAGTCTTCTTTGGAGGGGTAGTCGGGCCA
>CAZEJY010000121.1:0-3750 GCA_964512705.1 uncultured Sangeribacter sp. | reverse complement strand
AAATGGCTGACTCAAGGAGCTGAAAAAAGTTTCCTCCGACCAACTTTTTTTTCTCAGAATTTTATTTAAATCTTCATAAGATTCAGAGTTCCGAAGAGCCTCAAAATTTTCGTTTACAAGATTCATCAACCTATTCCAGATGAATCTTAGTATATTCCAATAATCATCGCGCTTGTTAAGAGCTTGGATCTCTTCAGAATCATTATTTGCCTTCTTTCTTCGATCAAGCCAATCTAAACGAGTGACATAGAATACATCTTGCATAATACCCAAAATGATGTCACTCTCAAATAATTTAACTCTATTAGGAAATGATTCATCATTCTCGTTCAATAGGTTATTCGCGGGAATAGATAAATCTATTTCCGATCCCTCTATATATTCAATAGGGGGCAAAATATGGACTTCCAAAGATAGTTTGTTTCTCTGTGAAAAAAGAAGGGGCCATTCGACCCTATCCTTTAAAACTTGATTATTCTCCATACATTACCAATCAATTTTCAACATATTTTTCTATCCTATTGATTTGCTCCTCAGTCAAATTTAATGACCTTGCAAGCTTATTCAATAACCGTCTTGTTGATTGACTCAAATTTCGTTCTTCGGACCTACAAATCCTGTATTCTTCCAAATATTCTTGTTCTTCTACAGTTAAAGAAGTAAATTCAAAATCTTCATCATAGTCATTACCATATTTCTTTGCGTCGAATCCTAATTTGCGAGAAAGATGACCAAACAGAGATCGTTTAGTCATATTTATAGCTTCTACTGATTGGCCAATATTACGAGAGATGTCATCAATTAGACCTTTTTTTCCAACTACATTATTGAACTGAGATGGAGAACTAAATTTGATGTCTACTGAAAGAACAAAGTTAGTCTGTTCTGAGTAGCGACTTTCCTCTTTCTTATTCCATTCTATGTTCAGATCAAGAAATAAACTTTTAAGATCAGCCTTCAATTGCTGAGTCGCGGCCCCCGAAACAATACAAGACGACTTAGTCTCGATTATTTCCTTATGCGATGTTAATCTGCCTGACTTTCTCTGTTTAATCAGCCTTTGCCAACTTGGTTCGCCTTGAAGCCATATCGTATCCAATGGGTCTTCAATTATATCTGAAGGCGCAAAAGTTTGGTGTCGTTTAAACATACGCGACCAGTTTTCTTCCCTGCTTCTGTTATCGGATGTAGAATAACCTACGTTTGCTTTATTGGTAGCATATCCCCCTCCACCCTGAACCGATGTTGTATTCACATTCTCTTCTGTTCGGCTAAAAGTATTTTCTACCTTAACATCGATTTCGGTAGCTCCCAACGATTCTGCTATTTCAGAAAACTCCCTTAGCTTATCATTAGTGATTTCAATCTCATAATCATCGTAGAGCATATAGACATTCGGACAATGTGGATGGGCAATATATAATTGATTTGCCACAGGATGTCCAGTGGGGAATTTAAGATATTCATTTCCTATAAGTGCATTTAGACTGACTGGCATCACTTGTGAATAATCCAGAGTAGACAAGGACATCATATCTTTTACTGGGAAAATAAGACTTCTTTCTGAATATGGTCGAGAAGGTAACATTTCACTGAAATACTGCCTATCAAACCATTCTAATTCATCTTTAGCTCTCTGCCATAGTTTTTGTTCAAACGCATATTTCTTATCAAACTTTTTTACAGAGTTAAGAGCAAACCCCCATTCCTTATTTCCTTTCATTATTAAGAATAAGTGTCTTCGTATAGAAGGATCATTAGGAACTTTATTATATAAAATTTCTGAACAATAGTAATGCGCATTTGCAACAAAAGAGTTCGTCCTTTTGAATCTCTTTATGAGCTCTCCAAAGTACCCTAAAGCCTGCTCATCATCTTTCAAATCATTATAGGCGATAGTACCAAGCCTATATAGCAATTTGTCATCGAAATATTCATTTTTTCCTAACTCAGCTCTTATCATTTGAATACTCTCATATGGATGGTCTACCATATCTGCAGTATTCAGATTGGAGATTTGAGCATACTTATCAAGTATGTGAGCTAGATTGTTAATCCAGGATACTTCATCTATTATAAAAAGTATCCCTGGCAAAATAAAATGCTCATCCTTAAAAGCTGATACATACAACTTAAGATAAGGCACCCTAAAATCAAGACTTCTCTCAGAAGTCTTAACGGATTCCACACACTTCCAAGGAATTTCAATAATAGTGGAATCGCTTGTTTTCTTTATTGATACTCTAATTCCCCAACTGGTTAGTATGCAGTCGTAAAGACTATTATTATTATAAAATATAATAGTTTCAGTACGCTCAAGATTAAATTTTTTCCGTAAAAACTTATCATCCTTAATATAAGGAAGAATTTGTGATCCTATAGGAGTTTTTGAATTCCACCACTTCCTGTCATTTTCAAAAAGTTCAAGAATCTTATCTTCAACAGTTTTTTTCATATCGAATAGTCAAACTTATTCTATTAATCAAATTCTGCAAAAAATATGTTTTCAGATGCATTCCATTATCTATTATGATGATATGCGCACATTCAATTCATGGTTTACTTTTATCCATTCTCTACCTATCAGCAATAACCGTGCACTCAAAAATGACCGTTACTCCCTCAACTCTGGGTGTACGCTTGTTCTACGTTTTCCCTTGGGGGGGCATCTCAACTGTTCATACATCACTATTTTATTTTGGTTCAGTAGGTCATACCCTCCAAATCATATATTCACTTAAGCAAAATATATCCCTAAAGTGATCTGCCAGCTCGTGGAGTTACCTTAAATCTATTATACCATATTCCATAATCTTTGGCTTTAGAACTTTTGACACAACGATAATTTTTTAGGATTTAATCCTCTCACGAAGTTTGAGCCATTAACTATAGCAAATGAACATTGCATGAACTTTATTCACTAACCTTATTGATGTCTAGCATTATTTCTACCTTATGAACGTGAACAAGGTCATTAACCAACTTGATAAAATTCAATACTATGTTCTGCACCCTTTCCTTCTACTATACTTGAAGGGTTTAGTTTTTGTCCACAATGAGCACAGGTCACCACATCTGTTATTTTCGCTGTTAATGATATTTGTGTAAGTTCATTACAACTCACACATCTAACATAACGGGTATTACATATAGGACAAATACCGGCACCGTTAGAGCTTTTAGTGTTAATTGTATTGATACCATACATAATCCCCCCAATAGGATTAATAATTGAATCGACAACGGTTTTTCCTAACTGAGATATATATTCAGTGGTATCAAAATTCAATCTCCCATTATCATAAAAATCAACATTCTCATGACACTTAGGACAACAATCGAAGAAAATTACATTGGTTTCTTTCGAACAGTTTGGACATGTCATGGTGCAAGAAGAGTTTAAAATGTGTTCTTTTGTTGTGCGATATTTCTTACCGCAATATTTACAATGAAAAATAGCTGAAGGCATAATTTTTCTTTTGAGTTATTAAAATTTTTTCCAAATTCTTAGTCATAGCACATATAGTCATAGCACATATATAAGATAGAAGTTTGCTTAAAATATTTGCTATGGTTTTAGATATTAGATATCCTTATTTAGCATATTTCATTGCTAACGACACTCTAATTATCTCTTTACTTTAATTTGATGAGTTTATCCAATCCTTTCAACATCCAAATACACCATATTCAGAGCTCCGATCTTATCCATATCGATGCCATAGATGCGCTGAAAAGCTTCTGCAACTT
>CAZEJY010000120.1:0-3758 GCA_964512705.1 uncultured Sangeribacter sp. | reverse complement strand
AGTTTCCAAAAGCATATCAGTATCTTTCACTCCATAGAAGGAAATTAGATGAACGCGATAAGGGTGAGGGCAATTTTCCGGTGTGGTACGCGTTTGGTAGGACACAGGCAATTTCTGATAAAGGTAAAAAGTTGCTTTTTCCGTATATGACTGATGTTCCTCATTTTGTATTCACAGACAATGAGGACATGCTCATTTATTGTGGATATGCCATCTTCCATAATGATGAAATCGAACTAAAGGCTCTCAAACGTATTCTCGAATCATCAGTTTTTGATTACTATATGAAGCATACAAGCAAGCCCTACGCAACCGGATACTATTCATATGCAAAAAACTACGTGAAAAATTTCGGAGTCTATCCTTTATCGTTAGACCAGATAGAAGAGATTCTATCCTTCTCATCGAAAGAGGAAATAGATGAATATGTAGAACACCTTTATGGAGTCAATCTAAAAATGAACAAGTGTTATTCTGCTACAGAAACTTCTTCTTTCCCGGCATCATTATTTGAATATGCTTGTGTGTTATGATTTTGCCCTTAATGGATCTTATGGTGCTACTCAAAACGGCGGTTACCTTTTCACAAGTTAATAATTAACTTATATAGTAGATAAGTACGAAGACTATGAAACGGAAAATGTTGTATAATATTGGCATAATCTGCATTCTATTCATTTGTGTATGCCTTCTCTTTCCATTTACGGAATCACTTAGTACAAAACTGGGTGAAAATTTCTTCGGAGACATATTTGATATTCCTAATAAATTGAGAATCGCTATTGATATTGCCATTACGGTTATCTCAGTCTTATCTTTAATATGGTTCACATCTATAAGGCATCATCGTATAGATAACTCATTCCTTAGTAATTTATTCTTACTTGACATAGGTTTATTAATTTGGTGGGGGTATGAACGATTCTTTAACAATTCCATATACTTTTATCGTATATATAACTCATATTTCGCATACTTTGATATTCTCATCGTGTTGCTTACGGTAGTTACTTTCACTTCCTTATGCAAATACAATAAAAAAGTTGATACAAATAACTCTCAATCCGATTCAAATACTCTTATTCAAGACGCTCCGAAAAGTAAAATATCGGAAGATCGGCTTGTACGCGGAACTTTAGCAGAGAATTTGGCTAAAGAGATTTTATCTTTAGACACAGAAAAAGGATCGAGATCATTGGCTATTACCTCTGCTTGGGGTAACGGAAAAACAACATTCTTAAATTTTGTGAAAGAAAAACTAGAAGGTAAAATTGATATCATTTCTATCACACCATGGAGTTTAACTCCTGGTAAAAGTATTACCACCTTCTTCTTCCAAGAAATTATTAAGAAGTTTGGAGGAATCAATTACACTATTGCAAAAAGCCTTAAAGAATATGCTTTCGTTTTAGATGCAATTGAATTAGGATGGTTTGAAAAATCTGTAAAAATTCCTGACTTACCATATTTGACAAAATCAATTTCAGATAAATTGAGAGAGTGTAATATTAAAGTATTAATTATAATCGATGATATTGATAGACTTTCTGCATCTGAAATCGAAGAAATATTCAGGATTATCCGAGGAAGTGCGAATTTCTCTAACTTTATTTTCTTGAGTGCATTTGATAGGCGCTATGTCCAATCTGCACTTAAAGATTCAAATCCAGCTTACAATGAGCAATATATTGAGAAATTTTTTGAGTCAGAGTTTTCTCTACCAGAACTAAGACCAGAAAGACTTCATAAAATAATTATAGAAAATTTAGAATGGTTAGAGGAAGCAGACCGAAAAGATTTTGAGTCTTATGTTTCATTGGATAAGTTCATATCAACAGACCTACCTGTTTTTTATCCTTTCACAAATTTGAGATCCATATATCGTTGGCTTAATGGAATTCAAGGAAGGTACAGAATATTAAAGGGTGAATGCAAAATTGAAGATCTTGCAGATCTTGAAATGCTCTATTTGCTCTTTCCCGATGTCTATACATTACTATCTAAGGATTTCAATAGGGTTCTATACACGGAACGATATACTAATAACTTTCAATTATGGGACTCCACTAAAACTGTCTCAAGAGATGATGATTTTCTACAATATCTACGTCAGAAGAATTATTATGATATAAGAGAATATTGTAAAACAAAGTTTGAGTACGATGAATACAAGATGAAAGACCTTGTAACTATTTTGAATAGACTATTACCCAATACAGGTCGTGTCCATGACTTGTCTAAAGGTTTTTCAAATCCAAACTACACAAGAAGATATTTTAATGGTATCTTGGAATCTTCTGATATATCAGATAAACAATTCAATGAGTTAATTAAAAAGGGGAAAGTAGCAATCAAAGAATTTATTGACGAAGATATTGATAGTAAGTATTCTCATTCCTTATTTCTACAAAGTCTTAATAAATCACGATCTACAGAAAAATTTGAAAATACCATTATAGAGAACATTATCTATCTTGTTCTTTATGGAACTATACATTATGGTCAGACTATGCTATCAAGTTATGATCTGGCAAAATTGATTAACAAATTGTCGTATGAACCACAATTAAAAAAGAATTATGTTCGAAGTATTATATCAGAAGAACAGTTTTCCTTCAGTCTCTTAACCCAATTCTCGCCAATACATTTAGATGGTTCTAATGATCTGACTTCAGTCTTTTCTAAGGAAGAAAGTGATAGTATAATATCTGAGATGTTGGCTAAAGCTATCAAGGAGAATTATCCGTTCAATAATATAGCAGAGTATTTTTTCTATTCTAAAACTATCATATATGAAACAGATAAGAAATCTGGTAATAGAATAAAGATATATAAATCCCTAAATAGTGAAGCAACCAACTTATACAAAAGATACTTAGCGGAGAACTTCTTAGTACATACCTCACACTATGTATGGCACAATCATCCTAATGAAGAACAGGTTTTCCCATCTGAATACTTCACGGAATTTTGGCCTACATGGAATGATTTTATGCTTTATTGTGAAGAAATAGGCGTTCATAATACTTTATCCGAAACAGATGAGAATATTATGAAAGAGTACCAATCTTTTATGCAAAAATGGATTGATTCAGATAGAAAACCTATCGTATTTGTATTTTCATCCATAGAGTTTTAATAGTTGGCAGTATGGATTGCGGAGTGTTTTTAAACATGTTTTGAGGATGAAAAAATAACGATTATGTTTAATCGCTAATATCTCTGAATACCGTCACCAATCACAAAAGAAACTCAAGGAGTTTGAGGCTTGGAAACAAGGAGAAGGCATTGACATCAAGACTCCCGACGAGCTCATTGCTATGATTCAGGAGTCTATTAAAAAAGCAAGAGGCTAACCTTAACAGCCGCCTCCGTAACTCCTTCAACTGCGTGGTTGATGAGCTGATTTTGTAGTGCAAAGTTATTTGTTTTTTCGCTAATCTAACAAATTTTTCTATGCATTTGTTACATAAAAAGTTTAATCCGAGCGTAATCTGATCGTATATTTTGTAGAATCGCGATCAATTTCTGACTGTTCAGATACCTATTTGGTGTTCCATATACTCGTATCAAGTGCATAAAAAGTCCGGCAAAAAGTAAAATTTTGCGATGTAGAAACGGTAATTTTTGCTATAAACATAGAGTGTTTCTGTGAGAAAAATCATCTCTTTTTTATCAGTTTCAAGTCGTATCAGCGTTAAAATCTCCCTACTTTCACAGCTTGCTGACGCAAAAAATCCGTGATTTTTGCGGTAAAT
>CAZEJY010000119.1:0-3764 GCA_964512705.1 uncultured Sangeribacter sp. | reverse complement strand
TAAGCCGGTTGACAGCGACGTTGATGTCATGGGCGCGGAATATTTGCGGACACTGTTGGCGGCGTTGGAGATGTATTCCGTTACCTTGCCCTTTTCTGCTGAGTACCATTCGTTGCCGGGTGTCGTGACTTTTACAGGACGGTCGAGGCCATCGTATGTGGTCTCTGACCAGGCATAGGAGTCGCTGTAGGTGGTAACGGAGAGTGCCTTCACCTGTGCGAAGGTCTCATCCGTGATGGAGGAGGTGCCTGTGGATGGCAGTACAGCCCGCGCCTCTCTCCCGAGGGAGTCGTAGGAGAGTGCTGTGTAGAGGTACTTGCCGCTTGTGTTCCTGCCACCTTCCACGACAGATGATGGTCTTCCCAAACCGTCGAGATACCGGCGGGTGGAGACTGTCTTGGGCCCAGCCACGTTCAGGAACCTGGTGGTGGTGACAGAATTGCCGGCTCCTGTCATTGAGGCAGTGGGGTGGTTGGCGATGCTGTAGGAGTAGGTCTCGATTGCTCCGGCATCATCAGCCGATGAGGCCAGCATCCCGGCACCGTTGTATGTGAAGGTTGTCTTGTAGCCGTTCGGCAGCGTGACGGATTCGAGTCCGAAGAGCGGCTTGTGCGTGTAAGCGGTTGCCAGGCTGCCCGGGGCAGTGTATGTCAGCATCATGGTGCCTGTGGTGTCCCATGAGAAGGAGTGGAGGTCCGTGTCATTGACCTTGATAGACAGGGGACGGCCCATGGCGTTGTAGGAGGAGACACTCTCCCTTGCTGGAAGAAGCTGGGGAGGAGACTGCAGGGATGAGGCGGTCGGGGCCGACCAAGAGGATACCGAGACAGGATAGGGACAGCCGTTGTAGAAGCCGTATCCTGTCCTTGACACTGAAATGAGGCTGCTCCCGGCATATATGCTTGTCTCCACAGGAGCATCTGTCATATAGTACTCCTCCGTCATCCTCATGCTGGTGGAATCGTTGAAGTCGAAGGTGTACTTGTATTCCTTCTTCAATGTAGTCCCGTCGCTCCCTGACACCGACTCAGACCGGTGGAGCATGGTGCGCAGCTCATCGTCGTAAGTATACACGGTTGTGCTATTGAAACCTGTAGCAATGTTCTTGACAGTCCTTGAAGAGAGCAAGTTTGCCCTCACATGCGCGGTGGAAGTCTTATGCTGGAGCACTCTGAATTTTGCCACGAGGGATGGAGTGACGGTAACAGGCTGCCATTTGTTGGGAGGCACCATAAACTCGTAGTAAGGGCAGATTGTCCTCACACCAGCAGTGAACTTTCTACGCGTTTTTCTCTCGTAAGTCCGGGTCTCTTCCTCCACGGCATTGCCGCTTTTGTCATAGATGGTCTTCTTGAGCATCAGCGGCTCCCTCACACCCCAATCGTTGACAGACTGATAAAACAAAGAAGGATGTTCATATTCTGGACCTGTGCCGTAAAGCGCGGACAGTTCATTCTCGTCATATATGTACCGGATACTTGATCCGTCGGGACGGATCTCCGTCACATCAGAGTAAACAACTGGGCTGGAAATACCTGAGACAGGGTTGATAGGGAATGGGACGCAGGTGCGCAACTCCACCGGCCAGGGATCCCCGAGATCGGGTATTCCGAAGGCCGGGTTCTTGCACATCTGGCGTTGGCTTATGTATCTCATGAGGTCCTCAGGATCCTCTGAAGTCAGACAGGCTCCCCTGTATTCAAAGGTCGTGGTGTATACGGTCGCAGACTGGTTCTCTTGCACTGTCACCGACTTAACACGCAGACCCCCGTAAAGGCGCGCACCGTGTCGGTTCAGCTCATAGTTGTAAGTCACTTTTCCTCCGGTAGGGAAAGTGATTGCATTGAGCACACCAGCCTTTGTGTGGCTCAGGCTCGGTGACCTGTCCCGCGTCCCTATGTGCCATGCGGTGTCTTCAGCACCGTCCTGAAGCCACGAGGACTGGCTTTCGGTGAAGACATCTTCACGTGAGGAGGGACTGGAAGTGTTCAGGTATCCCCAAAAGTCAGTGTTCTGGGCAATGCAGTTTGGCGATGGGTTGGTTGACCATTCAGGCACCTGCACCGATTTGTCGTACCCAAAGCTCCAGGTGCCTTGCTCCGAGTCCGAGACCTTTTTCAGCAGTCTCCGTCCCGATGAGTTGTTGGATGTCGGCCAATTGTCCGTGTTGTCGAACTCCACGCTCTTGCGGAGTTTGCCGGTTGTATCGAGGACCTTCATTCGGACAAGGCGTTTCAATGTCACATGCCTTTCACCCTCGTCGTATTCGAACACCACTTTCCCACCATGCCAGGAAATGGACTCAAGCGGCCTTTGCTGGTATGAGAAGTATGCATCGGAAAACTCCACCTGCTTGCGGCTGTGCCATTCATAAGCATAATCCGTCCTCCCGGTGCCATCGACAGACTCAACGAGCTCGAGCCTTGGACCGGAAGTGGCTGAGACATTGGTGTGTTTTACCGTGACGGTAGATCCTGAGCCGTAGTTGAAGGAGATGTTTCCATAGGGCGTGTTGATTGCTGTGACATACCATGCCGTGGGGTAAGGGGGCTCGTTGTCGGAGGGTCCGTAGCCTGAGCATTCTTCCTCGTCAAACTCGTATTCCGTGCCGTCGTTGGTCACTAAGCGGAAGCGTGGGCCACCGTGGAACGCCTCCACAAGCCAGTTGCTGTTGTTGAGGATCACATACTCCCTGTCGGCGTAGCTGTACCTGAACACCCCGGTGTTTCCGGCGACATTGAACGAATACCTGTCGCTTTCCGTGTCATGGTCATCGTTTAGACCCACTATGGATGCGATGTACCCGATTCCAGTCCCCCCTCCAGTCTTTTGCACTTCCTCAATTTTTTCACTGAGGAACTTGTCGTCATAGCAAGGTAGCTCAACGTTGGAATCCGTCATCGGAGAGTCCGGCTTGCCGAGTATGGTGCGTGTAATGGCTCCCCCTGCATTGAGGGTCCACCCGGAGCCGACGTATCCTGGTATCTCGTCTGGTTTGGTTCCCGAGGCATGGTAGCTTATAGATATGGGCAGTGTGTATCCACCGAGATCAATAACATAAAGTGGGACCGAAATGTCGGGTAACCCTGTCATGTGGCTGACAGGATAATCAGCATATCTTGCCAAGGAGGCGGCCTGTGGAGAAGGTGGGATGATGCCCTTGTAGTAACTTTCGACAAAATCCTCGCTTTCCAGTCCGGACAGAGCTGTTATGGTGCTGATTGAATCTGACGGTTCAGAGAGGCTGTCAGCATCGTCATATGATACTGAGGAGGACTGGGGAGATCCATAACTCAATATAGCCTGCAGTATTGCAGTGACAAGGACAAGTACCGGTAATCGTCGTCTCATGTGACCTCCTTCCTTAGATTATTACCTTGAGTGTGCGAGAGGAATCCCCGACTTCGATACGGAGGAGCAGGACGCCTTCCCATTCAGATGGGATTGCGAAGGTATAGTCCTGCGGCACAGGCCCTATGCTAATTCTTACAGGTTCTGCCAAAGGAATCCCGGCATCAGTGAAGATTGAAAGCGTCGCATCGGTGGAATGTTCTGATGCAAGCTGTACTGTCAGGGAATTTCCTGAGACGGATGGTTCACCAATGGTCAGGGATGTATCTTGGATACCGTTCCTATCAAAGTATGGGTTGTCTGCGCTGCGGTTTTGCTTGCGTGGCTTTGTGGAATTTTCCTCCCCTGTGTCCGAATGCTGGAAGGAAGGGGGATAGTACATGGCCAGCAACGATATGGGCACTGTGTCGGCA
>CAZEJY010000118.1:0-3793 GCA_964512705.1 uncultured Sangeribacter sp. | reverse complement strand
CGAATAAAGGAACAGCAGAAGTTCAACAACTTTTGGGAAAAGGCATATTCGATTTTCCAAAACCAAATGAACTTATTAGACGTATCATAGATATCGGTTCACAATCAGATGACATCGTACTTGATTTCTTTGCTGGGTCGGGAACGACTGGGCATGCTGTAATCAATCAAAATATAAAGGACGGAGGTAATCGTAAATACATTCTTGTACAGGTTCCCCAATCAACTGATGAGAACAGTAATGCACGACGTGTAGGCTTCAAAAGGATTAGTGAGATTACCATTGCTAGAAATAAAGCCATTTCTGAAGAAATTAAGGCTTCTTTTGATGGACGATTAATTACGCCAGAAGACCAGCAACAATTAGACCAACTTGGTTTTAAGGTATTCACTCTCTCAAAATCTTCTTTCCCGCGTACTGATTTTGCACCCGATCCGGAAAAATCTGAGGCGGAAAATCTTGAACTATTTCATAAGTATGTTGCCACAAAAGAGCAACAGCTATCTATGGGCTTTGATGAACAGGAGTTAATCACCGAGATCCTTATCACGCGTGGCTTTATGCTCACATACAAGCTCGTGCCTCAATCTCAATTTACAGAGAACACAGTGTATCTTGCATCAGACGGCGTAAAAGAGGCATACATCTGTGTAGATAACACTTTAGCAGATGCCACTGTGGACTACTTTATGGAGCATCCCGACACAAAGTTCATCTGCATTGAGCGCGCCCTTGACTCAACAAAGAAGTTCAACCTCAAAACCCGAATGCAAGACAAGTTCTTTGCATTTTAAATTAATCAAATATGAATCCATCTCTTTTTGAAAAAGTTAGTTACAGCACTGTTCGCATTGTAGCAAAAAATACAGAAACAGGGGTTAGTTCTGTTGGGACAGGATTCTTTTATAATTTACAACTAAATGAGGACACAAGTATTCTCTTACTGGTTACAAACAAACATGTAATTGATGGGATGCGGCAGTGTTCATTTAGAATGGTTGGAGCGGATGAAAGTGGTAATCCGACATCAATGCGAATTAATGTAGATGTTGTTTTCGATAAAAAACCTTGTGTATGGTGTTTTCACCCAGATCCAAAAGTTGATCTATGCGCTCTTCTAGTTAATCCATATATAGAGAATTATATCTCTGCAGGAATAAAAATTGCATACTCAGCTTTTGACAACTCAGTTCTTCCTAATGAGTCGGATTTAATTGATTATGATTTAGTTGAAGACATTTTTATGATAGGGTACCCTAATGGGTTATATGATAGTGTAAATAACAAACCATTAGTACGCAAAGGAATAACGTCTACCCATCTAAAAGATGATTATAATGGATTAAGAGAGTTTGTAATCGATGCTGCTTGTTTCCCCGGCTCTAGTGGTTCACCCATAATTAAGTACGAATTAGGACAGCGTCACGATAAATTTGGAAATATATCATTTGGAAGCTCTAGAATAAAACTTCTTGGAATACTTTATGCTGGACCTCAAATAATGGTTAATGGAGATATTAAAGTTGTTAATATTCCCACATTGGCTCAAAAAATCACTTCTGAATCTCAGATAATGATGAATTTAGGCTATTGCATTAAATCAAACAGGATCCTTGACTTTATTCCAATGCTTAAAAACATTTTCAATTTATGACTAAAAAAATTGAAATAAAAGGTTACTGGTGGCTACCATCATCACCAGATGATGTAGTGGCTGGTATCTTGACATATATACCTAATGACTCAATAAAATTGGAGTTAATAGGACAACTGCACCCTCAGACTTCTGCAGTTGAAGAATTCATTAATCGTGAGGAAGAAAATGTTATCTATGGATTTAGCTCGGATGCTAAAGAAATATCATTGTTAAACTGTTTCCCATCAGGCGGGTCTCTTAACTTCAGCTGCAAGTTTTCAATCCAACGATATAACTGTCAGCATTTAATCATTGGCACACATATTACCTCATTAGATACACCATTTTTCTTCAAAACACTGGTTGATATTCCTTATTTAGGGCTTTGGGCGACGCCGAACTCAATTGAGAACACTATGTTTTATAATGAGAAAAAGGTAGATAAATACTGTATTTCATTTAAAACAGGAGGAAATCATATTGACCATGTAGATATCGATAAATTTAGATTATCAATTGATGGGGTAGTAAATTATAAAGGCGATTACTTTGAACCGAAAATTAAACAGAAAACGTTAGTTACATTAACTAGCATATCTGATTTTTCCCTAAAAGATGCGTTAAGTAAGATTTTTCTCTTTGAACAATTCTTATCATTTGCTGCATTGAGACCTATTGAGAGCAAAAAGATTGTTTTATTTACCAAGTCAAAATATCAAGAACTTGATAATGGCGACAAGCATTTCTTTCCAATAGAATATATACGTGTTTATCATGGGGAAGAAACTAATTCTGAGCAAAATATATCCAAAAGATGGTCGTTTCTGTTTTCCTATGACTTAATTAAAGAAGAGTTTAAGACAATTATTAAAAAATGGTATTCTGAACAGAGTGACATTGCTCCAATACGTCATCATCTAATTGAATGTGTTCGTCAAAAAGGAACTTTCTCCAGTGTTGATTTTCTTATTGTCATACAGGGTATTGAGGGCTTCTGGTGGAGATTCAAGGATAATGATTACAGACAAGAACACCATATCAAAAACAGTTGTCGTACAAACCTGTATACCATTATAGAGGAATTAGTCAATGAATTTAAAGCCATCGACCGCCTCAAACTAAATGAGATCAACATTAATGAGGTCGTTGATTCTAGACATTATTTTTCCCACTTCGTTCCGAAAGAAAAAAAGCCATATGCTAAAGATGGTTGGGAATTAATCGAACTAACTAGAAAAATAAGAAAACTGCTTATATGCTGTCTGCTTAATTTTGTAGGATTCACAAACGACCAGATTTCAAGAATTGTTAAGGATAGTAATAGTAAATTCTTTCATGATTAACTATAGAATATTCTTTTCTAGATTCAAAGTCTAATTTTTATAATATAGCCATCAATGGATAGCGGACAGATAATATTATTTCAGACGCAAGGTGGCGAGATATAGATGGAACTATAACATTAGAGATCTGTACCGAATCTATGTTAACCCTATTCTAAAATATTATGCGTATCTTTGTGGGAATAAATTTGATAGGAGATGGCCAAAATACTATTGAGTTTCGATACTGAGGAATTTGATGTGCCGCGCGAGCACGGCGTAGAGATTTCCCTCGAAGAGTCGATGAAAATATCTGTCGCAGGCACTGAACTGATCCTCGACACGCTGGCTGCCCACGGGGCAAAGGCAACATTTTTCTGCACGGCTAATTTCGTGGAGAACGCTCCCGCTACCATGCGCCGCATTATCGACGAGGGTCACGAAGTGGCCGCCCACGGCTGTGACCACTGGCGTCCGCAACCATCCGACGTAGAATGGTCTAAGGAAATTATCGAGCGTCTGACCAGAGTAACCGTGCGCGGTTACCGCCAGCCGAGGATGTTCCCAGTCTCCGACTCAGAGATCGCCCGCTGCGGCTATGTCTACAACTCCTCGCTCAATCCGGCCTTCATACCCGGCCGCTACATGCACCTGACCGATCCCCGTACTTATTTCATGAAGGACGGCGTTATGCAGATTCCCGCTGCAGTGACGCCGCTGGTCCGTTTTCCCCTCTTCTGGCTGAGCTATCATCATCTCCCCGCGCGGCTTTACCGCCGATTGGCTCTGAGAGTTGCGCGCCACGACGGCTACTTCGCCACATATTTCCACCCTT
>CAZEJY010000117.1:0-3821 GCA_964512705.1 uncultured Sangeribacter sp. | reverse complement strand
GCTCCAAATGATTATAATTGGCATAGCCGGAGGCACCGGCTCCGGAAAATCGACCGTAGTCAACAAGATTATCTCCAGTCTCCCCGCCGGAGAGGTGGCTGTGCTACCCCAGGACAACTACTATCGCGATTCGAGCCACATACCGCCCGAAGAGCGACAGAACATCAACTTCGACGAACCCGCCGCTATCGAATGGTCCCTCCTCGAGAAGCATCTCGCCGAGCTCAAGGCCGGCCACACCATCGATATGCCCACCTACAGCTATCTCACCTGCACCCGCTGCCCCGAGGTGATCCGCGTGGAGCCCCGCGACGTGGTGATAGTCGAAGGCATCCTCGTGCTCAGCCAGCCCGAGCTGCGCGACATGATGGACGTGAAAGTGTTCGTTGACGCCGATGCCGACGAACGCCTCATCCGCGTGATAGCCCGCGACTGCATCTCGCGCGGACGCACACCCCAGATGGTCATCGACCGCTATCAGCAGGTGCTCAAGCCCATGCACGAGCAGTATATAGCTCCCTCCAAGCGGTTTGCCGACCTCATCGTGCCCCAGGGAGGCAACAACAAAGTGGCCGTGACGCTGCTCACCGACTACATCGAGTCGCGTCTGCGCCACCTCCCCCGCTGAAAATCCGGATTTTTTGCGTAACTTTGCAGTGCCGGAACCCCTCCGGCACGCACCGAGTGCTTGCTACCTCGTTAAAAACAAGACCTATGACCCGTACCACCTACTCATTTACTTTCCTTGTGCTCACGCTGCTCTTCTGCGTGTGTCTCATCGTGTCCAATCTGATGGAAATCAAGACCGTGCCCCTCGGTCCCCTGACCATTACGGCCGGAGTTGTCGTATTTCCCATCTCCTACATCATCAACGACTGCATCGTGGAGCTCTACGGCTTCCGCAAGGCCCGCATGGTCATCTGGCTCGGATTTGCGGCCAACCTTCTCGTGTCGCTCCTCCTGCAGATAGGCATCATCCTCCCCGGAGCTCCCGGCTGGGAGGGACAGGAGGCCATGACCCTCATATTCGGAGCCGTGCCCCGCATCTTTGCCGCCAGCTTCATCGCCTTCCTCTGCGGCTCGCTCGTCAATGCCTGGGTGATGGCCCGCATGAAAGCCTCCGCGCCCCAAGGCCGGCGATTCTCGCTCCGCGCCCTCGTCTCCACCCTCTGGGGCGAAGGCACCGACAGCCTCATCTTCTTCCCCATAGCCTTTGCCGGAGTGCTCCCCGCATCGGCCATCATCAACCTCATCATCACCCAGACCCTGCTCAAGACCCTCTACGAAGCCGCTGTGCTCCCCCTCACCGTGAGAGTGGTGGCCATGCTGCGCCGTGTAGAGCTCCGGTCGGGCTACCTCACCGCCAATGATTGACCCCTCGCTGATAAAAGTCGCCTGGATAGACCTCGACGACACCCTGATAGATTTCCGCGCCAACTCCCGCAGCGCCCTCGCCAAGGTCTACGCCACCACGCCCCGCCTCCGCGAGCTCTTCGCCACCCCCGAGGAGTGGATTGCCGCCTACCAGTTCCACAACCACCGCCTCTGGGCCGACCTCAGCGCCGCCCGCATCACCCGCTCCTTTCTCATCACCGAGCGCTTCCGCCGCCCCCTCACCGAAGCCGGAATGCCCGAGGCCGAAGCTCTCGCCATGGCAGCCACCCTCCATACGCGCTATCTCGACCTCCTGGCCCTCGAGCACCGCACCCTCCCCGGAGCCCACTCCCTCCTGCGCCGCCTCCGCGAGGCCGGAATCACCGTGGGAGTGCTCAGCAACGGCTTCAAGGAGGTGCAATACCGCAAGATGGACTCTGCCGGCCTCACCCCGCTGGTCGACCTCACAGTGCTCTCCGACGACATCGGAGTGCAGAAGCCCGACATCCGACTCTTCCGCCACGCCATGGAGCGCTCCGGAGTCGCCGACCCCGCCGCCCACATAATGGTGGGCGACAACCCCCAGACCGACATCGCCGGAGCCCTCGCCGCCGGATGGAGCGCCATCCTCTTCGACCCCGCGGCCACCATCGCCCCTCCACCCGGAGCTCTCACCGTCTCCGCTCTCAGCGACATCACCCTCCGCCCCCCGCTTACCACCTAAATTAATATCGGCCCGACGATAAAAGGGTGCAAAAGTGGTGTTTATTGCAAAAAAACCGCTCAATATTGCGCCCAATTGAAAAAAAGTTACGATATTTGCACTTGCAAAAAGGGTCCGCCCCCCTCTTCAAGGGCTTAACCGTTTGCTTATCAAAGAAATTAATCATCATACAAAACAGTAAACGAAAATGACTAAAGCCGACATCGTTTCCGAAATTGCAAAGACCACCGGCATCGACAAAGCCAGCGTTCTTGAAACCGTAGAAAAATTCATGGAAGTCGTTAAGGACTCCCTCTCACATGGCGAAAACGTGTATCTCCGTGGCTTCGGCAGCTTCATCGTGAAGACCCGCTCCGAGAAGACCGCACGCAACATCTCCAAAAACACCACCATCATCATCCCCGAGCACAAAATCCCCGCTTTCAAGCCCGCTAAAGTGTTCATGGAAGAGGTTAAGGCCGTGAAGTAATCACCTCACCCACCCTTATCACCCCACTTTTTTCGACCAACATCGATTCATTAACCATAAACTGCGTAAACAATGCCCAGCGGAAAGAAAAGAAAAGGCCACAAGATGGCTACCCACAAGCGCAAAAAACGTCTCAGAAAGAACCGTCATAAGAAGAAATAATCCCTACCGGTTTTTCTGACTCACACAGACTTCAAACGCTATACGAAGGACAAACTTGCAGTGGCATTGCCGCACGACGGCCCCGAGCCCCCGAGTTTGTTCTTTGTGTTTGATAGCAAGTATCTAATCACTACACCAAGACAATGCGAAGCGAACTTATCGTCGACGTGCAGCCCAAAGAGGTGAGCATAGCCCTCCTCGAAGACTCACGCCTGGTGTCTCTGCAGAAAGAGGCACGCGACATCGCCTATGCTGTCGGCGACATTTACCTGGCCAAGGTCAAGAAACTCATGCCGGGACTCAATGCCGCCTTCGTCAACGTAGGCTACGAAAAAGACGCATTCCTCCATTACTTGGATCTTGGCTCACAGTTCTCCTCCTACTCCGCTTTCCTCACCTCACTCCTCTCCGACCCCAAGCACATCCCTTCGGTCAGCAAGATGAAGCTGCTGCCTGACATCGACAAACACGGCACAGTCACCGACCTCCTCCGCCCCGGCCAGGAACTCATGGTCCAGATAGTCAAGGAACCCATATCATCCAAAGGTCCGCGACTCACCACCGAGATCACCCTCACCGGCCGCTACATGGTGCTAATACCCTTCGGCGACAAAATCTCCATCTCCCAGAAAATCAAGACCACCGAAGAGAAGCTCCGCCTGCGCCAGCTCATCGAGAGCATCAGGCCCAAAAACTTCAGCGTGATCGTGCGCACATCGGCCGAAGGCAAACGCGTGGCCGAGCTCAACCACGAGCTCAAGACCCTCCTCCAGTGCTGGGAAGACACCGTTGCCCGAGCCCAGAAAGCCACCGCACCGGCCCTCATCTTCGAAGAAGAAAGCCGCATCGTCGGAGTGCTCCGCGACATCTTCAGCCCCTCATTCGAGAGCATCAGGGTCAACGACCCCGACATCTACTCCCAGATCAAGAAGTATGTCAGCCTCATCGCCCCCGACCGCGCAGAAATCGTAGAGCTCTACGACAAGCCCGAGCCGATATTCGACCACTACAATATCACCCGGCAGATCAAATCATCCTTCGGCAAGACCGTATCCTTCAAGAGCGGCGCCTACATCATCATCGAGCACACCG
>CAZEJY010000116.1:0-3986 GCA_964512705.1 uncultured Sangeribacter sp. | reverse complement strand
CATTAAAACTAAAAAATTATGGCCGAAACATTAGAATTACAACAGGTTATATGTCCGAGTTGTAAACAAGTCATCACCTCGTTCAGCCCGTTTCAAAGCGAAGTTGAATGTCCTTATTGCCATAGCAAGGCATTCAATCCCCTGATTACAGCTAAAAAGGTGCCTATCCCCGAGCGTCTCATCGTGTTCCGCACATCGGAAAATGACTTTGAGCAAGCTATGATTAACAACCTTGTGGAACGCGCCTATGTGCCCACTGATATTTTCCAGTGCATTAATCCCGAGAATGTCATCAAGGCATATCTGCCCATGTATTTATACGAAGGCAGCTATATGTCATCGTGGTCATGTAAAGTGGCTATCGAGACCACAGAGGTAAGGGCATCTTCAAGCGGTACAAAGGTACAGAATAAAAAAGTCAAGAAATTCCTGCCCCACACCGGTACGTCGCAGGGCAACTTCGCGTTTCTTTGTCTCGCTTATGAAGGAAAGGATATCCCTGAGGAGTTGAGAGAATTTGCCAAGCAGTACAGCTATAATGTGATGGCATCCAAGGAATATGATCCCGCATTACTGGGATTGGAAGGAGGAGATAGCCCTCTCACACTTGCCATGGACACTGACGCCGATCTTACCTGGACCAAATATGGTGATGAGCTCGTCAACGAACTCGCACAGGAAAACGCATTAGAGCAACTGAACGGTGAGGAGATCAAAGACTTCCGCGCAAGCAACAGCTACGACCTCAAGCATAACGGACGATATGTATTAGCACCATTCTGGTTTGTATATTATACCTATAACAATGAAAAACACTACTTCATTATGGACGGATTAGGTGATGGAACCTCCATGTCCACACCGGTTAATCAGGAAGAGGTCGCTTTCGTGAAAGGAAAAGAACGCATCAAGAATATCGTTAAATGGATGTGGGTTCTTTCATTGATTGCATGGTATTTCACCAATTTCAAAATTGCGTTGATTGTTCTCGCAGTATGGTTTGTCAGCAAGATTATTGTCGGAAAAGTGATGGATAATCAAATCGACAAACAATTGTCTGACTCACGGGAACAACGGCGACAAGCGGCGGCCGCTCTTGGCTAACAATTTTTCCATAATCGACGGGGCCATGTCTGAATGAACTGGCCCCGGAAGGCTGGGAAACTAAATTATCCAGCTGTTGAGAGAGTCCGGTAACGTGTGCCGGACTCTTTCCCTTTATAATGCCTGCGGAGATCAGACTTACGTGTAAATACTTTCGACTATGACAGCCTATTTTCGGAGCCGCCGGAAGAAATACGATACGGAGGCTGATTCAGCATTGCGCGGTGTTGTTGCGATGATCGATAATTGATTTCATGTTGGCCTGAGCCCATTCTGTAAGCTGCTGGATTATCGGAACCAGCGAGCGTCCGGTATCCGTGAGGGCATATTCCACTCTCGGGGGAACCTCCTGATAATAGGTACGGCTTACAAGGCCGTCAGCTTCAAGCGTGCGCAATGTGTTGGCCAGTATCCGGGAGGAGATATCCGGAATTTTCCGGCCGAGCTCGTTGTAACGTATAGACTCGCTCTCACTCAGTACAAGTATCACCAGCAGAGCCCATTTATTGCCGAACCGCGCCACGACATTTCTTACAGGACATATCTCTATTATGGAGTTTAGTTGCTCTTTCTTTCTCATATTCAGAGTATCTATAATACAAATATACCTCATCAGCACGATATACGCAAATAAACATATTTTATGGTCGCTTCTTTGCGGTTACGGACATAGTCGTTTATATGAAATAGTAATTCCCGCCCCTGCGACATTCTAAAATACCATATTATTTCATATCTTTGTAAAAGTCAGTATCATAAAGTTGCATTATATTATGGCAAAACAAGAGTATGTTATAAAAAATAGAGAATGGCTTGCCGCAAAAGCCTCGGAACCGGGTGTCTTACCCCTCGATAAAGGTATCTACTATAAAGTAATCAAAAAAGGCAATACCTCGTCGGCTACACCGACACGCAACAGTGTCATTACTGCACACTATACCGGCAAAACCATAAATGGCAAGACTTTTGATTCAAGCAAAGGGGGTGTCGCACCGGCATTCAGGCTGCGTGACCTTATTCCGGGATGGATAATTGCGCTACAACAGATGCACGTAGGTGATAAATGGGAAATCTATATTCCGGCCGAACAAGCTTACGGTAAGATGAATCAGCCGGGCATTCCGGGCGGCTCAACCCTCATCTTTGAAATAGAACTGTTAGGCGTAGGATAGTTATATCAGCCTGAACTGCTATAATCGCATTACCATTCTTCCCGGTAAAAGAATTTGCAATTTATTTTACCCTGCAAGTAACTGAAAATCATCATTAGTAATAAATATGTTACTTAGATACAATTTTGTAAGTTCTTGATTTATATGTCGTAATACGTTAAATTTGTAAATGCTAATATAAGTTCAACCAATTAAAACGACACGACTATGAAACGTATCAACAATGGTGCTGTAAAGCACACCGCCCAGGCTTATCTCTGCGCAAACGCTGAAACTGAAAAGCCCTCAGGAGCATGCGGCTCTGCATGTGGCGCCGGTGACGAAAAGCCCGAACCCAAGCCCGCAGCATGTGGTTCAGCCTGCGGTGCCGGTGAAAAGTAAATCACGGTCCAAAGAAAGTCAGCTCCGATGCAACAAACACTCAGTTGCATCGGAGTTTATCTAATTTATCAATCAAATAGTAAATGGATTATTTTGCATTTCAATGGCATATCACCGATAGCTGCGACCAACGCTGCGAGCATTGCTACATATTTTCCGAAGGACATCCCCGCATTATAGAAATGCCTCTTGCACGAGCCCGGGAAGTCATAAAGCAGTGTATCGATATGTGCAGCCGCATGAATCGCCTACCCTATTTCTATATCACCGGCGGCGACCCGATACTGCACCACGATTTCTGGACGATACTGTCAATACTCAAAGAAAACAATATTCCATTTACCATTCTCGGCAATCCGTTTCATCTTACCGATGAGGTATGCAGCCGACTAAAATCACTTGGCTGCGAGAAATACCAGCTGTCTATCGACGGGATGCGGGATACACATGACTCGATACGCAAACCGGGATCTTTTGATACTACAATCGACAAAATAGATGTCCTGAAGCGCAACGGTATCCGCGTAGCCATAATGACAACCGTATCAGGAACAAATATCGCAGAAATTCCTGACATAATTGACCTTGTGGTAAGTAAGAATGTTGACGTGTTTGCATTCGGCCGCTATTGCCCTACATCCGAAGAAAAATCCACCCATATCTCACCGACTGAATATCGTGATTTTCTGGACCGAATATGGAAAAAATTTGAGCAACATAAGGATTCCGGCACGATTTTCAACCTGAAAGATCATCTTTGGACACTGTACCTCTATGAAAAAGGGTTGTTCAAGATACCAGAAAACAGTGATCCCGACGCTATTTACGATGGCTGTCATTGCGGTGACTGTCACTTCACCATACAGCCCAACGGTGATGTCATGGCATGCCGCAGATTCGACAGTACGGTCGGAAATCTGTTTCACAAGCCAATCCATGAATTATGGACCGGAAAAGAGATGGACAACTACCGGCAGTATGACAAATTTGAAAAATGCTCCAAGTGTGAATTACTGCGTTTCTGTCGAGGATGTCCTGCCGTCGCCTACGGCTACCATCACTCCTTTTACGCTCCTGACCCACAATGCTGGAAAGAGATATGAAAGCAATAGTCCTGACAGGCCCATGCAAGGCTGACGAAATGACATTGAGCGAAACCGCTGTTCCGGCCGTACGCCCCGGATGGGTACTTATACGCGTAATGGCATTCGGTATTAACCATTCCGAAATACTGCTGCGTCAGTTTGAAGTGTCACAGCCATATATCAACACACCTATCATTCCCGGTATAGAGTGTGTGGGAGTGATTGCAGATCCGTCTGACAGCAA
>CAZEJY010000115.1:0-4011 GCA_964512705.1 uncultured Sangeribacter sp. | reverse complement strand
TCTCCGGGATTGGAGTCAAGTTTCTCTATCCACAGACCTTCACGGTTGATTTTAGCCTTGACATTGCGGTCGGCTGAGCAGCTTACACCCATTCCGATGGGGCAGGATGCTCCGTGACGCGGCAGGCGGATTACACGGATGTCATGGGCAAAATACTTGCCGCCGAACTGTGCGCCCAGACCAAGTTCCTCAGCTGCTTTCTTGAGTTCTTTCTCAAGTTCTACATCACGGAATGCGTGGCCGTACTCGTTACCCTTGGTGGGCAGGCTGTCATAATATTTTACTGAAGCTTTCTTGACAACTTCCAGGTTCTTCTCAGCTGAGGTGCCTCCGATTACAAATGCGATGTGGTAAGGGGGACACGCTGCTGTGCCGAGTGAGCGCATCTTCTCCACCAGGAAGGGAACCAGAGTCTTGGGATTGATGGTTGCCTTTGTCTCCTGGTAAAGGTAAGTCTTGTTGGCGCTGCCGCCGCCTTTGGCAACAAACAGGAAGTGATACTCATCTCCTTCTGTGGCGTGGATGTCTATCTGAGCGGGGAGGTTGCAGCCTGTGTTGACTTCCTCATACATGGTCAGAGGTGCGTTCTGGCTGTAGCGCAGATTGTCTGTGGTGTAAGTGAGATAAACACCTTTTGAGATCATCTCCTCATCATTGCAGCCGGTGAATACACGCTGACCCTTTTCAGCATGGCAGATGGCAGTGCCGGTGTCCTGGCAGAAAGGCAGGGCTCCCTTGGCGGCAACCTCGGCATTGCGGAGCATGGTCAGTGCCACAAACTTATCGTTATCACTGGCCTGAGGATCTGCAAGAATCTTGGCCACCATGGCATTATGTTCACGGCGGAGCATAAAGGCGTTGTCGTGAGTAGCCTGGCGGGTCAGGACGGTGAGAGCTTCAGGGTCTACCACCAGAAATTCGTGGCCGCCCCATGTTTCTGTGTGCACATAATCCGGCGTAAGAAGATAGTATTCAGTTGTATCCGGGCCCAGGGGGAACATCTCCTGGTAATGGAAGGGTTTTGTTGCCATATACAATATTATTTTTTAAACTTCTGAGTGCAAATTTACTCTTTTTTCCCCAACTATCAATACAATTAAATAAATAAGTGAAGACATAAGAGCACGAGTGGAGAACAACTCTCCATTTTAGATTTTTTAAGAAAAACAAATTTGTCACGGTTAATAATAATGAGTAATTTTGCATCCGCAATGGAGTGATGCTCGAGTGGCTGAAGAGGCACGCCTGGAAAGCGTGTATACGCCAAAAGCGTATCCCGAGTTCGAATCTCGGTCACTCCGCAAAAGAGAGGATACAATCCTCTCTTTTTTACACCTCACTTAATATTTGGAGTGTTACTCCAAATTATTCGGAGCGATACTCTTGTTTATTAGAATTGATAGTCCGGATAATTTAAAGTTACCCCTTGAATTATTTGAACTTGCACTTTAAATCTGTAATTAACATGGAGAATTATAAACCCAGGTTACTTTCTTCACAAATTAAAGATGCAGCGCCGTATTACCCGGTGATAGTGATAACCGGGCCAAGGCAATCAGGGAAAACTTGTCTTTGCAGGCATTTGTATCCCGATTATAACTATGTGAGTCTGGAACATGTTGTAACCAGAACGGCAGCTATGGAAGATCCAGTTGGCTTTATTGAAGACTTAGGAGATAAGGTCATCATTGATGAAGTGCAACACGTTCCGGAACTGCTATCCATGATTCAAGTCCGCGTGGACGAAAACAGAAAGCTCCGTTATATCCTTACCGGAAGCAGCAATTTCTCGTTATTGAAAACCGTCACACAGTCATTGGCGGGTCGGGCAGCTCTCTTTACCTTACTCCCCTTCTCTTTTAAGGAGATGGATAAAAGTGAGCTTGACAATTCTATAGAAATGCTCTTGTGGCAAGGTCAATATCCCGGAGTTCTTGTAAATCACGATGCTCCACGTCGTTTTTACAGGAATTATTATAATACTTATATTGAAAGGGATCTACGTGACCTACTAAGGATTAAGAATCTCCTCGAGTTTGACAAGTTTGTAAGATTACTGGCAACCCGGGTCGGTTCAGAATTCAACGCCTCGTCCTTGGCACGTGAAGTAGGTGTCACCTCCAAGACAATTTCAGAGTGGTTCTCAATGCTCGCCATTTCATATATCGCATTTCAATTACCACCTTACTTCAACAATCTTGCCAAAAGGCTTACGAAGATGCCAAAGGTCTATTTCTACGACACAGGACTTCTGTGCTATCTCCTAAAGATTGCAAGTTATGAACAATTGGAGACCCATCCTTTGAAAGGAGCGATTTTCGAGAATATGGCAGTATGCGAGCTGATTAAAAATCAATTCAACAATGATCTTGATGCAGATCTATATTTCTATCGGGAACAATCGGGCAAGGAAGTTGATGCAGTTTTGGTCACTCCCGGAGGTCTTAACCTATATGAAATGAAGGCGGGGAAGATGTTGCGACCTGACTATAGAGAAAACATGAATGCCCTGAAAAGCCTTCTTCCCAATATCAATTCAACAAGCGTCATATATGACGGTGAGAGCTTTCCTCCGATCTGCATCAACATTCGGGATATTTGAATGCCCCCAATCAGTTTAAAACAGAAATTGTAAAGAAGCTCCCGACATTAATGCCGGGAGCTTTCTAGCATGAATAATTAGAAGTGTAATTATTTGGAATATTCTTCTCTGATGAATAGTGCCACGGGGTCCCAAAGTCTTATATAGCCGTTCTTATCATCAAATACCTTAGCATGGTTTCTAATGCCGAAATTCTTCATTTGGTTGTAGTTGACTTCAAACTTTTCCACACGGTCCTCACTCAGAGATTTTAACTCCTCACGGAACACAGCTTTTGAGTCATTGTCGCTCAAATACATATAATCATTTAAGATTGTGCTACATATCTGATCCGGATTAGAGATCCATTTAGGCACTTTTTTGTGTACCTTCTCTATCTCTATTTCTTCACGATTAGCGTTATATGTTTCAAGCGCTAAGTCATCCGGATGATCCTTGAGGAGATAATCTTCCAAATCGATTATCTCGTCATCCTCTTCAAAGGGACGCCATTTTTCAGGATAGTAACTCGGCTTTTGCGGTTGATTTTCACCTGCAGGATAGAACCCATACAGTTCCCATGAACGGTATTTCAATACATCAATAACGCCTGCGAAATGATCAGAGAGTCCGGCCAATGCACGCGGTATTAGAACGAGATTAGCTAGTTGTGTATGGTAACGCACGTCATAAGGAGTACCGGGCCATATATGGCAGGTTATATAGTTTTCAAATTCTATATTTTTTGATATGGCTCTCTTGATGGCATGGTTGGCATAAGTATTGTCATCAATGTAGATCCCTGCTATCTCAGTTTTTTTCTTTTCATCATGATAACCCCTCCTTACATTTGGGTATATTGGGTGTTGAGGCACTCTACTGGGATCTACCCAGATAGCGCTCTCTGCGATCAAATCCATAAGTGGATTTTCCATTTTTTTAAATGACTCCAATTCCAAAAGATCGTCTCCGTTCAGTCTTTTTTTAGTTTTTTTCTGGGCTTTCATAAGGGTGATTTTTGAAAGTAAAACGTTTTTGCAAAGTTAGTTAATAGGAGCGATAAAAACAATATACTGGAGTAAGTATTTCTTACCAAAGTGTATTACTCTGCTTGCGGAACATGGCTTACCACCCCTGTCAAGGCCCAAATAAATAAGAAAATACTTTGATACAATAGAAATTCTTATTACTTTTGCTCAAAGTTCGCTGTTCATAAACATTAGAGTCGTAACTAATCATGACAAAACCGTCATTGTATATCATTGCAGGTTGTAATGGAGCTGGTAAAACTACCGCCTCTTTTTCTGTGCTGCCTGATTTATTGGGATGCCGGGAATTTGTCAATGCTGATGAAATTGCCAAGGGTTTATCGCCGTTTAATCCTGAATCGGTGGCAATCGAGGCCGGGAGATTAATGCTTCAAAGAATAT
>CAZEJY010000114.1:0-4021 GCA_964512705.1 uncultured Sangeribacter sp. | reverse complement strand
GGGTGAGATTCCGGCGGATTTCGGCAGAAAGGGATAATAATATGCCCAATAAAGAAAATTACAGTCCTGTTCTTGCCGACCTGAAGGCATTGATGTCCGCAAGCGGTGCCGTCGCATGGGGGATAACATCCGCCGATTGCACCGGTGATATAGACCCTGACGGTGAGCGATATAGAGACCGCCGGCTCTATGAATCATGGCTTAACAGGGGAGATTTCGCCCGCATGGACTATATGCTCCGTAACAACGAGGCCAGGTTTAACCCCGTCCGCTTGCTCGAAAATGAGCCCTCCGACCCACGAAAGAGCAAGGAGGACAGAGAGAATCAGGAGGAAAGGCACCTTGCAGAGGAGAGGTTCAGGGAGATGGAGAATCGGGAGGAAAGGAGGACATGGATATTATCCGCAGCCTTCTCGTATCATCCGGGTGGTGACCCTTCGCATGGACGGACACCGATTGCCCTATACGGCAGAGGACGCGATTATCACGAGGAGATAGGTGAGAGACTTACTGACGTGGCTTCTGAAATGCAGAAACGATATGGCGGTAATTGGCGCGTTGCCGTGGATACGCTGCCGCTCCGCGAACGGTTTTGGGCCGTAAAAGCCGGTATCGGCTACTGCGGTATGAACGGTGCACTTATTGTGCCCGGATACGGAAGCATGGTTGTATTGGGTGAGATTATCACTGACCTGCCGTTACAGCCTTTCAGCACAATCAATAGCGCCATGCCGGCTGACTGCGGTAATTGCGGCAGATGCGTCCGGAGTTGTCCGGGAGGGGCGATAAATACTGATGGCACGATAGATTGCAGGCGTTGTCTGTCGTACCTGACGATAGAACACCGGGGTGACTTTGAACCCGATATGACCGTCATGAGGACTCCCGAAGGGAGGAGTACTCTTTTCGGCTGCGATATCTGTCTGCGGGTATGTCCGCACAACCGCGATTGTCCCGCGACTGAAATCGAAGCCTTCGGCAGAGACGATCGCGTCGCCGAACTGACCGCGGAAAAAGTCGTGGATATGGCACCTGACAAATTAGGGGCGCTATTACGCGGAACTGCACTCAAGCGGGCGAGGGTAGGGGGTCTGAAGAGAAATGCCCGCAATATGCTTGAAAGTCAAGAATAGAGTTTCTAATAGGAGTTACAATAACACTAACCTGATGACGCAGCAGAACCTAAAGAGCGGCACTATATGGGCGGCTATCCAGCGCTTTGGCGGGGTGGCACTGGCTTTTGCTGTCAATTTGGTTCTGACGCGCATGCTTACACCGGAGGATTTCGGTCTGATGGGGGTGTTGCTGATTTTCATTTCCATAAGCGAGATTCTGCTCGACGGGGGCTTCACTTCGGCGCTCATCCGCAAGAAAAATCCGACTCCTACCGATTTTACCACATACGGTATCTGGGCATTCGGATGCAGTGTATTTCTGTATCTCCTGCTATACGTATGCGCTCCCTTGATCGGCAGGTTCTTTGAGACTCCCCGTTTGGTAAGTATCCTACGCTGGTGGGGATTGGATCTCATTTTTTACTCTATACTGAGCGTACAGAGCTGCTATCTGCGCAAGCAGATGCGGTTCAAGGCTTTGGCTTTCTGCTTTATATCGGCATATATCGTAGCGGCAGCCACGGGCATCTACCTTGCCATAAAAGGGTTTGGCGTTTGGAGTATCGTCACTATGTATTTGCTGAATCCGCTGCTCTGCGGGGTATTCCTGATGATACCGATGCGAGGGTTCAAGCCGGGGCGTTTTTCGCGCGAGGCGCTCGCCGAACTCTTCAGTTTCGGCGGTTTCATGCTCGGCATTGACCTGATGAAACGGCTCTCGACCAATCTGCAGTCCGTCATCATCGGCAAGAGGTTTACTATCGCCGATACGGGTCTATATACTCAGGCGTATAAGCTCAATCAGGTGTGCGATTACCATGTGCCGCTGGTGATCTCTACAGTGCTCTATCCGGCGCTGTCGTCAGTACAGGATGACCGTAACAAGCTCAATTTTCTTATCGACAAGACTTTACGACTCGTATCGTTATTAATATATCCTATTTTAGGTATTTTATTGCTTTACGGCGACAGTATCGTTGATTTTCTCTACGGCAGACACTGGCACGCGGCGGGGGAGTATTTCCGCATAATGACAGTCGGAGGATTTTTCACCGTCCTGGAGAGCACGCTGTTTCATGCTGTAGCGACGATGGGTAAGAGCCGCGCATTGTTCGGCGCCCGCTGCTACCTTTTGATTTTACTCATAGCGGCGTTGCTGGTAGGGGCTCAGTTCGGCATAACCGGCTTACTTTGGTCTATCGACATTGCAGCCCTAAACTCCTTTGTCGTCCACGCCTACATGACCGCCAAATATACCGGCTACCGTATAAGCGCCCTTATCCGCGCTATCTACGCTCCCTGCCTGATGACCTTGGGAGTAATGACCCTCCTCATCCTGCTCAACCGCCTCCTCCCCAACGTCCTCCTCTCGATCGCCCTCTACGTCCTCATCTACGTCGCCCTCGCCCAGATCTTCGGATTTATAAACCTAAAAGCCATCTCCAAGCGGGGATAACTTTAATGATTCGACCATCCTCAAGTTTAATCTCTTCGGTATGATCAGCAGTTATGATATATAAGTTCCGGCATCCCGTTACATCTGAGGCTTCGATAAGTCCGTTAATTTCACGCTGCCGGGTTGCAGGATCGTCCATATTCCAAGTTACTTGAATCAGGCGATGAATATCCATCCCTCGCTGAACCACAAAATCGCACTCTCCTTTGCCTTGATAATAGAAGATTTGGTCTATCGGAGTACGCTCACGATATAATTGTAGAAAGACGGTATTTTCGAGTTTCTTGCCATTGTCATCGCTTTGAGGTAGCAGTACAGCATCCCGCAAACCGTTGTCTATGCAATAATACTTAGGCTGCGAATTTTCGATTTTTTGTAAGGACTTGCTATAATTGGGTACCCTGAGGAACATAAATATGTCACACGCGTGATTAGCCCAACTATATAAGTCGTCTTTACTTACTTTTAATCCGCGTGATTTGATATCTCCATGAATAGCACGTATGGAAGTAGGTTTAGTAAGGTTTGCCATAATGCGTTTAATGAAGTACCGCAAGACCTCTATATTGGTCAGATTGTAGTGTTCCACCAAATCCTTGAGCAACATTGTGTCGAAATAAGTTTGGAGAATCTTAACCCTATTGAGAGGGTTAGATGTCAGCACTACCTCGGGGAAACCACCCTCTGTGTTGTAATCCGAAAACGCATTGCGGAGTTTTGCCATATCAGCCTCTAACCAGCTGTCTGTCTTAATACCTTTGAAATTGCAATATTCACGAAACGAGAGGGGCAAGGTCTCCTCTTCGACGGGCCACCCGCGTAAGGCAGACTTAAGTTCGGTACTTAACATCGTTGCATTGCTACCGCTGATATATATATTCTTGCAACTATGTTTATACAAACGCATTACGAAATACTCCCAATTCTCGATCAGCTGTATCTCGTCAAAAAATATATAAACCGATGCCAGATCAATCTCAGGATACATCTCGCGATACGCCTCTATTATAATATCAAGTTCGTCGGATTTAAGAGTAACAAGACGTTCATCGTCAAAGCTCACCCACAGCATCCTCTCTCTTTCGACACCGGCTGCAAGAAGTTCGTTTACCACAGCCTCCATGCGCGATGATTTACCGCACCGCCTTACTCCGGGGATTGTAACAATCTTCTTATCATTAACCGGAAGAGATTTTTCTCTCTTTTTCAAGTCGGTAGGGAACTCTGCCTGACGCATTGCAATTTGGGTCTTGATATATAACTTATCCATAGTGTCCTAAATTTTAGGACAAAAATAGCAAAAGTTGTCCTAAAAAAAAAGACACTATGTAAAATTCTTAATATTTAGGACAGTATTGTCAAGAGTTATGTGATAAGTGGGGATAGAGTTAATGGGGTGAGGGATCGAACCATAGGGGGTTAAATTCGTTCTAATATTAAAGGGGAGGCT
>CAZEJY010000113.1:0-4105 GCA_964512705.1 uncultured Sangeribacter sp. | reverse complement strand
TCGTAAAAATTATCCTGAACAGGAATCTTTTTGAAAACTTCAATTATTTCATCACTGTATTCTTGGGTCTCATGACTTAACATAACGGAGTACAAAGAAGCCTTATGGTAATTAAAAGGATCTTTGGCAAATATGGTAGAGGACAAAGCGACACAGACCAATATATAAAAGATTCTATCTCTCATAATTTTAAAAATCATAAAATGCTCGACCAACACAAAATTTATCGATTTTCATTGGGTTGACTTTCTTAAACTTCCATTTGCCATCTTCTCGATTGTCTTCAAAAACGTCAACTTTATGTTTCTCGTCCATCGTAGATGAGAAAACCCCATTTAAGAAGGGAATGCCACCAGCTTCTAACAAGATATTATTTACTTGTTTTGTATGAGGGGTGGAATCGTCTGAGATAACCTCTTCCTCATCATCTTCCCAATCTACTACTACATCATAGTTCCCTACCCAGTAATTTACAAACGTTTTTAATTGAAGTATGGAAGGGATGTACCAGCCGGATCCTAAAGACCTGCACCAATTGAATACCGGAAATGAACTTAACGAAATATTATTAGTGTCACAGTATTTGAACAGTTCTTCTGTATTTTGTTTTCCGTCAGTTTCACTTAGCATAGACAGATTTTTCAAATAAGAAGCCTTAGTGCAAAATAAATCTTTCTGTGCCCTAAATGCCTTTACACTCATCATTTGGCCATGAGTACCATCTTCATTTACATTAAAGACGATTCCAGCTATACCGTTAACTTTCACAATGTCGCCAATTTTCACATCCCTGTACTGTGCTCCACAAAACAAGGATGTGAATAAAGCGGTTATGGTAATTACAAATTTGAACATGTGCGGTTAGAATTTGTGCACAGCTCGTGCATCAAAATGAAGAACACGTTTCATTCCCAATGCATCACCTTCAGATCTATGAGCATCTTTATTGAGAGTGTATTCTTGAATTTTTACATTTGGCGCTCCCATTGGATGGTTGACCAGATTCTTCCCCTTTTCTGTGTTAATTGTATATACCTTTCCACCTTCAGCTTCAGTCGAAGAAATCATCCCTGCCAACATTTTAAATCCCATAGTGCTAGCATTACTGCAGAAGAAGCTGTCGCCACCAGCTTTTTTTATAGCCTTGTCGTAACCTTTCCAAAGTTTATTAGCTTTTTTATTGAAGTCAAGGTTGCCACCGTTTAAATTTTGCCAAATCGTGTTTAGTTCACCACGTGACGGAATATACCATCCATCCCCAAGACTGCGAGCCCAAGCAAATAGTGGGAAAACATCCAATGAAAGATTGTTCTCTTTAACATATGTTTCGATTGCTTCCATGTTTTTCATGCCGTCTTCTTCAAAAAAGGCATTAGTGTTCATGGCATGCGATTTGTCACTAAGCCAATCCTTATCGCTCTCTTCGAGTGATAAGATAAGACCATGGCTTCCGGTTTCATCGACATCTACCACCAGCCCTTTGAGGCCATTGCGATCGTATATATCGCCTACCTTGAATTGTGCAAAGGCACAAGTACTGGTTATTAATACCAGTAGAGTTAGAATCAAATTTTTCATATTTCTATTTAGTTTATTTATTCTTGGCTTCATTGATTTGTCTCGTATTCACATCATTATTATTCTGAGCTCTTGCGAAAGCCATGCCTATTTCTCTCATAGCTTCAATTCTCTGTCCTTCTAATGATATATTATCATTCCATTGTTTCATTGCAAATTTCCATTCATCTCCAATCCGATTCTTTATTTCGCTAGCTAATTCTAATGCTTCTTCGTAACAACCCGCATCAGGATATATCTCTGAAAGGAAGACACTGGCAGAGACAGCACCATCTTTGTCTGGAGATGATATCCAAACAGCACGGGCTTGCGCAAGATTTTCATTGCAATGTTGGTCCACAAATTGTTGGAAAATATTTTGCATTACGGACAATGCTTCTTCATAGCCAACACAACAATGTGGAATCATCATCAAGTTATATATGGCATTATCAAATTTTCTGGTAGCAGCCAGAGCCTGCGCTTCTTTGATAATGCTTTTATAATTGTTATTGTAGAATTCTAAAATCTTATTTTGTCCTTGTTGGATGAATTCCTTTAGCTGATTGTTGTTAATGTTGATTTTTTGGAAAGTATTTAGTAATGCCTTTTGCTCGTTGTTGCCAATCCCTTTCATTGATTGATTCAATGAACCATATACACTCTTACTTTTTAAGTCAACTATTTTATAGGTGGAACTTATATTATATAGGATTTTTGTAGGGGAGCCATTAACTATTTGCTTATCAATAATGTCATAAGCGAATACTAATGCAAACTGCGTTGCATCCAAAGCTCCTGTTCCACCTGAAGATGAAATTAAAGATGTCAACCTATTGACTATATAATCGGTAACTTCTGGGGAATTGTTAAGCATTGAAGATTGTGACACTAATGGCACCAATTGAATATCACAATCAGCTGCTTTTGCTGAATGGATTGAAAAGCACAATGCGATAAATGCAAGAATTTTTTTATACATATTTACTTTTCTCCAATAATAATTTGGGCATAACCCAAGGATGGTGAATTATTCTTAGATTTTATTCCATATTTTGAAAGGAGATGCTTGCGCAATTCATTTGCAAAACCACTGGCATCTTGAGGCTTATTGTCTTGCTTCTCCAACGGTATTCTCACATTCTCAAAAAGCAATACGGACTCCGTCTTTTCTGAGGTAAGATAAGTGTTATTGACCGTGTTTGCTGCAATCCATTCTTCTATAATTTCAGAAAGTTCCATTCCTTCAAATTCACTTTCAAAGTCGATTCCAGATCCGTCATCAAAGACACCAAATTCCAGTACAATCTCGCGTCCATTTTCTATGCAATCCTCAAAATGTGATTGAAGCCTGGTTATAAAGTTATCCATGTGACCTACTACAGCCTCTTCTAACAATAATGAAAGTTCAGTTGAATATGTTGGCACCCCCGTTCCCTCTGCGCCAGCAACTTGTTTACCCGTGTAAGCATCTAAAGCTCTAAGATTATACACAATACTGTGTTTAGGGCCAACTGTATTAACCCCGAAATCTACTTCTATATAAATATCTGCTTTAGTATGTCTATTTAATTCATCTAATAGCGAAACATACAAAGAACTTCCTGAACTTTTAGAACTTGTCAATGAGTTTCTTGCTGTCCGTCTGGCATTATTCTTAATAGATTGAGCCATATCTGCGAGAGGAAAACCTCTATCCGCCATCAAATTATTGATTTTTGAGACAACAAGTAAAAGTTCTCGGCTTTCTTGAAAAGCTAGCTCATAATTTGGCATTCCAACTATTTCTCCTTGATTTTCAAATAATTTCCAAAACCCTTGTTCTTGACACCAATTATCTGCCGGAACAACCATGATCTTGGGATTCTTGGGGTTTGCAAGTGTAAACAAACTCCCAAAAAGGATCAATAAATATAAAACTACAGTTTTCATTTTCATTAGCTTATAAACCTAACTTCCTTACTATTCCAGCTGACTCTAAATCTTTACGTAGGATATCCTTTGAAACCAGAATTATTGATGATACTCGGTACTTCTTTCCAACTTTAACTATTTGCAAAGGATAAGTTGAACTGGTATAGGTGTTATAGTCCTGAAGAATCAATTTCTGGACAAATTCCTCTTCCTTGTCATCTAATGTCTTAGAAAGTATAGGTTTCTGAGAAATTCTATCAACAGCAAATCCCTTATATAGACATCCAAGAAGAGCGCATTGCTTCACGGTCTCAATATTGGCGGCTTTCTTTTTGTCCACTAATGCTGAAACTTCCACGAGATAGTATCCCTCTTTCGCTATGGCATGGCCTGAGATTGTATAGTCATAATTAAGGTTTGCCTTTTTCGCATGACATGCATCAGGCAATAGGATGGCTATAAGCGTCAATAAAATCAGTCTTATTCTTAAGGGCATAAGAATCTCTATTATGTAATGGCCGAGACTCTCTAAGGCCAATTATTGTCATATAAAAATAAAAAAAGCGTGAGAGTCTGTATCTGTTGCTCGTCCCACGATTCGAGGCCTTAGCATTGCCCATTGTAGTTGAACGAG
>CAZEJY010000112.1:0-4298 GCA_964512705.1 uncultured Sangeribacter sp. | reverse complement strand
GGTGTGTCGGTTCAGAACGTGTCCGGTACATTCGGTACAGCTCCTAAGATTCGTGTTCGTGGTGCGACATCAATTTATGGTGACTCAAAACCGCTGTGGGTTGTGGACGGTGTGATCCTTGAGGATAATGTCGAGCTCGATGCCGACGCACTCTCCTCCGGAGACGCCAACACATTGATCGCTTCAGCGATAGCGGGTTTGTCATCAGATGATATCGAATCATTCCAGATCTTGAAGGATGGTGCATCCACTTCAATTTATGGTGCTCGCGCAATGGCGGGTGTGATCGTCGTGACAACCAAGCAGGGTAAGAAGGGACACACCTCAGTTAGTTATACGGGTGAACTTACTTACCGTCTGAAACCATCATATCGTGAATACAACATCTGTAACTCACAGGAGCAGATGGGTATCTATCGTGAGATGGAGAAGAAAGGATGGTTGAGTTTCGCTTCCTTGGCTAACTCAAGCAGTTCCGGTGTTTACGGTACGATGTACAAGCTTATCAACACCTATGATCCTAATACAGGTAAATATGGTTTGGCTAATACAGAGGCTGCCCGCAACGAATACTTGCGTCAGGCTGAGATGAGAAACACCGACTGGTTTGATCTTCTCTTCGACGACACATTGCTTCAGACTCATTCAGTATCTATCTCCGGTGGTACGGATAAGGGTAATTTCTATTCATCCTTCTCTTACATGAATGACCCGGGATGGTACAAGTCATCAAGCGTGGATCGTTACACATTCAATGCAAATGCATCTTACGATCTTTCCCGCACATTGAGAGTAGGTTTGCGTACACAGGACTCTTATCGTTCTCAGAAAGCGCCCGGTACCTTGTCACAGGATGTAGACGTTGTGAATGGTGCAGTAAGCCGTTCATTCGATATCAACCCGTTCTCATACGCGTTGAATACATCACGTACAACCGATCCGAATGCGATCCTGACTCGAAACTATGCAGATTTCAATATCTTCAATGAGTTGGCTAACAACTACATTGACTTGACAGTGGTTGATGTTAAGTTCCAGGGTGATCTCCAGTGGAAACCATGGTCATTCTTGACATTCAATGCTTTGGGTGCGATCCGTTACGTAGCCACTAACCAGAACCACTATGTAAAGGATAATGCAAACCAGGCAGAGGCATATCGCGCCGGTGTTAGTCCGGAGAATGCAACTATCCGTGCAGTCAACCCATACTTGTACACTGACCCGGATAATCCAAACTCACTTCCGGTATCAGTATTGCCTAACGGAGGTATCTTCTACCACAATAACCGCGGTATGAAACAGCTTGACTTCGCAGCGAGTGGTACCTTCAACAAGACATTTGACAACAAGCACCTCGTAAACTTGTTTGCACGTTTCGAAGCTTCCAAGCTCGATCGCGTAATTGAGGATTTCCGTGGCTGGGGTATTTGCTACGACAACGGTAACTTGCCATTCACAGACTGGAAACTCTTCAAGCAGATGGCGGAGGAGAATCAGGTATACTTCGAGGATACTAAAACTCTCAGCCGTTCCCTTGCATATATCTTGAATGGTTCATACATGTTTGACAACCGTTACATCTTCAACGGAACTATCCGTTACGAGGGTACCAACAAGCTTGGTAGAGCTAAGAAGAGTCGTTGGTTGCCGACATGGAACGTTTCAGGATCTTGGAACGTTGATTCAGAGAGCTGGTTTGCAAACCCTATATTGGCTACAGCTAAGGTTCGTGCGAGCTACTCACTTACCGCTGATTCAGGTCCTGCAAGTGTATCAAATGCTTATCCTATCTACTATCCTTCCAAACCTTGGAGACAAGATACTAAAGCATACGAGCAGGCACTTTACCTCTCATCTCTCGGTAACTCAGAGTTGACCTATGAGAAGAAACATGAGTTGGATATCGGTGTTGACCTCGGTTTCTTGAACAACCGCATCAACGTAGTATTCGACTGGTATAAGCGTAACAACTTCGACTTGATCGGTCGTATCTTCACTCAGGGTGTAGGTGGTGAGATTGCAAAGATGGCGAATGTGGCTTCAATGGCATCACATGGTGTTGAGTTCACAATTTCTACAGACAACTTGACAAACGCTGACTGGCATTGGACAACAGACTTCACATTCTCCTATGCGAAGAATAAGATTACAGACTTGAAGAGCCGTTCACGTGTGATTGACCTCGTGTCAAGTACAGGTTACCCAATGGAGGGTTATCCGGTACGTTCAATCTTCTCAATCCCATTCATGGGCTTGACTCAAGACGGTCTTCCACAGATTATGAACGAGAATGGTGAGATCACAACTTGGGACATCAACTTCCAGGAATATGACAATCTTGACTTCTTGAAATATGAAGGTCCTGTAGATCCTCCTTTCACCGGTGGTTTCGGTAACAACTTGCGTTGGAAAGGCTTCAACCTGAATGTGTTCTTGACCTACAGCTTCGGCAACAAGGTTCGTTTGGATCCGGTATTCTCATCCGTATATTCAGACTTGACTGCAATGCCTCGTGAGTTCATTAACCGTTGGGTAGAGAGTGGTGATGAGTATTACACCAATATTCCGGCAATTGCATCTCGTCGTCAGGTATACAACGAGTCCAAGATCGGAGTTGGATACAACGCTTACAACTATTCAACCGCACGCATTGCCAAAGGTGACTTCATTCGTTTGAAAGAGGTATCTTTGACATGGAACTTCCCGAAATCCGTGACTAACGCACTTCGCATTAACAATGCATACGTGAAGTTAGCGACCACCAACCTCTGTCTGCTTTACTCAGACAAGAAATTGAACGGTCAGGATCCCGAGTTCTTCAATGCCGGTGGTGTTGCTTCACCGAACCCGAAGCAGTTTACATTCACACTTCACTTCAATCTTTAATTAGCTGTTGAAAAAATGAAAATAAATAAAATAACATACGCGCTTATCGCTGTAGCATCATTAGGATTAGGTTCTTGCGCCCACTTCCTCGATGTTCCGACTGATACCCGTGTGGAGTTGAACACTCCCGATCAGCTTGTGATGTTGATGAACTCAGCATATCCTCAAGCAAGCTATTCATGGGTTGGTGAAGTCTTTAGCGACAATGTAGAGGATAACAATACACCCGACTCAGAGGGTCTTCGTTACAATCTTCCTTCCTACGATAGAGGAGATGATGAGATGTTCAAATTCGAACAATGTGTATCATCATCCAGAAGTGATTCGCCTTACGGAATCTGGGAAGCGATGTATAATTCAATTGCATCTGCCAACCATGTTCTCGAGGCTGCAGACCGTATGGAGAAGGCCGAGGGCCTCTCAAGCAATGATGCCGCTACCATTAGTGCAGTTAGAGGCGAGGCATTAATGCTCCGTTCTTATTGCCACTTTATCTTGGCTCAGATGTTCTGTATGCCTTACGGTGGACCTGAGAAATCAAAAGGATTGCAGGGTATCCCATACGCAGATAAACCTGAGAACACAGTTAAGCCTGACTATACTCGTCCTTCCCTCGCTTACACTTACGAGAGAATCGTAGAGGATTTCGAGAAAGGTGTTGAGTTAATCGACAACACTCTTTATCAGCAACCGAAATACCACTTCAACACTACAGCTGCTTATGCTTACGGCGCGCGTCTCTTCCTCTTCATGCGTCAGTACAACAAAGCATTCAACTATGCAAACATGGCATTGGGCGCTGCTAAGGTAGAAGATGTGAATGTGGCAAATACAGCTTTGCGTACTGATCCCTCAATCTATCTCTCCGATGTTTATAGCAAGAAGGGTTCTTTCTATAATTTGTCAGAGATGGGTCTATACCAGAACGGTACCGACAAGCAGTGGAACTTCCTTGTTTATCCTACCTATTCAATTGCATTGCGTCATCAGAGTGGTGGTTACCGCTATGCTAAGATCCGCAACGCCTTGAACTCAACTATGCACGGTGCATCTCCTGCATGGTACAAGATGAAATGGCGTAACTCCAAGGGTAAAGGTGGTAGCTTCTGCATGCACCCATGCTTTAACCCGACTTACATCAACGGTAAATCTGAGTATGGTTACTGGTGTGGTGAGAATATCCAGGAATTCTTCGAGTATACTGATAAAGTAGCCGGTATTGGTTATGCACATGAAACGCGCCGCGAGTTCTTCGGTGAAGAGACTCTGTTTGTACGTGCCGAGGCAGCTCTCTTCTTGGGTGACAGCAACGCAGCTCTTGCAGACATCGACGCATGGGAGAAGAATCGTAGAAATTGTCCGTCTGCGCAGGGTAATGAAAGTGCCTGGGTTGATTTGACAATTGAAAATAT
>CAZEJY010000111.1:3395-4510 GCA_964512705.1 uncultured Sangeribacter sp. | reverse complement strand
CGGTCGAACATATCCTTGATCTCATCTGAGGCAATTCCCTGGTGGGCTATGATCAGTGAGTTCAATCCCGTAGAATGCAGTAATTGCAGCCATGCAATGTATAATTGCGAACAGGTGCTTCCGCCCCATTGTCTCGCCTTAAGCAGTATGATTCTGATGGGAGAGTTGGATAACCGTTCCTGTTCCAGTGCCTCCACGAACTTTCGTTGCGGTCGGTTGAGGATAAATGCTACATCATCTCCCCCACCCTTCCTCTTGATCTTTGCATACTTCGCCGCCCAATAAGGGAAATCATGAAGCATACGTAACTCCTCATAATTATCGCGGGTGAGTTTCAGACCTTTCATGGAAACAGGTAGCCAAACCTTTGTTCGGATACCCGGTATCCTGGTTTCAAAGCGTTCACCTATCGACTCATAACCCGTGATCGGGTCGAAATCGCTGCGCAGCTTAGCCAACCGCTGATTATTCTCTCTTATAATATCGTCAATCATAATTTATAAATTTTGCCCCAGCCCCCTAAAAGGGGTATTCAATAGAAAATCCGTTACACTACATTCCCCCTTTAGGGGGTTAGGGGGCTTACTATTGTGTTCGAGGGCTTCTTAGCTCGCGCGCAGTTTATAGATCATCGCGCGGGCGGATTTCGGTGTTAGGTAAAATTGAGGAGCACGGGAATTGACTACACGGAAGATTGCTTCTGTACGTTTCATCCCAGGGTTATCGCGCATAAGATCCTGCACCCGGTGATAGATCTCCAAAAACATCTCACGTCTTTTCGGGTTCATACCCTCTAACTTGTCGCCACGTTGGAGTTTCGAGAGTACTACTCCCGCTCGTTGTTCACTCACCCAGAAGCGTGACGCCGGCATCTCTGATGCGCGCACGAAGAGCTTTCCGGTCTCAATCTGTCCTAATAGGTGAAGCTGACTCTTGAATGCTTCCAATAACTCTTTGTCTCTCTCGACTTTAAAATCTGAAGTTGATCCTTTCTTTTTCATAAACGCTATATTTTTTCGGGCACTCCCGTTGGTCGTACCCGGTTAACTACAACATCGTCGCTTCGCGACTCATACATATTTTTGCTCTTTTCCGAGCACTCCCGTTGGTCGTAC
>CAZEJY010000111.1:0-3295 GCA_964512705.1 uncultured Sangeribacter sp. | reverse complement strand
CATCCCTGGGATAGTAGCAGAGTAGGCTGAAACGAGGTGACGGAGTCGCGGAGCGACGAGATTGTGGTTAACCCCGTACGATGGAGCGTAGCGACTGAGTGCGGGGTAGTACCCATCCTCACCCTGAGTGCCGGAGGCACGATGTTGTGATATTACTTACAAAATTAGTTAATATATTTAGCAATGCAAGTATATTTATTAACTTTGTCAATAAATATCATTTCCTTTCTTTAATCTCCTCTTAACTTTGCATCGCAAACCAATAAAAAAGAGAGTTATGAATATTTTAAAACGAAGGAAAGAGGAGGTGGTCCAACCTCCGGTAGAGAAAGAGGAAGAGAGTGTGGAGAACCTTATGATTCAACCCGAAGCGCCAGATACTCAGGAGGAAGTGGAAGATACTCCGATCGAGATTGTAGATTATAATAATGAAGAAGAGGAACCTGCGGAGGAGGAAGAGAGTACAGAAGAGGATAACAATGGTATCACCGAAGGCTTTCTTCGCGAAGCGGAAGCTTTTGCCACCGGAAAGGGGCTGAATGAGGCAGAATTTAAGGAAGCAATCGATGGTCTGAAGGGAATCCGTGATAAAAATGCTGTAGTGGATATAGCAATGCTTGAAAAGGTTATAAAAGCCATCAACTATGACCGCGATGTGGCAGCCGCTTATAATAAAGGAGAGATTGCGGGTCGCAACACCAAGATTGAGCAGCTCTATATGCAACCGGAGAAGACCGACGGTCTTCCGCACCCGAAAGGGAATAATCCATCAAGTAGTCGGAGGGCTGCGACGTCAATATTTGATTTAGCCCGCAGCGCTTTGTAGGACACTTCATAATGGCTTGTCCGGGTCGCGCATCCCAATTTATAAACAAATAATCATTTTAAACACAAAACAATTATGATCGTAAACAAAGGTACAGCAAATGTAGAGAGTCAGGTAGCCGGTGCGCCCGCTACCGTATCAGCAACAGCAGAGGTAACCGGTGGTATTGCCGGTGGTAACTTAGTCGAAAGTGATATAGATGAGGAGCTATTCCGATTTAATTCCGACGACACACCGTTGATGAACCTTATGCTCAAGGCTAAACGTGTCAAAGTAAATTCGCCGGAGGTTGAGCATTATATGATTGACGAAGCTCGCAGCATGCTCACCGTAGCTGAAGATGTCAATGACCCCACAAAGATGCAGGTGGTCCTCCCACTTATAGCTCAGGATCAGAACCTGCCACGGCCTTACACCACTCTCCTTGTGAAAGGTGTGGATGGTTTTTCAGCCGACGGCAGTACGGCTACCCCCGGCAAAGAGCTGATGCTCTTCGTCGTAGCAATTGACCCAACCACCAACAATCCTGTGGTGAGGGCTGTAAACGGTAAGAAGAGCCAAGGAGAAGATGAGTTCAGCTCCATCCCGAAGATTCCAGCCGGTACAAAGTTGGTCGTACTCGCCAACTCACTCTATGAGACACAGAAGGAGGTGGATCCCGACCTGATTGTGCCGCAGCCCACCAAGGTCTATCTGCAGAAACGAGGCATGAACCAGGTAGTGTCTGATTATTTCGAATCGCAGAAGAAACGCATCCCATTCTCCAAGGCTATTATTGCCGAGCAGGCGATCGCCAACTTCAAGGTGAGGGGTAACCGCACGCTCTGGGCAGGAAGAGCGGGTAAGTTCAAAATGAACGTTCCCCGCATGGGCTTGCAATATGTCTACTGCACCGAGGGACTCCGTTGGCAGTTCAAACGTGAGCTGATGCACAAAGGGCGCTGGTCGGTTGAGGATGTGATCGCGTTAGCCAAGATGTTCTTCACAGGCGAGGATGTGCCGAAGACAGCACTCCTGCTTGCAGGTAAGAATCTATTGGAGCAGATTCAGTGCATCGACTTCTCCCGTCACCCCGAAATTCAGATCTCCACCAAGGTTAATCCGTTGGGTTGGACCGTAACCAATTTCCATACCGTGTTCGGTGATATCGAGATCAAGCGCGAGCCGACACTCGACCGATTGGGCTGGAGTAATTCCGGAGCACTGATTGGAGAGGACCGCTTGGTGCATTATGTCTACTCAGCCGAACACAGCTTCAGTGACCGCGTCGAGGGTGAGGAGGCAACGAGAAACGGTATCCTTATCTGGGATGCTTTGGCTCTCAAGGGTAGCTGCCACATCTGGATTGACGGCGATACCGATCAACCTACGGACGGCGCCTTCAGCTTCAAGATGTGGAACGGCAGCGAGGCACCGACAAATCCGGAGATGGGAGACTTCTACTATCTCACCAACCATTGTCCCGGCATCGACAGTAATGCCGTCAGCGGTCAGATCTGGCAATATGGTCTGCTCGACGATGGCAACTTAGGCTGGAAAGTCTACAGCGGTGAGCTCGACGCCCAAGGAGAGTAGTGTCCGAGGCGGACAGCCATATCATGCAATTAAAATCTAAAGCCGGGCTTTTGAAGGCTCACACCTACAGGAGCCCGGTTCTTTAAAATCCAAAGTAAATTATGATAATGAAAAATAGTAATAAGAAAGAGGAGGTTGCTAAGAAAGTAACCTACGGAGTTTCCGGAATGATGGAATGGAACGCCCTGATACCGGTTGGACGCAGCACGTTGCGCGTTCACTTCTCCGGCGGCACGTTGACAGGCTACGGTTCCACGCCGGCAACGTTCACCACCGACAACCCCGCAGTGATACGCCTGATTGAAGAGAGTTATTGGTACAGAATAAATAAGATTCGTCGCTTACAATGAAAGTAGAAGAGATCGTAAAATCCGTTCTCCGCCTCCTCGATGAGAACGAAGATATCCTTGAGGAGAAGATAGAGTTCGGCATAGCGGGGACTAACCTTGTGGAACTTATCCGCGAGGAGATTGAACCGGTAGCGACGGAGTGCATACTGAATGCAACAGCAGCAGAGTTGAACGAGAGCGAGGAGTGGGATGCCGATGTGGAATGGGAGGGGATCGGGCGCGGAAGCGTTCCGCTCCCATCCGACTTCCTGCGGTTGATCCGTTTCCGCATGAGTGACTGGGACAGGGCGGTGACGCGGTTTATGGAGCATGGGAGCGAGGCATATCAGCTCCGCTTCCATCCCCGCGTAGGGCGCAGAGGTATACGTACCGCTCCTGCAGTAGCCCTCCAGCAGGAGGGCACCGGCGCTTGTTTGGAATTCATCGGTTCCACAGACCCCGGCGCGTTCGTTGAGCGCTTCAGCTACATCCCGCGCCCGGTCATCGCCGCCGATGATACCGTCAACATCCCCTCCGGACTCATCCCCCGCCTCGCCCGCACCAT
>CAZEJY010000110.1:0-4653 GCA_964512705.1 uncultured Sangeribacter sp. | reverse complement strand
GCAGCCAGCCGTAGATTTCTTTCATCGCCACGATGAGAGCCTGCACCTGCACCGCTCCCATCATCTGCCCGAGCGGCATGAACGCCGTGGCGGGATTGGAGGCTGTGAGAGGCGCTCCGAGCAGGGAGGCATTGGTCGCCATGGCATGGCTCAACCATTCGCCCACGATAGCCGGGCCAAACGCCGCGCCCATCACCGCTCCGGCAAATCCGTTGATGGTAAGCGCCTGCGGAAACACCTCGAAGGGCAGTCCGCTCTGCACTATCGAGGTCAGAAACACGATGGAGATAATCACCGACGCGGCGCCGCGGATAAAGAGCGGCACGAAGAGAGCCTCCTTCTCCACCCCGTAGTCCATACAGAAATAAAACCACGCGAGATACATGGCCGCCAGGGCAAAGCCTATGGCGGTCATGGTCTTGTAGCGCCATTTGCGCAGGGCAAACGTGAAATACGTGAACGCCACCCCCGCCACTATCCCCGCAAGCACGTAGAGATTGAGGTCTATGAGGTTGGTCTCGTCAAAGCCGAGTATGGTGGCCGCATAGCTGTGCTCAAACACATGCTCGGTGGCAAGCACGGTGAAAAACACCATGTAGACCGCTATTGCCCTAACCACATTCCTGTTGGTCATGGCCCGGAAGCTGATGTAGGGGTGGTGGAGGAAGCTTGCGCGCCACAGATTGATGAGCAGGCAAGCCGCGCCGAGCCATGTGGCGCCGCGGATTTCAGCGGCCTCCCACCAGTCGTAGAAGTTGCCATACACGCATATGAATGTGAAGCACATGAAGAACCCCGCCCAGAGCAGTGCCCCGATCCAGTCGGTGCCGAGCAGGGGTATGAACATCGGCCCCCGCACCGGGCGCACCAGTATGAGCACCATCACCATCATCAGGCAGAGAAGAGCCCCCATGATGTAGTGCATATACTCCCACTGCGAGAAGAAGGCGGTGTAGATCGAGGCCATGCCCGAGAGCTGTATCACTCCGTCGACCACCAGATATACGTAGCAGAAGAATATCGCCATGTCGCGCACCGGAGTGAGCCAGAGCTGTATGGTGGAGTTGCAGGCCAGGGTGCCCTGCATCCTGAACCATCCGGCCACGAAGCAGGTGCCTACGAGCACCGGCACACTCTCCGTGTTGGCGCAGATGATGGTGGCCGCGAGGAGCACCAGGCCGGTGGCCAGAAGCTGCGTGCGGTTGGAGAAGCGGAATTTGAACCTGAACATCACCGCGAAGTTGATGCTCATGCCTATCAGCGAGGCGTAGCCGGCCATCAGTATGTCTTCCTGCATGAGGGCCGTGGTGCCGACCATGTCGGTGACGGCAGCCAGATAGAGGCCGCCGCTAAACTGGATAATCAGCACGAAGAAGATGAAAAGCCACGGCTTGAGCCGGCGGGGAACGAAGGAGGGCACGTCGGGTATGTCAAACGGCCCTTGCGGAGCGTGCCAGTCTGCCATATCAGTATTTCACCTTACATTCCACATTCATGCCCGCACGCAGCCGCGCCATATCCTCGGGACTGTTGTCCGTAAAGCTGATGCGCACCGGCACCCTCTGGCGCACCTTCACGAAGTTGCCCGCCGAATTGTCCTGCGGCAGGAGCGAGAGGCTCGCGCCGGTGGCAGTGGAGATGGCCGTGACCTCACCCTTGAAGTGTACGCCCGGTATGGCGTCGACCTCTATCTCCACCTCCGAGCCGGGGGCTATGTGGCGGAGCTGGGTCTCCTTGTAGTTGGCGGTGACCCAGATGTCGGAGGAGTCTACGATGTCGAGTAGCGTCTGGCCGGGCTGCACGAGCTGACCCACCTGGATTTCCTTGCGCGAGGTGTAGCCGTCGCAGGGCGCGAGTATCACGGTGTAGCTCAGATTGAGCTCGGCGGTCTCGAGGAGCGCCTTGGCGAGTTCGATTCCGGCCTCCGACTGCGAGATGCGCTGGCGGTTGATGTCTACCACCGACGAGGTGGCCCTGCGCTGCCGGGCGAGCATCTCGTAGCGCGCCTTGCTTGCCTCGTAGTCGGTCTTGGCGCGGTCATACTGCTGCCGGGTCACAGCCTCCTTGGCCAGAAGCTGCTCGTAGCGGGCCAGGTCGGCCGCAGCGTTGTCCATGAGCACCTTGGCCTCGGCAATGGAGGCTTCGCTCACTGCCACATTGGCCGATGCCGATTCCACCGATCTGTCGGCCACGGAGCGGCCGGCGAGCGCGTTGGCATAGTCGGCCTTGGCGCGGGCCACGTTGAGCCTCATGTCGGAGTCGTCGATTATCACGAGGGTGTCCCCTTTCTTCACCGGCTCATATTCGCTGAAACGGATTTCCTTGATGTAGCCCTGCACGCGGCTGTTCACCGGCACAATCTGCTGCTTGACCTGGGCGTTGTCGGTAAACTCCACGTTGCCCGGTCTTACGAACTTGCCCCCGATCCAGAGGGCGGCTATGATGATTACGGCGAGGGTGAGGAGGTAGGAGAGTATCTTTTTCGTACGGTGTTTCATAAAGCGGTTATATTTTTCCTGCGGTGAAGAGCAGACGGTAGTAATAATAGATTATGTTGATGCGGGCGTTGACGAGCTGCTGCTGGGCGTCGAGGCGCGAGTTGGCCGCGTCGAGCATATCGGTGATCAGAGCCATGTCGGCCGAGTAGCGCGTGGAGGTGATGGAGTAGTTGCGCTCGGCGAGCTCGAGGCTCTTCTCGCGGGTCTTCAGCTCCTCGTAGGCCTCGAGATACTTGATGTGGTCGGCCCTCACAGCCATCTCCACCCCCTCGCGGGCGGCGTCGTAGTCGTCTATCGCCTTGCGGGTGGCGGCGCGGCTCTTGGCGAGCGCCTTGTTGGTCTTGAAGAGCGACGAGATATTGTAGCTCACCCCCAGACCTACCCACCAGTAGCTCAGGTTGCGGTTGATCGGGGGCACCTCCACGAGTATCGGGCCGTCGATTGTCCACCCGGCCTGCAGGCCGATTTTCGGCAGACGCTCCGAGGCCGTGAGTTTTTCGGCTGTGCGGCTGATTTCGATGCCTTTGCGGGCGAGAGCGAGCGATGGCGACGATGTAGCGGCCTCCTCGCTCCACCACTCGCTGCTGTTGACCGGCAGCGAGCGGGCGAGGATGGTGGAGTCGGGCACTATCACCGTGTTGTCCGGCAGCCCGGCTATGGTCACGAGATTATTGTTGAGTATGGCCAGGGTATTGTCGAGTCGCGTGCGCTCGAGCTGCAGATTGGCGAGCAGGAGCTCATATCGGGTTATGTCGTTTTGCAGCGCGGTGCCCTGCTCGAAGCGGGCCCTCATCTCGGCGAGCACCTTGTCGGCGGCGGTGATGTTGCTCTCCACCACCTTGCGGAGGTTGCCACATTTATATATGTCGAGATAGAGGCCTGTGAGCTCGAAGCGGATATTGTCGCGCTTGAGGTCGGTGGCGAAGCGGGCGGCTGTCTCCTTGAGCCCGGCCATCTCCACAGCCGAGGTGATAGCCCCGCCGGTGTAGAGGGGCTGGTTGAGGTTGATTGACAGGCCGGTGCCCAGATGGGGGATTTTGGCCACCTGATAGTCGGAGAAATCTCTGCGGGTGGTGAAGCCGTTGCCGATATAGCTTGCCGAGAGAGTGGCGTTCACCTCAGGGAGACGTCCGCTCCGGGCCACGCTTATCTCCCTGGCGGCCTCTTCCTGAGCCGAGAAAAGGGGACGCAGCTGAGCGCTGTTGGCCTCGGCAGCCTCAAAAATCTCATCGAGAGTGATGACTGTCTGGCCGCAGACCGTGCTCCCCGCTACTGCGGAAGCCGCGCACAGCAGCCCCGCGAGCAATCGAAGATTGTTCATAGGGATGAAAAGTAAGTTGAAAGACTGTAGAAGGGATTGGAAATCAGTGAGCCCGTAGGCTCAGCGGCAGGGGATGTATGAAATGCCTGCCCTCAGGAGAGCGGAGCGGTGCTCTTCCAGTTTTCGAGGAAGCCCCAGTTCATCACGAAGGGGCTACGGAACGGTTTGTGATAAAATGTCTGGTTCATCAGTGGGTGACTCTTTATGAATCACACTGCAAAATTACAAAAATAATCCGACATCCCCACCCCCCGCTGGGGAGAATAAAAAAGCCCCTTCGATGCGTGAGAGATACGCAAAGAAGGGGCTTCGGAGGCTTCGCGGCCTACCGCGAAGGGGTAGATTATAAGGACTTTAACGATTCTAAGGTCATTAAGGAGCTTAAAATCAGGGCGCCCGAGACCCTCTTCCCCGGGTGACATGCACCCGGGGATAACAAAATGAGCAGGCCTCCGGCCTTAGGGTGGGCGCGCATATATGGTCCGACAATAGGACAAACCGACAACGCATATATGCAGTTAGGGGGGTGAGGTTCGGGAAGTCGGCGCTCGACGATCGGTACTGAGACTGTAATCCTAAAATCCACGACAAAATAGGATGCCTAACGGGAGTTCCCAATTCCCGTTGTGGAGTCTGCCGGAAGGCGCTGACCCGCGATTTCCTCGGGGGGATGGAAGTGTGTCAATGTTCTCTTTGGAATGACGCTGCCGGTTCCGCGGGCGGATGTCGCTTTCCGATTCACGAGGCCGTCCTACCAACCGACGTTTCCACAACTCTTTGTGGTGCGTTTCCGGATGCAAAGTTACGGGGAGGAGAGAGGTGAAAACTGCTAAT
>CAZEJY010000109.1:0-4673 GCA_964512705.1 uncultured Sangeribacter sp. | reverse complement strand
CCTCGATGACGGCATCATCAAGAACCACGCCCTCTACGGCGACATCGTTACCAAACTAAAATAATGCAAGTATGGATTCGATCACAGTAAAAGGATATAAGTCTTTCAAAGATATAACTGTAAATTTGGGCAAAATCAATATCTTGATTGGCTCGAATGGAGCCGGGAAAAGTAATTTCCTGTCACTCTTCGCACTACTTGGAAATGCATACTTAGGACTGCTCGCAAGAAGCGTTGCTATGTCTGGAGGCGTTGACAAGCTTTTTCATAAAGGAAGAAAGAAAACTGATAAAATGTCTGTTGAAGTCAAAGATGGAGTAAATTCGTATGTATTGGATTTAATAGAGTCGGATGGTTCGCTAATAGTGGAGAAGGAACAATTAGGTTATTCTTCAATGCCAGGAAAATGGACTTATGATAATATAGCGTCTTATAAAACTGAGACAACATTGAAAGACTACCACGGAAAGAAACGAGGAGACTATATCAATCAATATATGTCACAAATCAAGAAATTCCATTTTCATGATACGGGAAGAACCTCCCCTTTCAGTGGAGAATCCAATATTGTGAATGACTCCTACTATCTTTATCCCCAAGGCGCAAATCTTGCAGCGTTCCTTTATGGAATTATGACCAATCATCCGATGGTTTACAAACGCATATTACGAGTGATTCAGTCGGTTGCACCATTTTTAAATGACTTTTATCTGGTACCAAATGAAATAGGTAATATAAGACTTCAATGGAGGGATAAGTTTTCAGACGTTGTCTATGGTCCAAACGACCTCTCTGACGGTACCTTACGGTTTATTGCATTAACAGTCTTATTCCTGCAGCCCGAGCCTCCCAAAGTGATAGTTATAGACGAACCTGAACTGGGACTGCATCCTGTAGCTATTGAGAAATTAGCGGGACTTATAAAAAGTGCGTCCAACAGGGGTACGCAAGTAATAGCAGCCACTCAGAATGCGGAGCTCATAAGTAATTTTGACCCTGAGCATATACTCACGGTTGATCAGCGTGACGGAGAGTCTGAAATCAAACGATTGGAGACCGAAGAATTTAGGCAATGGCTCAATGACTATACGTTGGGTGACCTGTGGAAGCAAAGAATTATGAAAGGAGGGCAGCCTGTATGAAAAGATTGATAATTGTCTGTGAAGGTCCTACGGAGCACGAATTCTGTGTGAATGTCCTTGCGCCTGAACTTCTAAAAGCTGACATATATGTTGATGCACCTTTGATAAAAAGATCCAATGGTGGGATTGTGCCATGGTCATCAATAAAGCGGCAGATTGAGATGCATCTTCATGAAAAAGGTGCCTATGTAACCCTGTTGGTGGATTACTATGGCATCAAAGACAGCTATCTTTTCCCGGGTTGGATGGAAAGCAAGAGAATCTTCCCTTTGTCATCAAGATTGCAATTTTTATGTGACGGTATGAAAGATGATATAGTGCCCGAACTTGCATCACGCTTTATTCCATATATACAGATACATGAGTTCGAGAGTCTATTATTCAGTGATATAAGTATTTTCAAGGATAACTTTGATGATAAAACTATGGATTTTTCAATTCTTGAAGATGCAGTCAGGGCGTTTGAAAACCCAGAAGATATAAATACTCGACCGACACTTGCTCCCTCCAAAAGATTGATTGCAGCAATTCCTGGCTATCAGAAAGTCAATGACGCAGCATATATAGCTGATGAAATCGGATTACAGAGAATTTTGGATAAATGCCCGTTGTTCTGTCAATGGTTTTCTACTATTCAATCATTATAAGATTTTTGACCTTTCAATATGATAAATGACTTATCAAATATTCAGTTTGATGTATTGGATGTTGCAGAAATGTCCGATGACTGCATCATTGCTCTAATTGCAGAGAAACGGCATATCCCGATTGAAGAAGCGAGGGTCATCTTATACTCATCCTCATCATTTGAAAAATTAATGACGGAACTGCCAACCTTATTTGCAGACGCAATATCTACCTCGACAAAGAAATCAACTGTATGATTTCCCCATCTTCCTCTATGACATTATCTAATTAAATGCTCTTATGGAAAAAACTTCGTTACTCTTAACCAACTATCCTAGTATATACCAGAATGCGACTTTCGAGCAGATTGGAGGTACAGACTCAATTGATCTGGTCACTGGGTATGATATATCAGGCAAGATTGACAAGAAAGCCGTTACTAAACAAATCGCAAATGATATAATTCTCGGAATATTGAGTTATGATGAAATATATGTTGAGGCTTCTCATTTATGGGATGTGATGCAGGTTTGGGGTTCAGAGTACGTTAAGGAACTATTACGCTTACGTATTCTTAGAGTTGTTAATGATGCAACGCTTAATCCGGTTATGTTGAGACGAAATATGGAAAAATGGCATCCTGATTTTTTCCCGTTCACTCAAGAAATTCATTATCCCAACACGGGAGAAAACATAAGTTTTCGTGATGACATATGGAGTAATATATCCGTGGACTTTCATCGTCATAATTTCAAAGGTCTCGAAGCTGATACCATTCTATTATTGATTGATGAGGGGGCTGTAAAGATAGATGAAAAAAAAATTGGAGAGATTGCTACGAAGGAAACAAATCGCGATATTCTTAGTCAACAGTTTTATGATCAGTTCAAGAAAGAAAAAGGGGTAGTGTGGGCACGAGCTTCATTTGAAAGAGTTGTGCGATTGCAAGAATTAAATAAAACTTGTGCTATTGCTGCATTTTTAAATGCTGATAGTATACGTTGTGATGGTGAAATTAATACATTGTTGTCAAAGAAAACAGATAGCATAGTTAGTAATAAGTTCCCTGATGGCATTTCTTCACTCAATCGCATATTATATGATAAGAAATTCCCGGAATTAGGTAGCTTATTTGTTGATAGAATAATTTCACTAGATGAATTGCTCAAACTCAGGCATAATTTTCAGGGGAAGTTATTTAGATACTGGTTAAATCAAAAGGAATATGAAGAGAGAGAGATGAGATCAGAAATTATGAATACCACTAATACTGTTCTCGGAAATAGAATCTCTCAATTTGTACGGTGGATGGGATGTAATATGCTTGGAATAATAAACACTCCTCTTGGAGTAGTAGCATCTACAATTGATAGCTTTATTCTGAATAAGATCTCGGCCGGTTGGCATCCTAACTTCTTTCTAGATAATCGAGTCAAGAAGTTGATTGATGAAAGCATGAAAAGACATGAAGAGAAAGAAAAAAGAGCAAGATATAAGCAGACATTTAATAAAGTAGGACGAAATGACAAATGTCCATGTGGAAGTGGAAAGAAATTCAAACACTGTCATGGTAAATTTTGATGAACATTCAGCGTGTAGAAAATTAAAAATAACTCACTTCAATCATTAATATGATAACCAAGGAAGAAGTAAATAGGTTGAGATTCAGCAAGGAGACCTCTCGAGTGGAGAGGACAATATTGAAAGGAGATATGGATAAGTTTCAGGAGGCTATCTGTGCGTTTTCCAATGATATGGCAAACAGCAGGAAGCCCGGTTATCTTATGATTGGGGTATATGATGACGGACGACCGGCTCTCCGAGAGCTACTCTTGAACGCCTATATGCATCGCGACCTAAGAGGAAATGGACCAATAAGGTTTTACGAGTTTGAAGACCGGATTGAAATAATGAATCCCGGAGGTCTTTATGGTAATTCCCGACCTGAGAATTTCCCAAGAATAAATGACTATCGAAATCCCTTGATAGCTTCGGCTTTCAAGACTCTCGGCTATGTGAATATGTTTAATCGCGGTGTGAAGGAAGTTCAGACTCAACTCAAAGAAAATGGAAATCCACCTGCTGACTTTAATGTAGACAACCTAACAGTTTTTGAAGTTACCGTCTATAGCAGCACATCTTCTCAAGAAGACAAGTCGAAGGGTACTAGTCAGGGTGTACCAAGTCGGGGTACTAGTCAAAATGCTAATAAGGGTACTAGTCGGGATTGGGATAATATTGTTATTCAACAAAATGGCGATTCTTTTTCTCAGGATGTACCAAGTCAGGGTACTAGTCGGGATGTACCAAGTCGGGCTACTAGTCGGAATAAATCTCTTGGTGGAAAAGAAATCGTTGGTAAGAGCATTTTAAAATTTTGTTCTAGCCCAAAGACCCTGCGAGAAATTGCAGATTATTTAGGTATAAAAAGCTACAAAAAGGTCAAAGCAAGGTATATGGATAAATTGCTTTCTGAGGAAAAATTGGCAATGACACTCCCTGACAAGCCTACAAGTCGCTTTCAGAAATACGTTACTACCACTAGATCAGACAAGGAGAGTGAATAAATTGTCTAAACACTAAACACCCAACACTAAACACCCAACACTGAAACAATGAACATTCAAGATAGAATATACAAATACTTTGACACTAACAGCCGGCTTCGGGTGCTCTTCATTTTTGAAGGCATCTCGATGATTTCGGACACATTGAACGATTGTGTCTGGCCCGACGATTATCTTTACAAGATATTCGATGGTGACTGGTTCAACACCAAATACCGGCTTGAGAATGAGTGGAAAGACAAGAAGGTTGTGCTTGTATTCCGCGACATGTCTATGCCCCAGACGGAGAGTCAGCAACTTGACTTTCCGCTAATGGACGTATTGATAGCAAACATGG
>CAZEJY010000108.1:0-4689 GCA_964512705.1 uncultured Sangeribacter sp. | reverse complement strand
GTTAACTACAATATCGTCGCTCCGCGACTTTGTCGGAGCTTCATTCAAGGATTTAGGCAAGAAACTATTCGCTTTCTCCAAAATGGAAGCCATGTCTGCTGACGAATTGATCAGCCATTTGGAAGCTTAGACTAAATTCGTTTTTTATATTATAGATTTAAATATGACCGCAATCAGGACTGGAGGATTCTTCAGATGTCGCAAAATTTGCGACCTTGAATTAAAGTCCAAGAAACTTGAAATCGCAAAATGCGATTTCAAGTTTGAAGTGCAAAAACTGCACCTCAAACTGAGGTCGTTGGATAAAATGGGCTTTTTGAGTGTTATATAAGTATGTGCGGTAATAAATCGCATTAAGTGATTTCGAAAACGATTTACGTATCATTTACTTATGGAAAATATAGATTTATCAATGATCAAAAGTCCTGAGGATATCCGCAAAATGAATATCGAGCAGCTGACTCAATTGGCAAAAGAATTACGAAGCACTCTGATTACCAAACTCTCTGCCCATGGAGGACATATCGGTCCCAACCTTGGTATGGTCGAGGCTGTGATAGCTCTTCACTATGTGTTTGACACTCCTACAGATAAGATAGTCTTCGACGTCTCTCACCAGACTTATCCACACAAGATGCTTACGGGGCGTATGGAGGCGTTTACCGACCCTGCTCATTATGATGATGTGACAGGCTATACAAATCCTAAAGAGAGCGAGTATGACCTCTATTCCTTGGGTCATACCTCCTCAGCTGTGGCATTAGCGGCAGGTCTCGCCAAGGCACGCGACCTGCAGGGCGGTAAGGAGAATGTGGTAGCGGTCATCGGCGATGGGTCCCTGAGCGGTGGCGTGGCTTTTGAAGGCTTGGATTACGGTGCTACACTCGGCTCCAATTTCATTGTGGTGGTCAACGACAACCAGATGAGTATCGCCGAGAACCATGGAGGAATCTATGCCGACCTGCGACTCCTTCGCAATACCAACGGCACTGCCGAACCGAATCTTTTCCGCGCCATGGGCTATGCCTACAGATATGTCGGATATGGTAACGACTTGCGGAGCCTAATCGAGATGTTCCAATCTGTCAAGAATTCTGATCGCCCCGTGGTGGTGCATATCAATACGATGAAAGGTATGGGACTACCTGTAGCAGAGGCAAACAAGGAGGAATTCCATTACAACGGACCATTTGATCCCGCAACCGGTAATCCTCTCAAAGAGGGGAATCCGCAAAATGCATCGGAAGACTACAGCGATCTCTTCGCCCGTCTGATGCTTGACCGCATGAAAGAGAACGAAAAGGTTGTCACCATTACAGCCGGTACCCCGGGCGTACTCGGCTTTGATAAGGAGATGAGACGACAGGCAGGAAAACAGTTTGTTGATGTCGGCATTGCCGAACAGGCAGCTGTCGATGTGGCAAGCGGTCTCGCCAAGGGTGGCATGAGGCCTGTGGTCGGATTTGTGAGCAGCTTCCTGCAGCGAGCTTATGACCAGTTCAGCCAAGATATCGCCCTCAATAAACAACCTGCAACATTCGTGACATTCTACGGCTCAATGTTTGGCATGAACGATGAGACGCACCTTGGCTTCTTCGATATCGCCCTCCTTTCCAACATCCCCGATCTGCTTTTCCTTGCACCGACATGTAAAGAGGAATTCGAGGCTATGCTTGACTGGTCAATCGGTCAGGAGAAGCAACCTGTAGTGGTTCGCACCCCCGGCTCAACGGCAGTTTCGAATCCCGAGATCAAATTGCTTGACGATTATTCGCGTCCTGATTACGAGATTGTGCGTCAGGGATCGGAAGTAGCTCTCATTGGAGCCGGACTGATGTTTGGCATCATGTCTAAAGCCGCAGATCTGTTGGCAGAGAAAGGAATCAATGTGACACTTATCAACCCGCGAAACCTGTCGCAGCTCGATACCGTGACACTCGATAAGCTCAAAAGTTACAAGACTGTGGTTACGGCAGAAGATGGTATCGTAGATGGCGGATATGGTCAGAAAGTTGCCTCTTACCTTGGAGAATCATCGGTTAAAGTTCTCAATCTCGGCCTTCCGAAAGAATTCCTAAACCGTTATGACTACACAGAGTTACAGCAGAGATGCGGGCTTACTCCGGAGCAGATTGCCACAAGCGTAGAAGATTCACTCAAGTAATACTAAGGAGGTTGATATAACAGACTTTTTATTGAAGGATAACCCATATGTTCTATTTTGGAACATATGGGTTATATATATCACTCTACGAGTGATAATTAATCCACATATCCATTGTTAAATATTAAGCATTATTAATCACTCAAAAAATTATAATTGCGAAAATTTGTGCTATCTTTGCAAAACTAAGACTACAACGTAATGGCTATTACCACTCCGTATGAAAGAGTCACTTTCCCTTTAATTTATATCTACGATGAAGATGAGATTTCTGTTTTCATTTTTGAAGTTTCAGGTGTTGGCGTTGATTTTAGGTAACCTACTATGTCAGACAGCATGGGCAGAAAATAAATACAGATACTATCAAAGTTCTCGCACAGGCCGCGTAGATCTTGCCTACATTTACAACCTTCCCGAGAATTATGGAGGTGGATTGGCAATTAATGGTTTTGATGGAGTATATGTGTATGTAGGTACCATTAATGGGGAAAAGAAGTGGTGTACTTTTACGTATCAGCCTATTAGTGAAAAGAAATGGGTTCCAGGTTGGGCAAATCCAATTACCATTGCAACCGGACGCTATAAGATAGTACCCAACAATGATAAGGTGATATTTACAAAACCAGATCTATCTGTTGTGCGAACTATTACGGATACTTTCGATAAACAGATTTCACGCGACCGTTGGCTTGCCCTAAAGGATAATGCCGCCGGGGTGTCAAGCTCTCCGACCACCATTCCCAGCTCACAAACAACAACCGGAAGGACCCAACAACAACGCACCAACAGCAGCAACTCCCGATGCCACCATTGTAATGGAACAGGACGATGCTCGACCTGTAACGGAACGGGTGATCGCGGTGACACGCACAATCACGAGCCTAATAAAGTCGTGTGGAAATGCACCACTTGCAGCGGTACGGGACGCTGCATGTTCTGCGGTGGCACCGGACGTCGCTGACACCACCTGCTAATCGATTATGTGAATTTACGATATATGCATTTTTGAAGTCACAACAAATAACAATTCTGAAAAATTGATAGGGGCTTTGTGAGAATTTTTATATAACTTATCCATGCTGTCCTAAATTTAAGGACAAATAACGCGATTTGTGTCCTAAATTTTAGGACACAAAGTAAAATTTGTTTACTAATTTTGCATTCTAAAGGCAGAATCAAATGAAAGAACCCTATTCTATCCCCTTAACTCCATTAGCCGGGGATTCAGATTCCGGCTTAATCCCAGTGGAAAAACTCATACATGTCATACGCGGACAACAAGTAATGATGGATAGCGATTTGGCTCGATTATATGGAGTAGAAACACGTGCTCTAAACCAAGCAGTAAAGCGTAATATTGAGAGATTCCCAGAAGATTTCATGTTTCAGCTTACAAGACAGGAAGCTGAAAACTTGATGTCGCAAATTGCGACATCAAATTCAAGGTCGCAATTTGCGATCTTGAATGAATGCTCAAGAAACTTGAAATCACAAAATGTGATTTCAAATTGGGGTGGTACTCGAAAATTGCCTTTTGTTTTTACAGAGAATGGAGTTGCCATGCTCAGTAGTGTGCTTCGTTCTAAGACAGCAATTGAGGTTAACATTCGGATAATGCGAGCCTTCACTGCTATGCGTAGTTTCCTAATGAGTAATGCTCATATGTTCCAGAGGCTTGAAACCATTGAGCATAACTATTTACTTGTCAATCGTCAGCTCTCGGAACACGATAGAAAATTTGAAGAAATTCTGACTCGACTTGATAATAAAGAAGATGAACCAATTGAGGGATTCTTCTTTGAAGGACAGATATTCGATGCCTACACTTTGATTTCTGACTTAGTCCGCAAAGCAAATCATCGCGTCATCTTGATAGATAATTTTGTAGATGACCGTGTATTGAAAACGCTCGACAAAAGACATGAGGGTGTCACGGCATTGATTTATACCCATCCTAAGAAATCTCAGATTGAACTGGATATAAAGAAGCATAACGCCCAATATCCGGAAATAAAACTTTGTCACTGTACCAACGTCCATGACAGGTTTCTTATCATTGATGATACTCTTTACTTTATCGGAGGCTCAATCAAAGACCTTGGAAAAAGAATAGTAGCTTTTAGCCAAATGCACCAATCTCCAGACGATGTTCTTTCCAAATTAAGGTAAAAATTTGCGAACCTTGCATTTATGAATGAAATGAGACGCTTTAAGCAATTGCTTTCGGAAGAAGAAAGTATTGAGATACTCCGTTCCACAACCTCCGGGGTACTTTCGTTATGCGGAGAAGATATGCAACCCTACGGTGTGCCTCTCAGCCATGTGTATGAAAAAGGGCATTTATACTTTCATTCAGCATTAAGCGGTCACAAGGTTGATTTAATCAAGCAAAACAGTAATGCGTGTTTTACTGTAATTGCCAAAGATGAAGTTCATCCGGAGACATACACTACATATTTCAGAAGCGTTATAGTATTCGGTAAAATACGAATAATTGAGAACGAAACTGAAAAGAAACGTATTCT
>CAZEJY010000107.1:0-4770 GCA_964512705.1 uncultured Sangeribacter sp. | reverse complement strand
TTATTTGACCTATGATTGATGATGTCAGAAAAGAATTAAGAGAATACATCACTCCTCTGTATATCACCGATGTTGAGACGTTCAAACAGAACTTGCAGACCTTCGGCAATGCTCTGAGAAAAGAGTATTCTAATGCCCGCATCGGATATAGCCTAAAGACTAACTACCACAAGCCGTTTATTGATGAAGTCAAGAAACTTGGAGAGATGGCTGAGATTGTCTCGCCGAAAGAGTATAATTCGGCAATGCTTTCCGGCTTCTCGTATCAGGACATCATCTATAATGGCGTAATCCCGGACTTGATCACTAAGGTTCTTATTGCCGAAGAAGGTGGCATTGTGAATTTTGACAATGTGGAAGAACTTTATCACGCAAACCTCTCCACTGAATATGCAGAAGTAGGCGTTAGGCTCAACTTCGATATGAAGAATGGTGTTATCAGCCGTTTCGGGGTCGATGTTGAGAACCGAGAAGAAATGTCGTATCTGCTTGATAAGAGAAAGCACCGGAACCTCATCATCAATAAGCTGCATTGTCATTTCTCTGGAGCAAGGGAGTTGTATCAGTTCCGCAGAAGGGTTGAGCAGATGGCGAAGTATGCCCGAATGTTCAACGCCACTACGATTGACATTGGAGGAAATATGTTCGGTGTCCTCGCACCGGAGTTTGACGCTCAGTATGAGTGTGTCATTCCATCCCTTGAAGATTATGCTCATGTAATCGGTTCGGAGATGAAGCGGCAATTCCCCAATGAGGATGTTCAACTGATTGTGGAGGGAGGCACCCCATTCGTTACCAATGCAATGCACCTCCTTACTATGATTCGTAATGTGAAGACAGTAAGAGGTCGGTGCTACGTCACTGTTGATTGTCGTAACGAGGATGTCGGCTGGACGTGCCGGTATAAGGAGCCTGTCGTTCAGAGTTTGTTTGAAGGGGATGAACTTGATTGCCGGATATTCGGGAGTGAGTGTACCGAGACAGATGTTATCCGGCGCCACTATCGTGGACCGGTTGAAACTGGAGGAAAGCTGCTCATCCGCGATATTGGCGCATACTCATCCAATCTGACAAATGATTTCATAAAGTATGGATGCTCTACCTTTATTGACGTATCGGAGATAAGGAGTTTCAAGAAATATGCTGAGTAGCGCAATCGACCCATTCAGCTTCAAGTATTAAGAGCCGCAAGTCCGCTTATATGATTGTTCCTCGCTTTTGCCCGCGATAGCTCATATCATATTAGCGGATTTGTAATATTTTGATAGTCAATAGTTAAAAATAGTTTAATGTAGGTCTATGGCAGAAAAATAAAGTTGTCTATGTTTTGTAATTCAAAATTTTATTCGTAACTTTACAACGTAATTAAGAAACACCCCTTATTATGCACATCATCTCAAAGAAGACATTGACCGCTTACTATCAGAATCATCCCCAAGCAAAGGAAGCTCTGGAGGACTGGTATTCCAAGACCAAGAAAAGCAACTGGACTTGCTTTGCAGATGTGAGAGCCACCTTCAATTCTGCTGACAGCGTAGGCAATCAGCACTATGTGTTCAACATCAAGGGGAATGATTTCCGACTGATTGTCGTAGTTCAATTTAAGCACCAACACGTTTTTATAAGGTGGGTCGGAACTCACGCAGAATATGATAAAATAAAAGATGTCTCACTGTTATAATAAGATTGTTATGGAAACAATTAAGACCAAAATCGAAAACGAAGCTCAGTATGACTGGGCGATGGGGCGTATTAATGAACTGCTCCCGAAGGTAAATGATGAGACTCCGGACGATGATCCCAACAGCATTGAGCTGTATCTGCTGTCCGCACTTGTTGAGGAGTATGAGGATGTTCATTATCCTATCGGTACGCCCTCGCTGATAGACATTCTGAAACTCAGGATGTATGAGATGGGTCTCTCGCAGGCTGCTCTTGCCAAGAAAATAGGAGTAAGCCCCTCACGCATCTGTGATTTCCTGTCAGGAAAGAGTGAGCCGACGATGCAGGTCGGCAGACGCATCTCTAAAGAGTTGAATATCGACCCGGCAATCGTGCTCGGTGTCTGATAGTATTAAGTAGCCCATCCAACGTGAGCGATAGAAGTCGCTCCATCTTCTTTGACTGCTCCCGGCATTAGTGTCGGGAGTTTTTGTTTTCGGTGTATTGTGTATGTGAATATGCAACCGCTCGTAATTTGTCTATGGCTGGAAGCCCTTACCAACTACCCACAATAAAGGCGTAAGAAGTCGTAATTTTTGGTGTCTCGCCCTTGACTTTGAAGCATAAGTTAAAAATAGATATTTGACGAAAAATAAAGATTAAAGCTCTGAAAATAAAAGAGTTATGGCTTTCGCATATCAAATATAATGGCTAACTTTACAATAGAAAATAAGAAAATAACCTCTTAAAAGTCAAGAAGATGGAAAAGAAAATCACCGCCCGCAAGATAAAATCCCAAATCTACAAAGTAGTAGCCCCGCTGACCTCTCATCTCTATAAGGATGAAGATTGGTCAGGAGTTGCCACCGTCCTCTCATCAATCAGAAAGGTCCTATCGGAGCTGTCAGCTAACCTTGACCTCAGAGTGAGTGTGGAAGATGGCGGGTATCGGGAAAACGACGGCGCCCACTGGAAGGAATACTGTCTTTCAGTTGTAGATCAATCCTCAGAGAAGCAGATTCTCGCCGGTCATCTCAATGCTCATGGAGCAGGTACCATCGTTGATCCCTTCGATAGATACGATATGTCAGTAGTTCTTTACTAATTTCCAAAGAAAGAATTGTTATGAAAATAGATGAATACACAGTACAGGCTCAGCTCAATCGCAGTAAGAAGGCTGAGGAGTTCAGCATAGGAGATTTTCTCCTCACTGCTACTGCGTGTGGCAAAGATTGCAATTTCATTGACTTCATAGATGCTCACGAGAATTGGAACATGGGAAGCAATGACCGTGTTTGTAAGGTGGTAGACATCATAGATGTTGCTGAGGATGAAGATTTCCTCACTGACTGGCTCAATAAAGAAGCCACACCTCACGAGGGAGGTTGTGAATCAGATGATGTAGATACAAGCAAAAAGATGTATGAGTACACGAAAGCTGACTACGCAACATTCTTTGACCTCATTACGGTGCTGAGAAAGCCTTCCGGGAAATGGATAGGGGTAGATTGTCAGGGATATGCCTACTGGAGGTATGTGCATCTTCCCACTGACTATGAGAAGGTGTTTGCCGATGAAAGAGCAGATGCACTCCGCAAATTAGCCGAAGCAGAGGCTAAGAGACAGGCAGAGAAGATGAAGGAGTTGGAACATCACGCTAATGCTCTCCGACAGAGAGAAGCGGAGTTGAAAAGCAAGTATTTCGGCATGGTGCTTGATCCTGCAAATAGCAGACTGGTCGGAAACAATGTACGGAAGTTCTTCGCCATTGAGTTCCCGGACATCAAAGTAAAGGTTCGTGTAAAGAAGTCCTACTGGGGAAACAAGTTCGATGTGTTTGTAGATATAATCGGAGTTCAGAATTATGAAAAGAGAGACACCATCCGGAAGGTCTGCAAGGTCTGGACTGAAACAATGCCTACTGGTAGGATGACAGATGCCGATAGTTATGCAGGGGAGACTGAGACAAGAATGTGCCCGATGCAGATGTTCGGCAGAGTGAACGGAAGTTTCTCATTCAACTTTGAGTAATGGCTGTGTTTGAGACAAAGACACAGAAGGCTTGCTCGTTGTTGAGGAGAGGGGATGTTAAAGAAGCACTCAAAATCTTTCGGACGTTCCGGCTCGGTTGGAGCAAGGAGGAAAAGAGGAAGATAGACATTGCCTGTGAGTGCTTGTGCGGAAAGTCAGACTTCTACTCATCTCTCGGGATTGATTGCCGTCAGGCTGTGGATGAAGCCATCAAAGTATTGAGGGAAAAGTATCTATGATGATGTAAAAGTTAGCAAAAGTTAAACTTGATTTAGCTCAGAAAAATAAAGCGCAAAGCCTTAAAAATAAATGAGTTATGGTTTTCGCATATCAATTTTAATGGCTAACTTTACATCGTAAAAATAAAACATAACCCTCTAACAATCAAAGAAGATGGAAGCAACAGAAATCACAATCACAGCGCAAGTAGCAATCAATAAGATGCTCGACAGCTTCGGACTTTACAAGAATGGATTCAGAACCCTCGATGAACATCACGCCTTCTGTCAGGCAATAAAAGTTCTCTTTGGTGAAGAAGTTTTCCTTACTGTCATTGCTCCGGGGGCACAGAAGGAAGCCGAGAAAAGATATTCAGCAAAATAACTAAAGTATTCTATAAGATGAAACCCATCACAGCAGAAGAAATACTCAAAAGCAATCGCTTCGTTAAATGGCGTAAGGAAAAGAGTGCTAATCCAAACGCAGATGTGAAGTTCGTTAGAAAAGGCTCTCGCATCATTCCCAGCAGGGAGGAAGCTAAGAAAATGACGCTTCGGACCCTCGGATTATTCGTTGCGGTTGATGCTCTCCGTCATCGCTCAGCAGAAGATGCAGTAAGAAATGCTGAACACTGGATGGGGCGTGGCAAAGAAGCCATTATTGAAGCCTTCTTCCCGGCACCGAGAAAGCCTGAACTTAATGATATGTTCTAATATGGAAAAGCAGCTCACAGCAAAGAGAGGTGATCATGCAGGAGGATGGTACCTCACAGACCCGATAAGAAAAAGATGTGTAAATCTGCATCATTCCGATTGGTGCATCTTCGATGAAGAAGGTCGCCTCGCAGTTGGCAAAGAT
>CAZEJY010000106.1:2018-4790 GCA_964512705.1 uncultured Sangeribacter sp. | reverse complement strand
CCAGGACCCCAACATTAAAAGTGTTGTGCTCTACCTGCTGAGCTAGCGAATCATCCTTGTGAGCTCTGAGGTGTTTCCCCTCAAAAGCGATGCAAAATTAATGCTATTTTTTTTATTATGCAAGTCTTTTGTGAAAAAAAATAAATTTTTTGATTGGAGTTGACTTCGCTTTAGTCCTTTCGCTTCGCTCAGGGTGCTCAACAGCAAAGACGGCAACCGGAAGCACCCTGGAGAGAAATAACCCTTTCGCTTCGCTCAGGGTGCTCAACAGCAAAGACGGCAACCGGAAGCACCCGGAGATAAACTGCTTCGCTTTGCTCAGGGCACTCAACAGCAAAGAAGGTAACCCGGGGCACCCGGAGACAAACAACCCTTTCGCTTTGCTCAGGGCACTCAACAGCAAAGAAGGCAACCCGGGGCGCCCGGAGACAAACGGCCCTTTCGCTTTGCTCAGGGCGCGCAACAGCAAAGACTGCAACCGGGAGCACCCTGGAGAGAAACGGCCCTTTCGCTTCGCTTAGGGAGTGGTAAGAAGAGAATTGTGGAGGTTAAAACCAAATGGAGGGGAACGGTGTTATTATTAAAAGCAATAACTAAATTAATAATAAATAGAATTTAGTAGCAATAAATTAGTTTAATTATTCACTATAAATTATAAATACTATGAAAGGTTTGAAGATGTTACTGATGGGTGGTGCTTTGTTAGCTGCTGCTTGCCCAATGTTTACGAATAAGGCGGAGGCTTGTTCCCGTGTGTTGTATCAGGGTAATGACTCCTTATATATAGTAGCTCGCTCTTTGGATTGGCGTACTCCAATACCAACGAATCTCTATGTTTATCCAAGAGGGATGGTTAAGGAGAGCAGCGATCAGCCGGAGCATATCTCATGGGTGTCTAAATATGGCTCAGTTTATGCAGTTGGTTATGATGGAGGCGTTACTGAGGGTATGAATGAGAAGGGATTGGTTGTTAACGGTCTTTTCTGTAAAGGTACTGTCTACAATGCTCCGGGCTCAAAATCAAAGACTCAGATGTCTATGGCGGTATTTGTAGCTTGGTTGCTTGATCTCAACGCTACAACAGATGAAGTTGTGGCTACTCTGAAAGATTGGAATTTTGATATCCAGGGTGCGACATTTGACGGTGGAACCGTTTCTCAGCTTCATTGGGGCGTTACTGATGCTTCAGGAAAGAGTGTAATCTTTGAATTTGACCACGGTAAAATCAATATATATGAGATGGGTGATTATCTTGCGATGACCAATGATCCTACTTGGCCTCAGATGACAGCAATTGTTGATTATTGGGATAATATCGGTGGAAAGAATATGTTGCCCGGTACTGTAAGAAGTTCCGACCGTTGCGTGCGTGCAAATTATTTTGCACATCATGTGCAGAAGACTAATGATGCAGATCTCGGCGCATCTATCGCCCGTAGCGTGCTGATGAATTCCTGTGTGCCTTATACCTACGAAATCTCAGGAGAACCCAACCTTAGTTCGACACAGTGGAGGAGTCTTTCAAATACTCGCGATAAGCGTTATTATTTTGATTTAGTTACAAATCCGGGTATGTTTTATGTGGATTTGAACAAGATTAATTTGAAGAAAGGGGCGCCTGTGCTTAAGCTCGACACCGCTCACTCTTCAAATCTTGTTGGAGATGTAACAAAGGATCTAAAGAAATCCGCTCCTTTTAAACCGATGTATTAACCCTTTCGCTATGCTCGCAGCGCGAAACGGCAAAGACGGCAACCGGGAGCAACCCGGAGAGAAACTGCTTCGCTATGCTCGCAGCGCGAAACGGCAAAGACAGCAACCCGGAAGAACCCGGAGAGAAATTGCATGGTCACGGCTTTGTTGAGTCGGGTAGTTAAAAAGGGTTAGGAATTGATAATAAAATATAGGGAATGCGCTAATTATTTTGGCGCATTCCTTTTTTTTAGTAATTTAGAGTATGAAAAAGTTGACTGTGATATTATTGGGGATTATGGTAATGGGAATATGGATAGGGTGTGCCCGTAAGAATTCAGCGGTGGTTGTTGAGGAGGCACCTGCCGGTGCTATTTTAGGGTGGGGACCGGATGGTAAACGCTCAGCGCAATCTGTGCAATTGCAGGGAACGGATGGGGTGATCCGCTCGGCTAAGCCTGTGGGAATGCGCCCCAAACCAACCGCATTTAGGATGAGCGGTGACTATGCGGATAATGTTGCAGTTACTTTGGATGCGCAGGGAAATCTTACTTATTTCCCGGATCCTCGGGATATCACAGCCGACTCCAAGCCGGTTCCGCTCGGAGATGGGTGGTGGTTGAATAGGCAAGGTCTTTCGGGAAATTCGGTTTTTACACGCTACACTTTTGAAGAGTATAGCAAATTGAAGCAAGTGCCGAGTATTAAGGAGCTGAAAGCCTCCATCATCCCCGGGGCTAAAGTTACCCAGATTAGAGTTCTCTCCGAAGAGTGATTAAAGCACCCGGAGAGAAACTGAGGGGGAGCACGCGGAGAGAAACAACCCTTTCGCTATGCTCGCAGCGCGAAACAGCAAAGACGGCAACCCGAATCTCTCGGAGACAAACTGCTTCGCTATGCTCGCAGCGCGCAACAGCAAAGATGGCAACCCGGAAGCACCTTGGAGAGAAACACAGGGGAATCACCTGGAGAGAAACTGCTTCGCTATGCTCGCAGCGCGAAACGGCAAATTCGGCTCCGGAATCACCCGGAGACAAACGCTTCGCTTAGAGCGCTCAACAGCAAAGACGGCAACCCGGA
>CAZEJY010000106.1:0-1918 GCA_964512705.1 uncultured Sangeribacter sp. | reverse complement strand
GCAACCCGGAGAGAAACGGCCAGCGATTTTAACTAACCTAAATTGAGAAGTAATGAAAGTGTATTACCCTAAGAATTATAAAGAAATTTCGCAACTAAGAGGATTGGGTGCGATGAGACGCGTGTCACCGGCATCGAGCTGTGGGCGGTCAGCGTTGTGCCGTGTTCAATGGGCATTGCGCTGCGTGTTCTTGGTGGGTGCGGTGTGTGCTTATGCCATGGGGGTAATGGCAAAGCCCGCGGTCAAGGCCGTGATGAAGATTGAGCAACCTGACGGTTCTGAGCTTTCAATCGTGAAGCGAGGAGATGAGCGCGGTCACAAGGTTTATACCATGGAGGGTATTAGAATGGTTAAAAATTCCGAGGGCGTTTATGAAGCAGCCTTAGATTCGAAGGAAGAGGATGCTTTGACTGGAGGGAGAAGAGGAATCAAGACGCGCGGCCCCGGTTTGTATAGCTATGCCTTCCCGACTAAGGGTGAGCAGAAGGGATTAGTGATTTTGGTAGAATTTTCGGATGTGAAATTTAATTCAAAGAATAAAGCACCATATGATTCTATTCCAGCTCATACCTATTTCACTGATATGCTAAATAAGGAGGGGTTCGATACTTATGGGGGAACCGGATCAGCACGCGATTGGTTTATTGACAATTCCAACGGTTTATTTAAACCTGAGTTTGATGTTTTCGGTCCTGTAACTTTGCCCAATACGATGAAGTATTACGGGGAGAATGACAGGAGGACAGATGAAGATAAACGACCGGCTCAGATGGTGGTAGATGCCTGTAAGGCGCTCGATGAACAGATTGACTTCAAGGACTATGACCGGAACGGGGATGGATATGTAGACAATGTTTACGTTTTTTATGCCGGCTATGGTGAGGCTGATACTATGGAGAGTGATGCAATCTGGCCTCATAGCTGGACGATATCGGATGCTACCGGTTCGCCGTTATCATTAGATGGTGTATTTATTGACTCCTACGGGTGCTCGAATGAGACCTGCGGGTATAATGAGTATGGTATTATGATGTCGCGACCCGACGGTATCGGCACGTTTGTACATGAGTTCAGTCATGTGATGGGTCTGCCTGATCTGTATGCCACTGATTATTATGCCTCTTATATGGATGAACCCTTTACACCCGGTGCCTTTTCAGTGATGGATTACGGTCCATATAATAATGAAGGGCGTACGCCTCCCAACTATTCAGCTTATGAACGATATGCGCTCGATTGGCTCGTGCCGGAGGAAATGAGTCTCGGGATAAAGACTCTTGAGGAGATTGGCTCTTCAAATAAAGCCTTAATTGCGAGGACGGAGACAGATAGAGAGTATTTTCTTTTTGAAAATAGACAATTGGTCGGTTGGGATAAATATCTGCCTTATCATGGTATGCTTGTTTGGCATGTGGATTATTATGTACCGGTGTTTTATAATAACACGGTTAATAATTCGAAGAGTCACCAATATGTTGATTTGGTGGAGGCGGATAACATTCAGGATTATCCGATCGGATATAACAAGTATCCGGCTTCAACTCAGAAGGGGGATCCTTTCCCGGGGAGCGGCAGCGTGAAAGAATTCGGCCCGACAACGACTCCGGCGTTTGTTTCGTGGAGCGAAAAGCCGTTGGGAATGTCGCTAAAGGAGATTGCGGAGAATGGAGGAGTGATCAGTTTTGAAGTTCAAGCCGACAATGGTTCGGGTGTTGAGGCGATTGAAGTTGGAGCTGAAGATTGGGAGGTTTTTGCACTTGACGGGAAAAGCTTAGGTGCTTATAAAATTGGGTTGCTTGCGCCGGGTATATATATATTAAGGAGTAAAAGCGGTAAAAACCGCAAAATTGCAGTGCATTAATTAACGGTTGAGGGGAGTGTCAAAAAGAAAGAGGAGTTGTGAATAAAGAAAAAAAGA
>CAZEJY010000105.1:0-4835 GCA_964512705.1 uncultured Sangeribacter sp. | reverse complement strand
ATATTTATCAATGTCGGGCGCAATGGGTTACGGAGTCGCCCGGAGCTGTCCGGAGATTAACGGAACGATTAAATTAAACGATGGTCGGAAGGCATGCGCCGTAGGTGCATCACATTGTAGGCCAAGGTAAGGAGGGTCGGCAGACCCGACGCAACCTTGGTATACGTAACCGATGTCGAACTGCGCCACGTAGTGGTGCAACATGAATCTATGTAATGGATTAAATGTATTAATGTGTCACCCCTAAAGGGGCTCCGAATACCTGGTACATCTATTTACCCCGGTCGCGTCGGACCTAAAGGCCCTCCTTACCGAGGCCTACAATGTGTCGCGCCTCCGGCGCTTCTACCATCCAAACATTCGGCGTATTCACCAACCGTAAGATTGGAAAGTAAGGTTCGGTATGCATCAAAGCGCCGGAAGGCGCACCTTTGCGCCTTTGCGCCTTTGCGTGAGATCATCAGCCCGATCTGGAGAATCATCTTTGCGTGAGTGATCCCAGATTGACGACGCTGAAGGTATCACGCAAAGGCGCAAAGGCGCAGAGGGCTGACGCACACAAAGAGGAAGACAATAAGACAGAGGGAGAACTGAAAAGGAAAAAAAGAAGTTACGGAACGAATTGGCGGCTCTGGCGAGCCGGGTTGTGAACGGGCGGACCCTCGCGGAACTATATTTATCAATGTCGGGCGCAATGGGTTACGGAGTCGCCCGGAGCTGTCCGGAGCTTCACGGAACGATTAAATTAAACGATGGTCGGAAGGCATGCGCCGTAGGTGCATCACATTGTAGGCCAAGGTAAGGAGGGTCGGCAGACCCGACGCAACCTTGGTATACGTAACCGATGTCGAACTGCGCCACGTAGTGGTGCAACATGAATCTATGTAATGGATTAAATGTATTAATGTGTCACCCCTAAAGGGGCTCCGAATACCTGGTACATCTATTTACCCCGGTCGCGTCGGACCTAAAGGCCCTCCTTACCGAGGCCTACAATGTGTCGCGCCTCCGGCGCTTCTACCATCCAAACATTCGGCGTATTCACCAATCATAAGATTCGAAAGTAAGGTTCGGTATGCATCAAAGCGCCGGCAGGCGCACCTTTGCGCCTTTGCGCCTTTGCGTGAGATCACCGAGCCGGCCCTGAAATAATCTTTGCGTGAGTACAATCTCTGTTGACGATGTTGATGGATCACGCAAAGACGCAAAGGCGCAGAGGGCTGACGCACACAAGAGGAAGACAATAAGACAGAGGGAGAACTGAAAAGGGAAAAAAGAAGTTACGGAACGGATTGGCGGCTCTGGCGAGCCGGGTTGTGAACGGGCGGACCCTCGCGGAACTATATTTTTCAATGTCGGGCGCAATGGGTTACGGAGTCGCCCGGAGCTGACCGGAGATTAACGGAACGATTAAATTAAACGATGGTCGGAAGGCATGCGCCGTAGGTGCATCACATTGTAGGCCAAGGTAAGGAGGGTCGGCAGACCCGACGCAACCTTGGTATACGTAACCGATGTCGAACTGCGCCACGTAGTGGTGCAACATGAATCTATGTAATGGATTAAATGTATTAATGTGTCACCCCTAAAGGGGCTCCGAATACCTGGTACATCTATTTACCCCGGTCGCGTCGGACCTAAAGGCCCTCCTTACCGAGGCCTACAATGTGTCGCGCCTACAGCGCTTCTACCATCCAAACATTCGGCATATTCACCAATCATAAGATTCGAAAGTAAGGTTCAGTATGCATCAAGGCGCCGGCAGGCGCACCTTTGCTCCTTTGCGCCTTTGCGTGAGATCACCGAGCCGGCCCTGAAATTATTTTTGCGTGAGTACAATCTCTGTTGACGACGTTGAAGTAGCACGCAAAGGCGCAAAGGCGCAGAGGGCTGACGCACACAAGAGGAAGACAATATGACAGAGGGAGGACTGAAAAGGAAAAGCGGAGTTACGGAACGAATTGGCGGCTCTGGCGAGCCGGGTTGTGAACGGGCGGACCCTCGCGGAACTATATTATTCTATGGTTCAGACACAAGTTCGGACGCAATGGGTTACGGAGTCGCCCGGAGCTGACCGGAGATTCACGGAACGATAGATCGGGAGAGGCATCTTTGCGACGTTAGAATAACTTTGCGCCTTTGCGTGAGACTACCGGGCCGGCCCTGAAATTATTTTTGCGTGAGGGCTGCCCGGTTGACGACGCTGAAGGTATCACGCAAAGGCGCAAAGGCGCAGAGGGCTGACGCACACAAGAAGAAGACACTAATTAGAGCGCTAAGAAAAGGGAATGAAACGGAGGTCTGAAATACTCTCAATTCGGGAGGAGGCGGGCGGTGGGTCAGCGGTGGCGGCGGGACCGGAAGAAGGTGGTGAGGAGGGTGGCGGAGTCGGCGGCCATGAGGCCGGTGTCGATGACGGTCTTGGGATGGAAGGGGAGACGGTCGGGACGGTAGTAGGTGCGTACGCCACCCTTCGGGTCGTCGGCTGCCCAGACGACGCGGCCGAGCCGCGCCCACCCTATCGCCCCGGCGCACATTGCGCAGGGTTCGAGCGTCACATAGAGCGTGCAGTCCGGCAACACTTTTCCGCCCAGGGCGTTCTGTGCGGCGGTGATGGCGAGGATTTCGGCATGCGCCGTCACATCCCGTAGCCTTTCGGTCATGTTATGGGCTTTTGCAATCACGCGGCCGTTGACCACGATCACGGCGCCGACAGGCACCTCCCCCTCTTCGGCGGCGCGCCGCGCCTCCTCCATGGCCATCCCCATGAAATATTCGTCCTTAATCATCTTGATATCATTTCTTCATCGGCAATCCTCATTTCTCCGGATTAATCAGGGCTTCGGGTTGGTCAGGGCATCGGCCACCTGCTGCATCAGCCAGCGGGGGGTGGAAGTGGCTCCGCAGACGCCGACCGAGTCGGCTCCGGCGACCCACTCCGGGTTGAGCCCGGAGCTGTCCGTGATCAGATAGGTACGCGGATTCTCCGCCCGGCAAGCTTCATAGAGCACCTTTCCGTTCGAGCTCTTCGCACCGCTGACGAAGAGCACCACGTCGTGGGTCGCCGCAAACTCCCGGATCTTCGTGAGCCGGTTCGACACCTGCCGGCAGATGGTGTCGAAATATCGGAACGACCCCTGTTTCTGGTGCTCCTTTATATAGGCCACCATCTCATGGAAGCCGTCGAGCGATTTTGTCGTCTGCGAGAAAAGCACGACATCGCGGTCAATGTCGATCTCCTTCAGGGCCTCGAGATCCTGCACGACGACGGCTTCACCGTGGGTCTGGCCTACGAGACCGTTGACCTCGGCATGTCCGTGCTTGCCATAAATCAGGATCAGGGTGGGGCGACCGCTCCCCTCCCCTTCCGTGTAGGCCGTCTTCACGCGGCGCTGGAGCTGAAGGACGACGGGACACGTCGCATCGATGATCTCGATATTGTTGCGCCGGGCAATCTCGTAGGTCTCCGGGGGTTCGCCATGGGCACGGAGAAGCACCTTCACATCGTGGAGCGACTCCAGATCAGAGTGCGTTATGGTCTTCAGGCCTTTCAGGCGCAGGCGTTCCACTTCGCTTGCGTTGTGGACAATATCGCCGAGACAGAAGAGGGTACCGCTTTTTTCGAGCTCCTCTTCCGCCTTCCGGATCGCCGCCGTCACACCGAAGCAGAATCCGCTCCCCGAATCAATTTCAATCTTCTGCATGTCACAATACAGAGGCTATATGTCTGATTCTTGCCAAACGTTCAAGAAAAGACGGATCGGACTTTGCAACCTGCTTGTTATATTCTGACTGAAGACCGAGCCAAAGATCCGCCTCGATACCGAGTGCCGCTTCAAGAAGCAACGCATATTCAGTCGTTACCGACCGTTTCCCTTTCAGCACAGCATTAAGCACAGAGGGTGGAATACCAATTCCGTCCGCCAAAGATTTCTGAGATATTCCCCTGTATTCCAACTCGTCTCTGATCATTTCACCGGGATGGATCGGACGCGAAGGGTGCACATCATTGGCTAATATATCAGGTTGATATCTATGCTTTTTATCGATGCACTTACCATCTTCATACATCTTCAGCAGATATTCATGTTCAAACGTGACAATCATCTGTGCAAAAATAATATGAAAACTTCAGATTAGCAAATTTGCTAAGTCTATCTTAATTCTTCAACCCTTTCACGCAAAAAAAATATCTTTATAATGCAGCAGATAATCTCACGCAAAGGCAAACGAATGACGCGCACAAAGACAATCAAGAATAACAGAAAAAGGTTGAAGAACTGAAAAGAAAAAATAGGTTACGGAACGAATTGGCGGCTCTTCGAGCCGTGCATGGACCGGCCGGAATCCCGCGGAACCATATTTTTCAATGTCGGACGCAATTAAATAAGTTCGGGCGCCATGGGTTACGGAGTCACCCGGAACTGACCGGAGCTGTGCGGAACGATAGATCGGGAGAGCTTTGATCGGATCGTAAGCCTCCGGCTTGCGTAAGCATCCATCGTTCCGGGAGGATCCGGTCAGGTCCGGGGCAACGAGGCTCGCCAGAGCCGAGTAACCGTAACCCTTTGCGTCCGAATTTTAAATAAATATTTGTTCCGCGAGGGTCCGCCCGCTCCGGATGAGGCTCGACAGAGCCGAAAAGAAGAGAGTTCCGTAACTTCTTTTTTCTAATCCAGTTTCGATTTTTTCCTCTCCAGTTTCGATTTTTCTTATCCAGTCCAAGCGCAATGGGGTTGCTGAGGACTGTTCTCTGCAGATAGCAAGTAATATGTTATCCGTTGGTGAGGGCGTGGAAGCGGGCGAGGAGGAGGGCGAGCTGGGCGTCGGGGGTG
>CAZEJY010000104.1:0-4842 GCA_964512705.1 uncultured Sangeribacter sp. | reverse complement strand
AAGAAGAAAACCGGGATTCAGTTGAAGCGCATTGATGATTTCAATCCTCAGTGCAAGGGCAACAACTGGATCCGCGCCAATGTGCCGGATGCAAAAGTCCTCAATGAGCAATTGCGTATCATGCTCGTGCAAGCCAACGAGACCTATCAGGAACTCGGAAACGAGGGCAACGTGTCATCGGCGCATGTTATCAAAGCGATGGATGTGGAATATGTATCGCCGTCTTTTATGACTTTTGCCCGTGAACGTGCGCAGATGATTTACGATAATGGTGGCTGGCGTAATTGGCGAAAATATTGCGGCCTCATCAATAAACTTGACGCGTTCCGTAAGAAACGCCGTATGGCTGATATAACTGTCGATGATCTGACTGTTGATTTGCTTACTCGCTTCGACAACTTCCTCCATAAATGGGAGAATGAGCGTGAACCGGGGAAATTGCTCCATCCTAACACGATTGAGGTACAGTTCAATATTCTACGCACACTTGTTCATCGTGCGATTGAGGTCGGCATAATGGAGGCATCCAAAGATCCGTTTCTTATCTTTAAGTATAAGGGCGTTAAAACAACGAAAGAAAAACTGAGCGACACCGAGATGGAGCGTATTATTGCGCTTGAATTGGAAGAAGGCTCCTTGATTTGGCACTGCAAGAATTATTTCCTGTTCAGCTATTATTGTGCCGGTATTCGCGCTGCCGACCTGATACAGCTCCGCTGGCGTAATGTAACGGAGAATGGTCGTTTGCATTACCAAATGGGCAAGAATCACAAAGATCGCGACCTACTGCTCGTTGACCAAGCGTTAGACATTCTTCGGTATTACCATAACGATAATGTCAATCCCGATGACTATATATTCCCTTTGCTTGATAACAATGAAGCATTTGCGAAATTTGTAACTCAGGCTGACAAGGATAGAATGAAACCAGAGCTACGCCATCAATTATATCAGCAAATTTCGGCAAAGAATGCACTTATAAACAAGTATCTCAAAAAGATAGCTGAAAAAGCAGAGATTGCCACCAATCTCACTATGCACATCAGTCGCCACGCATTCGCCCACATCGCACAAGAAGCTGGTGCTGAAAGCTCTGCAATCAAGAATATTCTCGGTCATAGTAATCTCGCTACGACTGAACGATATATGGGTAGCTTCGACACCTCCAAGACCGACAACACTCTTCGAACTCTTTTCAAAAAGAAACCGACATCCAAACCTCAAGCCGACGACATCCCCAATGGACTATCAAAAGAGGAGCAAGCCATCGCACTGCTCAAGGGCATGACGCCAGAACAAATCATGTCCGTTATTTCCGCAATCAACAAATAAATTGAAAGCTTAAATTGAAGCTGTGTAGACCTAAATTAAAGACCGAATTAAAGACCGAAGTGCAAAAGTTGTGAACCTCGCAAAAAATTAGTAACTTTGTAGCCGCTTACCTAGGAGACTGATGACATGATTAATCAAATCAATATCAAGAATTTTAAGTCAATAGTTGACCTGACGCTACCGTTGGGCAGATTCAATGTAGTAATTGGACCTAACGGATGTGGCAAATCAAATATCCTTGAGGCAATAGCGTTTGCTAGTGCTGCCGCCGAGAATAAACTAGACAATGAATATCTCTTAAATCGAGATGTCAGAGTGGCTGATCCGGAATTTATGATTAACGGGTTTGCCAATGAGGATAATAATGATGAAACTGATATTGGTATAGATACTCAAGATGAAGCAAGAGACTTCATTCAGATTAAGGTTGAAGATGAGAAAAATCTCTTTTTATGTCAACTTATATTTCATGATGCTCTGAAAACATGGGTTAATGTCCCCCAAATTGTTTCTGGGAAACTGGGTACTGTACTTTCGCATCCAGAGGAACTGAGCCTTGGTTTACAGAAAAAAATTCAGGATATTAATGAACACTTGGCAGAAGTAGGCATTAGTATTGAGGATATAATTAAGTTGATGGAGAAAGTTCGTACTCCTATTCCGGAGTTGAGTAACTTTTTGACATATAGACCAACTGAACATTACCTTCGGAAAACTTTTGAGACCCCTATTTTCCCTATCGGGATTCATGGTGAGGGATTGCTTAAATATCTTAAAGAGTGTGCAGAGGAAAAGAATGTGGATTTTTTCAGTGAACTGGACATGGGGCTTAGGCTCCTTGATTGGTTTGATGGCATTCATATACCTGATAATCTGATGAAAAACGAATACCGGCTATCGATTGGAGATAAGTTTCTTAGTGAATCTCTCCATTATTTTGATCAGAGAAGCACTAATGAGGGATTCCTCTTTATTCTGTTTTACCTTACGTTGTTTAACAGTGTTAATACTCCGACTTTTTTTGCGATTGACAACATTGAATCTGCGCTTAATCCAAAACTTGTCACGAAGTTGACAGAATATCTTATTGAAAGAAGTTTTCATAATAACAAGCAAGTGATTGTTACTACACACAGTCCATATGTGCTTGACGGCCTTGATTTGAGCAATCCTGATGTGAGGTTGTTTGTTGCACGCCGTGACATTGACGGTCATACTAGAATCGAGAGAATACCTTATCGAGAAGATAGGTCAATGAAATTGTCCCAGCTTTGGATGAGCGGTTTGATTGGTGGCCTGCCTGATAATTTTTAAATACAGTAATATGAGTAAGAAAATCGGGATTGTTTGCGAAGGAATTTCCGACTATCGAGTTCTTAAATATATTACGGAACGTTACCTTAAAGACAAAGACGTTTATGTGATTCCACTAAAACCAAAGGAAACGGCTTCAGGTAAGCAAGACGGATTTGGTTCATGGCAGGGCGTTCTTGAATATATTCATGGAAATGATCAAATGATTCTTGAAGCGATAAGAGAAGGGTGTCATTTCATCATAGTACATATTGACACAGATGTAAGAACCGATTATGGATTATCATCTGATTATGAGAATCAAGAATTACTCCATGCTTCTGTTAAGGATTTGATATTAAGTAAAGTACATCCTGATTTTAACAAATATAAACTACTGTTTGCCATAGCTATTCATGAGACTGAATGTTGGTTGATCCCATTCTTGACAGATGATGGAAAATGTTGTAGCAAAACTGTTTCATGTGTCTCTGTAGTCAATCGTCTGCTTAAAGGCGATGGATATATAGATAAGGATAATAAAAATGCAGAACAGGTGCAGCCTGTCTATGAGAAGATTTTGCGATCGCTAAAGAAACCCAAACAGATACAAACTGCATCTCTGAAAAATTTTGGATTCAAATACTTTATAGAATCACTAGACAGTATTAGGGAAATACTTGATTAAGTACAAGGACGTAAATCATTTATTGAGAATTTTGTTACTGATGGATTGCCATGTGTAATATTAGCGAAATTTTCTAAGAAACGATATGCCTCTGACAAAAGATGAAATACGGTCGCTGTTGAGCGACATAGAGAATGAGCGCGTAGAGCGCACATTGTCCACCGATAACACCAAGAAAATATCGGAGGCTATCTGCTCATTTGCCAATGACATCCGCAATACGAATAAGCCCGGTTATTTTCTTATAGGGGCGGATGATAATGGCAATCTTGACGGACAGACTTTCAGCGATGAACAGTTGCGTTCATATGCAGGATTACGTAATACAGGGACAATTCTTCCACCACCTGCATTGATGGTTTACAAAGAGTCATTCCCGGAAGGAGAAGTTGCCGTGATTGAAGTCCAGCCAAGCCAAGATACTCCGGTGCGATACAAAGGTGTTATCTGGATTAGAATAGGAGCGCGTAAAGCCGAGGCCAATACCGAGGAGGAACGCATCTTGACTGAAAAGGGTCAGATACACAGTTCTTCTTTCGATAGCCGACCTTGTCGCGAAGCTACCATTGATGATATTGATATCGACCTTTTCAAGAAAGAATATCTTCCGAAAGCTGTATCGACGGTAACTCTAGCTAAAGATAAGCGCAGCGTAATTCAGCAGCTTGCTTCTTTGCGACTTTTCGATACTCGATTTAATTGCCCTACGTATGCCGGTATTCTTTTATTGGGACACGACCCGCAGTATTTTGTTCCGGGAGCATACATTCAGTATGTCAAATTTGCAGGAACTACTCGTGCGACAAAAGTATTGAAAGAAAACCGTTTCAAGGGCAATTTGATTTCAATGCTAAAAGAGCTGGAGTATTTCATTAAATATTCCATCGAAAGCAAACGCCCGGAGTTTGTTAGCGTTCTACGCGAGGAACCACGGATTAACTATCCGTGGGAGGCTATACGTGAGTTGGCCATGAATGCAGTTATGCACCGTGCCTATAATGGCAACAATTCCCCAATAAAATTCTACGAGTACTGCGATCGCATAGAGATTGACAACCCTGGTAATCTATACGGAAAAGTTAACTTGGAAAACTTTCCCAATGAAACTGACTATCGTAATCCCAATATTGCGGAGATAATGCTGAATCTGGGTTATGTCAATCGTTTCGGCAGCGGCGTAAATACAGTCTCTACACTACTCGAAGAAAACAAAAGTAATCCTGCTGAGTTTCTTCTCGGTGATTATACCACATTCAAAGTTGTTGTTCGGAATGCTGATGTCATAGATAAAACGCGAGATGTCACAGGTAATGGCACCAATGTCACAGATAAAGTGCCTAATGTCATAGTTAATGTCACAGATAAATCAGATCATGTCATAGATGACACTGCTGATGTCACAGATAAAACAAGAGGAGAAAGAATACTTGACATTATGCGTCACGACAAAAGAGTTAGCGTTAAGCAGCTCTCAAAAATGTTAGGCGTGACAACTCGCACAATATTCCGCGAAATAGACGAGTTAAAGG
>CAZEJY010000103.1:0-4877 GCA_964512705.1 uncultured Sangeribacter sp. | reverse complement strand
GCAAGTGATTAATTCTCAATCACTTGCAATTTTTACTTTCATCCCGTGTCAACGCGGTGTCAACCAACCTCGCGCCAACGATTATTTCAATCGAAATAAATCGCCTTGAAATGTATTAAATAAACGATGTTAAATTTTTAACAACAATAAATCTGAACCAATGAAAAAATTAATCTTCACGATTATCCTATTGTTTTCTTTACTTTGCTTTTCATGTAGGGATAATAGCCATATACAACAAGCTGTTGATAATTATCGAGCTGGTGTAATCTCAGAAGATAGCCTATTAGTTTACATCTCTGATAGTATTAGGGTAAAAGATACTTTTGATTGGGCTATCCGACATCACGCTAAAGACGATTTAGCCAGTTGGTTTCTTGGGCGGGCATACAAATTCGGTTTTGGCGTTGACCGCAATCCCATCAAATCCAAAGCTTATTACATCTCCGCCTGCAAAGCAGGGAATGGAAACGCAATGAGTGGGCTTGCCGAAATATATATGGCTTTCCCTGGACAAGAAAATCTTGATTCAGCATTTTACTGGTTTAGTGAAGCAGCATCTCATGGACAGGCCGATGCTTATTTTTATCTGAGTGGTATTGATCTAAAGCGAAATGAGCAGAATGGACTCCCGATTGATACGGTAAGGTTAATAGAATGTTTACAAAAGGGCGCCTCCCGTAATAGTTCGCTGTGTATCAGTACCATGGCATTCTTATATTATTCAGGAGACTTAAATATAAAAATGGATAAGGTAAAGGCTTTCAATCTGTTAAATCTTATTCCAGAGGATAAATTAAATAGTCAAGCCAATTACCTCATAGGTGAAATGTATGAATTAGGAGAGGGTGCTAATCAAAGTTTCAATAAAGCTCTTTCTTATTATAGGAAAGCCGCATCTCAAAAGAACACTGATGCAATGTGTAAACTTGGTAATTTCTACGCTTATGGTAAGGGAGTGGATCAAAATGATTCGATCGCATTTTTACATTATAGTCGTGCTGCCAATGCTGGAAATCCTTGGGGTCAACGATGTGTTGCCATATGTTATAAAAATGGAACTGGCACTAAGAAAGATAGTAGGATTGCAACTTCTTGGTATAAGAGTGCTGCTAAAGGTGGAGATTTAAACGCAATTCATTATTGCGAAGACAATCATATCGAATATAAATAATTACGCAATCTTGTTTTCAGTTAAAAATTACCTTAATTCATGACTTACCTAACTATAGAACAATCTATCAGTCTCCTTCCCTCGGAGTTCAAGAACATTGTAAAATGTCCTGGAAGACGACCTATCTACTCTTCGTCAATGGGTAAACTTTATTTCAGAGGGTCTAAAGATTTTGGATATAAACATAAGACTTGGTGGTATAGCATAGATCCTGAAGTAATAAAGCGTGAGAGGGTCGAGTATATCGTCCTTGCTGCTGATGTAAAAGGTATATTCCTTATTCCATCCAGTGTGTTCTTAGCATATAGAGAACGGCACCCATTGGGTGCTGTGAAAGGAGGAAGAGAAGATTTTACAATCTTACGTAATAATGATCGCTATTTACGGAGAGAATCAAGATGCGATGAGGAAGATATATCTCAATATTTCATTTCTAATAATGTGTTGTCGTTATGACTATAGAAGAAAGTTGTAAGGGTTCATATCTAACTATTATGGGGAATAAATTGTAAGTTTTTCAAAATGTTAGAATTAATATGGTTAAGAAATGAATGACTGTTGACATATGCTGGGATGGTCATCGTGACAAGAATATATTATTATGATTGAATTGCTAATACTTGGGAAGTCAATGCCCTCGATAGTTGCTCAGGGGCTATTGCTTTTTGGATTTATAATTGTCATTGGAAAAGTGTTTGGAGTAATCTCAGACATTAAGGCTGATGTTGCAAAGAATAACGAACGTATAATAAATCAGAGAAAACAAAAAGAAAGTCAAATAAAGAAGGAAGAAGAATACTGGGAAACGGAGATTGAACCAGAAGCAATAGATTTAGGATTATCTATCCCTATTTTATGGTCTTCAGTGAATGTTGGGGCTAAAAATAATTATTTGTGCGGAAGACTCTTTTCTTGGGCAAGCACGAAATTTAGCATGTTTAAAGCAACCACATTAGAGTTGCCTTCTAATTCTATGTCATTTGAAGAATTATGTTCATTATTTGATAGTGAAAGTGGTGAATATTCAGGAATTGGGCAATTTGATGTGGCCAGCCATTATTGGAATGCAAAATGGAGAACTCCAAGGGAGCATGAATTTAGGTGTTTGATAGAAGAGTGTGAATGGGAGTGGTTTTGTGAAGGAAACTTTTCTGGATGGAATATTACAGGGCCTAATGGAAATTCTATAAAATTACCTATGAAACAAGGATATAATAAACCTATAAATGACGTAATAACCGAATATTGGACCAGTACACCAGTTTTAGAAGATAAAAATAAGCCTAATATATTTTTATCTTATTTAGTAAGAATTACCCAGGGTTATAAAGAGAAACCAAAATGCATTATAGAAGCAAGGCAACGGACAACGAACTGTTATATTCGTCCTGTTATGGATAGATTATAAACAAATTAGTTGAATAGACGAAGATAGTGCAGCTATTCCTTTTTTTGAAATACTTATACAGTTATAAATCTTACATAATGGTACCTTGGTGCTGTTGGTTGTCGACATCATAGTAACGGGAATGTTTGCCGACTTCCCATTCTCGGTTCTCGCCGTGGTTTGTATCAACTTTGAGGAATGAGAGGGACGAAGCGAGATTGAGTGAGAAGGATTTTGCCATCTGGGATGTGAAGTCTTTGGGTTGTGGGAGTACGCGGACTGCTGTATGATCCTTTGTTGTCTGTCGGATGCGCTGAATGATTGAACGGGCATCTTCTCTGGTAAGATAATGGATAGCAAGATTGTTGGGGAAGTCGTGAGTGTCGTTCGGGGATAGTCGACGATAATGATTTTCGTCTTGACTATCCATCGGTATCATCACTGACATACCATCGTTCATCATAATTCTCAGAGCCATTATGCCGTCTCGCTGCTTAACCGCAGACACGGATTTTATATTGGCTTGATAGTTCTGAATAGGCTGACGAGTTAGATATTCCATAAGTATCTCTTCAGCAAACATAGTGGAAGCTATCATCAGAGCCACGTCCTCCTTGTCCTCCGTCTTGGCATTGTGATACCATGCCGATTGTCTTGCAGAGATAGGTTTCTGAAAAGTGACACCGGCGTTTGTGTGTATGCGTACATAGTCTTTCGTTCCGTCATTGAAAATTTCGGTTGTGAAGAGGCTACGGTAAACATCTAGAGGACTTGGTTTGCGTTCCTGCTTTATGGCGAAGTCTATCAGTTCCGACAGTTTCATCACCTTGCTTCCGTCAAAGGCAATCTTTTCGGAGTGATCAACTAATCCATAACCGCGTACCTGACCGTTCTTGTCTTTCTGGAAATAAACGTCAATACCGAAACTGGTTTTGAGTATGTCAAGGAGCTGCTGAATCTGCTGTTGGCGTTCTTCGCTTAATGGCTTGCCGTTACTGTCAAGTATTTTCTTGATGTCGGAATTGACCTTTGGCAATTTCCGTTTTTTCTTCTGAGACTTTGAGACTTCGGGATTATTGAGACTTTGATACTTTCCTTCGGCAATTTCAGTCTTATATTTCTTGATAAAAGCCTTTAGCTGCTTTGCCCGGTCTTTGCGTTTCTGACTATCTTTAGAAAGGTGACGCTGAATGTCATTATCCGTGATGTGTCCTGCATCGCCACCATTCTTGAACAGCCGGTAGCCGTTATCGACCTTTCCAATCTTGTAGCCATGTGAACGGATAATGTTGACAAACTGTCCTTCAGTCTCATAGTCGTAACTGAATATGTGGGCTATGTCCTTATCAATATCTGAGGCAAGTATACGGTTGGCACATTCATTTAGTCTGCGAATGTCTTGATGGTCTGAGATTGGGAAACCGTTCGGTTGAATACGGGTAGAGAGGATATGGACATGGTTATTTTCGGTGTCATGATGGTAGTACACGAAATATGGTTGTCTTGCATAGCCCATACCTTCCATAAGCTGTCGGGCAAAATCAGTCAATTCTTTGGCTGACATGACACGCCCCTTGACAGATGCCGACACATGGAATTGAAACCTTGTCGTGGTTGTATTGCCGTATGTCTGCGAACGAGCTTTTAGATAATGTTCAATCTCTGTGGCTGCGTCAAGTCCGAAGTGATGCAGAACCTCAATCTTATGGCGAAGCGAATTACTGACATTCTCCATTGCCATTAGTTCTGCCACTCCTTCGGCAACCTTCCTTTCGTTATATCCGGCACCGGGGAAACCGCCACCTTTGACGTCGCTGAGTTTCTTGACTATCATTCCTTGATCATATTATAAAGGTAACCTAACATATTCTCCACGGTTTTCAGTTGCTCAGTAAACTCATTGAAGGGACGAAGATCAGAAGGGAGAAAAGCCAAAGGAGACATCTTCATCTTCTCATTGATACATTTTACCGCCTGATTATGGTTGGTGCCGATCTTTCGGATTTGCTTTAAGGCAGCCTCCATGACAGCGATCAGATTGCTATTTGGTTCTGAAGGCTGCATCTCCTCTGAATATTTAAGCGAGGCACACCTAACCAGCGCACTCATATTTCCACCGAAATAGGTATCAGCCTTTTCGCGCATCTGCTTATGATCGTCTACATTGAGTCTGGTATTTATGGTGATTTCTTTTTTAGTTGGCATAATATTATAGTACTTGGTTGTTTGATGATTTGACAATTACAGTATCACAACATTTGGGTATTTCAGTATTATATACTTCGGTCACTCGGCCATTGGGTCATTGCAGTATTC
>CAZEJY010000102.1:0-5557 GCA_964512705.1 uncultured Sangeribacter sp. | reverse complement strand
TCGACTTAAGGAGGGTACAAATTGTACCCTGGTACCCCATTTAGATTCCATTGCCCGCTTGCATTTTCAAACGGTTACAAAATGTAACCGTTTCATTTCTTTCCTTTTTAAACCGGAGGAACTTATCTCATGGGAATCAGGTTGCATACCTACTTAGAGAAAATAACACCTCGCTCAAGTCTTGCACTCTGGCATACTTATCTTCACTGATTTGCATTTTCAATTGTGTGTAGGTCTATTTCAAGATACATCTATACCAATAGCTTCGCCAAGCAATGCGAAGTAGATTATATTACACTACCCGACATTTCAAGGTCGGTGATTGAATGAGCGGTTATGTAAAGATATAAAGTCGAGACTACCCGCGACGACTCTATAATCTCTGCTTCGGTCGCATCCGGTGTTACATGGCTCTCATCGTTACGCATCGTCCGCATTGTATCGAGATACCCATACATCCGTTTGTATTTCTCACGCTGCTTAAATTTGAGCGATTTAAGCTCCTCAAATGCAAAGATACAGTCAGCTAATGTCGGAGTCTTCTCCGGGTCGCGCGTATTTTTCAATTCCTCGCCATGGATAAGCCAATAGAGTTTCTTCAAATATGTCTCAAACTTGGTTAGAATTGTGTTGAAATGGCGGCGACGGTCCACCAATGTCAGTTTCTTGTCATTGAAGAGCCTGTTGAATGAGTCCACAAGTAAGTCGTTGGCTCCGTCAAGACTTGGCAGAGACTTCGCTTGCAACACTTTTACGAAGACATCGATCACCTCGTTCAACGGGCGCAAACCGGGGAAATCGCTGAACTCATCGCAGAAGGCTACGTAAAGTGATTTACGGAACGCCTCGGGATCGAACACCAGAGGAGCGTCCCGGAAGTGGTCGTAGAGGGCTGCCGCCATCTGCGACATTATCTGACGGTATTTCTCGCCATTGTCAAACAGCGATTTGAAGGCTTCGGTCTGCTCCTCATAGAGGGTAGTGGCTATATTGTCGAACACTCCGGGGAACACAGCCTCCATAAACTGCTGCTTGCCGTTGTTGTTGGCTTTCTTCGACAATTTCTTTGCCTCCTTGGTAGTAGTAAGGCGGTTGACGATAGCCTCTACAATCACGCGGTCGGCTTCCGAAAATTCACCCTTGTATAGTATGTTGATCTTGTCGATGATATTGCCGAGCAAGTCGCGTTTCACAGTCGGCTTTGCTCCCCCGTTACCCGATTCTCCCTTTACGGACTGATTGCCCTCGAGGGTTATTGCCACTGTCTCGCCCTGTTTGAACTGAGAGTTGACGAGCATTATCTTCTTTGACAAGTCCGGCCGTTCATGCGGAGTCTTAGGCAGCAGTTTGTAAAGCGTGTCAGCAAACACGTAAGCCTTGTAAAGATCGCGGTCGAACGTGCGGGCTATCTGAGCCATATATGAGTAAAAGCGAACGAAGTTTTTCACTTTTGATCGCAGTTCAAAGCGCTTTTCTTCATCGAGTGCCTCAAAGCGGTCCATTATCGGCTTAAAGAAACCCGACAAAGCGGCCAACGCATTTTTCTTGCCGCGATATTTCTTATAGATCTCATAGAAGGCTTCCTCCTCGGTTTCACTCCACACATGATACTGAGCGATGTCTTTGCGGAAACGATATACATAGTTCACGTCAACCGGCTCAACAAGGTCGGTAGCGGTATAAAATGGCTCGAAGGCTTTCTTGATGTCGTCAGCAGTGTTGGAGAAGTCGAATACGAATGTGTCCTTCTTCAGCCTCTGCCATCGGTTGAGGCGCGAGAGTGTCTGTACGGCTTTTACATTCTTCAATCGCTTATCAACGAACATTGTGTGCAGCTTCGGCTCATCGAAACCGGTCTGGTATTTGTCGGCTACAATCAGCACATTGAAAAGGTCGCTTGCAAAATATAGCGGCAGTCGTTCTTCGCTTATCCTGCGATCAGGAGTCGAGTTGAGTTGCGACTCGGTGTAAGTCTCTCCGCCAAATTCCAATTTGCCGGAGAAGGCCACGAGCGGACGCACATCGTCATAACCTTTCCTCATGCAGTAATCTTTCATGGCCATGTAATAGCGCAGCGCATGGGCGCGGCTGGCACAGACTATCATCGTCTTAGCCTCGCCATTCATTCGCTGCAGCGTTACCTCTCGGATCTTCTCCACCATAATCTCTACCTTCTGGTCGATTACATGCTGATGGTTGTCGTGGAAGGCCTTAATGGCTCGGGTGGCCGGAGTCTCCTCATAGTCGGGATTCTCGGCTATGTTCTTGGCTATCTCGTAAGCCGTGGCAATTGGGGTGAAGTTCTGAAGCACATCCTTGATGAACCCCTCCTCGATAGCCTGCTGCATCGAATAGATGTGATAGGGGTGATATTTCATCTTGCCTGGATTTTCCGAGTCAGGGTAAGGCTCACCGAAGGTCTGCAAGGTCTTGGGCTTAGGAGTGGCAGTGAAGGCGTAGAAAGAAAGGTTGCCATGCTTACCCTGTGCGAGAAGGTCTTCCATAAGTGCATCTTTCTCTTTTTCGAGTTGTTCAATTTCCTTCTCTTCGATCTCAGCTAACTCCCGGAGTGCCTCATCAGTATCGGCGAGAGCAGCTTTTGTCTTCTCTGCACTTTTACCACTCTGACTACTATGGGCCTCGTCAACGATTACGGCATATCGGCGACCTGATTGACTGCCTACTTTGTCATAGATGTAAGGGAAACGATGCAGGGTGCATATCACGATTCTGGCGTTGCCGTCGCGGATTATGTCACCGAGCTTCGACGATGGGTCTCCATCTTTTATCACCTCCACTTGCCCGAGTCGATGATCAAAGCCGAGCACGGTATTCTGTAATTGCTGATTCAGCACACGGCGGTCGGTGATGACGAATACCGTGTTAAATACATCTTTCTGCTCTACATCATGTAATGAAGCCAGTCTGTAGGTGAGCCATGCTATGGAGTTGCTCTTGCCCGAACCGGCAGAGTGTTGAATCAGATAATTCTTTCCGGCTCCGTTGGCTGCTGTGTCAGCGGTGAGTTTTTCCACCACATCAAGCTGATGGAAGCGTGGAAAGATTATTTTCACCGATTCCTCCTTAACCTCTTTCTCCTTGCCGTTCTTGCCGACAACGATTTTCAGTTTTTCCTCCTTCTGCACAGAAATATATCGTTGGAGGATTGAAAGCAGGGTATCGCGTTGAAGCACTTGCTGCCAGAAATAACCTGTAACATACTCTCCTTCGGCCACCGAAGGATTGCCGGTGCCCCCCACATTGCCGGCGCCGTTACTTCCTTGATTGAATGGTATAAAGAAAGTCTTCTCCTTCTGCAGCTGCGTAGTCATTGCCACTTCGTAGAGGTCTACCCCGAAATAAGCTAAGATACGGTTGTTGAAGTGAAAAAGAAATTCAGCCGGGTCTCGATCCTCCATCCACTGCCGTTTACTGTCTTCGACGCTCTGACCGGTCAGTTGGTTCTTCAGTTCGATGGCTACCACCGGAATGCCGTTAAGCATCAGCACCAGGTCGATGGTGTTGTGATTTTTCGATGAGTAGGCAAACTGGCGGATGACGTGGAGGCGGTTTGCGCGATACTTACGCATAAGGTCTTCGTTAAGCTCCGATGCCGGAGCGAAGTAGGCGATGCGCAGTTTAACGCCACGGTCATCGATACCGTTGCGCAACACATATATCAGTCCATAACGCGAAATATCATCCTGAAGCACCTTGTAGAACTGGTCAGCTGCCTTGTCAGCTCCATAAATCTTCTGATACCGTGCCCATTCCTTAGGCTGAGTCTCGATAATGAAATCCTGAAGCACGGTCAGGTCAATTGCCGCGTCTTTGTTATATGTCAATTGGAAGCCGCGTTCATAACCACCCTCTTCAAGAAGCCAACGCTCGATATCATCTTCAAAATTCTTCTCTCTCAGGTTTGTGGTATCCATACGTTTTAAATAATTTGGGTTTTACCGGTAACGGCTTCAAAAATCATGCTCTGACGATACTCTTTCAATGTCTCGATCTTGTCTTGTTTTACCTTGATTAGCGCATCAATCTCTGCACATTTAGCATCAAGATAGTCTGCAATCTCCACCTGTTCAGAGTGGGGTGGGATGCACAGCTCATAATTTAGTATTTTTTCCTGAGCTATTGTTGGTATTGTTCCTCCAACAACGGATAATGCAATATTTGACTTTCCCACCTTGGACATCATACTATATAGTATAAACCTAGGGCAGTCTTTAAAATCTTTAATAACAATAATTTGAGGATTAATAGTAGCCTCCATAGGTAATGATTCAACATAGGCCATTTTTCCGAAGGTAGAACCTGTTTTCACCATAAGAAGATTTCCATTTTCGATCATAATCTCAGGTGATTCAAAGTATTTATCCCATGATAAGTATGTAAGTTTTGAATAATCCATCTTTCCATTCTTCATGTTAGAAGGGCTTAAAGTAATTGCTCCTTCTCCTTCCTGAACTATATCATCATTAGTATACCCTCTAAACCCAATGCGACCTTTTATTGAGCAAGAAAATTTCAGCTTTTTGATTTTCCAGTGCTCGGGGAGTTGGCCAATCCATTGGATACCCGAATCGCGGAGGGGGGCGTCGGGATTGAGACCGTGCGTAACAGCTTCTGTGATGACGGATTGGCGGTGGGCTTCGAGGTCGGCAATCATCTGTTGCTCAACCTCAATCAGCTCATCGATCTCATCGCACTTCACATCAAGCCACTCCGCTATCCGCTCCTGCTCCCACATCGGTGGAACCGGCAAATACTGTTGAGAGAATGTATCGTACCGAAAATCTGTGGAGCGTTCTCTAATACCCTTATAGAGTGCTCTAATCCACCCTTGGGATGCCATTACACGTAATAAGGAACAGTAATATTTATTAATATAATCTCCATTAGGTGTTAAACAAATAAGGATCGGAGAACCTTTGCCATCGCTATCAGAAATTCCTATTGAACCGGCAAACGCATCCATTTGATGAATAACTAAATCACCTTTCCTTATGCCCTGATATCCAAATTCCTGAATAGATTCTGTAAAACCTTCGGTTCTTCTGTTTATCCGTAGAGTAACTTCTCCATCGCGAAAGCATGTGATGACTCCATCGCAATCACGAACTGGTCTTTGTTCATGATTAAACATACCTTTCGCACGATTCACCTCCCAGTGCTCCGGGATTTGTCCAATCCAGGGGATGCCGCTATCTTTGAGTTTTCTTTCCATCACTTGCCGAGAATTTTGGTCATCAACTCTTGTTCGCGTTCGCCGAGGGTGCGGAAATGCTCGAAGATTTCAGCAGCGGGGCGAGGAGCGGTGTAGCGGTAGAACTCACGAGTGAAGGGAATCTCGTAACCAATCTTGGTTTCCGACGGGTCGTACCAAAAATCCGGAGCGTATGGACGTACGTTTGTCTCAAGGAACTCTTCAGGGTCCGTCTTCCACGGAATTATCTCGCTGTCCTTAAGGTCAGGGTCGGGAGCAATTCCACTGTTCATCTTGGTGGGTTTTACCCTACACTCCATCTTTTGGTCGGGATCCTTCACTCCA
>CAZEJY010000101.1:0-5578 GCA_964512705.1 uncultured Sangeribacter sp. | reverse complement strand
ATTAATTAATAACCAAATAATCTTTTTATGAAAAAATTAGTTCTATCTATGGCTGTGGCGTTGATGGCAGCCGGTGCGTTGACTTCTTGTGGTTCTAAAGCGGCTACTGAAGGTGCTGACGAGGGCGAGGCTCTGAAAGTGAAGATCGAGAATTGTTCCGATCCCGACAGTCTTAAGATTTATGTTCAACAGGCTCAGGAGTATGCGCAGAAGCTCGAGGCTGAGGGTAAGGGCGTTGAAGCTGAGGCTTATCTCAATAAGTTGATTCCAACCGTTCAGGAGAAGGATCCATCCGTAGCTTCATATTTCGAGGAGCTTAAGGCTAAGGCTAAAGAGGAGGTCAAAGAGGTTAAGGAAGGTGTTGACAGTGTAGCTAATTCAGCTGTGGATGGCGCTAAAGCTGTAGGTGAGAATGTTAAGGAGGCTGGTGAGAATGCCGTTAACGCTGCCAAGGATGCCGGTGCTAATGCTGTGAATTCAGCGAAGGAGAAAGGCGCTGAGGCTGTAGACGCTGCCAAGAATGCCGGCTCAAATGCCGTGGAGAAGGGTAAGGAGAAAGCTTCGGAGGCTGTTCAGAAGGGTGCTGATAATGTGAAGAAGCTCTTCAAGTAAATCAGAAGTGCATTCTGATTGCTCTCCCTTTTGTAAAGGAATTATAAGACGATGTGTCAAGCTATTTTGTCTTGACATATCGTCTTTATTTATGAATACATATTATTGTATTTGTAATATAATTATATTATATTTATAGTCATAAATAATATAGCCAAGGAATTTATGGATATTGCATTAAAGAAGAATCAGAGTTTTCGCTTGCCGGTTGACCTTATTGACAGACTTAAACAGCTTGCAAAACGTCAAAATCGCAGTCTGAACAATTATGTGGAGACTGTTCTGTTAGATGCAGCTTACCATCAGCCAAATGCCGTGACACTCGCTGCGATGAAAGAAGCAGAAAGTGGAATGCTTCGGAATGAGCCAGCTTTGGATTTGACTTCAATTCAAGCAATGGAAAAATCCATGGGCTTATGAAATCAGTCTTGTTCGATTAGGGTCACACTCCGAGTTGTTTGGTTGAGCCAAATATTTTTAGGAGTGATACGTTATATTTATTCGGCGTAAAGGTTTTCTTCTTTCTCGGGGATGTATTGAGCAACAAGTTTGCTGATTTTTTTCAAATCGGGTTTCTTGTTGGCATAGTCAATCAACGTTCCCATCGGGTAGAGATCCGGATCGGAAGCTGACTGAAAATCGGCTGCATCTTCGGAATAATCGCCATCTTCCACCGCGTCTTCTTCAATGGCGTAGTCGCTGAATGCAATCGCGCGATCAGCATCCTGATGACGCTCGATGCCCACCAACAGTGTGGTTGGAATAATGCTTAACTGTGGGTCTTCTCCCCAGAATCCGGGACGATCGATAACTTCCTGTACTTTTTCGACTATAATATCTGAGAGTTCTTTTCTTGTCATAACTAATCTTTATAAGTAAGTTTTATTTTCAAAACGCCTTACCGGAAGAAATGGTTCTCTCCGTTGCCCGATAACCCGAATACCCAACTCACTCTCCAAATGATACCGATTAATATGGTAGATCTCAGGAACATCTTTCCAAACTTGTAGCCATACGGGAACTATTTTTCAGAAAGTGTTGGCAGGATGGTGTTAGAATGTGGAATAAAGCGTTTCTATAATCTCATTGTCAACATTCTCATCAAATTTCCGGGCAAAAACTTTCCCTTCTGCTGCTGCCTTGCGTAATCGGTCTAAATCGTTAATGGTAAATATCTTCGGATGAGCACCGCCTTTTGTCCAGTCTATTTCTCTAATTTCACTGCCGGAGATTGTATCAGCTAACGGAGAGTTGCTGAGGATCGTCTGTTTATACTGTTCGTCGGAACATTGAGTAAAACAGAAATATTTCTTGATAATGCGTTCATTTTCGATCAGCAGTTCCACCGCCTCAGAAGTGAGTGAACACCAATTATGCCCATGACGGATTTTGGGAAAGACACGTTTTAAGTTTTTTAGTCGGTTTATTCCGGCTTTCAATTGGATCGCATTTAATTTTCTATTGAGTATATTCTTAATGCTTATAGGGATCGGAACGTGATTGAGTAGATTGTGATACAGCTGAAGTCTTATTTCAAAACGCGGTTCATCGTCAGCCACTATGAAGTTCTCATTTGATTTTCTGAAAAAATCCAGGAAATCATTGAGCGGGAGGAGTGGAATATCATCGCCGGAAAGTAAATGGAAATATTTGTATGTGCCAAAGTTGAAAGATTGCTTATAGAGACATAGTTCACACGAAATCTGGTCATAAGTTCCCCAATGTATATCCCTTCTTTTAAGAAGATGAACATTACGATTCTGATTTAAATTCTTGAAATACCCCGCGTTGAAATCTGCAGACTTCTTATCAATATGAAGAAAGATATCAACATCTTCATGGTCAAAATACCTAATGAGTTTTTCAAGTTGAAACCAGTTATGATGTGCCATTATTAAAATGGCTTGTCTATTTGATTCCGTGGTCATTTTAATCCAATATGCTTTGAGTTTGTTGTACAAATGTAAGACATTTCTTTTATTTTTGTAAAAAGTTTAACACTCTTCTTAATTCTAAGCAAATAAAACCAAGATGATAAAGAAAATATATTTCGCAGGAGGCTGCTTTTGGGGAACGGAACATCTCTTCTCTTTAGTGTGTGGCGTAATTCATACCAAAGTTGGATATGCCGACAGTCGTGTACCCAATCCTACATATGAAATGGTATGCAGTGGCGAAACCGGTGCCGCTGAAACTGTAGAGGTGGAATATGATGATGCAGTTGTGAGTCTGACTAAATTGTTGTCCATTTATTTCAGGAGTATCGACCCGCTCGCGCTTAATCGCCAAGGTAACGACATCGGCACGCAATACCGTACAGGTATATATTTCACAGATCCGGAGGATAGGGATGTCATTGAATCGTATGTGGCGGCAGTCCAGCGACGTTATTCAGAACCTCTGGCAGTGGAAGTGGAGCCATTGCTCAATTTCTATCCGGCAGAACTTTATCATCAGCAGTATCTTTATAAGAATCCCGGTGGCTATTGCCACATTGATCCGAAACTTTTCCAAGAGGTAAGCGAATGTGAAAGTGCAATCTCAGACAAGGAGAAGCACACACGAACTGATAAAGAGGAATTGCGTAAGCGTTTGACACCACTACAGTGGGAAGTGACTCAGAATGGCGCCACGGAGCGACCGTTTATTAATGAATATGACCATGAATTCCGCCCCGGCATTTATGTTGATATTACAGATGGCACGCCTCTATTCATCTCAACGAAGAAATATGATGCCGGATGCGGGTGGCCTGCATTTTCGCGTCCTATTGATGCGGAGGTAATAACGGAGCATGAGGATAACTCCTTCGGTCGCAAGCGCACCGAGGTGCGTTCAGCCTCCAGCGGATCACATCTTGGACACGTCTTCCCCGATGGCCCCGCTACCGATGGCGGAATGCGCTATTGCATCAACTCCGCCTCCCTCCGCTTCGTTCCCCTCGCCGACATGGCAGCAGAAGGTTACTCCGCCCTCATCCCCCTCATCGAAAGTTAAGGCCCCCCCTTAGCTTTTGTGAATTTTCCCCGCAAAAACCTGCATTTAATTACGCGTAAACTATGCGTGAACTACGCGTAAATTCATATTAACTATATATCCTGTTTCCCTTTATCTGTTATTAGCCATGTTCTCCCATTTTCTGTTTTAGTCAAGAGTCCTGATATATCTGCAGTACTTCAAAATTAAAGGAGGAAAAACTTATATATTCCAAAGCCTTTGCTCCGGATAGGAATGGATTGGGAATTATTTGTTAGAGAGGAAAATTTCGCTTAACTTTGCATTGCGAAAGAGAACATTAACATTTTGCCAAGCATCCAGAGCGCGGAACATATACCGCCCCCAACCGATGTTGCTCATCAAAGACTAACGCACGGTGGGAAAATGATGCGAAGGTGTAATCCTTAAAAACAATTAGTTATGAGCAGATTAGTAAATTTGAATGAATCACGTGATTCACATGGCGACAAAGCTGTTGTCATCACCTTGATTGATGGTCGGGAATTAGTATGTAATCTCAAACCAGAACAGCCCGACAGAGTCGTTACAGATCATCTCCAATTAGATACGACCGGTCAATATCTTTCACTGTCAAGTAAAAAACCAATATTGCCGTCCACGGATGCTGATGCTGTGGAACGCATGTATGCCCATCAGGTATTTACTGAAAACGCCTGGCTCTTCTTAGAAAATTGCGAGAGTATTTTCTGCAATAGCCGCATGTTTCTTGCCCCTGTGAAAGTGCAGAACGGATTAGCTTACACTGGGACGAGCGGGCTGCGACATCCTACACTCGGGATATACCTTGAATGGTGGAAGAACCATGAAAAAGCAGCTATAGATGCAAACGGTAACTTGGTGTGGTACATCAGCGGATCACCACTTAGCGGGTCAAACTGCTGTTGCTCGGTTGCCCCTGATGGTAAAATCACAAATATAGCCCATAGAACGAAGTTCCTCGATATATGGCGCAGCTTCATGGAAGTGAATAACCGTTATACGGAAGCTAAGCAGCGATGTGAGGCATATACGCTTGAGGAAGTAATCATAGAACTAAGAGGGGAAGAGTATCGAAATCGGTTGGTGGACATTAGGAAGGAATGCATCAAGGCAGTGTGATATTATTAACCATTTAATTTGTTTTGATGTTTATATTTCAGTGGAAAAACAATAAATAAGTAAACGACTATGATCGAGAATAAGGATAAGGCTTTTATGCCTATTGAAATAAAAGGTAAGATAATCAAGAACCGTTTCATCCGAAGCGCTGTTAATGACCATCTTGGTAATGTGGATGGCACTGTGAGCGATGCGGAAATCGAAATGTATGATACACTGGGGCGGGGAGAAATCGGAGTGGTTATCACAGGGCATATGAGCGTTAGTCCTTCGCTCTTCAACACAGCAGACAGCATCGCCACGCCTTGCTCTGTGAAAACATATGGATTGGAAGTGGAGTGTTTCAGCACCTTGAACCGGTCGCAATTTGCGACCAATTCCTCTTTCTCATCATTTGTCAATTGGAATCGGAAACGTTCGGGGAATCGTTCGATGTTTCGTTTTACCTGTTCGTTTAATCGCTTGGTATCCACTCTGTAAAGTTCTGCCAAATCTCTGTCTACCATCACTTGATGTCCTCTGATAGAAAGAATGCGATTCTCTATGGGCATAGGTACGGACTGGTCACAATTGTGATAATCTCAGTGTTGGCATCGCTCTCAGAGCTGTCCTTAGATGAGATTTGAATTCCCTGTAGGTTTTCGTTATCTGGCTTGTCCATATACAAATATAACTATAAATAGCCAAGCATCCATATTCTCGGTGAGTTAAATACCTGAAAATAGAAAAGTTTATTTTGAGACAAAGAACAATACAAAGCGATTGACAAGTTTATTTTGCCGCTTGTCAATCGCTTGTATTTTAATTGATTAAGTCGAAAATTCGGCCAATTTCCCTTTAATATTGCGGT
>CAZEJY010000100.1:0-5656 GCA_964512705.1 uncultured Sangeribacter sp. | reverse complement strand
TGCGCGCAAGAATATCAAGGAAGCAAAGGTTGAGGATATGGTGGAACTCGAGTGGAAACCCTTCAGTGAATGGACTGAAAATCCGGAACCGGGTGTTCTTGTGACCAATCCACCTTATGGTGAACGTCTTAAGCCTGAGGATATGTCAGCGCTGTATAAAGGAATCGGTTCTACACTGAAGAAATATTTCCAGGGGTGGCATGCTTGGGTATTGGGCCTCAACGATGAGGATTTCCGAAACATTGGACTGAAGCCTACCGTAAAAATACCATTGCTGAATGGTAGCTTAGAGTGCTCTCTGAGAGAGTATGTGCTGTTTGACGGCAGATATGATGATTTCCGCGCAGAGGGGAAATCTCTCGGCAAGCAGGATTATGAAGCTTCTGAGCGACCGAAGAAGATGAAGCACATCTCCGATGACGATTGGAAGAAGGAGACACGCAAATTCGGACATAAGGATGCTCCCCGTAAACCTAAGCCTAAAGGTGGTTTCCGTGATGAAAGGAAAAATAACTTCCGTGACGACCGCAAGGGTGGTTTCCGCGGCGATCAGCGAAACTCAGGTTTTGAAGATAGGAAATGTGGTTATCGTAATGACCGCTCCGGATCCTATGACGACCGTCGAGGAGGATATCGTAAAGATCGTCCGACTAATAACTTTAAGAGAGAAAGGGAGGAGAGAGATTTCAAACCTTGGAATCGTCCCGCTCGTCAGGTAAGTAATAAGGCTCCGAAATTGTCGGAGGATAATGCGATAGTATTTTCCAAATATCCTGTTCGTTCACGCCGTCCGAAAAGAAATAATTTTGAGGAGGATTGATTGAAGTCCCATAATAACCGATAGAATAACACTTATGAGAACCCGCATCGCAGGAAATTTAGGTTTTGCATTGGTGATGGTATTAGCCATTGTCTTTAGTGGTGTTGCGTTTCTCATCGGTCCGGCGGAATCATTCATGAAGCCGGAGGGACTCTGTTTCCCCGCTCCAAATCAATGGATTGAGAATGGCAACATCTCTTGTATTGTAAACATAGCGTTAATAGTAGGGGCAGCCTTGGGTGTGCAGCTGCTGAACCGTACCTATAACTTCATTGCCAATACGGATACGGTGATGGGATGCGCCTTGATGCTGTTTTGCAGCACCAATCCCTACATCTCCTCACTTCTGAATCAGTCAGTGATAATAGCAGTGATGAATATAGTTATCCTGTTTATCCTTTTTGACTGCTTCAGGATCAGGAAATCAATGAACGAGCTCTTCTTGGTTGGTACTTTGCTTGCCATAACATCTATGTTTGCCTATGGCGCATTGGTTTTCGTGGTTGGAGCTTTGGTAATGGCTATAATGCTGGAGTGCCTCACATTTCGCGGAATCTTGGCTCTGTTTATTGGCTTGTTGGCTCCATACATTATTGTGATGGGTTTCGGGATCGTGAATTTCACTGATTTCAAACTTCCGGAGATAGAGACTGTCTTTACCTATGATTTCTATTCACACGGACATTTCATGCTGTGGCTCAATGCCGGAATGACTATCCTGATTTTAACTCTTTGCACCCTTTATAATGCTGTAGGGTTATATGTCGGTAATACCCGTCGCCGTCGTTTGTGCAATTGCATCATGATGTTAGGGTGGGTATCGGTAATAGGAATGGTCGTTGATGCGAATAACATGACGGCATATTTAGCCACTCTATACCTTGCCCTTGCCTCTCAATTGGCAAATCTCTTTGCATTGAATCAAATGAAGTCGCACTACACCCTTGTTGTCGTGGTGTCGATAGCTTATATCTGTAGTTTCATCTCCCTGTTGGGATGGTATTGATTCTGATATCCGAAAGGTTTTGAGATGGATAAAAATCAAATGAATATGAAAAAGCCTGTAATAAAGATTGATGATAATATACCATATATTCAAGGAAGATTGGAGAATGTTGCGCATGTGGAATATCTTGACCAGTTCGGCTTCACTCCGGAGACAATCAAGGGGGCGGATGCTCTGATTATTCGCACGCGCACACTATGTAACAAGGAGCTCCTGCAAGATTCAAATGTAAAGGTAATCGCAACCGCAACCATCGGAACAGATCAGATCGATATACCTTGGTGCCTTGAAAACGGAATAAAGGTTTATAATTCTCCGGGGTGCAATGCTCCCGGAGTAGCGCAATATGTATGGTCCTCTCTATTGCGTAAAGGTTTCAATCCTGCCACGCAAAAACTTGGCGTGATAGGATGTGGCAATGTGGGGTCGATAGTGGCAGAATGGGGCGCTAAATTGGGTGCAGAGGTATGGATAAGCGATCCTCCTCGTCAGGAAGCAGGTTACCCGGGCAATTATCACCCATTGGAGGAGATAATGAGAGAATGTGATGCGGTCACATTTCATACACCATTGACCAAGTCCGGCTCACATCCCACATATCATCTGATAGGGGAGAAGGAGTTGGAGCTCCTGAAGGATGGCTCAATATTTGTAAATGCTGCGCGTGGTGCCGTAGTGGATAACGATGCGTTGCTTCGTAGAGTGAAAAAAGGGGGTATTCAGACCATAATAGATACTTGGGAGGGGGAACCCGCGTTGAATGAAGAATTACTTTCGTTGGTTGATATAGGCACATTCCACATAGCCGGCTATTCAAGTGAAGGTAAGCAGCGTGCAACCCGAATGGTGATTGAATCTATGGAGAAGGAGTTCGGTTTTGAAGTGGATAAATCGGGACTCGCGCCCGCATATCAACCGTGGCATGAGGTTGATGCAGCAGGGATAATTGCAAGCTATAATCCTGAGATTGACAGCAATGCACTCAAGGCATCGCCAAAAGATTTTGATACTCTGCGCCGGAATTATAATTATAGGCCGGAATATAACCCCACTAAAGATTAATAGCAGCCTTATGGATTACAATAGAAGAATATATGTTGTCTGGAAGGGGAGAGTCCCCGGGGTTTACTATACTCTTGAGGATATGATGGAGCAGGTTGATGGATTCCCCGGAGCCTCTTTCAAGAGTTTTGATGATTCCAAAAAGGCAGCGGAGGCATACCGCAAAGAGGAACGAAAGACAGACAAGCAAGAACTCGGTAATCTCCTGCTTAATGCTCAGAGGGTTAATATGCCGGCGTCAGGAAAGCCGGATTATATGTCATTCCCGGAGATTGATCTCAACGGATGGGCGGTTGACGCCTCCTGTCAGGGTAATCCCGGCACAATGGAATATCGTGGGGTAGAACTATTGACTGGTAAAGAGATCTTCCGGATAGGACCCTTTAAAAAGTCTACGAATAACATAGGTGAATTCTTGGCGATAGTGCACGCCTTGGCACTGATGCAATCCAAAGGGGAGAATCACACCATCTACAGCGATTCTGTTACCGGTATGGCTTGGGTTCGTGATAGAAAAATCAAGACGCAGCTGAAGCGTACCCAAGAGAATGAAGACAGCTTCCGGATGATTGAGCGCGCCCTTAGTTGGCTCAACACCCACACCTATTCAACCCGCATCCTCAAATGGCAGACCGACCTCTGGGGCGAAGTCCCCGCCGACTTCGGCCGAAAATAATAGAACGTGACTACAATAAATTATAACTAATTTTATCTTTTATTAATCCTAACTAATTTAAAATCATGAAAATTGCAAGAATTGCGATAGGGTCGGCGTGTTTCGTGCTCTCTGTCGTGGCTGCTTTCGGACAGTCTGTTTTTGAATCAAAATTGCCTTATAAACCGGCAAAAGGGGCAACGGTTGGTGGCGTTGTGGAATGTGATGGAAAACCTTTGTCTGGAGTGAAGGTATCGGATGGATACGAAATCACAAGAACAGACAAAAAGGGAGCATACAGTCTTGTATCCAAGAAATATAATCCACAGATTTTTGTTTGTGTTCCTGCCGGATATGAGGCGTCAAGGGAGGATGTGGTTCCTCAATTCTGGGCTGATTTCACACTTCCTGCCGATCAGTTCGAACGTCACGATTTCAAATTGAACAAGCGCGATGACAAGAAGCATGCTTTTGTTGCCATCACCGACCTGCATATTGCAAATCAGCGAAATGACAAGGGTACTTTTGAAGAACGCTGCATGCCTGTGATAAGATATGAGATAGATAAACTCAAGGAGGAGGGAATACCGGTGTTTACCTTCCATCTTGGAGATGGAAGCTGGGATCAATATTGGTATACAAATAAGTTCCCAATTGGTAAACTCCGCGATTATCTTAATTCAGTAGATTATCCAACAGCTGTACTTAATGTGATGGGTAACCATGATAACAACGGAGGGGAGGAGCATAGTCCCAATATTGACTTCGATGCTGCGCGCCCGTTCATGAAAGCCTTTGGTCCTCGTTATTACTCTTTCGATGCAGGCGACATTCACTACATGGTACTCGATAATATAGTTTATAAAAACGAACCGTCAGATAAGCCTACTACATTCGGTATAACGGGTAAACGCAATTTTATTGAGGAATATACTCCCGATGTGTTGAATTGGATGCGTAAGGATTTGGCGGATGTGCCTCACGACAAACCTATAATTATTGCGATGCATGCACCTTTATTTAAACGCTATGACTCCTCGGGTAAATTTATTAAGAACTCTAAAACCCGAGAAGAGAATATGGCTGAATTTATGGAGATTCTCGCTCCTTATGAGAAAGTCCACACCGTTACGGGCCATTCGCATAGCCAGGGTGTGACGCGTCTTAAAGGTGACAAAGAGCGGGTTGACCATAATATCAACGCTACAAGTGGCTCGACATGGTGGAGCACCGGATTTGGTTATAAGAATATCTGCATGGATGGTAACCCTGCAGGATTTGAGATCTTCACTGTTGATGGAGATGATTTCAAGTGGAAACACCGCATGTATGAATATGAGGAGGGTAGGCAGTTCCTGGCGTGGGACATGAATGGTGTAAAGGAATATTTCAAGAATAACGACGAATATCAGGCATTCATCAACATGCATCCCAAATGGACTGATTTCAGCGATGTCCCTGATAATGAAGTGTGGATAAGTATGACGGCATACGATCCGGCAGGTAAATTGAAAGTTACGCAGAACGGTGAGGAACTGGAGGTTGTGAAGTTCAAAGGGATGAATCCCCTTTTTAATGCCACAAATTTGCTTCAGCGTTCCGAATGGCTCAATATCTACGATAATTACAAGGATAAGAAAACATTCCGCATGTATAAGGTTCAGGCTAAGGATGCAACATCGCCTGTGGTGATTGAATACACGGATCCGTTCGGGAATGTCTTCAAGGAAAAACTCCACCGCCCAAAAGCATTCGGCATTCCCGATATCCGCAAATAGCTGAGCGCGAGAGGGGGCAGTTCAATTTTGACACCCCCTCTTGTCGGTTTGCGAACTATGGTAAGTATAAAAGTACAGAGGGTACGGATGCACAGAGAGTTTTATCTTAACACAGCAACTGCCAGATCTGAGATACTGCAGAGAGCAAATTTGCCTATCAGCGAAAAGATGGGGTGTATGTAATGTCACTAAACTTGAAAAGTTAAATCCGATATTACAGCTGCGATTTCCATTTCAAATTAAGGATTGAGTCTGGTTAGAATAGGGTAGATTGTGTAGTGGTAAAATCACTTTATGTTGAAAAAATATCGAGATAAAGTGAAGAAACTACCTAA
>CAZEJY010000099.1:0-5714 GCA_964512705.1 uncultured Sangeribacter sp. | reverse complement strand
GGTGCTTCTCTTTCCACTTGATTTCGACAGTGATGGTCTTGTCGCACTTGTTGCTCGAAACAACCCCGATTCTTTCTTTTCTAAGATTTCTTTTCTCTTCCATTGTTTTTCGAAGGTTTGAGAGGGATTAGTTTGCAGAAGCTTCGGCCTGGGTGGCGATTTCCTTCTGACGCAACACGGTTTTCAAGCGGGCGATCTCTTTGCGGTCTTTGGTGATCTTGGAGGGATCGGATACGGGAGCAATCGCGTGCGTTACTTTCAATTCACGATAAGCCTTCTCGGCGACCTCGATGCGGGCCTTGAGTTCCGGAATGCTTAATTCCTTGATTTCTTCCTTTTTCATTTTATGTTTGTTATTTCTTACCGACGGCCATCGTCCGACTTCCGCTCCCCTACTTCTTTCACTGCACGCCTCAGAGAACTGGCGGCGCGACGGCGAACACATTCGGAGGCGACAAGCGGATTTCAGCAGTCAGCCATTTTTCGTAACGTCGAAGTCCGGCCCCATATTGTGTGGCGGGACAAAAAAATTTTCAGTCGGGGCTGATTCTGAAGAATCAGTCCCGGCTGATTTATGAATTTTAGACGTTCTGATCGGGATCGTAGTCGCGGCGAACGACAAACTTGGTGATCACGGGAAGTTTCTGGGCTGCCAGACGGAGAGCCTCCTTAGCCACGTCGAAGGGAACGCCTTCGACCTCGATGAGGATACGGCCCGGAGTGACAGGCGCCACGAAACCTTCGGGGTTACCTTTACCTTTACCCATACGCACCTCGGCCGGTTTCTTGGTGATAGGCTTGTCGGGGAAGATACGGATCCAGATTTGACCTTGACGCTGCATATAGCGTGTCACGGCGATACGGGCAGCCTCGATCTGACGGCCGGTGATCCATTTAGACTCGAGAGTCTTGATGCCGAACGAGCCGAAAGCGAGCTGGTTTCCGCGCTGAGCCTCGCCTTTCATGCGGCCTTTTTGGGCGCGGCGGAATTTGGTTTTCTTAGGCTGTAACATTTGTCTTTATGAGCGTTTCTTAACGGTTGTTGTTTCTGTTCTTGCGGAAGCCGCCTTTGCGACGGTCGTTGTCACGGCGGGGAGCTCCCTGCTCTTTCTGACCGATGGCGTATGAGGGAGTGAGCTCCTTCTTGCCATAGATCTCACCGCGGCAGATCCACACCTTGATACCGAGGATGCCGACCTTGGTGAGGGCCTCCACGAGGGCGTAGTCGATGTCTGCACGCAGAGTGTGGAGCGGAGTGCGACCCTCCTTGAACATCTCGGAGCGGGCGATTTCGGCGCCGTTGAGACGGCCTGAAACCTGAACCTTGATACCTTCTGCACCCATGCGCATGGTAGACTGGATGGCCATCTTGACAGCGCGGCGGTATGCCACACGGTTTTCGATCTGGCGGGCGATGTTCATGGCTACGAGCTCGGCGTCGAGTTCGGGACGCTTGATTTCGTAGATATTGATCTGAACTTCCTTGTCGGTGAGTTTCTTGAGAGCCTCTTTCAGGATCTCGACATCCTTACCGCCCTTGCCGATGATCATACCGGGGCGATTGGTACAGATGGTAACTGTGACCATCTTGAGCGTACGTTCGATGATGATGCGAGAAACGCTTGCTTTGGCAAGCTGGGTGCGGAGGAACTTACGGATCTTTGAGTCCTCGAGAAGGGTCTCGCCGTATTTCTTGCCGCCATACCAGTTGGAATCCCATCCGCGGATGACACCGAGACGGTTAGCGATCGGATTTACTTTCTGTCCCATCTTGATTAAGCATTTTTGTTTTCGATTGAATCAACGAAGATAGTCACATGATTTGAACGCTTGCGGATGCGGTAGCCGCGGCCCTGCGGAGCCGGGCGGAGACGCTTCAGCATGGGGGCTGCGTCGACGAAGATGGTCTTCACGTACAGCTCGCCGGCTTCGGCTTTGCGTTCGTTTTTCTGCTCCCAGTTGGCGATAGCCGAACGGAGGAGCTTTTCTACACGGCGGGCAGCCTCCTTGTTCGAAAACTTGAGGATACCGAGGGCCTTGAATACTTCCTGGCCACGCACCATATCTACTACCAGACGCATTTTGCGCGGTGAAGAGGGAACGTTACGCAACTTTGCGAAATATTCCTCCTTGCGGGCCGCCTTCATAGCATCTGCTGCTTCTCTTTTTCTTAAACCCATTGTGATTGTGTTCTATTTTGTGTTTGATTGAGAGCGTCGATCCGCCGCCGTCAGAGGTTGTGGGCGGCCGGAGCGTGTGACGCTTTCAGGGGGCCTTGTTTATTTTTTCTTGTTGCCGCCGTGACCGCGGAAAGTACGCGTGGGGGCGAACTCGCCGAGTTTGTGGCCGACCATGTTCTCGGTCACATAGACGGGGATGAACTTGTTGCCGTTATGCACTGCGAAAGTATGACCTACGAAGTCAGGCGAGATCATGGAAGCGCGGCTCCAGGTCTTGATGACCTGCTTCTTTCCGCTCTCCTCCATGGCTGCCACTTTCTTTTCGAGCTTTACGCTGATAAACGGGCCTTTTTTAAGTGAACGACTCATTTGCTGTTTGTTCTTAGATAATCAGTTTACTTCTTTCTTCTCTCGATGATATACTTCGAAGAGTGCTTCTTCGGAGCACGAGTCTTAAGACCCTTGGCATAGAGGCCTGTGCGTGAACGGGGATGACCACCGGACTGGCGACCTTCACCACCACCCATCGGGTGATCGACAGGGTTCATGACAACGCCGCGGTTGTGAGGACGGCGACCGAGCCAGCGGCTGCGGCCTGCCTTGCCGCTCTGCTCGAGGGCGTGGTCGGAGTTGCCGACAACGCCGACGGTTGCGCGACAGGTCAGGAGCACCTTGCGGGTCTCGCCCGAGGGGAGCTTGATGATCGCGTAGTCACCTTCGCGAGAAGTAAGCTGTGCGAACGTACCGGCAGAACGGGCCATGCTTGCGCCCTGGCCGGGCTTGAGTTCGATACAATGGATAAGGGTACCGACGGGGATCTTTGCCAGCGGGAGGGTGTTTCCGACCTCGGGAGCAGCTTCGGGACCGCTCATGAGGACCTGACCGACCTCGAGTCCGTTGGGGGCGATGATATACGCCTTCGAACCGTCAGCGTAGTAGAGAAGCGCGATGCGGGCCGAACGGTTGGGATCGTATTCGATGCTCTTGACCGTTGCGGGCACGCCGTCGTTTGTACGCTTGAAATCTACGAGACGCAATTTTCTCTTGTGGCCGCCGCCGCGATAGCGGGTCGAGAGGTGGCCTGAAGAGTTGCGGCCACCGGTCGAGCGTTTGCCGGTCGTAAGAGACTTTTCTGGTGTGGTAGCAGTGATCGTTCCTTTGAACACACCAATAACCTTGTGTCTTTGGCCCGGGGTTGTGGGCTTAAATTTTCTTACTGCCATGTCTTTTAGATATTCTTGTAGTAGTCGATGGTCTGGCCTTCAGCAACCTGAACGTAGGCTTTCTTGAAGGCGGGTTTCTGGCCGCGGATGAGACCGGCCTTGGTGTAGCGCGCCTTGCGCTTGCCGGCATAGTTGGCCGTGTTCACTTTCTCGACGCGGACGTTGTAGAGCTTTTCAACGATGTCCTTGATCTGGAACTTGTTTGCGTCGGGAGAAACAGCGAAGGTGTAGCAGTTCTGCTTCTCGCTGTAGGCGTTGGCCTTTTCAGAGATGATAGGTTTGATCTGGATATCCATTTTCTTTGATCTCCTTTCGTTTAGAATTTGTTGACGATCTCTACAGAGCCTTCGGTCAGAAGGATAGCGTCGTTGTTGAGGACTGTGTATGCGTTCAGATCGATAGCCTGCGCCATGAGGGCGTTGGGGATGTTGCGAACTGAAAGCAGTACGTTGTCGTTAGGCTCGGCGAAGACGAGAAGAACCTTCTTGTCGTCGACTTTGAAGTTCTTGGCGATCTTCAGGAAGTCCTTTGTCTTGGGAGCGTCGAAAGTGAAGTTTTCGACTACGAAGATCTGTTTGTCGTTTGACTTTGAGGTCAGCGCGATCTTACGTGCGAGAGCCTTCTGCTTTTTGTTAAGTTTAGAGCGGTAGTCACGGGGACGGGGACCGAAAACGGTGCCGCCGCCACGGAGCAGGGGTGAGTTGATGTCACCGCGACGAGCGCCGCCGCCACCTTTCTGACGGCCGAGCTTGCGGGTTGAACCTGAAACCTCGCTGCGCTCCTTGCTCTTGTGGGTACCCTGGCGCTGGTTTGCGAGATACTGTTTTACGTCGAGGTAGAGAGTGTGTTCAGCGTTTCCCTCTTCGAGGTTGCGAGCGAACACCTCATCGTTGAGCACTACCTTGCGGCCGGTGTCTTCACCGTTGATGTTATAAACTGCTACTTCCATTTATTTCTCGACTAAAACGATTGAACCTTTGGCTCCGGGGATCGAGCCCTTAATCATTAACAAATTGTGCTCAGGCAGAACTTTGATGACCTGAAGATTCTGAACAGTCACGCGTTCGTTGCCCATCTGGCCGGCCATGCGGAGGCCCTTAAATACCTTTGCGGGATACGAGCAGGCACCGATTGAACCGGGGGCGCGGAGACGGTTGTGCTGACCGTGGGTCGACTGGCCCACACCGCCGAAACCGTGACGCTTAACGACGCCCTGGAAACCTTTACCCTTGGAGGTGCCGACAACGTCGACGAAACCGCCCTCCTGGAAGAGGTCTACAGTCAGCGTGTCGCCGAGCGCGGGAGCTGTCTCAAACGACTTGAACTCGGCCAAGTGGCGCTGCGGAGCTACGCCGGCTTTCTTGAAGTGGCCGGCCTCAGGCTTGGTGGTGTGCTTCTCTTTCTTCTCGATGAAGCCAACCTGAACTGCGTCATAACCGTCGTTTTCAACGGTCTTCACCTGAGTAACTACGCAAGGACCTACTTCGATAACAGTGCACGGAACATTTTTTCCGTCGGCACTGAAAACGGATGTCATTCCGATTTTCTTTCCTAATAATCCTGGCATTTCTTGCTTGTTGTTATTGTGATTGGTTGGGATTTTGTTTTTGATGTCCGGGGGGAGTCTTCCGTCACCGTCCTGCCGGGGGGCGCCCTTTTGCGGGCGTCTCCCGGCGCGGGCGGCGGTGTTCGGAAGCGCGAGCCGGGCCGGACGCCCGGACTTCGCTATATGGGTTGGATCAGACCTTGATGGAAACGTCCACTCCGCTGGGGAGTTCGAGCTTCATCAGGGCGTCTACAGTCTTGGAGGTCGAGCTGTAGATGTCGATCAGACGCTGGAAAGAAGAGAGCTGGAACTGCTCGCGGCTCTTCTTGTTGACGAAAGTCGAACGGTTGACCGTAAAGATGCGCTTGTTTGTCGGCAGGGGGATAGGACCGCGAACGACGGCACCCGTAGATTTGACTGTCTTCACGATCTTCTCGGCCGACTTGTCGACGAGGTTGTGATCGTAACTTTTCAGTTTGATACGAATTTTTTGGCTCATTATGATGGAGTTGTCTTTGAATTATTTGATCAGATCGACGCGACCCTGACACTCGGTCAGAACGTTGCGTGCAATAGAAGAGCTAACCTCGGCATAGTGGTCGAACGACATTGTTGAAGTCGCACGGCCGGAGGTGATGGTACGCAGTGCGGTCACGTAGCCGAACATCTCGGCGAGCGGAGCCTTGGCCTTGACGATGCGGGCGCCGGAGCGGGCGCTTTCCATGCCTTCAACCTGGCCGCGGCGCTTGTTGAGGTCGGAGATCA
>CAZEJY010000098.1:0-5845 GCA_964512705.1 uncultured Sangeribacter sp. | reverse complement strand
ATACTGAATTTGAATATCAGTTAATTACGCAAAAATAATGTACCCCGTTCCGTGGCACGATTGTATTGGGTACTCCCGGCTCCGGCAAGTCTTTCGGCATCATAGATCCGTTCATAAGGCAGCACGCACGAAAGGGGTTCGCCATGATGGTATATGATTATAAGTTCCCGACGCTTGCCAAGACGCTTTTCTATCAGTATTGCAAGAACTTACACTACGGTAATCTGCCGAATGGCTGCGGTTTCCGCATAGTCAATTTTACCGATGTGGAGTATTCCAACCGTATCAATCCAATCCAGCGTAAATACATTCCCGACCTCGCGGCGGCTTCGGAGACGGCGGCCACGCTTCTTGCCTCGCTCAACAAGGGCGGTGGCGAGAAAAAGGGCGGCTCGGAGGCTTTCTTCACCAACTCGGCAGAGAATTTCCTCGCGGCGATCATATATTTCTTTGTGAATTTCCACCCGACAGGTTTTCTGAAAGGGAAAAAACTGAAACGCTATATATCGCATGAGGGTAATAAATTGGAGCTTGTGATACGCAACTGGGACGATTTCAACGCTCTGGACGAGAACGGCGAGGTCATGCTTGACTTCGTGAACGAGAACGGACGCGACGTATCCACCGACGAGGACAAGATGTTCGTTGACCTTAACGGCTTCTCCTATATCGACCGCATGGGTAAGCTGATACTGATTGACCGCTGCTGGTATGAGGACGAGAACGGAAACGAGGTTGAGCCGGACACTATCACAGGTGAGTTTTCGGATATGCCCCATGTGCTGTCGTTCCTCGGACGCAAGTATTCCGAGGTGTTCGACATTCTGATGATGGACGATAAGATTGCCTCCCTAATGGCTCCTTTCAAGTCCGCATATGAGAACAAAGCCAACGACCAGCTTGAAGGTATGGTGGGTACTCTCCGCGTAAATGCCGCACGTCTTGTATCCCCTGAAGCCTATTGGGTGTTCACCGGCGATGATTTTGACTTGAAGATTTCCGACCCGGTGAGTCCGAGCTATCTTGTGATTGCCAACGACCCCGAAAAGGAACAGGTCATCGGCTCTCTGAACGCTCTTGTGCTTAACCGTCTGATTACCCGTGTCAATTCCAAAGGTAACATTCCTGTCAGTATCATCGTTGACGAGCTTCCCACGCTGTACTTCCACAAGATAGACCGACTTATCGGCACGGCGCGAAGCAACAAGGTTGCCGTGACTCTCGGTTTTCAGGAGCTTCCGCAGTTGGAGGCTGACTACGGCAAGGTGGGTATGCAGAAGATTATCACAACCTGCGGTAACATATTCATGGGTGCGGCACGAAACAAGGAGACTCTTGAATGGGCGCAGAACGATGTGTTCGGCAAGGCAAAGCAGACATCGACCTCAATCACCATAAACGACCAGAAGATCTCAACCTCGATTTCCGAGAAGATGGACTATCTCGTTCCAGCGGCGAAAATCGCAGACATGGCTACGGGCTGGCTTGCAGGTCAGGCGGCACGTGACTTCACGGCCACCGATGAAAAGATGCTGTCGCATTTCGACATCGAGGACTCCGAGGAGTTCAAGACAACCAAGTATTTTTGCAAGACGCACTTCGATATGGCACGTATCAAGGAGGAGGAATCCAACTATGTGGAGCTGCCCAAAATCTATTCTTTCGACAGTGAGCGTGAGAAGGAGATTATGCTCAACCGCAATTTCAAGCGTGTCAACCAGGAGGTGGCCAATATGGTGAAGGAACTTCTCGGCACTGAATAATAAATTGCTTATCATGGAAACTACCGCCAAAATATCCGTTCCTCTCTCGCTCCGCTTATCCGGAAGTGCGTTGAAGATTATCGCCATTCTCTTGATGGTGGCCGACCATTGCGCCTACTTCCTTATGGAGCCGGACACTCCGATGTACGACTGTCTGCGATGCTTCGGCAGGATAGCGTTCCCTATGTTCGCTTTCCTTGTCGCCGAGGGGTTCGCACATAGCCGCGACCGCATGAGATATTTTCTGATACTATTGCTTGCCGGTGCAGTCAGTGAATTGCCGTGGTATCTGCTCAACGGAGCGGACGGCACGCATAATGTCATGTTCACTCTCTCCCTCGGAGTTGTGGCACTCGCCATATTCGACCGTATGTGTGAACATGGGCCCCTGTCCTTCATAGGTGTGGTAGGAGTCGCTGTTCTGGCATGGTGGCTCGGAACGGATTATGACTGGCGCGGTGTTCTGATGATAGCGGTGTTCTACATACTCCGGCACCAGACCATACGCCCGTGGCTGGAGCGTTCATCGACACATTTTCCCTCTCAGGCTATTCTTCAGATTATATTCACTTTTCCCCTGATGGCTCACTACGGCATAGCCGGTGCGTTGCTCGCCTCCGGAATAATTTTCCTGTATGACGGCACCCGTGGCTTCATACAAAGCAAACCGGCCAAATACAGCTTCTATGCCATTTACCCGGCACATCTTATGTTGATTTGGTTAATCAGTTGATAATTGAACCCATATTCATCGTGTAACAGGATATGGTGTCTGTCTGCGAAGACAAAAACAAATTTTAATCTTTGACAATTTTATTTTTTGTTAGTAAATTCCAAGGAGTTTCAGATATTAGTTTTTTTACCATATCTTCACCTATTTCTTGTGAAATAGTGGCACCTGATACAGCAAAATCATCTAATAAATTATCAACACCTAATTTATCTACTGAGATACCTTTCCATTCCCTTACAAATTCTTCACTCCAATCTTCTTCAATATCGCCAGTATAATAGTTTACATACGGTGTAAACTTCATATCAAACTTTACGACCAAATGGTTTAACGAGTTTATATCAGGAGCAATAACAATAATCTCTCCTTGAGGAAATTTAGAAAAATCAAATGTTTTTCCTTTGATTCTCCACTCTCGTAGATATTCAAAATCATAAGAGTCCACATTCAATATATCTGTTCTCCACTTTAAGTGTTCTGGTATATCCTCATTACCATCCGTATAGATAACATTTCTTGCCCCAAAATCACGAACTAATATATCTCTTGAAAATCCTAATCCCCATGGTAAATACATGGATTGTCCGGTACTTTTGGTTTTTACTTCAAAGAAACGTTTAATCGCTGTTATTGGAGATGCAGAAAAACAAATATATCCCCTCTCACTAATCAATTGTTTTTCCTCTAAAATTTTTTGTAACGTATCACATGGAGAATGGTCACGTCCATTTATGAAATGAAACAGATATGGACTTTGATCCAATCTTGCTCGCTTAAATTTATCATTAAATATTGCCATATGGTTATAAACGTCCTATTTCTTACAGTATCGTAAATTACAAAGTTAGTTATTTTTTATTGAGGCAATAAAAAATACAAGTCTGTCCGTGTCAGTGTATGCCCGGGGCCCCAGACTCTATAGTGCAGTTGGCGGCATCGGGACCGTCCAAATGCACTTTCTGCCTACAAAGGTGAGTATTTCTTTTTGATAAACCAATCTGTTTAGCCCAGCTTGTTGCGGAGTTTACGGACTTCGGTCTTTACAAAACCCATAATCTCTTTCCCTAAAAGGAATTGTTCAGTGGCGAACCAATCGGGGTTGTCGTTGTCTTGCTGAGTATAATTTTTCTCGGAGTTGTCTATCGCATCCTGGAGACGTGCCGGGTCTCGTTGATAATCAAATCCACCTGCGATTTGCTTATTGACATACGCTTTGACAGATGGTTGTTCTTCAACATCTTCTTTATCCGGCCTGTCTGCATAGTGATGGTAATATAGCCATACTTCAAAGCAGGGGTTACTTTGCGCGACATTCCATGCCTCATACGGTTTAGCCTCGCTGTATTTCTCAGTTATCCGCGCGTTCATAGCCTTGCAGAAGTCTCTGAGAGGTGCTATCTTATCCTCTTTCTCCCATGAATCTGTGTCTATCGCAAACCATATTTTATCCCGTTGGAGATAGTCAATCGTATGTTTTCTTGTATCGCCAAGCAAGATGCGCTCGGCAAGCTCCATCAGTTTCAAGGGATCTGTACCCTCTTCAGGAGGTATGACAATCAATTCAAGATTGGAGGACAATCCTTCAAAAAAGCCAAAATAATCCGGCTCAGTGCCTTCTCCCTCACAGACTATATAGATCTTGCTGGCATCTTTGGTCGGCTCACTCTTGCTGTAATCTTTCCTGCGTGTAATCATATCACCATTTTAAATCAGAAAGGTTAGACAGGAACGGTATGCCTCCATAGCGGCCATTGAGATAACCGTTCTCGATGTTCGCGGTCTTGTGGATATTGTAGTCGCTCAACGGATAAAGCTGAGTTGACTGGTCAACATCCTTCTGTGCAAACCATATCTCATCGGGTCGGAAAATGGATTGGTCAAGCAGACAGCTCTCATGTGTGGTGAATATTATCTGACCTTTGGCATCACGGTTCTCCGATATTTTACTCATGAGAGTCTTTATCATTATAGGATGTATGCTCCTTTCTATCTCATCGACAACGAACACATTGTCACGTTTGAGAATGGCATAAAGCAGAGGCATATATTCTATAAGCCTGCGTGTGCCGTCAGACTCCATATCCATTTTCATCTCCACATCGTCACCATTATAATTGGTGTGTACGGCAATAAGTGTCTTTATATAAGGCACGCCATCCTCGACAACGATGTTTGAAATCTCATTGTTATGCGTCTCCATAAGCATCTGAGGTGTGCCGGGATGTTCTTTAGCGGCATTGATAGCCTTTGTCATGGGAGTGTTGCCACGCACTTCATCCTCATTCAGAATCTCTTTGCGGACACCAAGTTTGGTTATGCCCGTTTTAAGTTCCGGCATGATTGAATTTACAAGTTCCGCAAACTCACTGTCTCCGTCAAGCACATGGGGAAGATAGCCTATCCGCATAGTTGGCAGCACGACCTGCAATCGTCTGATCCAGTCGTATGCCTCCTTTACAGCCGGTAATTCTTCGGGGTAATACTTGCCGAAGAATGACAGTGCGAGCATATCAGGACGCACAATCCTGTTCATCGCGTTCATAAAGACCTCGATGAAATCATCCTTGCCGCCGGGACGCAGATAATCGCCGGAGACATTTATGTCATTATCCTTACGGCTGAATATCCTTATGTCTTTGTTTTTCTGACTGAGAAGCAATTCCTCCTCAAATACTTCCTGACGGTTGAAACGCAGATGATAATAGAATATCTTGCCATCGGTAAAGAACTCGACGGCAAGTTCAGACGGAGTATTCTTTCCGTTCTCATCAAGTTTGAAATAGAGATCTTCGGCAATATCCGCCTCGCCCATCTTCTCGGCCCCGACCAATGATTTGAGTAAGGCGATACATTTGAGGAGGTTGCTTTTGCCCGCACCGTTTGCTCCATATATGGCACTCATACGCAATGCGGTCACATAACCACAGTCCATTTTGTGCCATTCGTGGCTATGGCTCTTGCTTGACGGGAAAGTGTTGAACTCAACCGCGTTCTTAAACGACATGATATTTTCTGCTGCGAATCGTAGTAGCATGGCTTATTCCGTTTATTATTCACGGCAAAGATAGTGAAATATATCCATTCGCACAAGTTATTGCCGATTGAAACATTGTATTCAGTTAAATTTTAACGGAATTATTGCCATCTTAGTTCATTCAAAGCTGACGGAGCACTCTTATCACTGCACGGATATAGCCGGGATCTTCTGCATAACCAATCTTTTTCAGCCATAGCAAATAATTTCCGCCCTTATATCGGTACTGTACTTTTGTGTAGTATGCTTTGACCGATTCGGTCCAGTGGTTGAACTCATAGTATTTGCCTGTGCGTGGATTGGTAAGCCCGAAAA
>CAZEJY010000097.1:0-5864 GCA_964512705.1 uncultured Sangeribacter sp. | reverse complement strand
TATCTCCAAAACAATTGACGAACAAATCGTCTGGGAGCTCGTACCGCCCTGCGAGGTGACCCCCAGCATGCAGAAGGACTTCTTTAAGCATGTCCTGGTAAGCACCCGTCTCTGCGCCCGCTTGACCGTTATGCTGGATCGCGTCCTGAACCACGACGATCTGCAGGCTATTAATGCCATTCCCGGCATCATGGAGGCTCTGCAGAAGCTCATGGGCGTTTTGCCACCGATGGAGGAGGTTCTCCTCGACCAGATGGCGGCAAACTTTCGCAAGCCGTAATTAGAATCTATTAGCAAATCTCAAAACGGCCCCGAGCTATATGCTTGGGGCCGATTTTTATCTAGAAAACCTATTTCGACACGTTGAACCGAAATTCAACCACGTCGCCCTCTTGCATGACGTAAGTTTTGCCCTCGGTGCGGAGCTTTCCGGCGGCTTTTACGGCTTGTTCTGAACCTAATTCCTTCAAATCATTATATTTCATCACTTCCGCTGCAATGAATCCCCGCTGAAAATCGGTATGAATCGTCCCAGCCGCCTCGGGCGCCGTCGCCCCCTGCTTAATCGTCCAAGCCCGGACCTCTTTCTTGCCAGCGGTAAGGAAACTCTGTAAGCCTAATGTTTCGTAAGCTGCTTTCACTAGCTCGCCCAGCGCATCCTCTTCGATACCATATTCTTTCAAAAACTCCTTACGCTCGTCCACCGTCATACCCGACATTTCCGACTCTAGCTTCGCATTCACAAACACCGCCCGACTCGGTGCCACACTCGCCGCGAGCTGCGCCCGTAAATCCTTGTCCGCCAGCTGTTCTTCATCCACATTGAACATATAAATCACCGGCTTGTCAGTTAGATAGGGAATCGCCATGCTCGGGTCATCTTTGCCTGCGTTTTTCTTGCGCTTAGCTTCAACCTTCTCGCGGGTTTCGAGATCGGCCAGCTCCAGCTCGGTCTGGATTACCTCGATATCGTGCTGCGGGTCCTTCGAGCCCTCCGCCCGCACTACGTCACCATCCTTGAACACCCGCACTACGTGACAGATAATCTGGCACTCACGGATATGTGCCAGGAACTTATTGCCCAGACCTTCGCCCTTCGACGCTCCTTCGACTAGCCCGGCGATATCAACGAACTCCACCGTCGCCGGCACGACTTTCTCGGTGTCGTACATCTTCGCCAAAACATCCAGCCGCTCGTCCGGTACTGGCACGATGCCGACATTCGGCTCAATCGTGGCAAATGGATAATTCGCCGCCAGCGCTCCAGCGTTCGTCAAAGCGTTAAATAAAGTTGATTTCCCGACGTTCGGGAGGCCCACAATGCCAATCTTTAAGTTCAAACCCAACCTTTCCCGAAGTAAAATTTTTTGGAGTTTCGCATTGTGTATTACTCGATTCTGTATTATGTTGGTTTAGATTTACAAGATTGCTATCTTTAGATTCAAAACCAACCTTTTCTTCGTTTCCGTTAATTGTTATTAAACTATTGTCAATTCCTTCAATAATTGGAATTCTACCATATATAGTAGCTTCTGTTTGAGTTGCTACGACCTTTTCTACTACAACTCTCACGATTTTTTGCTTATCTTCAAAGGACAATTTATCTTGTAATAATTTTACCATATTTTCTGCCAGTTTTAAAGGAGAAATAGTAGGACGATTATTCAGAATTTGCTTATACTCTAATTTCTTAGTTTCTAAATCTAGTTTTCTATCTCTCAATTCCTCAGTTAAAGCTCGCAACTTATTCTCATTAATTAACCCTTTTCCAAAAGCGTCAATATATCTGTCGTTTTCTTGCTCTAACTTTTTCAACTTTACCTCAATATCTTTAATTTTTTCCTTATACTTGTCGTCGCTTTTTGCTAACTTATCAATAAACCGCTGAATCATAGTTGGCTGAGTTAGAACACGACAAATAGTATCCCAGACCTTTTCGTCAAGAACAGGTACGCTAACACCGCCAGACATACAAACTCTTTCTAATTTCTCTAATCTATTTACACACCTATAATAACAATGATGGTTAGGAGCTGGGTCACCAGTTCTTGCTCTACCACATTCACACCTAACTAGACCAGCTAAGAGATAATAGTTAGATTTATTATTTCGCTTATTATACTTTTTATTTTTATCTAGCTGTTTCTGTGCTCTATTAAACAAATCTTTATCAATAATTGCCGGTACTTCAATCTTCCACCACTCGCTTTTAGGACGCAATTTTGCCGAAGTTTTAGCCACCCTTTTGTATTCAGTAGTTGTTCGTGGATTCTTCGCCTCTATTGCTTCGTTTTTACGATAATAATGTTCGCCAATATAAGTTGTATTGCGTAAAATTCTAGCAACCGTTGTATTGCCCCAAACTCCACGCTCTGACCGAGGAGGCTTTATACCTTCTTCCTTTAAGTGCTTACGGATATAATACATAGATTTTCCGTCAGCAGCAAGTTCAAACATCTTACGAACAACTTCTGCCTGCTCTTCGTTAATAGTAAAATATGCTTTATGCCCATTTTTACCTTTTACGGTTCTATGTAAATCATAGCCAAAGCATGGATTATAGCCTAAAAGTTCGTGATTTTCTTGGACAATTCGCCGTTTTCCAAGCATCATCCTTTCTTTAATCTTTTCTCGCTCAAAATCTGCGACAGCACCAAGAATCCGTCCCGAAAAAATCTCATGTGGGCTATTTCCTGATATGCCATGGAGTTCGACAACCTCGACACCAGCAAGCATTAAATCTCTCAAAATTAATTCCTGATGAATAAAATCTCGCGAAATTCTACTCCTATCATACACATATAATCTGTTAAAAAGACCACTTTTCGCATCAGATAACATTTTTTGTAATGCGGGACGCTTAGTTAAACTACCAGTCCAACCATCATCCTCGTAAATATGCTCCTTAGCAATAGTTAATCCGTCTTTTTCTAATCGCTCCAAGATTTCTACACGCTGTCCGTCAATAGTCTTTTCTTCTTCCTGATTAGCCGTAGAAACTCGCATATAAGCGGCAGCAAAAATTACTCTAGGGCGGTTTGTATCTTCCATATTTACAAAAATCCTTATTTATATTATAGTTAAAATTCTTATGAAAATCCATATTCATATAGGTTATTCTCGGTTAATACCTGTAATACCTTATCAATGACTAAATCCAACGATTCGTCATTTTCAACATAGGCATATTGAAAGGTACTGAGCGTCGTTTTACCCTTCATTATTACTGAGCGCCATCCCAATAATCATGTAGTTTATCATTGATACTTTTAAGGATTACTTCAACCACACCCATAACGCTGTCTGCCTCTGCATAGCTCATTTTATCTTCATATACTAGACTGACGTAATCGTCTTTCCAATGCTCACGCATAGCATTTTCATTCCATACGCCTAAGAGACAAAGGTACTTACATGATAAGTCTTTGGCTTTTTCTAGTAATTCGTCTAGCATAGTTTCTCTTTTATCGTATGTCTGCTGTAACTCATTGTATTCCTCGTCTAAAAAGTCTAAATCAATAATAGATTTAATGGTTTGGCATTTAGTTTTATTATTAACTTTTTTCATTGGAAGCTTTCCTTTCTGCTGTTTAAAATTTAATCTCTATAAGAAATCAGATTTTAAACAACTACTAATTATTTTTTACATATAAACAGCGAGAATTTTTCGCTCCTTGCTCTGTCTGAATTTCTCCAGCCTTAATTAATTCATTAATAGTTGTATGAATACGGTTGAGTGAAAGTTTTTCGTCAACTTGCGACATTAAACGAACCAGCTCGCTCTTATTGACTCCTGGCATTTCCGCAATTTGAGCTAGAATAATCGACCTAAGCTCATCCGTTAATTCGTCTTGACTATTCTCCTTTCCGAGATACTCAAATACACTACGACTATCGTCAATTGTTTTTAACTCCACCGAAAATGGCTCAATTTCTTCCATATAGCGATTTTTCGTCTGAGAAATTATAATCTTCCGATTATGCCGTTTTACAGACAAGTGGACATCACAAGAAGCTAGAATATCACTCGAACCTCTAACCATTTCTCCCCCACCGACTAGCCCTCCAGACTTACGATTATGGTGAAGTACTAATGCTGTAATTCCGTTATCATTTAAGGTCTTAAAAAGGTTTAGAACTTTTGACATTTCTCCTGCGTCATTTTCTCTGGCAGAGTGAAATCTAACTAGGGAATCAAAGATAACTAACTTAATTTCGTTCTCTGTGCACTTAGTAATTAATTCTTGAATATAGTTATCGTCCACTTGCCGTCCAACTCTTGACAGGTAATAAATCGTTCCGTCCGTCCATGGATTCGCGTCTAACTTTGCTCCGAGTTTCTTAAACCTATCTTGAAGCATTCGGTCGCCACTTTCCTCGTCAGCAATTAATACATTACAGACGGAAACAGGAAGTTTCTCAAAAAGTGGTCGATTTTCTGCTACGCACAGGGCAATTTCTAGGGCTAACCAAGTTTTAAAGCTCGCAGGTGCGGCTGACATTAAGACTAGTCCACTATCTGGAATAATCTTATCAACGAGCCAGTTTTGAGGCGGAAATTTCACTTCTAACAGCTCTGAGAGTGATTGAATATTTAATTCTTCCATATTTTTCCTTAATTATTGATATTTTAAAGTGCTGTAAATATAATTCTCGTAAAGAGGATTGACGATTGACCCAAGAGCGTGGAGGTAATACGCCCCTGCGTACAATGCGTCAGCCCTCATGTACGAATAGAGAGGAGGTAAATAACTGGTTAAAAATAACGAGATTTTTATCTTTCCTATATTTACCTTTATTATTAATGATTTAAGGTGCTATATTTGTTTTTGCTTCGAAGCTACTTCCAATTATAAGGTCAAAAAAATAGGTACGAATAATCTCGTACATAATCCGTACCATTTCTGAGCTTTTATTTATCTGTTCCGTTCGTAAAAGCTCGTATCTCGTCCTCTAGCGTTTTTTCGTCGATTCCTAGCCGCTCAATATCACTAACAGACAGCGTAGTGCGAAAGTGATAGGTTTGACCTTTAATACCAAAAAATGCTCTTTTAAGCTCTTTGGCATTTTTAATGCCGAACTGGTTAATTAAATCGTGTGGCTTTTTTGTATGACTCGGCAATTCTTCGTGCCTGATTGTTTCAGCGTTAGAGTGCTTGAAGAAGAAATCTAAATTTCGCTCATTTCCAACCTTTTCCTGAAACTTTTTTATAAAAACATCGTTAATATATAGTTTTCTATCGTCGAGGTCGTATTCCAACTTATACTTCACAGATTCCGTATCTAGTGATTTTTCCCGAAAATCGTCACCAGAAATTACTTTTATCTTGAAAAATTTACAGCGTTTAGCAAAATCATAGCTCTTTTCGGTAATATTCCAGCATGGACTAAATTCTTCAAGATACAACTTCTCTAGATAAAAAGTTAGCGGCTCTCCAACAGAATCAAGTGAATCCAAAGTTTCAACCGTAACCTCCCTATCTTCAACTTTATATTCAATACTTTTTCTCTTATTTTGTAAAATTGCTAGAACTTCTTTTTGCTCCTCTGGGGTAAAAGATAAATGAAGCTCAGCAGAACAAAGTTCAATTTCACTCCCATCTATCAGTTCTTGATATTTTTCCCAGATTTTGTCAACCATTAACTGAACTTTTTGTTTTCCAGTAAAACATCGATTCCAATAATCGTTATGCTTTTTCAGCTCATTATTTACCATTTCGTCCGTAATATAGACATCCTGAGGAAAATGTGAGTAAGTCATAGATAAAACTTATTATATCACTTTTGCATGTGTTATAAAACCAGCTATTCTCCCTTAATCTCCCATATCTCTCCCAAGTTTTCTGCTCAGAGTTAATATTTCA
>CAZEJY010000096.1:0-5874 GCA_964512705.1 uncultured Sangeribacter sp. | reverse complement strand
ATTATGAATTGTGCATTATGCATTATGAATTGTGCATTATGCATTATGAATTGTGAATTATGCATTAAGAATTGTGCATTGAAAAATGCCGGAGGCATGATGTTGTGGTTAACCGGGTACGACCAACGGGAGTGCCCGGAACAAGTCAAAATATAATTGAGTCGCGGAGCGACGACGTTGTCTAAAATGCATTTCCCATGTCTGCAAGACATCCCTCTAATAATAGCCGTGCTCATGGAGGCTTTGCCACCATGAGCACGGTCAATCAATTTCATCCAACACCCTAATCGGGCCGTTATGATACACAAAAAAACTTTAAAATCCATCTACCGAGGGTGCTATCAGAATGGTTCGGATGGTAGGCGGATGAGGTTAAGGCTGAAGGGAGCATACTGTCGTATGTGACCGAAGCCGAAACCTCATCCAACACCCCAGACGGGCCGTTATGATACACCCTCCTACTTCAATATCAGTTTCACAACACGTTCCCCTTGTCGTAATATATACGCTCCCGGAACGAGTTGTCGCAATTCAGCTTTAGGGATTCCTCTCTTCAGAATTACTCCTCCAATCGTGTAGACATCCACTGTCTCATTACTATCAGCAAAGAGGGCCTCTATGCCGGACTGACCTGTGATGATACACTTAGCTTCCACTCCGGAACCGTCAGCAGCCGTTGCCGTGACTTCGCACGTTCCTTCCGCTACTATGCGAACAAGACCCGTACCGTCCACCGTCGCAACTTTTTCATTGCTCGACTTCCAGATGAGGGAGGTGTTTGTCGCATTAGCAGGAAGCACTGTTGCCACCAACTGCTTAGTGTCACCCTCTACTCCGCTCCACACGTCCGGAGTTATTGTAATCGACTCAACCAATATCGGTAAAACGGTAATCTGACACGTTGCCTTAACGCTTCCACAACTAACCGTAATCACAGCCTCACCCACTTTCACAGCTGTTACCTTACCATTGGCATCAACCGTCGCGACTGCTACATTCGAAGAACTCCAAGTTACAGTTTTATCAGTAGCATTCTCTGGTAGAACAGTTGCGGACAGAGTTACTGTCTCTCCAACTTTCAACGAAGCAGTTGCTTGGCTGAGGGTAATACTTTCCACAGGAGTTGCAACTACTGTCACTGCGCAAGTGGCTGATACCTCCCCGCATTTAGCGGTGATGGTAGCATTTCCAAGAGCCATAGTCGTTATCTTACCATTAGCATCTACTATTTCAACTGCGGAATTCGAAGAACTCCAAGTTACAGTCTTGTCAGTCGCATCTTCGGGAAGAACCGTAGCGGTAAGTGTAAGCATCTCACCAACTTTCAGCGAAGCGGTAGTTTGATTTAGCGTAATACTTTCCACCGGGGTGGCAACCACTGTAATCGCGCAAGTGGCAGAGACATCGCCGCATTTAGCGGTGATAATGGCATTGCCGAGTGCTACGGCAGTAACTTTCCCATTGGCATCAACCGTCGCTACAGCTTCATTTGAAGAACTCCATGTAACAGTTTTATCAGTCGCATCTTCGGGAAGAACGGTTGCGGTCAGCTTTACCGTCTCTCCTACTTTCAGCGAAGCGGTAGTTTGATTTAGCGTAATGCTTTCAACCGGAGTTGCAACCATTGTAATCGCGCAAGTGGCAGAGACATCGCCGCATTTAGCGGTGATAATGGCATTGCCGAGTGCTACGGCAGTAACTTTCCCATTGACATCTACAGTTGCTACAGCTTCATTAGAAGAACTCCATGTAACAGTTTTATCAGTAGCATCCTCAGGAAGAACGGTAGCTATCAACGCAACAGTCTCTCCCACCTTCAGCGAAGCAGTTGTTTGGTTGAGGGTAATGCTTTCCGCGGGAGTAGCAATGACTGTCACTGCGCAAGTCGCAGTTGCATCCCCGCATTTAGCGGTGATGTTTGCATTTCCAAGAGCAACAGCTATTACCTTACCATTCGAATCAACAGTAGCAACAGCTTCATTTGAGGATGACCAAGTAACGGTCTTGTCAGTAGCATCTTCGGGAAGAATCGTAGCGGTCAGCGTTACCGTCTCTCCTACTTTCAGCGAAGCAGTAGTTTGGCTGAGGGTAATGCTTTCCGCAGGAGTTGCAACTACCGTCACCGCACAGGTAGCAGAAACCTCCCCGCATTTAGCAGTAATAGTCGCGTTACCAAGAGCCATAGCCATTACTTTGCCGTTAACATCCACTTTCGCCACAGCTTCATTACTTGAAGTCCAAGTTACGGTTTTGTCAGTCGCATCTTCGGGAAGTACCGTTGCCGTCAGCGTTACCGTATCACCCACTTTCAGCGATGCGGTAGTTTGATTGAGAGTAATACTTTCTGCGGGGGTAGCAACCACAGTAACAGCGCATGTCGCGGTTACATCCCCGCATTTAGCGGTGATAATGGCACTGCCAAGAGCCATAGCCGTTACCTTACCATTGGCATCCACTGTCGCAACTGATTCATTTGAAGAACTCCATGTTACCGTTTTATCAGTAGCATCTTCAGGAAGAACCTTAGCTGTCAAGGTTACCATCTCACCAACTTTCAGCGAAGCTGTTGTTTGGTTGAGGGTAATACTTTCCACCGGAGTAGCAATTACAGTCACCGCACAGGTAGCAGTCACCTCTCCGCATTTAGCGGTAATATTTGCATTTCCAAGTGCTACCGCAGTAACCTTACCATTTGCATCTACTGTCGCAATCGCTTCATTTGATGAAGACCAAGTTATAGTTTTATCAGTCGCATCCTCCGGAAGAACCGTAGCAGTCAGTGTAACCGACTCACCCACTTTCAGCGAAGCGGAATACTGACTCAAAGTTATTGTTGTCTTGGGAGTGTATTTTAATAATATAGATGAATCCTCAAGACTGATATCCTTATCGTCTTTGTCAACTATTAAGGCATTGGTAATGGTGAACAAGCCCTCCGAGGAACCTGTGAGATTCTTGACTTTCAGCGTTAGCAATGCCCCCGAGTTACCTGAAATTGGGGTGTGCTGAGTCGAGAACGCTCCGATACGAACAGTGCGGCTATCGGTCAACCTGCTCACTACGCTAAAACTTTTATCTGCGCGGTCTGTCAGTAAAGCAACAACCTTTCCGTTTTCCGTCACGAACTCACATCCCTCCGGAATTTGGATATCCGCTTGAAAGCCGAAACAATCTTCATCATTATCAAGGGCAATAGTTACCTCCCCTGCCTCTCCGGGAGAAATATAGTCTCCGATGAAATACATCTTGTTTGCTCCGATAGCGGTCGACACTGTTGTCAGAATCAGCATCACCGCCAATGCGGACGACTTATACATACTTTTCAACATAGCTTCATTACTTTATCATTACCTTGTCAACTTTATCCGCTACTTTCACAATATAGAAGCCCGAAGCAGTGTCAAATTTCACGAAATTATCGTCAGCTGTGAACTCTGCCGCTATCGATCCGTCGAGATCGTAAACCATAACCTTCTTGCCCTCAGCGTTTCTGATTACAATAGCATTCCCGTCAGTAGTTATGATGATCTCGCCGGCACTCTCGATTGCAACCACGCCGCTTGTCGAAGCCTTGTTAGCGCCTCCGTTTGCTGTGAGTCGATATTCATTGGCATCTGCATCTGAAGCGAAGATATTGCTCATAGTTATTGCCTTTGGTTGTGCCTCATTTACCTTTATCTCAAGATTCATTATAACTTCATTCTTACCAACAAATGCTGAGTTATTAGGATCAAAGAGAACAACGCGTATCGTGCGGTCGTCAATCAGATATGTAGAGAGACTATGTCGTGCCGCTCCAATACCTGAAGATATATTGATAATCTCCATTCCTTCCGGAATACGAATATCCGCCTGCAATGCTACCAAGTTTACATCACTATTCATTCGTATGCCCAATATTGCATTTTCTCCCTCTTGGGCCGTATAATCATCTATTTTAATTAGCGAAGTAGAATTGTCTGATTTTATACCACGAATTTGTTTAGCTGAATTTTCACTAATCTGTTCGGTTAACACTATCTTGACCGTTCCCGATGCGTCTGATAGTGTAATCTTCTCATCCTTGTTTACATCAGCCGCACGGAAGAAGAAACTTTTTACTTCGTTCCCCACTGCGTAGTTGGCAATGTTTACAGCGTCTGTCACAGTTACAGTTCCGTCTAAATTAGAATCCCCCGCTTTCGCCCATACGTCAGCATTTACAGGAATCTCGAGTGTCGGTCCGTCAGCGTAGAGAGACTCAGCGATAATCATACACGACAGGTCGCCGTCGTAATCTTCCGGTAATTCATTAATCGTTACTAACCCGTTATTATCAACGTAAGCCACAGTCGGATTTGTGGATTTCCAGAACACATAAGGTAGCGTCACATCCGCCGGGTAAAGTTTGGCATTAAGCTGAATTGTATCTCCCGGTTCACCGTTGACCTCCTTGATTGAGCCTTCAATCCTTTCAGCCACAGTCATCAGCTGAGGTTGTTTATTAAGATCCCATTTTTGTGCATACTCCTTTGCTGCCTCTTCTCCTTGCACATATATTGTAGCATTTCTTAGCATCTTATTCGATGCAGGATCAAGCATGGGTGCAACCTGTGCAGAAACGAAGAAGTTTTCAAGAGCAGTATAATCAAATAAATAGTTGCCCATAGATTGTAACGAGTTCCCGATTGCAACGGAACGTAATCTGTAACATCCATTGAAGGCATAATTCTCAATACTTTTTACAGAGTTGGGGATAATAACAGCTGTCAGAGGACAACTCTGAAAAGCTCCCCATCTTATTTCCTCAATTGATGATCCAAATATGACCGAAGTCAGATTATAGCATCCGCTAAAAGCATCGTAGTCTATAGTCTTTACTGAATTGGGAATTTTTACGGATGTCAACCCGCTGCATGCGCTGAAAGCATTCGCACCGATAGTCTTTACTGAATTGCCAATTGTAAGTGATGTAATTGTCCTCGGGAAGACATCTACACCTAATTTACAATCTTCAGCATCATAATGCACATCTGTTAAACTGGTACACCCTGCGAAAGCATTATTTCCAATTGTCTCAACTAAGTTGGGAATAGTGATTGAGGTTAGTCCATTACATTCGCTGAAAGCCTTGACTCCGATAGTCTTAACTGAGTTGGGAATTGCGATTGAAGTCAGACCGCTACACCCGCTGAAAGCATCGTCGCCAATGGACTCTACTGAATTTGGGAGTACTATTGAGGTAATTTTATCACATGATTGGAAAGCATTGGTGCTTATTCTCTTTACTGAGTTGGGTATCACAAACTCACTCTCTTTTGAGCACGATACAAAGTAGAGATCATTTTTACCGGGCCCCCAGACACAATCATCATCTATTGTAGCCCCTTCAGCAGGATATTGCACTCCATTACTTCCAAACGGATTCTCAATTGTCGATGGATAAGCGCAATGCTTTAAACTTGAATTTTCACTTCCGTAAAAATCAAGGGAGAATGCCGTGTTCCCAATCAACTTCAAGGAAGGTGGTAAAATTACACTTTGTAATTTCTCACACCACTGGAAAGCACCTTCACCGATAGTTGTTACTGAGTTTGGAATTACGATTGAAGTCAGACCACTACATTCGCTAAAAGCCCAGTCGCCAATCGTCTCAACTGAATTCTGAATATCTACTGAAGTCAAACCACTACATCCGCTGAAAGCCCTCGAGCCAATCGTCTTAACTGAGTTTCCCAATGTTAGTGAAGTAATTGTCCTCGGGAAGACATCTGCACCTAATTTACAATTTTCAGCATCATAATACACATCTGTTAAACTGGTACAATCTGCGAAAGCAGTGTTACCAATTGTCTCAACTGATTTGGGAATCAAGATTGATGTTATACCACTACA
>CAZEJY010000095.1:0-6224 GCA_964512705.1 uncultured Sangeribacter sp. | reverse complement strand
AAGATGGTTTTGGCACAGCTTGCAATGTGGTGACAGGCGGAGCGTTGACAATTATTGTAGAGAAAAAATTATTTAATGGATCATCAAAAACAAAGACCTCAGTTATACCTATGGTAGGCAGCATGTAATTAATGTCATATAGGATTCATGTGAGTAAAAGAATTAAATAAAAACTGATAAGCCCCAATTATTATGAAACAGCGAATATTCAATCTAATTATTCTCGATGAGAGCGGCTCAATGAGCAGCATCGAGAAACAGGCTATTGACGGTGTGAACGAGACTATTCAGGCCATACGCTCGGCACAGAAAAAGCATGAGGAGCAGGAGCATTATGTTACCTTCGTCTCATTCAACTCTGACGGCATCAAGACTATTTATGACAAGGTGGATGCCGACAAGGTTAAGGAAATCACCGATAAGGATTATTGCCCAGCCTGTTGCACACCACTCTATGACGCAATGGGTGTGTCACTTACAAAGCTCAAAAAGAGCGTCGCAACCGAAGATGTTGTTCTTGTAACAATTATAACCGATGGCTATGAAAACGCCTCCCATGAATATAACGGACAATCCATCAAAGCATTGGTTGAATCATTGAGAGCCAAGGACTGGGTTTTCACCTACATCGGTGCGAATCAGGATGTCGAGAAGGTTGCTGCAACAATTTCGATAAACAACACCTTGTCGTTTTCTGCAAATGTGGAGGGCACGAAGGCAATGTTTGCTAAAGAGGCCTGTTCACGCAGCCGTTTCTTCGACAGGCTTCACCACGGTATGAAAGGAAAACTTTCCGACAACTATTTCGCTGATGACGACAAAGACTGACCGCATTCAACTAAAATAAACACCCTCTTTCCTCAAATTATTTAACACCCAAAACTGTCTACCCCAATGAAATTCAGATACATCACCGTTCTCATTCTCCTTCTTTCCGTCTTGTCTGCCTTAGCAGATAAGAAAATGACTATCCGTAATTCCGACACCGGGGAATCTTTTGAAGTCTCAGTCCCTGACGGTTTGAGAATCTATGAGTATAACTCCAATTGGCTTGACTCAATCCCTTATCTCCTTGAACGAGCCAGATATGGTGAACCATGGGCGTATGAGGCTCTTGGTGACTGCTACCGATATGGGAAAGGCGGTGTAGAACAAAGCATCATAAAGTCTTTTGTATATTATTCCTTATCTGGGAAGGATATAGATGCTATGGCTATACAATTGACAAAAGATAAGCCTCTCGATCATTTAGCACTTGTGTATAAGCTATTTGAGAAAATGGAGAATTACGATAAAGAAGGTATCCTTTGTATTCTTGATACTCTAAATGAAGAAGGTTACCATCATGCAGATGTCTTAAGGGATTTTATGGGAAATAGGTCTTTAGATAGTCTGACAAATCTATTAGAACGGAATGTCATGTCTCCGAAGGTTGGTATAGATGAATCGCTCTTCACCGTGTTTGGAGGGATAACTCGAAACTGTTCACCAGCAATTAAACAAGGAAATGATGAAATACTGAAATCGTTATCCTCGAAATTTCCCTACATTTATGATTACCTCGCAATGAGATTCTTCAAAGAGAATCACGAAGATATGGATCCGGAGACATACGCAGAAAAGCTGGTAAAAGCAATTGATTTTCTCTCAAAAGCAGATAAAGAAGCTTTTTTGAGTCGCGAAGGTGCAAAAATTCTCTACGATTATTATAATTCAGAATTCGAAGCTGGACGAATGGTATTAGATGTTTCTTATATGGAACGATTGGCGACTTTAGCAAGACTTCCTGGATATGAAAAGTTTACTTTTACTGATAATTAACACCTATAATGTTTTTATTGTCGAATAAAAGAAATATATAGGATATACGTATATGAGATCTATGACTAAAGAAGCGCGTATAGTGTACCAACGCAAACTTCTGGAGTTAGGGAAATTTCAATCTTCACAAAAATAATGAATGGGAACAGCCATTTTTCAAGAATTGCAGATAAACCAAATCATATAATAATTAAATGATTATACTTTGATGCACAAGATATATTTCATATTGCTAACAATTGGTCTTGGAATTATGGGATGTTCTCATAATAGAAATACCGATTCCTCGTTAGATCAATTCCCTATTGGGTATCAGGATGTTCTTAGCTCAATAAAAGAGAGAGGAAAGAAAGATAAACTATTCAATTGTAGCTATTTTCTATTTGATATTTCAGGAGATAGCATTCCAGAGTTATGGACATACATAGGAAAAAGTGAGGCCGATACTAGATTGAAAGCATATACCATTTTGAATGGCAAAGCACAACTAATATATGATGGTGCAGGTAATCACACTGAATATTATATCTGTAATACTCAATTGGTTGGGATAATTAATATTATCGGGGCGGCTGTCATCATAATTTACGACTACGACGGAAAACAAGTAACTGATTCCATGGTTGAGTTCAGTACATGGAATGATGAAGGCATTGCTCTTTCTGAGCCTCATGATTCAATAGCTGACGAAATATTGAATTGTTGGCAAAATAACAATGTCAAACATATACAATTTAATGCACTCATTTCAGACACAATATGAAATTACTAAAAACAGTCCAATGAAAAGATTATTTAGAACCTCTTTACCATTAATTTTAATTCCATCGCTCTTCATTGCGTGTAACTCGAAAGGGTCAACTGATTGTAATGTGGATACACAAGATACTACAATTACTAGGCCTCTGCTAGAGGATACTAAAAAATCTGATATGAACCAGATTGTAGCAGAAGAAAGATCCGAATATCGGGGGAATCTCATAGTAGAGTATGATAATATAAAGGTATATGCTGATTATGGTTTATCGGAGGAAGATTATAAATACGGAGATGATATTACAGCAAAAGACGAAACTTATCTCATCAGATATGTTGATGAGATACCAAAGGATACCATGGTTCTGAAAGGTCCGTACAACAGTTTGTTAGGAAAGTCACGTTTGTGCCAAATAACAGTTGGAATCGATACGGTAAATGTCGACATCTCAAAACCGTTCAAAAAATTCATAGATTTAAGATTTATCGGAGTTATTCCCGGATGTCATTTTTATCGCTTTTCAAAGCATTATACACTTAACGACCATTCTTTTCCGACTGATTTTCAAATCAACATTGCTATCCATGAAGATGTATCTGGACATATAAAGAATTTTATCAATGAAACGATTCGTGATGATGTAGCCCGTTATTTCGCTGATTATTCCGGTGACAAGACCATTTATCCTCATGTTCCCTTATTCAATATCGAGGATGGTGATTTTAATCAATTGTCCCGATATTACTATACCCAATTCTGTCGACTTTATAAGAATGAGAATAGTGATGAAAGCGATCCTGAGGAGATTCCGTTAGGTCCTCATTATTCTTATCAGTTCTATGCTTATCCTATTTGGGAGAGTTCAGATACTGCCTTGATAACATGGAAATTCTATGACTATTGTTATTTAGGAGGAGCTCACGGTGGAGAAACAGAGTATTTCCTTACTTTTGATAACAATACGGGTAAGATATTGGGGGTAGATGATTTTTATACAAATAATGAATTCAATAAAGCAATTGATCTCTTGAGGTGCCAACTCAACGCATTTCATAATAGAGGAGTTTCAAATGAATACAGTTATTCAGCGGATCTTGATGTCGATTCCAATGTAACTGCAGTGCAAAGTACAATATTAAACGAAGTCGTTGGAGGCAAACTATATCCTCGGCCTGCATTGACACGTCAAGGAGTTGTGTTCACATATCAAACTTACGAAAAAGGGAGTAATGCAGATGGTATTCTTCATTTTATCCAACCTTATGATAATGATTTAAAACTCAAACCTCATACAGAATTGATTTTGAATGAAGATGAGGAATTATCCGAATGGGCGGAGGAACTCGGTGATTGTCAGCATGGTGAGAATGCCAGGTCTTACGTGCTTGTGGATAAGGCACGAGTTGCTGTAAACCGTAAATACAATGACATTATAGAGCAGGATTCGACTTATCGTAATGTATATGATAGATGGTCAGACATGATGGAATCTATGTGCGGATATCTTGTGGATGTAACTTATGGCGAACCATTTTACAGCTTACAACCCTTACAATTTAACCATGACATCCGCCAATGGTATGAAACAATGTTGAGAGAAGTTGAAATTGACAAAAATATAATTTGTGGAGATACGATATATACATCATCTATAAAGCATTGCGTCACTCCGAGAGACATCGATGGATTTTTTTACCAGTTCAAACCGACAAAACCAGGTGGATACCACCGAATGTGGAATGATATTAAGCCGGACTTCTTTGAATGGAGAATAGCGAGAGACAAATATGCTGAAGACTTAGCTCCACAAAAGCGACTCTCATACGAAGAACACACCAGCGTTCTTACATACTATCTTTTCAAAGAGATAAAAGGATTGCTTATTAGCAGAAATGATAATATTAAATAAAATAAATCGATATCAGCTATCATTAAACCAGCTGATTGTACGACTAATTATGAAAAATAATATGAGATACTGTTTTGTGCCAATGCTTATAATTATGTTGACTATTGCCTGTAAAATGTCACATGATAATACTGAGAATGTTCAGGTAACAGAGGAGGTTCTCACGTCGGTATCTGCTCTTGCGGAAGTTGCAGTCATAGAATTTTCGGAAACCTTACAGCCATATAATGCGATTATCGACTCTATTAAGGCTCTAAAAGTTGATATGATTTCCTCGGAGTACTGTCTGTATGATCTTACAGGTGACAGCGTGCCAGAATTATGGATCCGAAGCGGCTCCTGTGAAGCAGATAAGGTGATGTATGTGTATATAATAAAAGATGATAAAGCAGAGCTACTCTTCAAGGATTCAGGTGACCATTCTGACCTTTTTGAAAGTAACGGTATAGTTACAAACATAACATGTAATTGTGGGGGCGGATTCTTGTTAACATATGAATATAAAAGAGGCAAGGTTGTTAGATCAACCCCAATTGAATTCAGTATGTTCACTGAAGATGGAACCCCCGAGGCACTTAACAAGAGCCAGGACAAAAAGCTAAAACATTTATGGAATGAAAGTGGGAAACCGCTTGTATTTACTGATGTTGAATAAAATATTAAAATAATGGGAATCAAACTAATTTATATATTAACAATTATATTAATCACAACGGTAAGTTGCTCTAAGAGGAAAGTAAATAATAGCGCCATTACTGAAACTGAGCTGCTGTCATTAGATACGTTAGGTAAAAATAATGAAACTAAAGTGGAGAGGACTGATATCTTTGAATCAGACTTACTTGAAACCCCAGATATAACACAAGCATTACCGGGGTATAAGGTGTATCACTTTTCTAAGGACCATTTTTTGAGTGATAGCATATATAGAATCCATTACGAAATGAATTTTGCCATCTTACCTAATGAACCATTCTGGATTAAACAATTCTTAAATCGTTATATAAAAAAAGAAATAGAAAGGATATTCTTTGAAGACAATATTAAACTAAGATTACTCAGCAAAGACCAATCTACATCGTGGGATGAGATCGGTGAATATTATTTCGATTTGCTAAAAAGAAATTATACCAATAAATATAATCAGAATTCAATAAATGAGATTTTTCATGCAGACGATTATGAATTTAATATCACTGCATATCCAGTATGGGAAGACAAGCAGTTCATTACGTTTCAAATTTATGTGAATGAAAATGCTGGGACTATGCATAATACAAAAAGAGATTTTTGTCGGACTTATGAAAAGGCAACAGGTAGGCTTTTAGGTATCAATGATTTTTATACGAAATCTGAATTTGAAGAAATAGAGGTGTGTTTAGGAAAACAGTTGGATGTAAAACTTGATAGAGTCGGCATGACTCCATATGTAGATTATAAGGATTTTTTAGTTCCAGCATCCTCTGATACGATATTGAAAGAAAAATATTATGGACAATTTCTACCAAGACCGGCATTTCTCAAAGGAGGGATAATCTTTACTTACCAAACGTTTGAACATGGCGCACCTAGAGCATATGGGCCTATGAAATTTGTAATTCCTTAAAACAAATCGTTATAATTGGATTGAAAAAATGAAACATTATATCTACGACAACAAAATATTTATCGCTGATCTTATACTGACAAGTATCTGGGCTTTCTTCTTCAGCCGCTATTGCAATCCTCTCCTTATGT
>CAZEJY010000094.1:0-6261 GCA_964512705.1 uncultured Sangeribacter sp. | reverse complement strand
AACCCTTGATAGGTGTTTCGTTTATTTGAGTCCATTTTCATGCCGCAAAATTAAGCATTTATTTGCATACTTCCAAGGTATATTTAATCCAACGCACTATCTGTCAATGCCTTAAATGATGTCTTAGTATCATCACCTTGACTTAGGCGTAAGTTTTGCAGCCAATCGTTTTATATCACCCTCCTTGTATGTCCCTGTTACTCAATATTATAACATTCGGAAAGAGGAATATCATCGAGCTTAGGCGTAAGTTAAAACTCGTCGTAACTCATTGCATATCAATTATTTAAAATTTTTGACTTAACTTTGCAGTGTAATCCTCAAGGGATAAAGAGTACATTAAAATATTGGAGAATTAATTTAAATGTGGATTCCGGAGTGGCCACATTAAACATCCGCGTTGAAGGCAACGCTTTTCTAAACTTACTCCACATTACTCCTCTCTCCTCAAAATAATTCACTAATCAAAAAAATCGGCAATAGTGCCAAACAATTCATTAAAACAAATATAAAATGAAAGCTTTAAAAATGATGTTCAAAACAACTACCATATCAACTATCAGCACCTACAAACTTCGTAACAACTTCCCGAACGTTTATCGGGATCTTGTTAAAAGGAAACTAATCGGGAACGGCAATATCATCTTCACGAGAGATATAAAATACATATCAGGTGAGATGGTCTCAGAGCCATACCTCATTCTTACAAACTCTAATATGGTACTCGAGATAAAGGAGTATGGGACACACTACTATCTGAATATCATCGGTAAAGAACAAGTCGGAAAGACACTACGCAGAGAGTTCGACCTAGTCCGGCATGGATCCAACAATCCTTTCCGAAGACAAACTAAACAAACAACGGACAAACATACGCTTGTTCTTGAGGCTAAACAAATTAAATATCAGGCAACAAGAAGTCACGCAGCTTAACTACTTATAAACAACAATATTAACTTTTAAATCTATTTTATTATGAACAAATATTTCCAGATACTTGAAAAGATCATCAAAAACGGTAACCACCAGGAGAACAAAAAAGGAGGGATTACCTACCTACTAAATCAGTACCTCACAGTCACCCCGGCAGACCTCCTTGATATATTCGAGGATCACACTGTGGCCCGCAAAAAACTCCGTGCTGAACTCGACCTCTATATGAAAGGTGAATGTAGTATCAGTAAGTATCGTGAAGCGGGAATTACCTGGTGGGACTACTGCGGCGATACCTTAATTAATAGTTACCCCACTTATTTTGAACGACTCCCTAAACTAATTGAGAGAATCAATCAGGAAAAACGTAATAGTAAGAACTACGTACTCTTCATTGGAGAGACAGAGGTAGTGACCAATCAGCAACCTTGTCTAAGTCTCATCCAGTTCCAAATTGAAAAGGGAGAACTCGTAATGAGTGCCTATCAGAGAAGTAGTGATGCTAATCTCGGACTACCCTCAGATTTATATCAACTGTATCTTATCGCCAGGCAGATCGAGTTACCTATTAAATCGATAACACTTTTCCTTGGGAACGTACATATCTACGACACTAATATGGATGCAACTCAAGCCCTCCTCTCAGGGGAGTCAGGTGTAAAGTTCAACCTAAACGTTAACCCCGCGAATACTGGTAATATGGTAGCATAATATATTAACAATCATTCCTTAACCGATTACGGGAAGGCGCCACCTGTAATCGCAAAAGGAACATAATACGAGAATAAAGAATGGAAAAATCAACAGAATCTAAACGTGACAGTTTCGTCTTTTACCGCAGTTTCTTTGAGGCTATTGAACTCCTTGATAACCAGCAATCATTAAACTTGATTAAGGCCATCGGAGAATACGCTCTGAACGGTCAGGAAATTGAACTTGAAGGGGTCGAAAAAATCGTTTGGACCACGATAAAGCCACAACTTGAAGCCAATCGAAAAAAATACGAGAATGGTAAAAAGGGGGGTGCTCCCAAGGGTAGCCGGAATAATCCCAACGGGCGAAGAGGCAAAGCTGTACAAGAGGCGCCTGAACCTAATGAAGAACCACCATCTCCTACTCCGCCCCAAACCGAGCATCCGTCCCCAATCTACCCTAATCTTAACGAAGTCAGAGAATATGTCAAAAAAGAAAGCCTATTGGTCCAACCTGATACCTTTTTTAATTATTACCAAGCAAGAGGTTGGCGAACAGGGACAACAACAATAACAGATTGGAAGGCTCTGCTAAGAAGCTGGCATATAAAGGAATCTATAAAGAATTCCGAACAACCTGTCAAATCGAGTCTTGGAATTGGCGAAATGATGAAAGACGGAGTTAGAACATACGGCACCGGAGGACTTATAGTACCTTTTGATGCCCCGCCAAGACCAGGAAATGGATTTTGGTGGAATACTGTAACCAACTCATGGGATAACGCAATATAATTAATTGATTTCTATAACATCTAAATCGTATCAAAAATGAAGAATTATTCTGATTATAATATTGAAATACCTTACAGTCGTCATAGTGGTAATGTGAAAACATTTTGCCCGGAATGTCATCACAATCGTAACGACAAACGTGATAAAAGTCTTTCAGTTAATCTAGACAAAGGAGTATGGAAATGTCACTATTGTGGCTGGACCGGTAGTCTGCACATCGGGGAACGCCGTATTAATACATATAAAAGAGAATACCGAAAACCGGCACCTCGTCCTACCACCTCCTTGTCTCCAATTACAATCGAATGGTTCGGTAAAAGGGGAATCTCAGTTCAAACGCTTAGTCGCTTAAAAGTAACTGATGGTAAACACTTCATGCCACAGAGCGGAAGTCAGGATGATACCATACAGTTTAATTACTACCTTAAAGATGTACTTATCAATGTAAAATATCGCACATATGATAAGAAATTTGCCATGGAGACCGGGGCGGAACTAATCCCTTATAACCTTGATTCAATCACCGGGAAAACAGAATGTATCATTACTGAAGGTGAAATGGATTGCCTATCATTCATAGAAATCGGTAAGTCAAACTGCATAAGTGTTCCAAACGGAGCAGGCAGCAACCTTTCATATCTGGACGATTTCATTGATGGTTGGTTTGAAGACAAAGAAATCATATATGTCGCTGTTGATACGGATGAAAAAGGTATTATTTTACGCGACGAGTTAGTGAGACGTTTTGGAGCTGAGCGGTGCCGCATAGTTACTTTCGGCGATGATTGCAAAGATGCGAATGAACATCTTGTAAAATATGGCAAAACAAGTCTTCTTAGTTGTCTTGATAATGCCCAGGAAATTCGTACAGAGGGTATTTTCACATTATCGGAATTTGAAGAAAATGTAGATGATATGTACTATAACGGATTACCAAAAGGCGCGACCATTGGACATGAAAATTTTGATAGATTGTGCTCGTTTGAGACTAAGCGACTGGTCGTTGTCACCGGCATTCCGGGAAGTGGCAAAAGTGAGTTTGTGGATGAGATTGCAGAACGACTCTGTATCTTACATGGTTGGCGATTTGGAATATTCAGTCCCGAAAATGCCCCGATGTCTTACCACACCGGTAAACTTATTGAGAAATATGCCGGAGTAAAATGCAGCCGTGAATATATGACAGAAAGTCTTTTTAAAAAGTCGAAGACCTTCGTCAATTCAAATTTCTTTTTCATTGATCCAAACGATGATTATGACATAGAAACAATTCTTGAAAAAGCCCGGTATCTTGTGCGTCGTCATGGGATTAAAGGTCTAATAATTGATCCGTTCAATCGTCTTGATCTTAATTTCAGTAAAAACAAAGAGACCGATGTAATCAGGGATATTCTGCGCAAAATAATCTTCTTCGCCCAGCAAAACGATGTACTGGTATTCCTGGTTGCTCATCCAACTAAATTACAACCGGATAAGGACGGCATAGTTAAAGCTCCCAACTTATATGATATTGCAGGATCCGCCCACTTTTTCAATATGGCAGACTATGGCATCACGGTACATCGAAACCGAACAGCCAATAATGTAGAAATCTATATCAGAAAAGTCCGTTTCAAGCATATGGGTACAGTTGGCAAGATCACAATGCTCTATAACTTTACAAATGGCCGGTATATCCAGGAAGTCCCGGGCCAGAATCCTAAATGGAATAATGAATGCCACGACTGTTTGATAACGTCATCAGACCTTAATTCAGAAGTTTTCACGGAGCAATCAATACCTAATATCGACACACTCACTGAGGATTATCTCTTCTCCAAACCTCTCATTCCCCAACTCTACGATTAAACAAATTAAATAAAAACCAAATAATTACTTATGAAAAAAATTAATACAAACGAATCTACTACCATTGCATCGGATATTTTTACGACAATCGAAATCTTCCGTGCTATAACCAAGTTTATCGACGAGCGACACCCGATTGATTCCAATAGATTGATAAGTATCCAGTTATGTGGAATTAACTATTGCAAAGAATATCACTGGGAAATGCTTTTGGGGCCTTTTGAGCTTTACGCTGAAACCCAATCATTTGGTACGGTAAAGATTACATCGGAACTCATCTCAGAGATAGAGTCTGTCTTTGATCTTTCATCTATCGAAAGAATTTCAGAAATTGCATTCATGCTGCAATATCCATACTATAAGAATATCATAGAAAGTAAGGATTATAAATTACTCACAAAGGTAATGTCATCAAAAAACTAATACTAAAGTTAGTCTCTCAAATATGTTAAAAATCATTACTATTCAGAAAGTTTTTGCAGAGAATAAACAACTGCACACATATCTTACAAGCAAGGGCCTTAATCAGCAGGCAAATATCTTCTTTATTAAACAGGATAAAAATAGTCCTCCCGAAGTAATCATGTTATCTGCTCTTGGGCATTTGTTTAGCTTTCAAATCACCGACGGCAAGTATAATTCAGTCCGTTTTGAAAACGAGCCACTTCTCATGCAAGCTATTCAACTCGCTGATAATGCGGTAAACTCCAATAAGTATCCTTTCTTTCGAGAACGGTTAGAGCAGATTAAACGTAATCTGAATTATATTCCTAAGACTCAAGGCCTTTTTTAATATTCAATTCATTAAAGCCTTACATTTTCTCAATGTATTGACTGCGGTACCGGTTAGTTTACTGACGTTTCGAAGGCTGATACCTTTCTTCATGAGGCGCATCTCCTCAGCGTACTCTATGAGAAACATGGTATCAGACTTCCTGTATCCCGGTCTACGACCCACTCTTCCACCCGAAGCTATGTAGTTCTCATACCCGCTTTCCATTCTCTCTCTTATTGATTGACGTTCCATCTTGGCGACTTCAGCCAATATCGTAATAAGAAACTGGCTCATAGCGTTTACGTTCCCATCGGCGGTTAGTGTTTCAATATTATAATTTTGAATATATAGCGATACACCCTTTTGGTTTAACTCATGTATCACTTCGAGAACTTGCAGTGTATCTCGGCCCAATCGACTTAATTCAGTTACAAGAACGCGATCTACCTTATTTTCCGAGAGGTATTCCATCATAGCAAGCAGCTCTTTACGTTTAGTTTTTGCGGCAGCGCCACTCACAGTTTCGCAAAAGACTTTTTCAACAGTCCAATTCCGTTGGTTAGCAAATGTAGTGAGGTCATTAACCTGACGCTGATAGTCTTGAACTTTAGTAGATACCCTACAAAAAATAACGACAGAATCCATATTCCTATACAATATATATGTATAGCAAAGATAGCCGATTCCTGTTGACTCATAATACGGGTGAGAGCCAAAAAACGCTAATAACCTCATTCAGGCGAAGGCCTGATAACGACTTCTTTTAAGAAAATCAAGTATATCTGCTCCGCGATACCAATACTTATCGTTTTGTCTATGATAAGAGAGGTATCCGTTATCCCGATATTTCCTAATGAGTCGCTCATCCACACCAAGAATTAGTCTCACATCTTTATTGGTGTAAATGTAATTGGGATCAAGTTTTATCTTTGCAGATTCTATTCCGGATCGTAGTTCACTTAGTTCAGTACGCAACCCTCTAATTTCAAGAAGTAGCGTCCGCAAGGTTTGCTCGGAAACATATCCGTCGGTACATTTAGACATTAAACTATTAACATAATTTATATATTATATGTGATTAAGAGTCTTTTGTCTAATGTAACTCATAAATAATCTACGGCATTTTAGCTCATTATACCTCAAAATATACAGTCGAAACACTATCGGAACTTTTGTAACCTATTGGTTACCAATAGCTGTGATGACCGATTATTTCTTCAA
>CAZEJY010000093.1:0-6291 GCA_964512705.1 uncultured Sangeribacter sp. | reverse complement strand
ACCGCTCTAACTTCACGGTCATTGAAAAATCGAATAGACTTCTTGCTCATAATTCTGGTTGAGTGTTAGTTATTTAGAATTTCCCACCAGCCGTTACGGCGTCCGTTTTTACGAACTAAGATGCCTTTTTCTACAAGGGTAGATGTAATGGTCTTTACAGTGCGTTCTGATTTCCGTATTGTGGATGCCATTTCCTTTTGAGTTATCTTTGGATTGGCTTCAATGCAACGAAGTACAGCAGTTTCTTCTAATGTGTAATTCAAAGTGCAAATTTTGCTCTTTGGACTATCGGCTGTTGCACTTTGGGGTTTTATCTTCGGAAGGGTGGCACCTACAAGCATATCTCGATTGCGGAGTTCATTCTTTTCGCCGAGAATAACATTGCGTAGGAATTTCTCGATAAATTCAGTCGTAGGGGAAATATTTAATCCTTTGTATGATGCCCGGACAAGAGCATTACGAAAATACCACGAATGTTCTTTGAACATATCATTGGTCGCCGGAATACCCATAGATCTGAGGTACTTTATTAAGAACACGGCTGTAGTGCGCGTGTTTCCCTCTCTGAAAGGGTGAATTTGCCATAGATCGGCAATAAACCGAGATAAATGTTTGATGACTTCCGCGATTGGGCGATTAGAATAGTCGAACTCCTTCTCACGTGAAAGATCATACTCAATAGCTTCGCGTAAGTCAGTAGCCGGTTGGTAACTAACAGATGCTTTGCCTCCAAGAACCCATTCCTTTTTACTTAGTTCGACTTTTCGCAACTGACCAGCAAACTTGAAAACGCCATCAAAGATACGTCGATGAATAGAAGTAAGTCCAACTACGGAGAATGCAAATGTCGGCTCACTGAGAATCTTTGCGATGTTGACAGATGCCTTATCGCCTTCTTCGTCCGCCTCATCATGATTTGACTTTGTCTCATAGTAAACCTTGATACGATCACGAGCCTCATCAATAGAGATGCCTCCCTCAATATGCTGACGTGCCGTATCGAGCAAATAGGGTGAAACTTTCAACCCATCTACATCTTGAAGACCGATAGCTGTTTGCCAAGCATCAGCCTTCTCCTTCTGTCCCGGTTCTCCGTGAACTATATACTCATCAAATTCGCTCATATTCAAAATAAGTACTCCAAGTCAAGGACTATATGACGCAACTCTCCGGTAAAGATTTCACTGAGCCGAGAACGAACATATCGATTTTTCCTTTTCTAATATTCATAATGCGTTATGCGATTAAAGCCGGATGGTCGAGACCTTAGGCTCGATTTACGAAAGCGCGGCGGCGGTGCCTCAACTCCCTAATCAATATTAAAATATCGGGTAAAAAGATAATTATATAAATCGGAATAAGAGTCTTTTATTGGTTGCATCAAGTCTTTGGGGTCTATAATAACGTATTTAGACTGGTCATTTATGCAACTACGCCATGTTTCTTCCATATTCTTTTTCGTAAGGCGATACTCCTTTTGCAAAAGATCGGTGTCAGCGGACGGGATAACATGAATGTGCATAAAGTGGTCTGCCTGTATAACCTCAGTGTTTTTGTTCTCAATCATCTGCTCCGCCCACAATGTTTGCCTCATTAGCTGATAAAAAGGCTCAAAGAAATAAATAGAGCCTTTCATTTTTGCAGGTGTCTTAAGTTGGGCAGATGTTTTAATTAAATCTCTATACCTATCTATGCGGACGATACCTTTATCACCCAATGATTTATCGTTTGAAGGCGCATCTGAGTAACTTTCGGTGTACTTCCATTCGATAGGAATAAGCCAGCGTTCATTGTTTTTATCAACAGCCAAAACAAGAGCGTCTACCGAAGTACAGTTGGTTCCGCGTGTTGGTTTTCCCTCATTCAGATGGTCAACCTTACTGACGGCTTCAAGAGCAATGTATGACTCATCGGCATCACATCCGAGAGGAAGGACATCTACGAATTGGTTGCGAACACCGTTAATTAAGGCTAGAACGGCATGGCGGTCGTGCCTAAGTGGTAGCAGGTGATTTATGCAAGCGATTTGCGAAGATAGAACGTGCCCAGTAGGCTTATAACCGCTCCACCAACTTATTCCATTGTCAGCAAAATATTTTAGAGTTTCTTTGCGGATTGGTTCGTATATGTTATTAAGTCCACTTCGTAAAATGTACGGAAATTGCTTTTTGCGAAAATATCCGTTGCCCTTATCAGCAAAGAAACCGTTCTCAATTAGAGAGGATTGTCTGTCACGCTCCTTATAATAGAATGTTCTCATACGTGGAATATTACATCATCAGTATTATATTTCATCCAAATCACTCTGTCGTTTGGCATTGATATTCTGAGCGTCTTGGTATTTAATCATGACATAGCCATCATTGATATTACCTTTCTCGATAGAGAGTTGGATTGCGCCTCCCGGTGCCTCAAAAATACAAGCGTAGGTAACACGACCTTGAAACAGTTCGTACATTAACGAAGTGTTAGAGTCAGATCGGCTTGGGTTGTTTTCAACGCACTGTGTCGGCTTCCCGTATTTTTCAATATAAAGGTCTTTATAATGCTCATAAGTATTGACGAGGGTGTTCCAACTATCACTTTCATCAAAAAATACAGCAACAGTGAAAACATCCTGACCATTGTCGGCAGCCACAGCACCAACGGTTGCCTGTCTTCCAGTAAAATCGCCCTTGAATAGCCGGATGTTCCCCTCAGAGCCAACTTGAACAAAACCTTTAGCCTTTAACTTTTGGCAGAAAGTTGTCATTGACCCTGTAATTGGTATTCCCTTGAACGATAAGTGCTCCTGTCCATAAACGCAGACAGAGAGGATGCATAGAAGAAATAAAATGAGATACTTTTTCATGAGATATAATTGTTTTTGATCAGTCCCAGTCGTTAAGGTTATTGATGAGGTTGTCGAGGTCGGAGTCTCCGAACTCGTCGGCAAGTTTCCCGGTGTTGATATGGTAGTCGTCATCAACGTACATATCGTGAACGGTGTCGCCATGGTATGTGCCTAAGTCGTCAAGTTCGTCCATAAGTTCAAACTTATTTGAGTTGCTTTTTATGTCGAATATTGGTGTTTATAAACTCATTTATCAAATCTACTTCATATTGAGTTAATTCAATATTTTCATCAAAGATAATATTGAGATAATAATGACGGAGAGTAACTTTTGAGAACGAGTCGAATAACAAGTTTTCTTGACAGTGCAAAACGGGTACTTCAACATATTGGTCTCCGTCAAGTTCGATATCTACAATCTGAGAGTATGGTAAAAGTACCATAAGTTGGCAGAGAAGTTCGTACTCATCCTTTTGTGGAGTGTCGTCCTTCCCATTTGATTTACGCCATGTGTTATTCCTAACATTAAAGTATATATTATCAAATAGTGGTAGAAGCAACTCAAGACCCTCATCTCTGAAATTTTGTGGATATGCTTTCCCAAAACTTACATCTTCTCCGTATCTATCAGATGAAAGTGAAGATAAAGCAGAGAGCAACATAAACTCATCAGTAATAAATCGCATAGAAGGGTTTGCAGCTAATGTTTCATACGGAATTTTTGCCAAATCCTTTCGCTCTAATGCCTTGACAATTCTCTTTTTTGCTGCTAATTGTTTCCGGATAAGTGCAGAATTTGAGGGTTGCTTAATTCTTGGTGTCCCGAAAAAACTTTTCAGCAAAGATTGATGTCCATTATACAGGAGACTTTCAAGTTTTGTTCTCGAATAAATATGGATTTCAGAAAAGCCAAATTTCTCACCATCTTCATAAATTTTATCGAGAACTCCCTTGCTTAGATCACATGCACAAATTAGAATAAACTGAGGGTTTTCAGTCGCACTAATGCGATTATTACGAATAATAGTCTCATAAATGTTTGTGATGTCGCTTTGAGTTAATTTCTGATACCTCTTAACCTGACAATAACAGGGCACATTATCGGTAGTTACTCCATAAATATCGACACCACCGTCGTTACCACATACCCCAGTATGGTCAAGACGTTTCCACTTGAATAAGCGGTGCAGCAATTGAAAACCAAACTCCTCAAACCTACGAGGTTCAAGGTCTTCAAAGTGCAATCTATTAGTTGTTGTAGTTGGTGTCATCATATTGTTTTGAACTTCCAAAATTGGGAACGGAAATTTAATTAGATTGATGCCCGACGGCGGAGCCCGAGGCTCTACTCACGAAAGCACTGAGGCGGTGTCGTAACGCCATAATTACTCTAATGTAGATAGGAAATTGATTAACCACTGAAAGGCCTCGTTTGCTTTTACAAATAGATTGAACGAAGCCTCAACGTAGTTATTTTTGTCTAAGGAGAGCCCAATATATTCCATCGCCTCCTCAAGGTGTTTTCTATCTCTTTCTTTGAGTTTTTGAAGGTCGGCTATTCGATGAGCTTCAGTAAGTGTTCTTAACGTGCCAACTTTATATAAGAAGTTTACTAATGGCGTCATTTGCTGACCTTTATTTTCTAAAAAATAACTTAACATGACAACGCTCCCATCCGCTTTTTTAGTGCCAGCTGCAATAAGAGCATCCTTATCAATGCTTTCGCGCAATATCACATTAAGCATTAATATTAGGCTATCGAAGTGACCGTATTTATTCTCTCCTACTAAGAAAATCCTTTGCAAGTGATTTGCTTGTAAACCAGTAGTAGGCTTGAATAAACGCCACCCAAACTTGGCTTCCCATAACTCGTTAGCCGTATTGAACAGGTGTCGAAAAACGAAATCCGGAGACGAACTCCTTACATTCCAATTAGTTTGACTTTTGATATAGAATTGACTTGGCGTATCGTCGTCAGGCAAATAATTATAGCTCTTCCAGTGAAGTTGTTCCGTATATGGCAGACACCGTAAATCTTTAAGATAAGCCCAAATGTGTTCTGGATTGTCATTGTCACATTTTAGAGCAAAATACGTTGAAGAGATAAGTCTGTCTTCAATTTTGGCATTGGGGTCTAACCTATATTTTTCAAGCACACCTTTGTAAAAAAATGTGCGATAATATCTATAAGAGTCATCTGCACAACTAATACATTTTTCAGAGCAGGTATTAGCATCATATTCAACAATAAAATCGGCATATTCTTCATCAAAGGAGGACTTAAACTCATTGAACTGTTTGAATGGCAAGATGCTTTTCCCATATAACCAACTTTGAAACTGTCCACCTGTAATTGCAACGGAAAAATTATAAATGATGTTTTGATTAGGTCTTTCCGTTATTCCGCTATGACCTGTATATTTAGTGTCGTATTCAATTGTACCAGCGACTTCGGGTGGCATATTTACCTCGGATTTGATAAAGCATACCAAATTCAATCCGTATGTCGTCAGAAAATCATTCAAATACTGGTGCAGTATCCTAACCTCATTAGAGGTTATAGTTATAACGGTTTCAGGAATACCATTCTTAAACTTAATATATGAGCGGTTGCCTTCTTTGTCAGTCTCCTCAAACAAATTAAAAAGATAGATGAATTTTTCATTTACTCGAAGTTGTCTTTTTATGGGACGTGTCTCATAAAAAGTCATTTCAACGACAGTGGACTCACATTTTGCATCGTCAACTCCCAAAAATGCAGACTCCTCCGGGCGTATATCTGGTTCAAATTTTTCAATAGCAGATGAGGTGGTTTCAGGCTTAATTAAATAAGTCCACATGTGAGAAAAGATTTCAACATCTTCGTTAAAGGAAGATACCGAACTCTCTCTACGATAAAGTGTAACCCACTTGCGCTCGCAGAAGTTATTAGCTATTAGTTTTTTGGGGAGGTCGTGAAAGTATATATCCTCTGATACTGGATTAGACATGTCAAATGAGGTGGGTTACGTTGATTTTTTTGTATTTGCTACCCATGCCGAGAGCAAAAGCCATTTGGTCTTTGATGATAAGTTCTCCCTTTTGGAGTCCGGCAATGGCGGTGCGGATCTCTTGGAGTTCCGTGCCGCTGACTCCGAAAAGGTCTTTGATAACCTTATCGTCAATGGTCTGCTGCTTCATAATGAGCGGATATTGAGCGTTGGCGTAGAAGTCAAAGCCCTTATTCTTAAAGTCGCTCATGTTTTGAGTGGCAAGAATAATGCTGAGACCCTTATTGCGTCCTACCGCAATAAGGTTTCGGAGCGGTCTATTGTCAAAACTCAACATATAATGTGCCTCGTCAATTATTGAGAAGTGGCGTATCTGCACCACATCATCATTGACGGCTTGCTTGTCAAGTTGCTCATAGATGTTGTTGAGTTTCGACATCAGGAAGTACACGATTGCTTTTGCAATCG
>CAZEJY010000092.1:0-6535 GCA_964512705.1 uncultured Sangeribacter sp. | reverse complement strand
GAATATCTTGATTACGCCAATTTTTACTCCTAACGTATCCTAATAAGTCAAAGATTATTCTGAATACAAAAATAAAGTGTATTCAAACGTCTTTTCAGATATATTTGAATACACTTTTTATCTGACTACAGTAATGGCTGCTTCTTGGCGATTTCAGAGATTCTATCAGCCATCTCCTCAGCCGAAAGTTTTATGTAATCGCGGAAAACCTTAACATCTCGATGCCCAGAGATGGACATCATCTCAAAATCTGTAAAGAGACCGGTATTATACAAACGCGTAATACCAGTACGCCGAGCAGTATGGGATGTAACACATTCATAACGTGGTTTTACGTGTGCGCCCGTTTCATCTATTTCAATTGTAGCGTCCGCAAGTAATCCACCACCTTTACCATGTTTAACTATCACAGGAACCTTCTTCTTCAAACTGGTCACAGATTTCGATAGCTCCTTTAGGATGACCTTGATCCGCTTGTTTAGAATTTGATCCACTACTTTCGGAAGTTCGTAGTTATACTTCTCTAAAATACTCTTGAGATTAGTGCCAATAACCGGTATGCAGACTTTTGCACCTGTTTTCTGCTGGGTAAGATTAATTACTAATGTATTATTATCCGTACGCATAAAAGCATCTTTCGGGATAGCTCTATAATCGCTAACACGCTGGCAGGTATAGCACCCGACTAAAAATACATCACGGACCTGTGCATCTCCTTCATCTTCAATCTCCATCTCAAATAGTGCATCAAGTTCCGGTTCCGACAGCCATACATCGGTAGATTTAACACCAGCTTTCTCTCGTTTCTTATGGAAGAATTTTGCAGCTCTTTCATTGTCATGCAGTTCATCAATAAAGGAGTAGTTGATGAGAGCCTTAATATTTCCAATATGTTTATTTTGCGAAGTCACATTATAATTCTTTTCCAGAAATGAAATAAATCGGTTTGCAAATCTTCTGTCAATATCCTTCCAAGTGAAAATGTGATTAGAGTCGAAGCGATCATATAAACTCTTGAAACTTTTCCAACTCTTTACGCTTCCTTCAGAATACCGCTCCGCGCCATTACGCCTCGCACCACTTTCAATATCCTCACAGAACCTTACAATGAAATTCCATATATTACTTCTGATTGCCTCTTTTTCGGCCGCTGCCGCCGCTTGATACTCTCTTTGCACCCGTTCCAATTCTTGCTTTGCATCGTCTTCTTCTGCTGTCAATAATGATTTCCTTGCATACGATTTAGAATCACTTATTTTAAGAATCTCAAGTCTTAGTTCTTCTTTATCAAAGACTCCACCACTCATATGATCGTTGACAACACATTCAATCTTCCACAATTTTTTATGAAGTTCCGGATATTTTTTTTGATGAGTAAAGAACTCACCCTCATCATCACTTGCTTTCAACCATTCAGTAACGTTCACTCTTATATCAGTACACAACTTTATGTCGATCCCTCGATTTCTATCTTGCACTCTGATATATAGTGGTGCTTCTGACTTTCTCTTGTCTGGTGTCCGCAGAAAGAATGGTGTAATGCGCTTCTTCATAGAGGTTAATTCCTAATTTTCATTAAAATGCAAAGATACTCAACTTTCCAAGATTGTGTCCTACAAAGTGTCCTATAATTTCCTAAAAATAAAAGAACTCCAATGAATCTTAATGAACTGTTATTTGTTCAATATCAAAATTTCTACTAAAATCAACCAATGAAATAAATCAAAATAAAACTCAGATCATCTCTGGTGGCACCACTGGTTAAAAGTTTTAAGTCGTTAATCTTCAATAGATTAACGACTTTTTCTTTATTCGTTACCTCAAAAGTGTCCTACAAAGTGTCCTATGAATAGTGAATCAGGATGGCTTAATTATTAAAAGGTTGTACAAAATTCAAAATTTATCGTATATTTTTATACCACATTTGACTACATGATGTAAGTAATCTGACATCAATCGAACTTATTATCTGCTGGCGCTGCTGCTATTTACTTCCATCACGCAGCCAAATATTATATTTTTTACATACATTTGGCACCGTCATGGATTTTGGGTATCAGTTTAGTTTGGTTCGGGCTATATATATGCCCGATAGACTAAACCAAACTATATGCTAGGGCTGGTGAAAAGAAAAACATGATCTTAGGGGTTGACTTGGGGACAACCTACAAGTCAACCCCTAAGTCGTCATCCAAGACGCGGCTAAAGATATTTAGAATACATTCGATTTGGGGCCGTTGGCAATGGCGGCTATTTCGTCGGCTATTTGGCTCGTCTTTATAGTTTCTTTAAGAAACTCGCCGATTTTCAATTCCTCGGATGATAGCTTGATGTAGTCCATGAAGATCTTTTGGGTTTGTGGCCGCTGACATGCATCATTTGGACGGCGGCGTATTTGAGGGTGGGAGAACGTTCGGGTATTGACGTATCGCTTCGATTGCGGAGAGAATCGGTGTGCGGTAATCAAAGGTATTACCGGTATAAGCTAATAAATCGGGATGCGACGGGTAGTTCATTATCTCCTCGAGCATTGCTATCTTAGCTTGCAACATACTTTGTCTGATTACCGCGGCCCGTCTACTGACCGATCCGGAGAGTAGATGCATCCTGTATGATGGCATCAGTTTTCCGGAAGCCTTTCGGCAATTAAGAGCATGGCTGACAAAGATGTCTCTATTGACCAACTTCTCAATTGATGAAGGCGTGATGTGCCTATTATTCAGAGTCATCCATACCGGCTGTTTTGAGACCAAATGCGTCAAAGGACGCGAAAATGTATTCACACTATAGTGATAAGTCTCTGAAGCATTCCCTACTTTAAAGAATAGGGCATAATACGTCTCTCCCTCATGAACTAACTTTATGTCCTTGAAATGAAATATCAACATCTGGGTAATCGACGGCCATGGCAGCCACTGACCTCTGTAAGCACATTCAACCAAGGTTTCGTCAGTTACGCGATATGGATTGAACCGCAGAAGCTTATCCGAGAGAATTAATTGCAATCTCTCCTTAGCCACGTCATCACAGTTCGTCACCTCCATCATTAATTCTCTTTATCCTTATAAGTAATTTTTCTAAATTTGTTTTGCTCCATACTTCTTTTCGAAAATATCATAATGCTCTTCTCCCCAGCGGAGCATCATGTCTATTATAGGAAGAAGAGTTTTTCCAAGGTTTGTAATTGAATATTCAGAATGGGGAGGAAGTTCAGGAAATATTATCTTTCCTACCAATCCATCTTCTACCAACTCCTTGAGTTGAATATCCAGAACTCTTGGAGCAGCTTCCGGAAGACACCTGTGGATTTCGCTCGGACGCATTGGATTGCCTGACCGCAGCTCATCAAGGATACATGATTTCCATTTTGATTCAATCAGACTTATGGTCAATCTCAATGGACAGTCGAGATCCACCGGTATTTTCTTTTCGTATGCCATAATTCGTTTCTTTAATTAGGGATATAAAATTAATAAATATTACTGAAAATCAGTATACCGAAAAAATTTTCGGTATATGAATAATTTTTCGGTACTTACAAAATTAAAAATACTATGCTATTTTTGTAATCATAAAAACTAAAACCATTTAAAAACATAGATATGAGAGACGAGATAAAGGAATATGAAGCAGTAGCAAAGGCTGCTGAAAAGTTTGTCAAAAGCGTAGCTGAGGGGAATAGCGAGTATGCGAAAACACTTTTCACCGAGGATGCTGTGCTCTTCGGAATGCTCGACGGCGTGCTTGAGCATGGTTCAATCGAACAGTTTTATCATAACGTTGACAGCGTAGGAGCAGGTGAGAATTTCAAAGCACGAATTGACGTGTTGGCTGTAGAGGAAACGGTCGCGGTGGTTCGAGTGCTTGAAGAAGGTTGGGGCGGACGCATTGACTTCACCGATTTCCTCCTGCTTCTTAAACTCAATGGCGAATGGAAATGTGTGGCAAAAGCATATAACCAAAACTCCAACACCATCAATAAATGAAAGTCCTGCTGGTAAATGGCAGTTCCAATGAATGACATGTTTACACTGGCCAAGCATGGCGAAGATTGGGAATTTGTATCCAAAGTTTATCTCCGGTTAAACTGATTTTTATAGCAAGTATTTCCAATGATGCGATGCTGCGAAGTACAACGCAAAATCGAGACTGTCTCACAAAATCATTTTATAATCCCCCAAATCCTCCCCTTTTCACCCACTTTTGGGGGGATTATAAAATGATTTTAAATTTCCTCGAGATGACTGAAGTTTTAACCCTATGTAAATATTTTGGTTTCAGTGAGATATAGGTTTGTTTAGCCACTAATAATAATGAAATGTTTCTTTGGGAGAATCTTCCCGTAACTATATTCTTTTATTACGATCATTATTAGATTAATCTATGGCATCCTCCAAGAATTTTTCAAGTTGTTTCTTGTCGGGGAGGCATAACTGATAGGTAGAAACGAATAAGGAATTATCCATACCGGCTAAGGCATATTCAACCATTTGTTTGCCTTTCCTTGTACAAAGCAATATGCCAACTGGTGGATTATCGCCCGGGTGCATTTCATTTGCTCTATAATACGACACATAGGCGTTGAGCTGACTGAGGTACTCATGCTTGAACTCATCATTCTTCAGTTCAATCACCACGTTGCAGTGAAGTAATCTATTGTAAAAAACGAGGTCAGCGAAATAATATCTGTCATCAATAATCATCCGCTTTTGTCGTGCTTCAAAGCAAAAGCCCTTACCTAATTCAAGCATAAACTCTTGAAGATGCGATATGAGGTTATTCTCCAAATCACTTTCTGTGATGTAAGCCCCGGAATTTAGTCCGAGGAATTCCAACATCAATGGGTCTTTGACTTGAAGAACGGAATTCTGACGCCCCGTAATCTCCGAAAGTTTCTGCATTGCTAACTCAGGTGATTTGCTCAAACCGACCCTTATGTGCAGATTCGTAGATATTTGCCGCCGTAACTCCTTGACACTCCACACATTGCGTATACACTCAAATTCATAAAAGAAACGAATGAGTGGATCTTCTACTGTAAGAAGCTCAACAATATGGGAGAACGAGAGATTTGATATGAGAGTTTTAGCAGGTGTTGTGAATTTATCCGATAGCGTCGGATAAATCTTCTGAGAGTTTAAATTGGGGAAATTAAGTGGTAAAGGAATGTTCCCCAATTTATCCGATAGCATCGGATAAATTGGTTTAACCACCTCAGCTAAATGTGGATATGTCAAATAGAAGTTTCGAGAATTTTGTAAAAGAGTGATATTAATGCCCTTGATTTTTACACGAGCGACAATATTGGGCAACAATCGTGCTCCATACTGAGCGCGATCATTTCCACATTGCTCATATTCCACAATATAACGTCCAATCAGCCAGTTTCTAATGGTAGCAAATCTGTTAACAGCATTAACCGCTGATGTCTGCAATGAGGAATGAATAGTGGATATGCAACGTGTTAGAGCCTCAAAACTAAAACTCTCCAATGAATGTGAAGTATGATTGATAATATTCTCCATTGTGTAAATTGCAGATACAAAATTACAAAAATATTCTGATAATTAGACTATAACCCTATCCAAAGATATGGATTGAACCGCAGAAGCTTATCCGAGAGAATTAATTGCAATCTCTCCTTAGCCACGTCATCACAGTTCGTCACCTCCATCATTAATTCTCTTTATCCTTATAAGTAATTTTTCTAATTTTGTTTATAACAGCTGAAAGAAGTTCACATAAATTGCTAATGTTGGTTTTGCTTTTGAACTTAATCTTTAAACCTTTCGAACAAATCATTAAAAATGCACCAATACAAATGGCAGACAAAGCGTAACCCAATAATTTGGCTATGAATAGTTGAACCTCTTTCGAAAGTACATCAAAGCGTGTTTATTCACATGGCTTCAAGAGATTTTATTCCATTCTTACAACAAGGTTAACTATTGTAAATTAATGTTAAAAACACTCACAATTTAAGATATTTAATATTAATAATATAAGTATTAAATGTTAATATTATTATTGAAAATATAGTTTATTTGACCAAAATTTTATTTTTATTAACATTATATTAAATTCGTTCTTCGTATTAGTATAGCATAACCCTTTACGAAATAAAGATGAAATTAGCCATTGTAGGTACCCGTAATCCGGGAGTGAGTTATGCACACCTGAAGAATAGTCTTTTTGCCAACGTCAACAATCCTGACGCAACACTGGCCTTTTCCTGCGGAGATAAGGCTCCCAATCGCGTTAATGAAGGTATGACTAAAATCACATAGAAAAAAAACGAAGGCACCCCAAATTATGCGTGAGAAACGAGCATATCCGTTTATTTTTACTAAATTTGCAATTGGAGTGACTGAGGTCGCACCAATTACATTGTGGAAATTAGGAAGCATTATGCTATCTTGTTGATGGAAACCTGAGAAATTTCTAAGCACAGACAAGGAAGGCATGATAGTTTCTCACGCATAGCGTGGGCTGCTATTGCCATATCTGTCTGTCAGGTTTTCTCAGGACCTCCGTC
>CAZEJY010000091.1:0-6665 GCA_964512705.1 uncultured Sangeribacter sp. | reverse complement strand
CAGGAGTGCTTATAAGCCTTTTGCTCGTAGTGGTAATTTGGAAACCCTATTATCTTTTCACACGCAAAATGCATAATGGCATATTATGGTACATCAAATTATATCTAAAGCATCTAATAACAGCTACTTTAAGTCTATCTTTTTCAATGTTTATGATAAAATTACTAAGACTAAATGTGGCCTTAAACTGGTACGAATTGTTAACACAAGGAATAATTGTTGTGCTTCTCGTAAGCATTCCATTACTATTGGGGGTACTGATTATTAATTCTTCTCTGAGGGCAAGAATACATACATTAGTCCATAGATTTCGTTAACAATTAGCACGACAATTGGTGTAAGTCAAAAAAGTTTTATTACATATATGTCTACTCTTTCATATGAGAATCCTTATAACTATATTATTCCTATTATTGAATATCTGTAACTATATTTTAAGTGATTCATCAACTAACAATATTCCGAAAGGCTACATTGATTATACAAATTGGGAAATGGATTGGAAAGATGATTTTGATGGAGATGAAATAAATCCACAAATTTGGAGAAAAATCCCAAGAGGGAAGCAAGCATGGAATAACACTTTTTCAAACTCAGAACAATGTTATAGCCTAAACCATGGAATATTGACTTTAAAAGGATTAGCCAATAAATCACAACAAAAGGACACAGCCAAGTATATATCAGGAGGAATATACACAAAAAATAAAAAACCAATTGAACCTGGATTATTGGAAATCAAAGCAAGGTTCTCAAATGCACAGGGAGCTTGGCCAGCAATATGGCTTTTCCCATACAAATGGGATAAAGGGTGGCCTCAAGATGGAGAAATTGACATCATTGAACATTATAATTTTGAAAGTCATGTGCACCAAACAGTACATACCTATTACTCTAAAGCTATAGATAAAAAGAAAACGAAGAACAGTTGTAAGGCAGCAATTAATACCGAGATTTTTAATATTTATGGAATTGAGATCGAGGAGGAAAGATTGGTATTTTACATAAATGGAGAAATTACCTTTATCTATCCTAATTTACACAAAGATGAAAAGGAAATGCAGTTCCCTTTTTATAAAAATTGGGTACTTTTAATTGATATGCAGTTAGGAGGTAAAGGAGCAGGAGAAGTTAATGAAATGGATTTACCAGTTATTTTAGAAATAGATTGGGTAAAACATTATAAAAAAAGATCTTCTGGGTTATCAACGCCAGAGAAAATTCTATGAAGTTGACAGTTTTCTTTTCTTGGCAATCAGAGACAGATAAATTAGGCTACACCAACCGTAGCCTGATAATAGATGCCATACATGGTGCGTTCAAGGATATTCAGAATACAGGTCAACTTAAAGGGGTTTTCTTTGAATTAAAGGAGGGATTGACAAACGTTCCTGGGACGCCAGACGTAGCAGAAAAGATGTTTGAGCATGCCGACAACTGCGACATCTTTATAGGAGACTATACCATCGTAGACCGATCTAACAAATTTTTTGATTGGCTCAAAAAATTGTGGCCTAAGAAACTTTCATTCCGCAAGGAACCGAACTCCAATGTAATCGGAGAATATTCTCGAGCCCAAAGAAATAACAAAACTTTTTACAAGCAAACGATTCTTGTAGCAAATGACGTAAATGGGACTCCCGCGGAAGACAGTAATCTGATTCCATTTGATTTCAGAGGGAATAGATGGCCAATATTTTTCACATTAGAAGATAATAGTGCAGAAAAACGAAAGGACGCTACCAAGAAATTACGCAACGAACTTAAGAATGCTCTGAAAGCTTGTGCCTTCCCTGCAATTGAATATCGTCTTACAAAATACCATCCATTCAGAAGTTGGCAAGAACTTAGCAAATTAAAACCCTTCACAGGAGAGTTCTATAAGACCGATGTCATTGAGGGTTATTTGGAGACGATCAGGACATCAAAGAAACTGAGAATACTGGGCATATCAGGCTTAGGAAAGTCAAGGTTTGTAATTGAGGCTTTTCGAAATCCAGAATTTAGCCATAGGGTTCTGTATTTAGATTGCAGTATTGCAGATAACAAGGTAGCCAAGGGTCTTCTTACTCGGGATATTTTTAATAATTTCAAAGATGCTATAATAGTATTAGACAATTGTGACACCATTGAATTCCAATCCTACCTACAGCTTTGGCGTGATTATGGTAGTTCTTGCACCCTGGTAGCTATCTCCAACAATCGCTTAGAGCCGTCAATGCCAGGGGTATCTCAGCTTAAGATTGATCGGCACTTGGAAGAGGTGGTAGAGAAAATTCTGCAACAAAGCTCCCTGAAACCAGATCTGATAATCCAGATAAAAGAGCTTTCTGGCGGCATTCCATTGATGGGCCGTCTAATGGCCGATGCATTGAAGAAGGACAAACCCATGGGGGAATTAAATGACACCAGTATTATCGACAAAATACTTGGGGAAGATGCAGAATCACCTTACAGGATTATGTTGCAAACCTTATCCTTATTCGACTATATCGGATGGGAAAAAGAATTGCGACAGGATTTAGAACACGTCGCAAAAAATAAGTACATCACGTCGCTTGACTCCAAATCGGATGTAGTTTTACTCAATGAATTTGACGCAGTCATAAAAAGGGGAATAGATAAGCAAATAATAGAGAGAAAGGGACGTATGATTGGAATCCGTCCACTTCCTATCTCACTATTCCTGCTAAAAGAATGGTGGAAAAGTTGTACGCAAGATCGATTACAGAATGTTTTTAAAGCCCTCCGGGAATCACCATCACCCGATGCATTGATCAGGGCATTCAGGAATCAATTAAGCCTGATGGATTTTTATCCGGAAGCGGAGCAGATTCTACAAGAAATGTTGGAGCCCGGTGCCCCTTTTGATTCAGCGGAGGTGATAAATGACACGATAGGCTCTCAACTCCTCCGCACTTTTGCCGATGTAGCCCCATCCTCTGTTCTGAGCCTATTCATGCGTCGACTCTCGACCCTGCCAATTTCGAATCTTGTTGAAATTCAAGAGGGTCGGCGTGAATTGGTATGGACATTGGAGAAACTTGCATTCAGGTCGGAATTTTTTGATCAAAGTGCATACTTGCTCATGCGTTTGGCAATTGCAGAAAACGAAAAAATCAGTAACAATGCAACTGGACAGTTTTTATCACTATTCCCAATCCTGTTGGCTTCCACAGAGGTAGACTTGAACCATCGTCTGGATTTCCTGACAGAGAATTCTCAGAATCCAGAAAATCAAAAAATCATTCTCAGGGGGCTTAGATCTGCATTAAAAACGTCTGACTTCATATATTTTCAAGGTTCAGAAAAACTAGGACGTACCACTCGCACAAACCATCAGCCAAGCCACAATGAAATTCAAGCGTATTTTGAAGGGATACTGTCGTTGCTATGCGACATGGCATCTCAAAACGAATCTAATCTTCGGAAAGCTGCCGACATCTTGCAAGATACTGTTATAGGTCTTTGCAGGGTTGGGTTTGGAGATATTGCCTTGAAAGCCACCGATCAGATTTCCTCTCTCCTGAAAAATGATTGGGACGCAATGTATGACACTCTGGAGCTCTTTAAAAATTCAATTCATGCTTATCTTACTAAACAGCAATTGGAGGAATACCATAATCTTTTGACAATCCTAAAAAAAACTGACATTGTATCGAGATTCCGCAGAATAGAAAAAGATAACACAAAAAATTGGAAAGAAGATACCAATAAGATTATTGAAAGAGAGCAAACTGAATATGCTGAATTGGCAAGTGAGTTTATCATAGAAAAGGGATATGATAAATCAATCTTGCGTCAGCTAATGATGCTCGAACCTTCATGGTCTGCACCTTTTGGTCAGACAATGGCGAAATTAGCTGACGCTGACTTAAAGAAAGTTATCTTACGCGACTGCATCGACCTAGTCAATTCAATTGGGAATATCAATCCCCAGATAGCTCACGATTTCATTGCAGGACTCACAGACAAGGAATATGATGAATCCCTGTCAGAAATAATGACCATCAAAAATACACGCCTGCTGTTTGGTGTCGTTGGAAATCGAGGGTTGAGCGATTCAAACAAAGGACTTCCTTTGATTGATAAGATGGTAGAGGAATCAAGGGCCTCTTCGAGCGATTACATTCAAGTCTATCATAATCTGCCTTTAAGGACAACGACGCCTAATGATGTGATAGCTTGGCTCGACAAAATAAAAACCACAGATAAAGGTACTGAAACAGTGTTGGAAATTGGCACTAAAATGTTGATGTTTAAAGATAGCTTCAACGACGAGGTGTTAAAATTCTTCAAAAAATTTATTACAGAAAACAAAAACGACTACACACTTACAAACACAGTTGCATTCTGGACTTTAGCTAACCGCTTATTGCAGTTGTCAGAAGATCCAGAGTTCTCCAAAACAATTTCGGGGATAATTCTCTCAAAATTGTCTACTCCCGATCTGATGGTGGTACATCAATATCTTGTTGACGAAACACTCCAAACATTGTTGACCAAATACTTTAATGTATTGTGGCCAATGACAGCTAAAGCTTTGATTCATGGAAGTGCCAGGACCATGCTAGTCTATAATCTAAGCACCAAGGTATATGATACCTATAGAGAAAGAGGAATCATAGATTCCATGGCTCATAAGGAGGACTTTATCAAATGGTGTGCAGTATACCCAAATGAAGCTCCGCAAATTGTGATTTCCCTTACCGGATGGGTTGGGGAAGATGGCGGCTTTTCAGAACTCGCCAAATATATGCTTGACAACTACGGCGATAATGAAGAGATGCTCCAAGAATTGTCTCGACAAATGCACTCCCTTTTTAGTGAAGGATCAATTATTCCATATTATCTTCGGAGGAAAGAAGCTTGCGAGAGCCTGTTAAAACATGCGAATCCCAATGTCAGAAAATGGGCAACTATGGAAGTTGCGAATTATGAATCTCTCATATTCCAAAACAAAAACTTTGAGGAAGAAAATTTTTAAGGATGCCTCTATAATCTAATCTTTCCAATACATAACGTAGAAATTAATCATTTGCCATGAAAACTAAATTAAACGTATTTCTAGGAAAAGAAGGGAATCATAGAGAGTCTCTAATTCGAAAGTTTGAGGATGGTATATTAAATGCTGTAGAAGTGACGAATGGAACTTTCTTTTATAAAGAGGTCAAGGGAAGCGTCCCTGTCTGGGTAGAGAATTTATTTGGAACCGAACTTCAAGGTAAAAATTTAGAAAATAAGACTATACAAGCGGTTTATTTGCTTGAAGTCGAAGTTAAGAAAGATTACAACCGATTTTTTGCTATAACTTTTGGCTTAGGGCGGAATCTTTTGAATTTAGAAAAATTTGAGGAAGATTTTGGATTAATTACGACTTTAAACCTTGTCAATGAAAACGATTTACGATCATTGGATACCAATACATTAGGGAATGGAGCAATGAAACATTTCATCCAGATAGGACATTCCAGCAATCTTAATGATTTTGGAATTGATCTCGAAAAGGATTTGGTTAAAAATTTGTCTGGAAAGTTGAGTAGCGAGAGAGGTGTGGGAGACGCAAAATCTATTTCTGGCAAACAATCAGTGCTATTATCATCTACTGTAAATTTATTACAAATCCCTGATATCTTAAAAGAACTTTACAGCTATTATCAGAGTAAAGAGTATGAAAAACGCTTTCCAGGAATGAATAATGCAAAGTTGATAACCACTAATGATCGAATAGAATATCTTGATAATCGGGCCTTAAGATTGTTCAATGGTGACTTAGATGAAGAAAACAACATAGAATTATCTTTTCCTGAGTTTAAGCGTGATCATGAAGTGGGATCTTTTAGGTTTGGCTCTTCAAATAATCTCCACGAAGAATTAGATTTAAAGGAGTTAAAAGCAGATCTGAATTCAATGTTGAAAGGAAGACTACCAACTATACAAACACTAAAAAACATCCCTATTCAATTTATTTCGGATGAAGGGGGGCAATTAGGCAGGTCGTCTATTTATAAATGTCTATCAATTGATCTGACTGAAAGGGATAAACAATATGTATTAAATGAAGGGAAATGGTATTCATTTAATCTATCGTATGTTGATGAGGTAAACGAATTTTATAATTGTATAGAAATTTATAAGGGTGATCTTTCTGAATATAGATCCAAAGAAGCTATTGAAGAAAGTGAAAACAAATACAATGAACGAATGTGTCTTAATTCGGATAACTTTGAAAAGTTAGATTGTAGGTGTATAAATCCCTTTGATCAATCTCCATTTGAAGTATGTGATATCTTTGATAAAGCAAAAAATGCCTTTATTCATGTTAAACATAACAATGGATCTAATCAAATAAGCCACTTAATAATGCAAGGATATGTCTCAGGAGAGCAGATGATAAATAAAACTGTTAGAGAAAAGTTATTGCAACAACAACCAGAAATGGAATCAAACATAAAAGTATTCCCGTATGACCCTTCTTCATATAAGATTGTATATGCTATCATTGACCGAAGCAAGGGCTCAAAAAAAAGAAATAAAACAGATAGACCCCATTTGCCTTTCTTCTCTAAAATTAGCATCCGTCAAGCCATAAAAATTCTAAGAAACTATGGTTATGAGGTTATGCTGCATAGAATAACATGGGCTGATTAGAATCACACAAAATA
>CAZEJY010000090.1:0-6733 GCA_964512705.1 uncultured Sangeribacter sp. | reverse complement strand
TATCACCATTAGTTGCCTTTACTTCAAATACACCATCGCCAAGTTCGAGGATAGAGATATCAAATGTACCACCACCAAGGTCGAAGACAGCGATTTTCTGTTCTTTGGTTGATTTATCAAGACCGTAAGCAAGAGCTGCTGCGGTAGGCTCGTTGATGATACGCATAACCTTCAGGCCAGCGATCTCACCAGCATCCTTAGTTGCTTGACGTTGTGAGTCATCGAAATAAGCAGGAACTGTAATGATAGCCTCGGTCACAGGCTGACCAAGATAGTCCTCAGCTGTCTTTTTCATCTTCTGAAGAATCATAGCTGAAATCTCCTGTGGAGTATAGTCACGACCATCAATGTCAACCTTAGGCATGTCGTTCTGACAAACTACCTTATAAGGTACACGTTTGATCTCATCTGTGACCTGATCACATTTTTCACCCATGAATCTCTTAATAGAATATATTGTGCGTGTTGGATTTGTGATAGCCTGACGTTTTGCCGGATCTCCGACTTTTCTTTCACCACCATCAACAAATGCAACTACAGAAGGAGTAGTGTTACGTCCTTCGTTATTCGGAATTACAACAGGGTCTTTACCTTCGAGAACAGCTACACAGCTGTTTGTGGTTCCCAAGTCAATACCAATAATTTTTCCCATGATTTTATAATATTAAAGTTTTTTTATTTCATTAGTAATCTCTATTGAACGAGGGGATTCATTCATGGTTTAATCCGTTTCCTCGTTCGTTCAATATATAAACAAATGATATGCTAAAAATCCCTATATGTATTAAAAAAAATTACTTAAAAATTGTAAATAGTTATATTTTAATATTTTATTAAATTTAAAAATAAATATAGTTAATTTTAACAATCTCGTCTGAGTATGACATTCTTGGCAAAAAATGCACTTTTTACTTAATACAATTCCATTTTTGATTAATAATTATTAACTTTGCCATTCTAAAGACTATATCATATATGAAACTCCTACAAGAGAAACTCTCCGCGTATGATGCTCCGCAGAAGGCGAAGGCAGCCGGAGTATATCCTTATTTCCGCGCGATATCAAGTGAGCAGGATACAGAAGTGCTCATGAACGGCAAGAAAGTGTTGATGTTCGGTTCAAACAGCTATATGGGTCTGACCAATCATCCTAAAGTGATTGAAGCAGCTGTTGAGGCGACTCGAAAATATGGTACCGGAATGGCAGGTTCACCATTCTTAAATGGAACTCTTGATCTTCATAAAGAATTTGAGGCTAAAATCGCCAACTATGTGGGTAAAGAGGATGCCATGATTTATTCAACCGGTTTCGGTGTGAATCTTGGCGTGGTATCAACCTTGACAGGTCGCGAAGATTACATAATTCTTGACGAGCAGGATCACGCTTCAATTATTGAGGGAAGACGTCTTTCCTTCTCCAATTATCTCAAGTATCGTCATAACGACATGGAGTCGCTTGAGGCTCAGCTGAAGAAATGCGATCCTGATAAGGTTAAACTAATCGTTACTGATGGCGTATTCTCCATGGAGGGTGATGTTGCCAATCTCCCGGAGATGGTTCGTCTCGCTAAAAAGTATAATGCAACCTTGATGGTAGATGAAGCTCACGGTATCGGTGTCTTCGGTGAAGGTGGTCGCGGTACTTGCAACCATTTCGGTGTAACTGATGATGTGGATCTGATCATGGGTACATTTAGTAAGTCATTTGCATCCTTGGGTGGTTTCATCGCAACAGACAAGACAATCACTAACTTCCTGCGTCATCATTCCCGCTCATATATATTCACTGCGTCCATTACTCCTGCAGCTACTGCAGCAGCAAGTGCTGCTCTGGATATAATGATTGTAGAGCCGGAGCGTCAGAAACATCTTTGGGATATAACTAACTACGCATTGGAGAACTTCCGCGAAATGGGTTGTGAGATCGGTAACACGTCAACTCCGATTATCCCATTGTTCATTCGCGATGATTACAAGACATTCCATGTTACAAGAGATTTGCTTGATGAGGGTGTCTTTGTAAATCCCGTTGTTTCTCCTGCCGTTGCACCTCATGATACATTGATCCGCTACTCTCTGATGGCTACTCACACTAAAGATCAGGTGACTCGTTCATTGGAAGCTATTAACAAAGTATTCAAGAAATACGATTTGCTTAATAAAGCATAATCAAATTCTGACAGCATTCTGTCTATTAGGACTAAATAATTTAAAGGTGAGTCAAATATTTCTTTTTTGACTCACCTTAATTTTTAATCTTTATTGTAATCTTAGATAAGATTAATCGTCGGAAAGTTCCTCCTGATTGGTGTAGTTGTTGCGAAGGAGATTGATCAGCATCACGATGCCGTGATTGGTTGCTTGCTCTATTACATCCTGACGGTCTCCTTTAAAGCGGATACACTCGCTGACAACGCGGTCATGATATTTCACTGCAAACCACACGGTGCCAACAGGTTTAAACTTGCTACCCCCATCTGGCCCGGCAATACCGGTAGTGGCAATAGCGCAATCAGTATGCATCAGGCGAGCTGCACCCTTAGCCATTTGTTCGGCAACCTGCTCCGAAACAGCTCCATGGCGGGCAATGTCACTTCTTGAAACACCCAACACCTCAGCCTTTACATCGTTGCTGTAGCTAACTACGCTTCCCATAAAATAATCCGAGCTACCCGGAATGGTCACAATCTTGTGTGCTATGTTACCACCGGTACAACTCTCAGCCGAAGAGACAGTCAACTCGTTTTCATGCAGAAGTTCTCCAAGCACTTGCTGAGGAGTCTTCATCTCTGTGCTAATCACCTCTTCATGAAATAGATCCTGAAGATTCTGATGATATTTGTTCATCTGGAATCGAAGCAACTCTATACCGGAATTTACGCCGGTTAAAGTAATCGTCGTGACCAGACTACTTGAGTCGACGGTGATTTTCACGAAGTCCGGCAGAAGGGATTGGAAATGTTGCATGATGCTCGACAGTTCCTGCTTCGTATAGCCATAAATAACAAGATGGCGTGTCTCTTTGTGTTGATTGGATCTATTCATGGTAGGAGATAATTATGTATTCTCACTATTACAACAATTAAATCGTAACTCTGGCGTATGGAGGAAGGGAAAGATCGCTAAATTCTTTATTAAGATATTTGTGATAGCCGGCAATGGCGACCATTGCGGCGTTATCGGTCGTGAATTTACGTGCAGGTATCCATGCTTTAATCCCCATTGATTTACAGAGCTTTTCTACTGCATCCCTGACTCCGGAATTTGCCGAAACACCTCCACCTATAGCCACTGCCTTCACTCCGGTTTCTTTAATAGCCAACTTCAGTTTTTTTAGGAGAATATCAATAATGGTCTTTTGCAATGATGCACAAAGATCCGGCATATTCTCCTCTACGAAGTTGGGATTATTCTTCTTTGCATCGCGAATTGTATATAGGAAAGAGGTCTTCAGTCCGCTAAAGGAGTAATCAAGTCCGGGGATATTGGGCTTACTGAATTTGAATACTTCAGGGTTACCTTCTGCAGCCAATCTATCGATGTGCGGTCCGCCGGGATAGGGTAGACCCAATACTTTCGCACACTTGTCGAACGCCTCTCCGGCAGCATCATCTATGGTTTTACCTAAAATCTCCATCTCGTTAAAACCCTTCACGAGAATCAGCTGAGAGTTCCCTCCTGAAATAAGTAAGCAGAGAAAAGGGAATTCAGGAATCTCATCCTCTTTTGATTCCTTGATAAAGTGGGAGAGAACATGAGCCTGCAGATGGTTTACATCAATAAGAGGAATGTCGAGTCCGAGCGCCATTCCCTTGGCAAAAGATGTGCCCACGAGCAGAGACCCTAATAATCCAGGGCCTCGTGTATATGCGATCGCTGAGACGTCGGACTTTTCTACTCCTGCTTGTCTCAACGCTTCCGAAACGACGGGGAGAATATTCTGCTGGTGAGCTCGCGAAGCAAGTTCAGGGACTACACCACCGTATGCCTCGTGGACCTTTTGACTCGCAATTACATTGCTGAGTAAGAGCCCATCGCGAATAACTGCTGCAGAAGTATCGTCACATGAAGATTCAATTCCCAGAATTATTGCCATATAGTTATTGATTTATACCGATAGAAATTAATCTATATAGGAATGTCGTGTTTAAATGCAGTTTAACTCTTCTCGTTAGCTTCATACTCACGTTCCAAAAAGAGTTTAACCTCTTTGAAGAGTTTGGAAGCGAATACAAAGTCGTTCAGCGCCTGATTCTTAGCACGGAATATATTCTTGTCATTACCGATCCAATCGCAATGTCCCTTATTGATAAAAACTATATTCTCACCAATTCCAAGCACTGAATTCATATCGTGGGTATTGATAATAGTCGTGATGTTATATTCATGAGTGATATCACTCAGAAGTTCATCAATCAAGATAGATGTGCGTGGATCAAGGCCGGAGTTCGGTTCATCGCAAAAAAGATACTTTGGATTGAGAGCAATTGCACGTGCGATAGCCACACGCTTCTGCATACCTCCGGAGATTTCCGACGGGAATTTTTCATCGGCATTCTGCAACCCCACACGTTTGATACAGAAGTGAGCACGCTCCAACTGTTCTTCGTGAGACATCTTGCTAAACATTTTCAGGGGGAACATCACATTGCCCAATACTGTTTCATTGTCGAAGAGAGCTGAGCCCTGAAAGAGCATTCCTATCTCTGAACGCAACTGTCTTTTCTTATTGTCATCAAGATCCCGGAACTTTCTGCCGTCATACAGAATCTCACCCTCTTCAGGTGTCAACAATCCGATGAGACATTTCATGAAGACAGTTTTACCCGATCCGCTCTGACCAATAATCAGATTGGTTTTGCCTGTGTCGAATTTGGCACTGACATCGAATAGTATCTGTTGCCCGTCAAACCACTTGGATATATTTTTTGCTTCAATCATTGCAACAATAGTTTAGTTAGTATAACGTCTGCAAGCAGAATAAGTATTGAACTTGAAACCACGGCTTTTGTACTTGCTTGACCAACCTCAAGGGCACCACCCTTTACGTAGTAACCATAGAAGGCAGCAATGGAGGTGATAAGAAATCCGAATACCAAAGTTTTGATGAGTGCGTACCAGACATACCATTCATTAAAGAAAGACTGAATTCCATACACATAATTCTCCATGGAGATCATATCGGTGAATTTAGCAATGAAAGCGCCACCAAGCAATCCCATGAACATAGAGAGGATACAGAGAATCGGCACAAAGAGTACGAAACCGATAATCTTGGGCAACACTATGAAGTTTGCAGAGTTGAGTCCCATGATATCCATAGCATCAATCTGCTCGGTCACTCGCATTGTTCCAATTTCCGAGGCGATGTTACTGCCGACTTTACCGGCAAGAATAAGTGACATCATGGTACAAGAGAACTCGAGAAGGAGAATCTCACGTGTCGCAAGACCGGTAGAATATGATGGAATCATCGGAGAAACGATGTTGATGGTCATCTGGATTGTGATGACCGCACCAATAAAAATGGATATGATTATAACCAAAGGTATGGAGTCAATTCCCAATTTATAAATCTCAAAAACGAGTTGCTTAAAAAACTCCTTCCATTTCTCAGGAATACGGAAGACCTGAGATAGAAACATGCAGTATCTTCCGAAAGTGCGTATACTGTTAATTAACATTTTATTCTTTAATTGAGAAATCAAAGTTAATAAAAAAACTATGTTTTATCAAGTTTAGAGGAATAAATAGAATATAGGAGTTATTGAATAATATTAGAAGTTTTTGCCGGAAAGATGAAGGAGGCTAAACCTTTTAAGTTAAAATTCCGTTTTAATGTTAAACAATATCCACACGTAAACAGAAAATTAGAATATGAAATTTAGAAGTATTGCAGCTGCGGTCTTGGGGACAGCGATGGTTTTGGGATGTTCATTAACCGCTAACGCACAGAAAGGGGAGAAGTCCTTAGGAGTTAAAGGAGGATACGCATCCTACAATGATGGAGGTTATGCGAGTCTCTATTTTAATTATGGCCTTGCTGATCATGTCCGATTGGCTCCCTCGTTAGGCTATGTGTTCCGTAATGAAGGAAAATCTGCATTTACTCTGGATGTGGATGTTCAATTCCCCTTTAGAATAGTGAAAGCTCTCAACGTATATCCGCTTGTTGGATTCACCTTTAACAACTGGAATTATACCTATCGGGATGATGCAAGTCGCGCAGGAGCAAACTTCGGAGCCGGATTCGATATATATCTGACGTCAAATCTCAAGATGAATTTGGAGGGAAAGTACTCTGTGATGAATGATACCAGCGGAGCATTTTTCGGAATGGGAATAGCTTATCTCTTCTGATAGGAATCCGAGTAATATCGAAAAGGATGATAAAATAAAAAAGTCTTCCGGAAGGAAGACTTTTTTATGTCTAAGAATTCTCAATTATTTGAGAGCATCTTTAACTGCATCGTTGGGTACCATTTCCTCTTTGAAAACGTAAGCACCCGTTTTAGGAGATTTCTCCATAATGATGACTTTGCTGTAGGTGCGTCCTTCACCTTTCTGGAGAGACGCAACGGTTTTCTTTGCCATAGTTTAGAGTGCTTATTTAATTTCTTTATGAACTGTTACTTTTTTCAAGATCGGGTTGTATTTTTTCAACTCAAGACGACCTGTAGTGTTTTTGCGGTTTTTGGTAGTGATGTAGCGAGACATGCCGGGCATACCGCTT
>CAZEJY010000089.1:0-6842 GCA_964512705.1 uncultured Sangeribacter sp. | reverse complement strand
TTTAGGTTGAATTTGAGCGGAAATAATGGGAATGCACAATTCACAATGCATAATGCACAATTCCACATTCCTAACTCTTTATTCCTCAAGCTTAATAAAGCCTATATCTCAGTTTTCGGTGGTTTTAACAATCTGCGGATGATGCAGATTTGAATGATTTAAGAATGTTAATTTTCATTTTTCGGAACTCAAAATCCGATTTTACTGATTTGGATTAGGATTGGATTGGCAATAGAGTTGCGCGCACCCCAAAGGCTTACGAGCTTTTGGGGTGACCTGTTTAATTTAGACCTCATTTGAACTTCTAACCGGGTTGTGTTTCGCTGAGTTCATAGGTGTTTTTATCCGCCTTTTAGGGGTCGTTTAGGTAGAAGAGTGTTTGGTTAGAGGTATAGTGATGAGTGACGAAGGGGTTATAGAAATTTGACCATACGCTGAATAATCTGTATATTTGCAATCGGATTATGTCGGTGGCAAATACTTTGTGGTCTAATTTTACCATCATTTTTAAACTGGATATATGAACAAGGCGCAACGTTACATAGAGGAACTGAATGCTTTTGACGAACATGCTACTATTGAAGCGAAACAGTGCACGGATAAAATCGATAAAAGTGTGTTGGAAACGGTATGCTCCTTCTCTAATGAACCTGACCTCGGTGGAGGAGTGATAATTCTAGGACTTGCTGAAACTCACAATTTAAAGGAGCCTTATAAGATAGTTGGGGTTAGCGACCCTGATAAGTTGCAAAAAGATTTAGCTTCTCAATGTGCTGATATGTTCAATCATCCAATTCGTCCGGTGGTTGAACCATACATTGTTGATGGCAAGAAGGTATTGGTTGTGACTATAAGTGAATTAGATCCTAAGTTTAAACCCTTATATTTTGAAAAAGATAAATTGCCCAAAGGTGCATGGAGAAGGATCGGATCCACTGACCAGCGGTGTACCGAGGAAGATTTGCCGGTGTTTTATACTGATGCCGATGGTTTTGATAAGATTATAGTAGAGGACACTGACTTAGAAGACATCGATGAAAATGCTGTCAGACGCTACCGACAATTGCGCGAAAGGATAAATCCAGATGCAGAGGAGTTGAAATATACTGATTTTGATTTATTGCGTTCATTGAGAGCAGTTAAGAAAGATAAGAACGGAGACTGGCGTTTGACCAATGCCGGACTTCTCATGTTTGGTACACAAATGGCTCTCAGACGAGAAATGCCGTCCGTTCGCGTTGATTATATACGTGTTTCCGGGACTCAATGGGTTCCTGATCCACATCATAGATTTGAATCCATAGATATGCGTGGGCCATTTCTTCTTATGGTAGGGAGGGCATTTAATGCCATTGCAGACGACCTACCACGCGGATTTTCATTGACTCCAGGGGAATTGCAGGCAGCGCGTCCGCTCAGTGTGCCTGACGATGCACTTCGTGAAGCTATTGTCAATGCACTGATGCACCAATCGCTCATAGTACATCGCCCAATACAGATCATAAGGTATTCCAACCGCATAGAAATAACCAATGCTGGTTTCTCTCTAAAGCCAGAGGAGGCATTAGGTGAACCCGGTAGCGAGATGCGTAATCCTACAATCGGCTCAATTTTTCACGAAACTCAGATTGCTGAGGCAAAAGGGACTGGAATTGCCACTATGCGCAGATTGATGAAAGATGCAGGGATGATGCCTCCCACTTTTGAATCGAACCGGAGTCGTAATATTTTCACAACAAGAATATTGTTACACCATCTGCTTCCTGAAGAAGATATACAGATACTATCTAAAATACCGTATAAACTTAATGACAATCAGAAGACCGCTTTGATTTTTCTACGTGAAGTGGGAGCCCTTGATAATATCACCTATAGACAATTATCGGGGGTAGGAACACGCGAGGCAACTATAGATATCAAGCAGCTGGAATCGGATGGTTTGATTTCAATGCATGGACAAGGCCGTAGAGCATATTATACTCCAACAGATCAGCTCCTTAAGCTGCTCGCAAAAGAATCAAATGCAACCAGTTTGGTTTCCAATGTAACCAGTACAGTGTCTAATGTAACCAGTTCGGTTCCAAGTGTAACCAGTACAGTGCCAAATGTAACCAGTTCGGTTCCAAATGTAACCAGTACAGTGTCTAATGTAACCAGTTCCAATGACAAAGGTTCCGACTCTTTGCAAACCAAGATATCAAAACTGGGGAAAAGAGTCCCTTCAACCATTATGAGAGATATGGTAATTGAATTATGCACCCTACAACCATATTCATCCACAGAAATCGCAACGATTCTTGGACGCTCGGAATATCACATAATTAACAGAGTGATAAGACCTTTATTGGATGAAAAAAAACTTTTCTACACTATTCCGGAAATGATCAATCACCCAAAGCAGAAATATACAGCTATTCCTAAAAAACGAAACGAAATAGGTGGTATCAATGGTTAACAGGGATCAGTTTCGTGCGCAATAGTATGACTACAACGGAGGAGGGGTTGGGAAAGGAGGAAATTTTCAAAACTATTTCCGTTTTAAGATATTCTATAATATACAATAAAATATATGTAAAGAATTTTTATACAGAAGTTTTTTGCTATCTTTGTAATATTGTTTCTGAGATAGTTAGGGCTCGATAGTCTGGCTGTAAATTATTTGAGATGAACTCTAAGGGACATCTACCTCACTTTAATAAAAAGAGAATATTGTATTTGTAATTGTTTTAGGCGAATATGATTAGCTTGCGATTGAAAAATTATCGGTGTTTCGAGGATACCGGTAAGATTGATATAAAACCTATCAATGTTTTGTTAGGGGCAAATTCTTCAGGAAAGAGTTCTTTTTTGAAGTTTTTCCCTTTGATGAAGCAAAGTCTTCGAAAGCATACCAATGGCCTTTTCCTGTGGTATGATGACGACGTGGATTTCAAGGATTTCAATAATGCAATGCGATGCGGGGCTGATGAGATGAGGATTGAAGTGGAGTATCCTTTTTCGTGGAATATTCCCGGAGAGGGAGGAGGAAACATAACCAGCTTCAAGGCCGTGATAGGATTAAAGAGCCGCGATTCAAGAAATAACAGCGACTATCTATCTTTTCTAAAGGTTGAGTTTGCAGATCATGTTGTCGAAATTGAGATTGGCCTAAATGATTACAATACCTCTATGATTAATAAGGTATTAATTAATGGAAAGGATTATTCGGATATGTTCAAAGATTGTATTCTTGTAGTGTCTGATTTTCTTCCGGATATATTATTTAAGGAGTCATCTATTAAAAATGGAGAGTTCTCGTATGTTTCGACACTCATGGACTTACGGAGTAAACTTTTAAGTTATGCTAACACTTCCAAAGATAAGGATGCTTTCCGAGCCCATGAACTTACATGGAAATTTGTCCCCTATTCAAAAGAGAAATTGATTCAATTTCTGCAAGAGATTAGAGGAAAGAAAAAGAATAAGCTAACCGAGAAGGAGAGTGAAGAATTTGTAAATGATTATCTTTTATTCCATCTAAATAAGATTCTTGATGCTGTAGATTCTTATTTTATCGGTCAATCTGAAAAGATATATTATATGCAACCTCTTCGGGCTCATGCGAAAAGATATTATAGGTATCAGAATGTGGCTATTGATGAGTTGGATTCTCATGGTGATAACCTTGCCATGTATTTAGCATCTTTACCAGAAAATTGGTTGGAGAATTTGAACGCATGGCTTGAGAATAATTTTAAATTCCATTTGGGTCTTAATAACCGCGAAGGACATGTGCAGTTGGAAATCATCAGGTGTGTTTCGGAGGATGGTGTCGAGAAGTGCACTTCTACAAACTTAGTGGATACAGGCTTCGGGTATTCTCAGATGCTACCTATCTTAGTGCAGGTTTGGCATGCAACACAACGGGCGGGCAGATTTACTTATAATAGATTCAGGTCTTTGGAATCGAAGATGTTGCCCCTCATTATTGCAATTGAGCAACCCGAATTGCATCTACATCCAAGATTGGTCGCAATGTTTGCCCGAATGTTGGGAAAAGTTGTTGGGTTTGCCAAGACAAAAGGTATTGAGGTGTGTTTCATTATTGAGACTCACAGCAAGGTACTTGTGGAGACTCTCGGGAATTTGGTTGCTAATCCTGAGTTTGTGAAGATCAGCGGGGAGCCAGTACCGGAATTAACAAAAGATGATCTTCAAGTGATGATTATAAATCCTGAAGATGAGGGTTTTAATAACGAAATATTGGTAACTGATTTCGATGATAACGGATATCTGGAAGAGTGGCCAATAGGATTTTTCGAGGGCGATGTTTATTGAGATTAAGAAGGATATCATGGATTGTGCCCTTGGTGGGGACGAACTCTCTTTGCATGTCTTGCAGATGGTGGCCTTAGGTATACAGAGAGGGAAAAATTGGTATTACCTTCCAAGATTTAATCCTATTAGTTTTAAATCATTATTGTCAAAAAGAGATTTAGCTATTCTCAATAGCGCAGCGGACAATGATTCCAACAGCTTATCGAAAATACTGAGCAATAAATTGATTGTTACCTATGATAATAATTATAATTTAAAGCCGGGTGAAAAGTTATATAATCCACGTAAGGACAATAAGTTTGAACTTTATGAGGAGGCTCATGTGATTTGTGAGAACCTTTATGATGTGGATTTCTATAAATTATTGATGAAATATTATGTTGAAAATCACCCTAAAAGTAAACAGATAAAAAAATGTAAGAACAGATTTCTCGGTAGAAACGGAGGTGGGCACACCACTGCTAAGGTTGTGGAAAGGGAGTTGAAGGAAGAGGAACATCTGTTTGTTGTGATTCTTGATAGAGACAGTAAATGCCCGGGGTATAGCGTAGGTGATACCGCAAGAGATGTTGAAGAGCTATTTAACCAATATCAAGCTAAATTTAGCGCGCATTATATACTGCAGCATCATAGGGAAGCCGAGAATCTTATACCTTATCCTGTTTTGAAATCAATAGGTGGAAATCCTCTAACCAAGGCTATGCTTGACCATTGCGATATGCAATGGTTCGATTGCAAAGAGGGATTGAAGTTGAGCGACCTATACGGAGATAACATCTACAACCACTGGAAATCGGAGGTTGGAAAAATACAAACAGTTCAACCGGGCTTAGTGAAGTTTAATATCAGCATTCGCGATAATTATAGAGAAGAAGACCAGAAAGTGAAAGATTATGTTGAGAAATGTAAAGTAGCAGGAAATCCTACTTTTCTGCATGGCTGGGGTAAAAGTATTCTTTCGGATGCAACTTCAAAGATAACGAATTCCGGTCAGTGTCCGCCGCATCGTAGAGATCTTACAAATCTTCAGCATGAGGAATGGAATAATATAGGAGAACTCATTTGGCATTGGACTCTTTCACGAGATGCACGAATCTGAACTCTGCTTATTTCTTTATGTACTAACTTTAGGTCGGGTTTAATGGTCAGTTTCATATAGGCGAGCATATTGCACCGTAGGTGTGGTGAAGTCAGATGGCAGAGTTATTAGTGACGAAGGGGTTGTAGAAATTTGACTAAGCGATGAATAATCTGTATATTTGCAGTATTATGGTAAAGGAAACACGTATTCGGCATAATACAGCAGATTATAATGCCACTGTGCTGGAGGCTGACAGGCATCAGTTTCGTGCAAAATGGCATGACTACAATGGAGGAGTTTATTTCGTGACAATATGTTCATATGGAAAGAAACATTCCATGGGTAGCATCATGAATAATGTTTTTTATCCATCAGAGTTAGGGGAATTTATTAAAGAACATATTGAAAAATTATCTGGGCACTATACTGATGTAGAAGTTTGGAATAGTGTGATAATGCCCAAACATATCCATTTGGTCATAGCCGTAGGGACGCGATTAATCGCGTCCGAAGAAAACGCCAAAAATATTGACACCATCGATAATGTGCGATTAATCGCGTCCGAAGAACATTCCGAGTCAAATTTAGGTTGTCTTAGACAATCAAATCATAAAGATGAATGTGGGGATTTTCATCATAATTCAAGATTAGCATCCATTGTTGGATCATTCAAAGCTGGAATTTCCCGGACAGCTCGGACGCGAAAAATCGCGTCCCTACCGGTCTGGCAATCACGCTTTCACGAACACATCATTCGGGAGCAACGTGCTTTTGAAAATATCATGAATTACATTGATACAAATGTCGAGAATTGGAGTGACGATTGTTTTGCAAATTAACCAGTGAATCTGAGGGAATTAAATCCTTTGATAAAGAGATTCAACAATTATAGATAATAAATAGATATGAAGGGAATTGTGCTTGCCGGAGGGTCCGGCACTCGGTTGTATCCGATTACGAAGGGGGTATCAAAGCAGATGCTTCCGATTTATGACAAGCCGATGGTGTATTATCCCATCTCCACGCTGATGCAGGCGGGAATCAGGGATATCCTCATTATCTCTACCCCTCAGGATCTGCCGGGGTTCTGCCGTCTGCTCGGCGATGGCTCCGACTATGGCGTGAGCTTCAGCTATGCGGAGCAACCGTCGCCCGATGGATTAGCACAGGCTTTCATTATCGGCAAGGAGTTTATCGGTGACGATTCTGTCTGCCTGGTATTAGGTGACAATATCTTCCATGGCGCAGCTTTCTCGAAGGTGCTGAAGCAGTCGGTCAACAATGCCGAGAAAGAACAGAAGGCTACCGTGTTCGGTTACTGGGTGAATGACCCGGAGCGCTATGGCGTGGCTGAGTTCGACAAGGAGGGTAACTGTCTCTCGATCGAGGAGAAGCCGGAGCACCCGAAGAGCAATTATGCCGTGGTCGGTCTATATTTCTATCC
>CAZEJY010000088.1:0-6867 GCA_964512705.1 uncultured Sangeribacter sp. | reverse complement strand
CACCAATACCTTGAGCGAGGCCGGCGATTTCCTCAACCTCGATTGAGTAAGAGTGATTTCGAACCATACCGAAGTCTCCTACGCGGACAATATTCCAGTTGATCTTATCCGAATCTTTCTGGGTGTTACCTGTTCGATACCATCCTGTATGTTTAACCGGTATGTTGAAGTAAGCGTGACCGGTATTGTAGTAATATGAGAGACCAACCTGACGCATTAATATTACGTTCGCCTGAGTAAGAGTTACCTGATTGCCAACAGGTGTCTTAGAATCAGGAATAATCTCACAATATCCTCCTCCTGTTACGATATAGATTCCACTTGCTGCCTCAGCGCTTGTGAACTGGAGTGAGCGAGAGTTATTCTGAATCTTAAGAATAGTATTCTTGCTACCATCATACTCTTCTTTGACCTCGTCAGAAATCACGGAAACCTGAAGAGCAGCCGTAAGTGTCTCAACATCTGTCGGGTCATCAATTGTCAGGCGAGTATATACGTCCTTACCATCTATTTTCTCCTTACGGTAAAGAATAGTTGACTGTGCGAAGAAGCGTTTGAGCATGCTCTCACCCCCTGCAACCTTGCTTTCGGTGCTGTTAGGCTTATTGTCAAAGAAGATGTAGGGGCGGTCAACAGTAGTTGCAGTCTCTCCCTCACCTAATGTGACACGACCCGGGAGGTAGGAATAGAAACCGGGGTTACCCGTAACAGGTTTTCCATCGATTTCAAGGCTATACTGACCAACATAGATCACAGAAGCCACAGCAGCGGCAGGATTAGCAGATTGTAGTGCGCGAGATCCGACCGTAGTTTCCTTGAAATACTGAGCTTTCTCATTTCCTGCATCAAATCCAAGATCTTTGAGTTCATTGTATGAAATATATTTCTGATTAACATTCAGTGCAGGAATTTCGCCATTAAGATAACCATGTAGGTCTCCTGAAACTTCCGGATAATATTCAGTGAAATATGCAGGTGACATAGCCCAATATGAACGATGGTAGGAGGCATTGTTCCACTTCCAACGTTGGGGATCGGGAAGAATTTGGGAAGATTTATAATCCCAGGCATTCGGGTTGTCTGCTTGTTTAGCGTTGATGTTAATGACATTGTTGAGCTGCCCGAATTTGTAGTCGGATGCCATTATGGCACCGAATTCAGACTCCTGACGGAAAGACTTGATAACGTATGTAGAGCTGGCTTCCGCATTAAGAGCCCAATATTGAGGTGTAAATATGAGGGTTACCGGTACAACATCCGATGCAGTGCTATTCTCTTTGTAAACACGGGTGGCAGTCTGATAGTTAGTCGGATTAACAGCCTTAAATTTCAGTTTTGTCGCATAACGCTCAACATAAATATCAACAGCTTTGTCGGTTCCGATAGCATTCTTTGCTGCTGTCTCAGTAGTAAAGAGCCCATCTTCCGGAATTGCTACTGCCACTGTTGGCTCAGTATTATTATCAATATTCTTGTAGTAAACTGAGTTTGACATAGCAAAATAGTTTTCCTCGTTGACATTTGTCATGAACTGAGCACGAGAAACTGTTTGAATTGAGTTCAGAGGATTCTGGAGGGAGGATGGAGAAATAGGGTTGATGTAGCAGATAACCTGAGCGGGATCTGCTTCACCCTTGCGAACTGAAACAGGAATGACAGACTTATAGGATTTTTCAACTGTAAATCCATCTGCTCCTACTTCAACAGTGGGATCATTAAGATCAATTGATACGAGATCACCAACAACATTCCCAACCTTGTCATAGAAGACAAAATAGGCATTATTTACTGCATTTTCATTACCTGTTCCGGCCTCGAAATCTGTATCTCCATCCACAGGAGTACCATCGTCTTTTGCGGCACGAGTTCCCGGTGTGTCACCCTTGATGCACATGCTTACGTAAACCGTGTGGTCTGCATCTGAGATGGGATTATCCTTGGTTGGATCTAATTCGTCCGATCTACATGCTGTGAAGAGAATACACAGAGCAGATACTGCAAAGATGAATCGTTTTTTCATTGTGAATAATTTAGAAGTTTTGATATAATTTTTATTTGTTTATTTAGTTTTGGTTGAGGGAGGCGTTGAAGGCTTCGATGGCGCGGATCTGGGTGAGGGCGTCGGAGGCTTCGGTTATGCGGGCTTTCTCGGCTGTCTCGAGCAGGGTTTTGGCTGCCTGGTAGTCACCCTGCATGGCTGCCAAAAGTCCGCGGGCGTAGGTCGCCTTCGGTGAGTCACCCGCTTTCTTCAGGTAGTTCTCTGCTTTAGTGAGTTGTCCCTCCTGCATTGCGATATTGGCGGCATTTAGGTTTGCCTCGGTGCTCTGCGGGAAGAGAAGTACCGCTACCTCAAACGCATGGTTGAACTCCTCTGAGCCGGGAGTCATGGTGGAGGCGGCTGCAAACATCTCGTTGAGACTCAGCTTACCCGGGTTGGTGCGAAGAATCTGCTTGATTTCGTTAATGTCGGTGAAGTTACGGACATTGTACTCAATCGTGTAGTCGGAGTGACGCAATCCGGGATAAACCTCCTTAAGCAGGAAGGCATACTGTTCCGGATAACGGTTACGCAGAGCATCGTTCTTGGGATCAGGCTTCATGTTGGAGTCGATGATCTCCAGTATTCCCTGACGGTTAGCGATGTCGGAGCTTTCGACATACCGGCGCAGGCCTGCCCAATCCTCAGGAGTGTAGGCGGTGTCTACGAGAGATTGCGGGAAGCTGTATTGAGAGAGGACATAATTCTTGAGGGTTGCCGTACGACCCTTTGCCAGACGGACGTTGTTGGTGTATGATCCCTCGGGGGACGCATAACCATGAATGGTCATGTGCTTGAGGGTTACATCCTTGTCGAGGCGTACAGAATCAATTGAAGCGAGAATCTTCCTAAGCTCCTGTGGGTTGCGACGGTAGTCGGGATAGAGCTCAGTGCGATTGACCGGGAAGTCAATGTATGCCTGACCCTTGATCTCACGACGCTTTTCGAGTTCAACTTTCGGCTGAACGAAAGCATACTGAGGCATGAAATCGGGTCCTTTCTTCGGCACGAGGTCTATGTCTACCACAGGAATGTCAATGTTGGCGATCGGTTCACCGCAGCATCCGCATGACTGAGCGGAGAGGAGGAGTGTGGAGGTAGCCATCCACGGTTGATATTCTGTAGAGGCGGCGTAGTCGACCGTTTTACCTTTGCCGGCATTATAGAGAGTTTTGACTGCGCGCTTATTCTCATTCTCGCGCAGGTGTAAATAGTAACGTGCGCGTCCTGCAACCATGAGCGGTTGAAGTGCCAACGTATCGTTCTCTCCCGCAATAAGAGGGGTGATTGTGATGTCGCGGTTGCTGTTCAGCCCCTTATAGCCGGAGAGGTCCAATACCATCTTTACGTATAGGTTCTTCTCAGAGTGGGTAACATCTGAGCTAACCACCTTCACGGCATCGGTCGCGATATCGGCGGCGTTAGCAAAGGTGGCGAGTGCCAAAGTGGCAGCTGTGAGGATATGACGGAATCTTATTTTCATAATGTCAGAATACATAAATTAGGTTGATGGCGGCTTTGGTAGGGCCAACATAATTGTGGACTCTTTTCTCCGCAAGTTTCGTTCCGCAGTGAGAGCAGGGATACACATCGTAGCGGGTGTATGCCCATCCTACACCTAATTCCGCTTCAAGGCTCCAATGCTTTGCTAAAATCCAGGTATAGCCGTAAGCCACACCGGCACCTGCATACCAGCCCTGATGACGTTCATCTTTCAGATCCCTGAAGCGGTTGTTGAGGAAATTGACGCCATGTTTCCAACCCCCGAAGTTGTATTGACCACCCAAGGCGTGGAACCCGAGGAAGTGACCTGAAAAGCAGTCGCAGAACCAATAGCGGGCTTCGGGTTGTACGAGCCAGTGTTTCCAGCGTCTGCCATCACTGAGTGTCCACAGGTTCACGTTTCCCGACAGGTCCAAGCTCCATTTGGGTGCCAACTTAATCTCCAATCCGAGATTTGGGGAGAGTGTAGCATCATAAAGGAGATTGGTCTTTATATCTACATTCTGGGCATGGGAGCGAGTCATGCTACCGGCAAACAGTACCAGCATCAGAAAAAGTAGGTGTCTCAAATGATTACCCTTCATTGTATGTTTGTTTATATCAATCTTATGCAAATTATTTACAATCAATTAACTGAAGGTTGCAATTGCATTGCCTTCTCCACCGCCCTGTTATGGCTTTCCTGCTCCGCGGGGCAATTTCTTTTCACAAAAGCCACGAGGCTTTTGTAGACGATACCGTGGCGCTCAGCAATGCTGAGTAGCGTATCCGGGGAGGTGGCATACTCCTCGATAGCAGCACGGTATTTCTCATAGGATGATCGCTTCACCAATTTACCATTAGAGAGTTTTATCATCCCTTGCATGGCTGCCAACTCCGGTTCATGGACCTTGAGGTATTCGCGAAACACATCGGTATTGAAACCATATTCAGCGGCAACTTCAGAAATATTTCTCGGATTCTCCCGGAGACTCTTGATCGCTTCGCTGTATTTATTTCGCGAGGATTTGAGGAATCTGCGGGTTTCGCTCAGATCCGGCAGGTTGGTGTCATCGCAGCTAAAACCACGTCGGTGGGCAATATCGGTAGTGTGCCATTGAGAGAGGTAAGAGCGGAAACCCTCCATCGGCACACCTGTCTCCCGTGCGATCTCCTCGATGGTCTTGTCGCTGTGGCGATATAACTCCAAAGCTTGTGCGTAGAGTTCAACTGTTTTGGCATTCGGACCGTAAACGCGACCGTTGCCTGAGAGGGCACCGGGTGTTCGCATCCCTATCCGGCGTTGTGACGCTCTGCGCTTATTTCTCTTTTCGCGGATGAGATTCTGATGATAGAATCTCAGGAACTGGCTGAACCCTCCCTTTGAGACATTGCACAACTCTGCCACTTCCGGGATGGATAGGTCGGTATTGCGATAGGTCTCCAGTGCGTCGTTGTAGCTTGCGTTGCTGATGGCGCGGGCGCCTCGGTGGGCATTGTCGGCTATACCTAATCTGCGGCGCAGCTGTTCACGGTTCGGGATGATATCCGGATAGTGAACACGAAGCTGAGAGGCGAGAGCCGTACCGTTGAGGTCAAACATGCGGGCTATCTGCGAGATGTTGAATTCGATGTAAGCCACATCACCGCAAGCTTCGATGGCATCCCTGTATTTCAGATGGGTTTTGAGGGATTGTCCGCGTGGCGGTTTCACCTTAAGGTTAAAGCCGGCGGGATTATCCCTGTCGAGCCCATAGCGGGCGAAAAGAAGGGAACGATGGTTCTTGCTTATATGCGCGCTCAATCCTCCGGGTGTGACGTCGCAACGCTTAGCGATTTCCCGAACGGAAAGATCGGAAGAAGCATATAGCTTCACAGCTTTGGCATATTTCTGCAAAGCTGCATTTTTCCTTTCAGAATCCGGGAGATAGCGTAAGGCTACAGAACGGACGGGGGAGGTTGACGGGTGCATATTAAGTGTTTATTTTACAAGCTAATTCGTGTCTTCTACCTACTCAGGAAATTTCTTGCAATGGGATGTTTCCTAATAAGAAAGAGACCGCTTTGTAAAATATTGATAATATGCTACTTAGGTTTTAGCTGATTAAAATTTCTACATTAATATGAGTTTGAACCAATTTGAACTGTTAAAAAAATTTGTTTTATTCAAAGTATTTGCTAATTTTGCGCAATTAATCTCTTTCTTATTAGGAAAGAGATTTTTTTATTCTCATAGGTCTTTGATTACCAAATCGTTTGCTTGATCTATTTCTGACGCCCCAATTGAATCAAGATATATCTGGGTCGTCATTAGGGATTCATGTCCGAGTGCGTCGGAAATCACGGATAGGGGTACGTTCTTTGTCTTGGCGATGGTAGCCCAAGAATGCCGGCTAACGTATGTTGTGAGGTGTGTTGAAATCGCCGCCATCTTCTCAATAATCTTCAGGTGCTTGTTGACCATGCGCAATGCCGAGCGGTATTGTCTCAGCTCGTTGTTACCTATATTGTTAATTATCGGTAGGAGGAAAGGGGAGTCCGGGTTGGAATACTTATCGAGGAGAGTCTGAATCGGCTCCACAATCTTTATCTGCAGTTGTCTGCCTGTTTTGTGTCGACGGTAAACAATCACTCCATTAATTATATTACTCTTTTTGAGAAACGCCGCGTCGATAAACGACATGCCTCGGCAGCAGAAAAGGAAGATAAAGATATCGCGGGCGTAATCCAACGCCGGATATTGACTGAGATTGAGGTTCCGGATAGATTTAATTTCGCGTTGAGAGATAGCGCGTTTACGTGTTTTCTCCATGCCCGTGAAAACATTGTCGAAAGGATGCCGGTCGATTGTAAGTTTCCGGCGCACGGCACGGTTATAGACAGCGCGCATGATTCTAAGATAGAAAGAGATGGAGTTCCATGTAAGCCCGCGTTCCTTTAGAAAGGATTGGTAATCTTCGAATATAATACTGTCGAGGGCAGAGAGTGGAATATCAATGCCTTGCCTGAAATAGGTGAAGCTTTTGAGCGCACACTTATAATTGTGTGCGGTCGAGATTTGACTTGCGGAAGTGAGTTTGGCTATAATCTCGGTCATGAAGCCGAAAAGTGTGTCCTCGGACTGGCATCGCTGGAATTCACGGATTATGTGATCGGTAGTGAAAGATGGCGTTGCGTCTTTAAGCCGATCAATGATATGGTGCAAGTACTCCATATCATGTTGGAGGCGATCAGTTACGCATAAAAGGAAATCGGCTCGATGGGGATTGTCGGTTATCATAAATTATTTTTAAAAAAAATTGGCATATCTTTGTTCTGGCGCGTCTATTAAATAGAAACGATTTAAA
>CAZEJY010000087.1:0-6953 GCA_964512705.1 uncultured Sangeribacter sp. | reverse complement strand
GGTCGAGGTCTATGACGGGTTCGGTGCCGTTACGGAGACATTGCTTGCAGATCATGAGGATTTTGCCGATGTTGTTTTGTCCTGTGAATAGGCCTATGTTGCGGATGGCGTTTGTCTCCACATTGATGAGGTGAGCAAGGGCTTTCTTTGTAAGGTGACCATTTTCCTCTGTCAATCTCTCTTTGAGTTGTTTGCGAGCAGCGGCAAGTTCCTTGTTTGAGCAGCCCCAGATCTTCGCGGTGCCACCGGTGTCGGAAGTGGTCTCTTCGATGAGGATCACATCCTCAGGAATCGAAAGAAGTTTTTCGCGGAAATCGCTGTTGCCCTTGCATTTCTGCCATACACACCAGAGCATCCACTGAGTGCGGAATTCGGGGAAATCCTCTCTGATAAGTTTATGATGCTTCCCCTTGACGAAGCGTTTTGCGGCATAAGGACTCTTTGCGGCCCGGAGTGCTTCCTGCACCATACGGTGCGCCTCCGAATCAAGGGAAAACTCCCCTGCAAGATACAGCTCCTCCGAGCTGCGCCACTCGATGCTATCCACGTGAAAGTGATAGCAAGAAACCATATTGCCGAGGTTGAGAAGAGTACCTTCGACAATATCGTCAACGTGCTTGAAGCTCCATATATTCTGTGTCAGAGGATCGTAAATCTCCTCTTTGTCTAAGATTAGTGAGGTCATTTTAGAATTAGTAAAGCTCGAAGGAGAGCAGGTAGCGCTTATATTTTGACTTTCCTCTTCAGCGGGGTTAGGGAGTGAATTGTGATTTTGAGGATTATTATTTATCTTGACTTTAAACCAAAACCATTCTATCAAATTATTATCGTTAAAGATGTTTTGGAGAAATATTGATTTAAAAGCGTAGTATTCTTCCTTATTGTATAAACTATGCTTCTTATCGAAAACATAATTATACTTATAATCCTTAAGGCCTTTCATAAATTTGACCAAAGCGCGCCATGCCGAATTAAGATTTGGATAAAGCCCTAAAACGGAGGCCTCCCAATTCCAATAATCGCCGGTTCCGACTACTAAATACATTTCTCGGTTTTCAGGAATCACAGCTTCGACTACCGAAGCGAGATTCCATCCTTCCCAATCACCGCTCAGGTAGTCTTCGATTTTCTTGTCAATATACTCCTTGGTAAAGTCAAATATAAGGTTAGGATAGGTAGAAACGTATAGTTCCTTATCTGAGACATATTGTTGTAAATCCTCATAATTTTCTGATGTTACACGTATCTCGATATCATCGTTTTGAGCTGTGTGAAATACAAGTACGTATACTTTGGATTTTTTTGGATGTTTTGGGGTGGCCATAGGTATGTTTGTATAATGTTGTGTTTTATTTTAAGTTTGATGTATAGAAGATTTTGAAGGCGTCAAATAATCTTTCGATGTACTCTCCATCCAGACTGCTTGATAGGAGATTAAAATCGAAGATGTCACCCATGCTTAGTCTATGCTAACAGGAGATAGGTCAATAAAGGGGAAAGCTAAAGCCAACACACTCCGATCCCCAAGGTTTATGGTTTTAATACAAGTGTTAGTAAAAAACAGTTGCAGGTTATTGATTTTCAATTTTTAAGATTTTTTCGACAAATGATGAGGTTAATTGATAATACAAATTTCTGTTTCTTAAATTATTAGTGTAGTACTTAGGAATACTAGCATATCCGAATTTTGCTCCTAAAATAGAGCACGCAATGGCTGCATTTGTGTCGGCATCACCTCCTTCGTTAACAACTGAAATAAGACCTTCTTCAAATGAACGTGAATGCCAATAACACCAAAGTGCAGCTGATAATGCTCTTAAAGTATAGCCTATTGACTCATTAGTATCAAGATTTAGGGTTGCTATTTCTGAACTAATATATGCAAGGTGGATCCACTCCTCAATACGGTCATCATATCGCTTGCTTATAGATAATACTTCATCAAAGGTGAGATTTCTATTATTCCAAATCAGATTGTGAATTAAGTCAGTTACAATGACACAAGATCCTACACACCGAGGGTCATAATGTGTCAGCTTGCAAATAGATTCTGAGTGAATATCTAAATAATTCCTTGGAAGAGCAACTACAGAAGTCCTCATAAGAGCTCCATTAGCAGCGCTTTGACAATTCGATAATTTCCATTCGTATTTCGCACATATATCCGGTTGTTCGATATAATAATCATTGGAAAGTACGTTAAACATATTATCCCCAATACCACGTGGGTGTCCTTCAAACCAATGATAGAAATTCAAGGCTATCTTGTTAATATTGAAGTTCCCATTGTCAAAAGCTTTAAGAATGCATAGCATCATATCTGTGTCGTCAGTCCATTCTCCAGGAAGCCATAAAGTTCTATGGGAATCTTGAACAATCTGTTCGAATCTTGTTAGACGGTTAGGATAGATTCGTTGTACATTTGGTTTTGACAAAAATTCTGCTCCTAATCCTAGGGCATCTCCTATAGCTTGCCCATAAAGACAACCATAGATTTTATCTTTGATTTCATATACACTCATAAGCTAATTGTCAGAATTGGTTATAAATCATCATTTGAATATCTTACGGCTAAACCAATTGCCTTTCCAAGAAGGGGAGGGACAGCATTGCCTATCTGAACAAGTTGCTTATTTTTAGGTCCCTCAAAAATAAATTCATCTGGGAAAGATTGCAAGCGTGCCATTTCTCGCGCTGTGAGAACGCGTGGTAATTTAGGATGGATATTGACTCCACCGTGATTCTCTTTTATAGTACATGAAGCTTCGTTCCAAGGACACTTTTTCCAAGCATCCGAATAGCCTTTGTACAAGCTTTGTCCTTCTGGTAATTCAAGCATCCGTTGAGCCATATCTGGACGGTGTTTAGTAGGAACATGGTTAAAAGCCTTATCTTCTGGATAATCAATAAGATCTCCGATAGATTGTCCAGTCGTGATATATTCGGATGGTTTTAAGATCGGTTTAGGATGATAGTTCTTCTTTCCAATACGATTCCCGATAAATATCACGCGTTCTCTTTTTTGAGGTGTAAAATAGTCTGCAGCACACAGTGTCGTGACATTCATTTCATAACCTATCGCGCGGAAATCATCTAAAATCTTTTGTTCCACTTTGCCATCCAGCATACTACGCAATCCTTTTACATTTTCACAAATAACAAATTCAGGTTGAAGATGCTTTACGATTTCGATAAGTTCCAGATATAATGAATTGCGAGGATCATCAACTATTCTGTTACCGGCCATGCTGAAACCCTGACACGGAAAACCTCCTGCAACTATATTTAATGGCCTACCTTTCAGTTGATTTTTGACAGTGTCATAAAATTTCTGTTTTATATTTGGATCTTTTATATCTCCATTTACAAAAGGATGATGGAAATTCCTATTGTAAGTCATACATGCTTCTTTGAACCAATCCAGACCGCAAATTCCTTGTAATCCAGACATTTCTAATCCTTTAGAGAGGCCTCCTGCACCACAAAAGAGATCTACAAATGTCATAGAAGACTGGGTAGGATTATTCCAGTAGGATGAAATATCTTTCCAATTCGCTTCGTCCTGAAACGTGTCTGCAAATAGACTGTTTGTGATTGAGGCAGGTATTGTTTTGGATCTACTGACTTTTTTGATGGTTGTTTTTGATTCTCTTTTATTCGGTACTTCGAGTATTGATTCATCAATCTCTTCTCTAAAAAGAGAAGGTGTAGAAGTTACAAGTACTTGATGCGAATGTAAAAATTCTTCAAACGTATCCTTTGAAATTCTATATAAATTACGAATTTTAATGGACTTTAATTCTCCAGATGCCACCATTCGTCGAACAGATTTAATCGAAATGTTTAGCTTGGTTGCAACTTCGTCAATAGAATAAAATTCTTTTTCTTCCATAAGATGTAGTAGTGGGGATGAAGGGGCAACATTGTCCACTGATGTCCACTAGCAGGATGCAAAATTAATAAAAAAAATACAACTCTCCAAGGAGAGTTGTGAAAGTTATTTTTTACGTAGACAGACCGCTTATATATCGCGTCCGTTTTAACAATTCCTAAATACAAAAATGTATTCGTGTTTAAAGAGGAAATAGTCACTTTTTAGGGCTTTATATTTCCATAAATTTTCACTTCCTATTTTTGCACGGTTTCCAACCATATCTTTTACAACTATTCCCTTTAGTTTGCATCTGAAATTTTTCATTATAGCATACATAAGGTAGAACCCCAATGGTACGACTGCACTATTTCTATAAAGATCTCCTACAACAATAACGAAGTGCCTATTAGATTTGAGGTATTGCAAGGCGTTAGACATCGCCTGAGTAAATTTACTGATAAATGAATTAAGCTCTCCTATATTTGACAAGTCTTCAGATTTATCAGTAAAATGAATAATATCCCAATATGGAGGATGAACAATTAGAAAATCTGCTTTCTTCTTGCCTAAATCTGATAAGGCTTTCTCTGTGCAAGAAGAAAAATTAGCCGAATTTGTAACGTCACACTTATTTATAAAAAATTTAATCGGACAGTTTACGTCCATCTTATTTTGAACAAATTCGATTATTTCATCGTTAATATCATAGCCAATATAATGTCTGTTTAGGTTTTCACATTCATATAGAGTTGTTCCACTGCCCATAAAAAGGTCAATCACAATTTCTCCTTCCTCCGTGTATCGCCGAATTAGATTATCTGGCACTTGTGGAGTGAAATTTCCATGATAGTTATTTTCTCTTTTGCCTCCTTTTGCACGAGGACCGATTAACCATAAACTATCGACATTAATATCTAAGTCCTTCCAATGTTCTTTGTCAAATTTCATAATTATAGTTTTAATCACTTAGGTTAATAATAATCCATTGTCGAAATGCTATTCTATAAGCTACTGGATCATATAAATAACATCCAACGCAAGAGCCTTCATAATTTTCACTACCATAATAATAAGGGAAATCTTCAAAACCTTTAAGATTGGCTGCACTCCATCTCTTATTTGTTTTTCTACATTCCTTACATTTTTGACGTTTAAAATCATTAGCAGCTTTACATAAAGGTTGAAAATCTTCAAGTTTTTGAGTCGCAGTATTAGAAACTCGTAAATCATCTTTGCGACCATCTTTGTGGTCGACTTCAATTTTCATATTCTCAGATTTTCCATTTCTTGTTCCTAACATAACACAAGCTTCCGAAGATATTTTATCTTTAATATCTTGGCGGATATTTTGATTAAAACTATCGTCTGAGTTGAACCCATAAAGTCGGATAGCGGTAATTTTATTACCTCTGCCTTCTCTGCGAGTTTCTATAATGTATTTCTTCGCCAAAGCACTACTTTTCCTGCCGAAGTGAAATCCGTTCCCTAGGTCTAGAGAGGAGTATTTTCCAGAAAATTCTTTAACATTCACCCATCCGCTGATCCCTTTTTCATTTGGATGCGCTAACTCAATAAATAAGGCCGCCTTGCTTGGTTTCTTTTTCATGGTAGTTTCTAAGATACGTTAATGAGATCGATTACTGATTCAGTTTTTTGTTAACGTTTTCTCTCCACTTCACCCCGTCGTACCAACCACAACCCTCGCATATACCATGATAATTGCTATCCCCCTCATACCAAAAAGAAATTCCAAAGAAAGGAGGCCGTACATCAGTTTTTTTACATCGATCGCACATACGGTCCTTAAGAAGATTATGTTCACGTGTCAATAACTGAAAGGCGTTTTTAATTTCAGTATCAGACATATTTCGAACATTAAAATCTTCTTCGAGTCGCGTCCATGGTATTTTATGGTCGATTTCTGGAGTAGATTTGATAGATGCACCGGTAAAAGCATCTCTGCCACCTAGTAAAGTTATGATCCTTTCTCGGTTTTTTTTATCTATACCTAATCGTTTTTGCTCTTTAAACTCTGGCTCGGGGGAAAGAAGCAAATAATGAGTTCTATCTTGTCCACATTTTTTACAGAACATTGTCCTTCCCCAACGGTTCTCAGATACTTCCTGAAAATGATATCCTCTATTTTTTACTTCACGAAAAATTGCGGCAGTTTGATTGCTATCTGCCCCACAAGCACTACACGCCCATTCTCCTATATGTTCTTTAAAATACGATAATAAGTTATCGGCCTTGCTCATAATCGAAAAGCTCCTTTAATGAAACATTTAATCCATTTGCAATTTTGAAAATGTTACATAAAGTAATGCTTCTCTCAGCACGCTCAACCATTCCTATGTAAGTACGATAGAAACCGCATCTATGGGCAAGTTCTTCTTGGGACAGACCTAGCTGTAAGCGTAGTTGTTTAACTCGCTTACCAAACTCAAGAAGTATTTGGTCATTATGTGCCATTTTGCAAAAATACAAAATTTTTTGCAAAATTAAGTTTAGAATAATATAAAGTCAACGCACAAGTAGTAGCATATCTTGATGAACAAAGGAAAGAAGATGAAGATTAGAGTAACCGCATCTTATGAATAATAGATCTGTATTTTTTATATAAAGAAGAGCTGTAAGACCAGAAAAATTACAACTATGTGTGGGGAGTTCAGGAATATTAGGGATTCTTCCCTCTTTCTAAAATGAATAGATTCTTCTGTATCTCTATATCTCTGTGCAGTTTATCTTCAGGAAGGTGTGTAGGTATTTGGATTTTGTAGATTGGTCTGTAAAATCTTCTTATCGTTTGTATGATGCATTTTGATAAATGATGACGTCAGACTGATGTAGCTGTACTGACCGAAATAATGACGTAACAGAGGAGATAGGGGACTCGGAACGAGGAAGTTGGGAAACTTTTTCTAATTGACCATACAAGCACCTATTTAGCAAACGGTTGAATTTGGTGGATAGAAAATTCGTCACATTTGCTCAGGAGATGTTTATTTTGGTAGGTTATTCATAGGAGATATAATCCCGGATTGGTTGGTAATATATTTTTCTCTTATTTTTTTAAGGA
>CAZEJY010000086.1:0-6970 GCA_964512705.1 uncultured Sangeribacter sp. | reverse complement strand
TACGCTCATTGCAGAAAGTCGGGTTCAGTCGCAAGGATTTTCGAGACGTTACGCCTGAGCAGGTAGATGAACAGAGTACTACAGCGGTTCTTCCACCCACAACTAAACCGTTGTTCCCGACTGAAACCGAAAATGTGAATCAGGAAACAGAATCATCATCTGACGAGGAACTGGAAATTGACATTGACAGCGTCGAAAAGTTTCGCAGTGAGATTGAGGCCGAGACTGTTTCATCCGACCTTCAGCAATTACAACAACAGGCAATGCAGGTGAGTGATGAATATAATCAGATTATTGAACAGCAGACTGACAATGGGGAGATTGACCCTCTTGCGTCTATAACTCCACAGGAAATGTATTATCCGATCAATGAGCAATTCAGAGAAGTGGCAAATGATATGAATCTGCCGATTTTCTACACGAAAACAGCACCTTCTGTATTCACAAATGACGAATGGATTCCTCTTGAAAAATCCATGTTGTCGGAAGGCTTTGACCTGTCAACAAAAGATGCAGATGTAGATTTCACAATAGTTCGTCCCGCAGGGATAACTATTGATGTGGCCGACTCCGGGGATGCTGTCCGAAAAAACAATCAAAGTCTTACGGAATTCATCCGCAATCAATATGTCGATAAATCAGCCTCTTTGAAAAAAGAGGGAATAAGCGGTCAACTTGCCGGAATGATAAAGCTTGACGAAGTTCCAGAACCTGCGATTAAGAAATATGTTAAACGTGCTATTGAGCGACTGGATGCGGACCAGATTGAGAATCTGATCGATAATATATATCTTACTCGCGATACCATTAAAGATAAAATTGAGTTATTGTTGAACGAACATCGGCGCAAGACTTTTACAAAATGGCTTAGTACAGGTCGTATCAAACTTAAAGGTCATTATACCTTTATTGAAAGAATCACGCTCCGTGATGAACTGATAGGAATTGACAAAGGGCTATATATGGCCGAAGAAAGTGTCAATGGATTCGAGTATGACGCGATTGCTGCGATTGCTGAGCATCCCAATGTGCTTTTCTGGCACCGTAACCGTGATAGAAAGGAGTTCGGCATTAATGGTTTCATCAATCATTATCCTGATTTCATAGTTAGGATGAAGTCTGGCGTTACGCTACTGATAGAGACTAAAGGAGACCATCTTGATAATCCTGAAAGCGAAGAAAAGAGATGGCTTGGTAACAAATGGGCTGACCTCGCCGGTGACAATTTCAAATACTTTATGGTATTTCAGAACAAAGAAGTTGACGATGCAATCACCTTGAAAACTCTTCTTCAACTACTTGATGAACTGTAAACGACATTACTAGTTCTTCCGATATGAATAAAACTAATTTATATTTTCTTTCAAAGGCTTTTAATTAAATAGTTCAATCATAATATGAAACTTCTTTTCCCTGCATCCGGCAATGGTGACTGTATTTTCTGTCTGGTCGACAAGGAGGATGGCTCTCATTTCTCGATGATGATTGACTGCCATGTATTCACTCCAAAGATAAAAGCAATAGTTATAGATATCCTTAATTGCCATCTTGATTTCCTCGTGGTGACCCATATTGATATAGATCATATTGACGGTATTTGCAATATGCTGAATCAAATGCCTGAACTTAAGATAGATCATATTATCTATAATAATTTGTTTGTAAAGCATGCGGACAACGCACAAATTGAACCACTTACCGATTTTGAAAAGGAACAGATAAAAAGATTAAAGACTTTTATTCCCCAATGGAAACCAAGAGCTGAACATACTGTAGCCGCAAAAGAGTCTTTGGCACTATCTACATTACTTCAAAGACATTGGGCAGATGTATGGGATAAAAATCTAAAACTCGTGAATGGCGAGTACATTTCTTTAGGTAAATTAGGAAAGATGTTTATAGTGTCTCCTACACAAACTGCTATTGATGAACTAAACGAACAGATCCTTGATGAATTTGCGAGGAAGTTTTATAAAAAATTTCCACTTGAAAAAGAAAAAGAAAATGGGGCGGAATTATTTGAGCTACTTTCTTTACTATATAATCAGAAAGATATGTTGCTTGAAAATAAAATTTCCACTTCTACAGAAACATTGAAGACCGAATATGAGAAAGGTGATAGAGAAGACACGTCTAAGACTAATCGATCTAGTATTGCTTTTGTCTGGGAATTGGAAGAAAAGAAAATTTTGCTTTTGGGAGATGCCTCTTCAGAGATAGTGATAGACGGGATTAAAGCTTATAAGATAAAGAATCAAATCCCTTTAGAGGAAAAAATCATATTTGATGCTATCAAAGTATCTCATCATGGAAGTGACGCCAATTTATCAAAGGAACTTTTGAAACATATTGACAGCCAGAACTGGATATTCTGCGGAAGTACAAGCACTGCACCCCACCTCCATACCATCGCTAATATCGTATATCAACCTATATCGGATTTTATACAGAAACGTAGACTCTACTTTAATTCACGTTATTATAAGAATGACATATATAATAAAATTAAGACAAGGACTTCAATGTTGAAGGACGAAGGGGAAGAAATAGAGGTTTCACAAATCAATGAGATATCACTATGATTAATACAAGCAAAATACCTTCAATCACATGTAAAGTTGAGTGTGGCACCGAAAGAGGAACGGCTTTCTTTGTAGATAATGAAAAACTTCTTACAGCGTACCATGTCGTAGGGTCCGCCCTTAATGGCAATCCTATCTATGTGGAAATTGAAGGAATGAACTATGAATGTGAGCTCATTATCGTAGAGCACGGGAAGGATATAGCCATCTTGAAACTGAAAGACGAAACCGTTAATCATGAATATGGTTCGCTACTTAGTATGCCTATACAGCCGAAAACGCATTTCCGTTTTTGGGGCTATCCCAATACATTGATTGGCGAGACTATTGGGCAGTCGGTCAGGATAAGAGTTGATGAAATTTATGTGGCATTAAATGGTGATTTTGATGCTTATGCCGTATTTGAAGATGAGAAGCATCTTACGGAATACTCAGGTTTCTCTGGCTCTCCAGTCTATGCGGACAGAGATAAGATAATAGGCGTTGTAACTAATATATTAGATAGTCATATCGGCTTTATCAGCATAAAGAGCGTTGAAGATGCACTAAATGCATTAGACGTTACCTCTGAATCAGACTATGTTGAATTTCAAGATGTTTGTTATGGTCGGAATGATTGCGCAAAAAAACTGCACAATCATATATCATTGGCAGGGAAACGGTATAAGCCAGAATTGGATGTTCCGAACCAAACTATTGCAAAAATGTTTGCCCATCTATGGGATATTCGAGACCTTGCGAAACATAAAAAAGCGCTCTGCTTGAGCAAGCAATTATTCATTAATCTACAAAAGTCTAATCCTGATTTGTTTGATAATCCTCCTGATGAAATGTCTAATGAATTAGATTACAACATGGGGATGCAGAATAATGTAGAACGTGTTAGATATGACACATCCAAATGGAAAATAATAGATGATGCTTTGACAGATAAGGGCCTATCTTGGAAACAGATCCGAGATAGCATTAACTATATTGTAGAAAGAAGGGAAAAAGTCTATTGTATTTATGGGCCTGCCGGATGTGGTAAGACGCACAATGTATGCAGCATCGCATTAAAACTCATAAAGGATACAAATATATACCTTTGCTTTGGCACTCAGTTTACTCGGAATGAAGGTGGGATTATTGCTGAAATTCGCAAGATATTTAATTTTGAAAATGAAAACTATCTGGAGGAATTGCAGAAGAAATCTGAAGCGGATGCAGTAAATATTGGTGATAGACGCTATCTATTTATCATTGATGCGCTCAATGAAGGTCTTAACGATTCCTACTGGCGAGAGAGTTTGGGAGTGTTGAAACAAGAATTCGACAAATATCCCAACTTGGCATTGGTGGTAACTGTAAGAAGGCCGTTTCACGAAAAATATGAAGTGATCAGAAATGGATATAGAATGCAATATCTTCCCGAATTAGAGCATAGTCAAGATGTAGTAAAGAAATATTTTGATGCTTACAATATCGTCTATAACAAAAGTCTTTCAGGCTTAAAAAATGGACTATTTTTAAATATCTTTTGTGAGACATATACTTCAATGCCTTATTACCATAGAATAAGGTTACGATCATTAGGAGTATTATATAGCCAGTATATTTATATGCGTGAAAGAGATGTCGCAGAAGCCGTAGATGAGGACCCAGAAAAATATATCACTTGGGAATATCTATGTCGGTTAGCCCATCTATCGGTTTTTTCTTACAAATTTTATCCAGTGACACGTAAAAAGGCAAGAACTGTATCTAATCAACTTTGTAAAAATCGCACTTGGAGTAAGTCTCTTCTCTATAATTTGATGGCTCAAGGTCTTCTTTTAGCAGATTGGAATCAGCAGACGAATAGTTTGTTTGAAGAAGCTATTGTGAAGTTTGAGTATGAGCAGATGGAAGACGTTATAAGAGCCGTTGCTTTTCTTAACACCAAATCTGATGAGCAGAATAAAATCGCTAAACTCAATGAGTGGATTCGGTCCTACAATCAAGAAACGCTTTGTCAGGAAGGGTTCTATCAATTCCTCACTTATGTCACTATCCTTTGGCCGGAAAAATATAATGGCAAGGAAATCATTGAAGAAAAGACAATAAGGAATAATCCACTTCTGCAACAATGTTTTATCGAAGGATTGGAATGGCATTTCGAACTTGTTGAACAGAAACTTTTAGATGAATTTTGGCAAGATACAGAAAAAAATTTAGGTTTCCGTTTTATCTTCAGTGTGTCCTTACATTCGCTTAGTGGCTTCATGAAAACACTGCATAGGTCTTTGAGAACACTTGATCAGACAGATTTAGACTTAAAGTGGACTTCGGTTGTCAATGACCATTACGAAGAGTCTGCACTTTATATAGAAGACATAAATAAAGTAGAATATAAGACGGAAGCATATCTTTTGGTTTGGTGTTGCGCATCATCGCATCCTGTTATAAGGGCTCATGCCAAAAGAAAGCTATGTAGAATACTTTATAATAATTTAGACTTGTTTGAGGCGTTGATAAGGGATTTCCATTCCGTGACAGATACTTATGTTTTGGAAGGTCTCTATAATGCTGTATATGGGGCATTGTTACTCTTGCAGGAGGTAGAACTTTCCAATACTGTATCGCTTCTCATCTATGACTATCATTTCCAAGACAAACAGCCTGTAGAGGATGTTAGAGTGCGTGAATGGTTGTTGAAGATATTGCTTTATACCAAGATACAAAAAGAAGGTATCGATCTATTTTCTAAGGCATTGCCTCCATATCCGCCACAGGTAGATATCTCATGTGATACAATAGAAATCGACGACAACTACTTCGGCGATACCAAAGGCTCAAAAAAGCTCATGTATTCATTGTGTGGGTTTTCTGATTTTCATCGCTATATACTGGGATTTAACTCTAATGTTGAGAGTGAAATTTATTCCTTAATGCCGCATGGTAAAACCGAAAAACCAACTATGTTACCACTCGTCCAGCTACAATCTATGATTGCTCAAGAAATCAACACTTTAGGCTGGAACGATAAATTAGGCGCACTGGATAATGACGTATATTCTGCGGGGCGTTATGACAATCAACGTGAGCGAATAGGAAAGAAATATCAGTGGAAAGCATTATTTGCAGTAGAAGCACGACTGATGGATCATTTTGCTGTGACTGATTGGTGGCATTTTGGGGCTAAGGGTACTAAACCCATATTAGATCCTCCTTATCCATGGTACAGTTCCACACTGAACGACTTTGATATTACCTTAACAACTGACTTGATTGACGATGTTGAATTAGATAATGTATTAGATAAACAATTGCCGTTCGGTATAGACAAAACGATGCCAGATTATGACTGGGTTAAACAACCAGGTACAACAGACGAATGCCAACATTTTTTTGTAGGAGAGGACAACGAGTGGGTATTACTAGATAAGTTATTTTCTGAATCTCCCACAAATGGAGAGCATAAGGATGCTTATTTGTCATACGAGACATTTTTTGTACGCAATGATGATGTGCTGAGGTTTGAAGAGTGGATAACAACGCAAAAGATTATCGGAAGAGAGATTTCTCCATCTGGACAATGTTCAGCCATCCGCCTACTTGAATATCCATGGATGTTGCCTTATGTCAATGTATCCTATGAAAAATGGGATAAAGTTTCAGCAGGAGACGGTAAATGTCCTTGTCGCGTAATGATGACCAGCTTTTCTCAACTTCAAGAAGATACGATGGGACTTAACGATGAATATGGGGAAACCAACAAACTACCTTGCCCAGAATTGATGAACACTATGGAACTTCATTTCAAAGGTCATTCTTGTTTTACATATGGCACGGACAACAAGTTGGTTTCTTTCTATGCATCTACCAGGCATTATAGAGCAGGTATCCCCAAAGGATTACATATTCGCAGAACGGTACTGGAAGAATTTCTCAAAGCACAAGGTTATACCATGTATTGGATAATCTCGGCTGAACGGCAACTAATTGTTGGTGCTACAGTCGTTCCTAACTATAAGACTTACTCTTTTTGTGCAAAATATGGTGAAGGAGGGAATGTAGTATGGATAAATAATGCTTTTTCGAACGCAGGGAGGCGAGACGAAGACTGAGGTTTGGAGTGCCAATGAATCTGTGTGGCTTACTGCCGACTGTTTAGCGGAATGCATTGAAAAGGTATCGAGAATGAAATAGATTTAAGTTAATCGCAAATTTTACATATTAGATGAACAATATATTCAATATCTACTGCGACGAGAGTTGTCATCTTGAGCATGATGGTCAAAAAGCTATGGTGCTTGGCGGCGTCTGGTGCCCTGATGAAAAGAGAAAACTAATCGCACGCCAGTTGAGAAATTTGAAGGTCCAGTATAATCTCAATCCAAGATTTGAGATTAAATGGAATAAGATTT
>CAZEJY010000085.1:0-7053 GCA_964512705.1 uncultured Sangeribacter sp. | reverse complement strand
TGGTCAACGATCAACTGATAACCGCTGCGGATTAAATCCTTGATTTGACTATCCGGCATATCGGAATCAAGCTTGACCCCAAGCCAATGATCCTTATTCATGTGCCAAGCAGGAAAAGCTGCTTTGTATCTTGCCTGCATATCCACTACAATTTCAGGATCGCACTTTACGTCAATGAATTTCTCATCCGGGTTAAACAGACAAAACCATTTTCCTCCAACTTTGAAAGTCACAAGCATTTGGTATTGTGGTTCTGTCCACGGTTGGTCTTCAACTGCATCCGACAGAGAAAGGCAATACTCTCGTAATTCTTCGGTATTCATAATAGTTCTGTTTTCTTAATAAAACATATAGATAATAAGAAAGTTGAATAAATTCTGACTTTCTACTGAATTGCATCCTTAAAAGCACGAAGAATGGTAGTCGAACAATGGTCGCGGTCGGGGCGTTGTAATGCTGTAAAGACTTAAAACTATGGGAACCACACAGCCGAAGAAGGTTGCTGATCAAGTAGCCGAAATGATTGCCGATGCAGGCGTTAAACATATATATGCCATCACTGGTGATAGTCTCAATGACCTCACTGATGCACTCGTGCGCGACGGACGCGTAAAATTTGTACACATGCGCCATGAAGAATCAGGTGCATTTGCTGCCAGCGCAGAAGCACAGCTAACCGGACGTCTCGCCGCTTGCGCAGGCAGTAGCGGTCCCGGTCATGTTCACCTTATCAATGGTCTCTACGATGCACAGCGCAGTAATGCTCCCGTGCTCGCTATCGCCTCAACCTGTGCGTCGGCTGTATTCGGAACAGAATATTTTCAGGAAACCAACCCAACGCTGCTCTTCTCCAACTGCAATGTCTACAATGAAATGGCGACTACCCCAACGCAGGTCCCTCACATGCTTCAAGCTGCCATGCAGGAAGCCATTGGCAGAGGAGGCGTGGGAATCATAGGTCTACCGGCTGACGTAATCGGGCAACCGGCCGAAGCATCTTATGCCTCCACTACCCCACTATACACCGACCGTCTCCCCGAACCATCCGAAGCCGAAGTCGAGGCTGCCGCCGAGCTCATAAACCAAGCCAAAACCGTGGCTATCTTCGCCGGGTCCGGTGCTAAAAATGCCGCCGATCTCGTGAATGAGCTCTCCCAGAAAGTTAAGGCTCCCGTAGGCACAACCTACAAGAGTCAGCTCGAGCTGATGGGTAAATGTGTCAATTATGTCGGGCACATGGGTTACCTCGGCATGTGGTCTGCAGAACAAGCTATCGCATCGGCCGACGTTATCATTATCTTAGGAATGAACTTCCCATACCCGGGTTTCTTCCCTGCAGACAAGAAAACGATCCAGGTTGATGTTCGCGCCGAACGTCTCGGCCGAAAAACCAAGGTAGATGTTGGAGTCCGCTCCGATGCCGGTCTCTTCCTCAAAGCTCTCTTACCAAAGATTAATACCAAAACAGACTCTACGTTCCTTAACAAGGCTCTTGCCGACTTCGCCACCATTAAGGAGAAGTTTGACGAACCCGTAAAGCACCCCGGTTCCAAAGGTGCAATCCGACCTGAATACATGCTGAGCACTCTCGACAAGCTCACAGACGACAACGCTGTTTTCACCGTTGACACTGGAATGAACAACGTCTGGACCTCACACTATCTCACTCAGAAAGGAGACCGTCGCATGATCGGCTCATTCTCTCATGGCTCCATGGCAAACGCCATGCCTATGGCAATCGGCGCAAAATTCGCATGCCCGGACCGTCAGGTAATCGCTATATGCGGTGACGGCGGATTCTCCATGCTCATGGGCGAACTGCTCACCATTATCCAGTACCAGCTTCCCGTGAAACTCCTTGTTGCCGACAACCGAAGTCTTGCCTTCGTGAAATGGGAAATGGAGATGGCAGGACTCAAAGCCAACGAAACCGACCTCACCAACCCCGACTTCGGCAAGATGGCAGAGGTAATCGGATTCCAAGCAGAGACTGTTGACGACCCCGCAGACCTTGAAGCTGCTATGACCCGTTGGCTCAGCGCCGAAGGTCCTGCACTGCTTAGTGTCGTCACCGACACCGACGCTGCGTCCTTCAGTTTCTCCGAGGAGCTCATGAACTCAGCATCCCCCGGCAACCCCTTGTCCAACTTCCTCCCCCTCGGCAGCTAAAAAGAGCGAAGGCGTTCTCCACTTAGTTTGCGCAACAATTCTTGGACTGCATCCTGATACTCGGCAGGAATATCCATTGTTACAACTTCTGCCTCAGGCTCCGGCCTCTCTATCGAACGATAGAAATCTACAACTGCCGGATTGATAATAATATCCTCAGTATAAATGTTACGGTCAATCCTCAGGTTCCTTAGGCTTCGGCAACGCGACAGAGCTGTGTAAAGTTGCCCGTGAGCAAAACAACCGTTACCTAATTTGATAAGTACCGCATCCACACTCATTCCCTGAGACTTGTGAATCGTTATGGCGTAAGCAGGCTTCAATGGAAGTTGAATGTAGCTACCCAATTCTTTCTGCGAGACTTTCTCTTTCCCGGTCTTCGGATCAGTAGTCAGCACATATTGATAATTCTTCCATTCATTGGGGGAGATTGTCACTACCCTGCCGTTGTCGAGTTTGATTTTCACAACATCAACTCCAGCCTGGTTTATAAAGCCTAAAACCTCACCCACATCGCCATTTACAAACTCAAGGTTACCTCCCGGAGTGCGATGATTGATCAGTGCCATCACACGAGTACCAGTTTTAAGTTCCAATTTTGCCGGAGTAGGGTAATCTTTCTCCGAGAAGGTCCCTTTAACAACAGCCGTGAACGTCCGCCCCTCTCCTTTGGATTGCTCATTGGCAAGCGCGTTGAGGATATTGGCTTCACGATTTGTTGTGCACAGGCACACAGGGGTAACACTAAGCGATCGTGCTATATTGGCATATTTATTAAGTATCTCCTTCACACTGAGCAATGAGCCATTTTCAGGATCTCTGATATCTTTTGTATCAATATCGTTATGACGAATATGATTCAATATTGACAGAAAGAGACTGTCGTTACCCTGTCGATGAACAGTTTTCAAACAGAAACACTTAAACGCTCCTTTTGCCCATGTCTCTGTCTGGAAAGCGAATTCACCGCCATATCTGCTTTTGATAAACCTCTCCTCCTCTTCCGATTTCACAACCGGCGGTAACTGATAGAAATCACCCACGAGTATAACTTGCTTCCCCCCGAACGGTTGCTTCTTATTCTTCCCTTGTGATACCTGGCGTAATCTATAGTCAACCGCCCAGAACAGATCGCTGCGGACCATCGAAATCTCATCAATGATAACCACCTCCACATTCCTTATCAGCTCACGCTGCTTTTTGGTACTTATCGATTCAATAGACTCCTCCGACATTATACCCGGGGCAAGACGCAGAAAGCTATGAATTGTAGAACCACCGACATTAACCGCCGCGATGCCCGTTGGCGCAAGAAAAACGCAATTCTTAGACGTGCGGCGTTTAAATTCCTTTACTATAGTTGACTTACCGGTACCGGCCTCACCTGTTAGAAAGACATTGGTCCCGGAAAGCATCTCCTTTAGAACTATTTCCTGTTCCTGAGCTAATTGCATCTGTTGTATATTTGAAGGGATTCTTAACCCACAAAGATACGCAATTCCTCTTACACTACCTAACCAAATCTTACCAACTTTGACTATTATTAAAGGTTCGCCTATTTAAGTTTTTTAGTATTAACGTTCAAATCAAATAAATCAAATATTATACTTTTGAATAGCAATCTAATTAAATTAGGTTGTGAATATTAAGATTTTTTTGTAATATTGCATTTTAACCTACGCCGATGACATTTTTTTGTCGGAAGGGTGGGTTTTCAGACATATTTAAAAGCGTTTACTACGCTTGATTCTTGGCTGCTAAGAACTTCGCAACTTCATTAGAAATAGTCGAGAATGAAGCAACTGTAGATGTCTTCGGGTATGACACACGTACCCTATGGGAGGATTGTGCCTTGGTGGTACAACCCCTTTGGGTATAATATATCATACGGCGTAGGCTCTGCGTTGCTCGTTCTACTATTTCGGGCAATGCGAAGGCCTTTAGCAGCAGGACGAGCAACAGTAAGATCCTGCGCTTTTTTTATTTTCGTATGTATTGTCCCCTAAGGATCAGTGGACACCTGATAATCACTCCGCATGGATAAAAGCTTTAAAGGGGGACCATTAACCAATAGGATATCACGAGTAGCCACTACCGGATCTAAGCCGGGGACATCATGGAAACCTAAAATACTTAATAAGGATAAAAAGAGTGAGCTATGCCCTTATTGTCAATCCAACATTGAAGCGGGATATGCGATATGTCCCCATTGTGGTCGATCATTAACTCCTGATAAATGTTCCTTTTGTGGTGCTCCCAAGAAAATAAATGCGAAGTTCTGTACACGCTGCGGACAACCTCAAGAGGGGATAATTTGTCCACAATGCGGAACACTAAATGCCCGTAATTTTTGCCGTAAATGTAATAGTCCCTTAACGGAGATGGCTCAACAGACTCTAAATGCCGCTCAAAATGATCCCGCGTTTAAAAGACTACAAGAAAAAGCTGCGGAACTTTCCGAACTCCATGCCCAAATAGAGAAACTACGAAATGATGCCACGGACCAAACTCCGGTTGAACTATCTCAACAGGACAAAGCCCTCCTCGACGAGTATGCCGATATTCTTGGAATGATCGGCTCACAACAGCCGACAATCTCCCAAGTAGCGCCAACCCCACAAATCCGTAAACAATACTCCTTCGCTACCACCAACATCGACGACCTCTTGAAAGCTTACAAAGAGAAGGCCACCGAGATGAACGATGCCTTGGCGGCACTAACTCCTCCACCCGATTATACTCCCGAGCAACAACGAGATTATTATGCAGCACGCAAGGTTGCAACCGTCGTCACAGAAACCACCTGCGACATGTCGGATTACAAGCCAACCCAATGGAGATGCAACTTCTGCAGCAATCTCCATGACACTCCTGCAGAATGTGCGCGCCCTGAGCTTGGCGGGGTATGGGAGTATATGAGCGTGGAAGAATATATCTCTACTCATGCTAAGCATGTCAAAACCTCCTTAAATATAGATTAAGGTTTTAAGTTTCCCTTTTTCTTAACCTTAAAATCAATAGAATAAAGATGAAATATAACTATCCTAAAGTTTCCCTTAAGTCAAGCGTTGGCTACCTGTCAATCACATTGATATTTATAGTAGTGGTTGTAGGCATGGACTTGCTAACGAGACACAATTACACTGCTGACGGTCCATGGATCGGCGTGCGACAAGGCTCCAAAATCTTTTCTTACTTCGGCAACGACACCATCGTAACAAATCTCGCGCAGGGTGATTCTGTCAAGATTCTTGGCATAATAGACGACTCCAACAATGGCAGATTACTTGTCGAAACCACATCCGGTCTCCGTGGCGCCCTTTACAATTGGTGGGCTGACATAGATTTTATAACCAGCAACCCCAATCTACGAGGTGATACCGTTCGTATGGATGTGCCGAAAAATATGAGGCGCACTGCTTATGGCCTTCACTATGGGGAGAAACGACCTAAAGCCATACTCGTCAAGAATGGAAGGCCCGTGGATATTGACCGTTACCACTATTATCCCGCAATCAAGAATTTTGATAAATATGAGCTCCAGGAGCGCCACAATTTCTCGAAATTAATGTCCTCCGGCAAGCTAAAAAAGCTGGTTGATGGTCTTAAATTTGCAGATGCAGAGAAAAAGGTGGGTCCGATGAAATACATTGCAAGGAATGCTTCCAATGACTTAGAGGTCAGGTTCAGAACTTTTGTGTTTAACTCTGATGACGGCAAGTTTTATTATCCGGTAATTACTTTCGGCAAGGATTCCGTGGCAAAGACTTCATCGCTTGATTTCGCTACTGACCGGGGAGATTGGGCTCTGAAATACTTACCGCTCACATCAATGATTTATGATATGCCTCTGACCTCTTACCTCACCCGCACCGGAGTTTACAAAGAATCCTATCTCGGTTCCGACTTTGAGAAAACGGGCTTCAAGAAATTCTTAGGATGGGTCGGCACGATCTTTTCAATGATTTTAGGATTGATATGGATATTTGCGGTTGCTGGAATTCCATTAGGAATAATTTTCTGGATATTACACTATCCGCGAATCCTATATTCATTGTCCGACATGGCAGTAGTAGCAGTCATGGCAATCTTCACGGGAGTATTCACCTATTACTGGATCATCGCATTAATGGCGTGGGGAGCATACTGGTGGGTAGCTGCTTTGATCATTTGTGCCTCCTACTCCCTATGGGAATTCTATAATATCCAGCTTGAAGACGTAGTGCCTCACACTCGATGTCAAAACTGCCGAGGCATGGACACCATGTATCTCGACGAAGAAGAATTCACACACTCAACCCATGGCACTGAAATCCGCACAAAGTCGACCCAAATTGGCCAGAAGACTTACACCACCAAGGAGTGGACAGACGTCTATCGGGGAAGTCAAAAAGTACGCGAGGAGAACCATCGCCGCACCGTCGACACTGACACCACATACCGTGACGACGATTACGAAGAGCAGGTACGTTACGACAACTACAAGCTCCACTACAAGTGCAGTGTCTGCGGACATAAGGAGCGCGGAAGTCGCCGTAGACGTCATGTACTCAGCAGTAAGTTCAAAGGCTCATCCACACGCACAGAACGCTCAACTAAGAACTATAATTATTGATTATGAACGAAGATGACAAAACCATAGGCGCCCGTGGCCCGCGCCGTTACTCAGGGAATGATACACACGCCACAGGGAAAGTCGGAAACCGCCGCCCCGCCTCTAATGCAGATACTCACGCTACCGGTAAAGCAGTCCGAGGAGAAGCAGATGTTCATTCTACAGGAAAGGCAACGCGTAACGTTGCCGACGAGCACGCAACCGGAAAGGCGGCACGCGGAAATCAGAACAGCAACCAGCCCCGTCCATACGAGGTCGGCGACCGTGCC
>CAZEJY010000084.1:5712-7069 GCA_964512705.1 uncultured Sangeribacter sp. | reverse complement strand
GAGCTCCTCGAATATCCCGAGCTCGGCATGGAGGCTATCTGGAAAATCGAAGTTGAGGACTTCCCCGCATTCATCCTCGTCGACAACAAGGGCAACGACTTCTTCACCCAGATTTCGGAGAAGTGTGCTGCCTGCGGCCTCAAAAAGTAAGAAGAACATATTCGCAAGACAATAATTCGAGCGGATACCACGTTATTATTTCCGGCTGGAGCTTCCTGCTTCAGCCGGATATTTTATGGCCAATATTTTCAGGAAGATAGCCGAAAAGGTGTCGGAGCGCAACCGGCGCAGGAAGTATGAGTGGTTTGTATCGCAGACCGCCCTCACTCCTGACACCACTCTGCTCGACGTAGGCTACGAGGGCATAGAATACCACACCCTGAGCAATTCGCTCGAAAAGCTCTATCCCTTCCCCCACATGATTACCGCTCTTGGGCTGCCGCAGGACGACAGCGATTTCCGCGCGCGGCATCCCGAGGTGAGAATCGTCACCTACGCAGGGGGCCGGTTCCCGTTCGCCGACAATGAATTTGATGTGGCGTGGAGCAATGCGGTGATAGAGCATGTGGGCGACCGCCAGAGTCAGGTGAAATTCGTCAGCGAGCTGCTCCGCGTAGCTCCCGTGGCTTTCTTCACCACCCCCAACCGCTACTTCCCTATAGAGGTGCACACCCTCACTCCGCTGCTCCACTGGCTGCCGCAAGGGGTGTTTGACGCATGGGTCCACCTCACCCGCCGACCGTGGGCCGACAGCCGCTATATCCGTCTTCTCAGCCGCCGGGAGCTTGAGGCGATATGCCGTGAGGCCGGAGCCGCTAATGTGACCGTGAAATGCAATCGTGTTGGCGGCTTTACGATGGACTGGAGTGTGATAGTGTCACGGACGGCCGATTGAGAGCAGTGTGAAGCCCTCGGCCTGAAGCTCGGCCGGGTCGTAGATATTGCGCCCGTCTACTATTATGTTGCCCCGCATGGCCTTGCGCACCACTCCCCACGACGGAAGGCGGAACTGCTTCCACTCCGTGAGCAGCGCCACAGCGTCGGCATCGAGAGCCGCGTCATAGATATCGGTGGCATACTCCACCTTTTCACCCAGCCGTCGGCGACATTCCTCCATAGCCACTGGGTCAAACACCCTCACCTCGGCGCCTCCCTGGAGCAGGGCGTCTATTACCGTGAGCGACGGTGCCAAGCGCATATCGTCTGTCTCGGGCTTGAAAGCCAGCCCCCATATGGCTATCCGCTTGCCGGCAAAGTCGCCTAAGGCAGTGCGGAGTTTCCTCACCACCACCTCTTTCTGCGCGTCGTTCACCTCCTCCACAGCCTCGATCACTCTCATGCGGTAGCCATGTTCGAG
>CAZEJY010000084.1:2529-5612 GCA_964512705.1 uncultured Sangeribacter sp. | reverse complement strand
GGAATATCCATAAACATCACCCTGAAATTGTTGAGCAGGAAGGGGCGGTAGAGCCTCTCCATCACCTTGCGCGAGCGCTCTCCCTCCACGCCTATCACCACTCTGTCGGGCGACATGAAGTCTTTTATCGCCGCCCCCTCTTTGAGAAACTCCGGATTCGAAGCCAGCTCGAACGGTATGTCGGCTCCGCGCTTGGCGAGCTCCTCTTCGATTATAGAGCGGATGATAGCCGATGTGCCTACCGGCACGGTGCTCTTGGTCACCAGGATATTGAACTTCGTGATATTGGCTCCGAATGTGCGGGCCACGGCGCGCACGGCCCGGAGGTCGGCCGAGCCATCGTCGTCGGGAGGAGTGCCTACGGCGCAAAACACCGCCTCAACGCTGTTTATGCAATCGGGCAGCGAGGTGGTGAAGCTGAGTCGTCCGGCGGCCACGTTGCGCTTCACGAGCTCTTCCAGTCCGGGCTCATAGATGGGTATCTGTCCGCTGCGCAGGCGGCTTATTTTGTTTTCGTCGATATCCACGCATGTCACCTTTGCGCCTACTTCTGCAAAGCAAGCGCCCGACACGAGTCCCACATATCCTGTTCCGACGATGGCTATATTCATATCTCTTGCGGCTGTATATTGTTCACGATTCGCCTCCCGCGGCTATCCGCGGAGTAAATCGCTGCAAATTTACGGCTTTTCGGGCTAATTTTCATGCTGCCGATATACTTTGCGCCCCCTTTTTCTCGTTATGGAAGGGATGAAACGTTGCATTCTCTTCATATTGATATATTTGGCAACCTGTATGGCCGTTTCGGCGCAGGTTGTGGTGAAAGGCATAGTCACCAGTCCTCAGGGAGAGGCTATGGCCGGTGTGAGCGTGAAGACCTCTGCCGGAGCCATGGCAGCCACCAAGGCCGACGGCTCCTACAGGCTTACCGTAGCATCGGCTCCCGATTCATTGACTCTCACATTCTCCATGCTCGGCTACCAAACCGAGGTGCGCACTCTCGCCAGGCCTCGCGGGCAGCTCACGGTGAATATGCGCATGAAGCCTCAGGACAGAGAGCTCGACGAGGTCGTTGTGTCCGACATCCGCAAGCGCACCGGCGCGATGGAGCGCATCGACGCGCGCACCTATTCCCGCAATTTTGCCGGCCCCGACGGCGGAAGCGTCGAGGGGATTATCTCCACTCTGCCGGGTGTCACTGGAGCCAACGAACTCTCCAACCGCTATTCGGTGAGGGGCGGCTCGTATGACGAAAACGCGGTATATATAAATGGTATCGAGGTCTATCGCCCGCTGATGGTCACCTCGTCGGCCCAGGAGGGTCTGAGTGTGATCAATCCCGATATGGTCGGAGGAGTGGAGTTCTCCACCGGCGGCTTCGGCGCTCAGTATGCCGACCGCATGTCGTCGGTGCTCGACATCACCTATCGTCGCCCTGCGGCTCCCGAGGCCACTGTCTCAGGCAGCCTCATGGGGGCGAGCGCGGCATTCGGTTATGGCACCGGTCGCTTCTCGCAGCTCCACGGCGTGAGATACCGCCGCAATTCCTCCCTGCTCTCCACCACCGATACGAAAGGGGAGTATGACCCTGATTTCTTCGACTGGCAGAGCAATCTTGTGTGGACACCCTCCTCTAAGGTGAAGCTCTCCGCTCTTGTCAATGTCAACCTCAACAATTACCGCTTCACTCCCACCGACCGCCAGACGAGCTTCGGCACCCTTAACGATGCCAAGAAATTCAAGGTATATTTCGACGGTGGCGAGCACGACCGCTTCAATAATTTCACCGGCGGCCTGTCGCTCGACTGGGCGGTGAGAAACAACACCACTCTCACGGCTGAAGTCTCCGGCTTCCGCTCCGACGAACTTGTGGCCTACGACATCTCCGGCGAATATTGGCTCGACATGGCCGGAGCGGGGGAGGGCGACAATGCTATCGGTGGCGAGCTTGGCGTAGGTCGCTACCATGAGCATGCCAGAAACCGCCTGAAGGCTACGGTGATTTCCGGGGCCCTCCGCGGCGCCACTTCGCTCGGCCCCCATATGCTCACCTACGGCGTGAGCCTGCGCCGGGAGCAGGTTGACGACCACACACGCCGCTGGGAGCGGCGCGACTCAGCCGGATTCTCCTTGCCCTCCGATGCCGACCGGCTCAATGTGTGGTACTCTCTCTCCTCTGACCATGAAATCCGCTCGTCGAGAGTTTCGGCCTATCTGCAAGACAACTGGCGTCTGTCCTCCTCCGCGGGCTATTTCAATCTCAGCGCCGGAGTGAGAGGTTCGTGGTGGAGCTTCAACCGCGAGATGGTTGTGAGTCCGCGTGTGCAGATGGGATTCATCCCCTCCGCTGCTCCCGCATGGGCGTTTCGTTTGGCCGGAGGCATGTATGCGCAGGCACCGTTTTACCGCGAGCTGCTCATGCCCGTGCGTCAGCCGGGAGGGGAGTACGTCAACACTCTCAACACCGACATCCTCTCTCAGAAAAGCTACCAGGCAATCGTTGGAGCCGACTTCACGTTCCGCGCGCTCAACCGACCCTTCAAGTTCTCCGCCGAGCTATATTATAAGGTGTTGTCCGACCTTATCCCCTACGAGGTCGACAATCTCGAAATCATCTATTCCGGCACCAATTCCTCTTCGGGCCATGTGGCCGGCCTCGACCTGAAGCTATTCGGAGAGTTCGTGCCTGGCAGCGACTCGTGGATAAGTGTCGGCCTGATGAACAGCAGCGAGACGCTCGATGGTGTGAAAGTGCCCCGCCCCAACGACCGCCGCTACAGCATGGCCCTCTATTTCACCGACTTCGTGCCCAAGGTGCCACGCCTCAAAGTGTCGCTCAAAGGGGTGTTTATGGACGGACTGCCTACCACCGCGCCCCATACCTCGCGCAAAGACGGCTATTTCCGCATGCCGGCCTATAAGCGCGTGGACATCGGAGCCTCCTACGGCATCATCACCCCCGAATCCTCCTCGCGTCCCCGCTGGCTGCGCGGCTTGTGGCTCGGTGTAGACGTGTTCAACCTGTTCGACATGACCAACGTGGCCAACTATTATTGGGTAACGGATGTCAACAACGTGCAGTA
>CAZEJY010000084.1:0-2429 GCA_964512705.1 uncultured Sangeribacter sp. | reverse complement strand
CCCCTTGGAAATCCCGCCGTAAATCATTATCTTTGCATGCAACAATTGTGGCTGATAAATCATTTTACTATTGATGCCACACGATTTTTGAGTTTTAAGCCTCACTCATAAGTCGGAAATCTGGAGGCACGGAAAAAGAGATGAACGAACAGCAGAAAAAGGCACTTATAAGTATTTATAAGGATGGGCGGGGATACGTGAAGGATCTTCGCAAAAAGATTGGCGACTCTCTTACGACCGAATTCATATCAGTCGGATTCATTATCTGTGGATATACTCGTTCGGACAAAACCTGGCGTATCTCAGACTTAGGTCGTGGATACGTTAGAGAGCTGCAACTTATTAATGACTGAACGTCGTAAAATATCTTTGGCGGGTGAGTGATTTTCTCATCCGCTTTTGTATTTATATTTTGTAGCTTTGCTTATTGAAACTTATCTAAGGCATATCCGATTGACAAGATGAAAAACTGCTATGCTGTCTTGTGGATTCCCACCGTCAATCATTTACCGATTGAGTTTAATGCACCGCTTCATTCAGGGGTGCAGAGGGTGGATATCTCTGACATTCCGGAGGCTCCTTTGGTGATTGAGATCCGTATAAATGTGAGGGATATCCTAATTAGCATTCAGGATGAGAATGATTCAAGCGTCTTTAATCATTTCATAACGTTGGAATATCTGGATTCCAGCCATAATGGGATGGTGAAATATTCTTTCGTGCCCAAAAGATTGTCGGGCAATGGATTCGGATTCGATGAGCACACCTTTCCTGAGGCAGTTTATCATATCATCAAAGGATTCTACCATCTCCACGAATTTCATGAAGAAGAAAATGATTCATCCTTGTCAGCATATATCAGCGCGTGTGATATCAATATTCATGAGGCAAACAATGCCGCTCTGCGCCATTATTTGAAACAACATGAAGAAACCGTGCTCAATCTTGTGAAGTGGGGGAAGAATTTTCTTCGTACGGTGATTGATTTGGAGAAGCGCCACCCCGAGATAGCGGACTCTAAGATCTATGAAGTTTTCCCGCAGATGTATGTAATGGTCTTAGGGTATAATGCATATATTCATTCATTATATGATTCGGTCTACAATAGTGAATGTAAGGTATCAGGCAGCTCTGCGAAAGAAATGAGGCGTAGGGCATTCAATATCGAAAATTCAGTACGATACTTCAATGTGCTGAAAGTGTTTTTCGAAACCCGCATCCGTCAGCTCAACAATAAAGCCGTTTTGAGAAAAGCCCAGTATAGCATTGAAGCGACAAGAGATTCGGCAAGACAGTCTACACTTTGGGCCATCGCAGGAATTATTATAAGCCTTGTAATCGGGATTGGTTCAATACTCTATTCTGTGTTCCTGTCCAGACAGTCATCGCAAGAATTGAATGAAGTGAGGAATGAGTTGATTAAGACTTTGAATAATCATACTCCGGTCTCAGACTCAACAATCATTCGATAGGGCATAAGGTGTTCCGATGAAGTTGAAGTGTCGTTAAAGAAGGGAGAGAGTTATGCCTAAAATATAAAATACTGTTAACACGGAGTAAAAATATATGTTTTACAACATGTTTTTCGAAAAAGATGCTTACCTTTGCATCAGTTTTTCATGGTATTAGATTTAAGGTAAGAAGATTATTCGTCGTGATGACGAGTAATTTTTTTTTGCGCATATCCAATCCATCTTCCTCATGGTAAAAATGGCAAAAAAATAGCCGCACTCCCCGGCTGAAGAGTGCGGCATATAGAGTTGTCTATAGATAAATCAGAGGATACCCTGAGCCATCATAGCTCTGGCTACTTTCATGAAGCCGGCCACATTGGCGCCCTTCACATAGTTGATGTAGCCATCGGGTTCTTTGCCGAAGAGTTCACACTGGTGGTGGATTTCAGCCATGATGTCCTTGAGCTTCGCATCGACCTCGGCAGCGCTCCATGAGAGCTTCTGCGAGTTCTGGGCCATCTCAAGACCGCTCACCGACACACCGCCGGCGTTGGCTGCCTTGCCGGGAGCGTAGAGTATGCGTGCGGCGAGGAATTCCTTGATAGCCTCGGGAGTGGAGGGCATGTTGGCACCCTCGCTCACTGCTATGCATCCCTGCGCCAGGAGTGCGCGTGCGTCGTCGCCGTCGATTTCGTTCTGGGTGGCCGACGGCATGGCTATGTCGCACTTCACGCGCAGCCACGGACGCTCGCCTTCATAGTATTCGCAGCCGTATTCTTCGGCAAATTCGCGGATGCGGCCACGGTAGATGTTCTTAAGCTTGAAGATGTAGTCGAGCTGCTCCTGGGTGATGCCGTCGGGCACATAGATAGTGCCGTCGCTGTCGCTCATCGACACAACCTTTGCGCCGAGCTGCAGGAGCTTTTCGGCTGTGTAGGTGGCCACATTGCCTGAGCCTGAGATGGCCACCTTCTT
>CAZEJY010000083.1:0-7137 GCA_964512705.1 uncultured Sangeribacter sp. | reverse complement strand
GAGCACAACACTTTTAATGTTGGGGTCGTGGGTTCGAGCCCCACGCGGATCACAATAACACATTAGTTTACAAGTGGTTAGGTACTTCCTGACCACTTTTTTTTGTTTTATTGTTCACTTACTCCACTGAAAGACAGATAGTTACGGTTATAGCCTACTATCTGTCTTTTGTTTTATCGGCACAAATGACCTGTTATCAATGGAAAATAACGTTACCTTTGCAGTAGGAAAAGAACACAATTTAACCACAGAGTTTAAGAACGCTGATAAACCTCGCAATTTAAGAACGGTTTCTAACCACACTACAGAAAACGTTGATAATGAGCAATTTTTCATTAGAGAGGTACAACACAGATATAACCTCCGTTCTCCAAAGGGAGAAAACCCCACGATGGTTTATTTTATCGTAATGGTGAACGGCAAACAGGTTAAGCACTCCACAGGACTAAGGACATACCCCCGACAGTGGAACAGTAGCGAGAACAGAGCAAAGGAGGGGGACTCTCTTCCCCTGTTGGAACGAAAGAATAACAGGCTACTAAATGAAAAGATAAGTTTGTTAGATAGACGTTTCAACGACTACAAACGTTATGTAAATGAGGGTGTGTTATCCTTTGATAAGGAAACGTTAAAAAGATACCTAAAAACTGGCAATATAGAGATGGCAAAAAAGAAACAGGAAACGGAAAAGGAAAAGACACCTTTGGATGTCGCAAAGGTACTGTTAAACTCTCTCTATGGGGATTTATCTATTAAGGAGAGTACAAAGGGCAATTACATAAGGTTTATAAAGAAATTTGGCGATTATATGAAGACCCAAAAGATTTATGATTACAATGATATATCATTGGATATAATGAAGGGTTTTCAGTCGTGGTGTGTCCTTAATGTTGCAGGGCGTGACGGTGAACGTGCCAGCGGTCAAAGTATAAACAAAATCGTTGATTGTGTTAATAAGTTCCTTAAAAAGTACTTGGTAAATGAGGGATTAATGCAGGGTTCACAATGGTATAACATACAGATTGAACCTTTAAAAGAGGTCAATATTGATGATGAGATAGCACTAAGGGATGACGAATTAACGCTACTCTATAATTACCACTGTGAGAACGAAAGAGATGAGCAAATAAAAGATTTGTTCCTGTTGGAATGTACCACAGGACAAAGATTTTCAGACGTGGAAAAGGTAGATGATTTAATAGAGGTTAAGGACGGTAGAACCTACATTAACTTAGTACAAGACAAAGGGGGTTCAAAAGTTGAGGTAGATATTTATTTCTCTATGGCTCTTGACATACTGAAAAAGTATGATTACAAACTCCCCACGTTCAACAGGAAGATTTTCAACAAACGAATTAAGGAGATAGCAAAGAACGGGGGAATTACAGGCGTTGAACTTCAAAGAAACCAACAGGCAGGAATCGCGGGTATTACCACCACACAAAAGAACCGCTACGAATGTATATCCTCCCACACAGGGAGAAGAACGTTTATAACTTTGCTCTCTCTTCGCGGAATGAACGAAAACGACATTAAAAAATATAGCGGCCATCAATCTGTGTCTATGGTTTACCGTTATGATAAATCTAAGAACGGCACAAAGGTTAAAATGCAGTTTGAACGGTTGAGAAAAGAACACCCAGAACAGTTATTAAAGACAGTTGAAGAGGTGGAAAACTCAACACCTCAACAGGACACTACAACCTCGTTAAATATTGATAAGGTTATCAATTTAGCCAGGGAAAACGAAAAGCAAAATAGAGAGATTGAGGAACTAAAAAAGAACGTTTCAGACTCTAACCGACAGGTTGAAGAGGTTAAAAAATCTGTATCGGCAAAGGTGAAACAAACGAAACATAATGCAGTAATAGAGAAACAGATTGTAGAAACGAAATTACAGGAAGAGAAGGACAAAAACCAATTACTTACTAATATGGTAAAACTCGGTTACACCTATGAGGAATATTTAGATATATTAGAATCATACGGAATAGACACAGAGGTATTAAAAGCGGATTTATTACACGGTGATACCCTATTAGATTAGTTTTATTATCGGTGTGTAAGGGTGTGTATGTTTTTGGGAACATACACCCTTACACACGACAATATAAGAGCATATTAACGAATATACAAAACAATCAATAGTTATATTTTAATCTCCATTTAAACCCGCCTGAGGTCTTTAATTTGCCGTTGATAACCTTTGATATATTGGAATGATCAACCCCTGTTTTTCTTTCCGCTATCATAGTAGTTAAAAAGGTTTCTATTACTTCGTCTGTGTCCTTATCTATTTGTTCAATGTAGAATCGTTTAAGCATAATAATAAATTACTCTCTCTAAGATAAAGATTACCCAATAACGATTTTTTGAAAAAACGGATTTTGTTTAAACGGAGGGAGTAGGTGATATTTGGGGGCGTTACATTTCTTTTTTTACCCCCTACCCGTCTACTAACATATTACAGTATTGACTAACAAAGAATTATTCTAATATCCTTTTACTTTTTATCCTCTCTAATAGTCTGGATTGGATGAAATAGTGTAATATTTACACCAAAACAGGGGGGATTTATACGCTAAAAACGCCTAAAATTGGCTAAAAATCAACGCTTTTTATAGCAAAAATGAGGTGTTTTATAACTGTTTTTATAGCAATAACAGGCGTTAAACCTTACTATTGTGATAAATGGTTGTGTGGGTGTAACTGTTTTGTCGGTTGAGGTAATGAGCAACCAACAGGGACAAACGGTACTTTGTTTTTATCGTACTTAGTACCATCGGTACTTGGTACTTAGTACCATCGGTACTACATATAAATAAAAGAATTTGCGTTTAAGGTGGAACGCTTGTGGCTAACCACCTTAACGATAAAGTTGCAGTAGGCTTGATTTGTCGTTATACCTTTGTAGTATCATAAACCCCACCGCAACGGGTAGGGGTATTTTGAAAAATGAGCGAATGAGTAACAACCGCTCAATAACCACCGAAACACACAAATTTATTTCAGATTTTTAGAATCGTTATTTTTGGGGTGTTGGTTCATACCTTTGTAGTTCCTTACATAGTACCATCGGTACTTGGTACTTAGTACCATCGGTACCACATATAAATAAAAGATATTACGAAAAGGGGGGGTAACAGTTTAGACCGTTACCCCTTTTCTAATCGTTACAAACTGTTAGCCTAATTTATCCTATCTTAGCAAGGATCCTGTTAACCGCTGTTGCCGTGAACATACAACCCCTTGAGGTTCTAAATTCGTTATTGTTCAAATAATCGGCTATCTCTCTAAGGCTCTTTCCCTGTTGGTTGAGGGTTTTAACAACGATAGAGGCACGTTTGTTATTAGGGTTGTTCTGTGCCTTCTCCCTCAGTACCTCAGCACTCTTTAAACGCATATCTTTTGATATTGTAGCATTAGGCGCACCCAGTTTAACCCCCTTTGCTTTAAGTGCCTGTAAAGCATCTTTTGTTCGTTTGCTAATCGTTTCTCTTTCGTTCTGTGCGATTGTCGCAAATATGCCTAATGTCAACGTGGTACACTCGGGAATGTCGCAACAGTAGAAATTAACGCCACTGTCCTTTAAATCGAAAATAAAGGAAACGTTACGGCTTAATCTATCCAATTTGGCTATTATGAGAGTTGCCCCGATACGTTTGCACTCGGCTAATGCTTTATGCAGTTCAACCCTACTGTTATCTTTTCCACTCTCTTTTTCAGAATAGGCGTTTACAAGTTCCCCACCAACACCGTTAATATAGTTTCTAACGGTGTTTTCCTGTGCGTCTAATCCTAGGTTCTGTCTCTTAGTAGATACGCGGTAATATGCTATGTATTTTTTCATAAGAATCAACGGTTTTGTTTTCTGAGTGCAAAGATAATAAAAACTGTATCATATTGCAAACGTTCATTTGTGAAATGATACAGTATTAACAATCTTTAGCTTTTGAAAAATATTTTACAAATTTTAACACTTTTTCTTGAAAAATAGATGGCGAAAAAGGTATATTTGATATAGATAGTATATTTATATAATAAAAGGTAAATTTTTAAGTCGTATGAGGACACAGAGAAAACTAACAGAAGAACACAGGGAGAAGATTAGAAACTCCCTAAAAGGTAGAAAAAGGGATGAGTCAACAAAACAGAAAATAAGTATCGGAATGAAACGATATTGGGAGACTATTCCTGTGGAGGTAAATAAAGAGGATATTAACGTTATCAATGAGCAAAAGAAATGATAGGATAGCACAATTAGGACAGTTCACGACACACCCAATAAACTTATATAAGATAATAACCCCTAATGAATACGCATTTTTAGAGTACATTAGACACCGCATCAATAATAAACAGTATTACACCGCAAACGAAACAATAGCGATAGAGATGGGGATTAAAAAGGGGTCTTCTATTAAGAAGTATAAGGATGTATTAAAACAACTGGATTTTATTGAGATTTTAAGTGAAACAAATAAGGGTACACAATACAGAATATTATTAGATAATATTTGTAATATAGTGGACAAATTAAACAAAGAAACTAACCCTATAGAACGGTTTAGAATAGCGGATAATTACAGGATTGAAAAGGGCTTAAAACCTATGCACGAAAACACAATAAAGAAGCATACAGGGGGTAAATATGACATTAGTTATAACACCGATACCAACACCGAAACCGAAACTAAAATGGAAAAGAAACCTGTTAAAGACCCCGATTTAGACACTTTAAATATTCTGTATTCTAAGTATAAGAAGGGTATAATAACCGAAAGAGAATACAAATTACAAACAAAAGAAATAGCCAAAAACGGTAAATATAAAATAGATAACAATGAGGATAGATGGACATCAATTTAGCGAGATTAAGCACTTTAATAGAGAGAATAAAAAGCGCAAAAACACAGATAGAAAAAGTACAAAGTTTTGAGAGAATACTCCAGATTGTAGAGGTTATGAAATGGGATAAGAACTATAATTTAGATGTTCCCGAAACTGAGGATTAAAGCAAAAAAATGAGGTAAGGGAAACAACAGTTTCCTATTACCTCAACAATATAAAAATACTTACATTTATAAATATGGTCGAAACAATAAATTTAAACAATACACACTCTTATAATGAGATTTTAGAAGCATTAAGAGACCTTACAAATAACGGTTTATCTGAGGGTTTTAAAACAGGTATAAACGATTTAGACGAAAGTTTTAGATTAGATAAGGGGATGTTATGCACTGTAACAGGTATACCGAATCACGGGAAAAGTGAATTTACGGATTTTCTTTGCACACAGTTAAATAAGAATTATGGATTTAAAACCCTGTTCTTTTCCGCTGAGGATTGTTTAAAAATACACCTCAACAAACTAATAGATAAATACAACTTTGATAGTTCGGTAAAGATAGAGGATAAAGCACGGTTTTTAACGGATAATTACACGTTTATTGATTATGATAAAGTTTACACGGTTGAATCTCTTTTTGAGGTTGCAGAGAATGAAATAACAACAAAACCGTTTGATATAATGGTAATTGATCCTTTTAATAAATTGGAAGCGCAAAAGGATTATAACGTTAATATGACTGATTATATATCTAAGTTTTTAGATAGATTGTTGAGGTTTACAAAGAAACATAACGTTATTACTCTCTTAGTGGCACACCCCCGTAAAATGTCTAATGATATGATACCTTCAGCCTATGATATAGCGGACTCAGCACACTTTTTTAATAAAAGTGATTATTGCATAACGGTTCACGCTGATAAGGCTAAATTTACCACTCTTATAAGGGTGGATAAGGTGAAATATAAACATTTGGGTTATGGGGGTGAGGTAATATTAACCTATGATGATAGAACAGGTAATTTTTATACTGTTGACCCCTCAAAACCGATTTATAACGAAACAGAGGACACACCCTATAGCATACCTAAATTTGTACCTCAACCACACAAAGAACCGACAAAAGATTATTTAGATATAGAAATAGATTGGTTTAAAAATATCACTGAAACAACCCCGAAACAAAAGAACCTAAAAGAGTTTTTAACCCTTAATAATAATGTCAATGGAAACGTTATATTAGGTAATTTAAAAGACCTTCCCCCGACTTCTAAGGAGTACACAGAACAAAAGAAACAGTTACCAAACTTTTGCATTAATGCACGTTTCAACGGCAACAGGGCATCAAACAATATAAAGGAACTAACAGGGTTAATGTATATAGATATTGATTATAAGGATAACACGGAAATTATAAACGATATACCCACTATTCTTAAATCTATTAGTTCAGTTGCGTTCTATAAACATAGTTGTAGTGGTAAAGGTTACTTTGCGATTATACCGTATAACACCGCGCTAAGATTTGATGAGGTTTGGCACTCTCTAAATAACGATTTTGCCACATTGGGGGTAAAGGTAGACCCCTCAACCAAAAACCCCGATAGAGTAACATTTTACTCAAATGATCCTGATTACTGGATTAACCCCTGTGTTGAGGTATATAATAAAAGTATGCAGGTGGCAAAGACCCCCACACACCACGAAAACGGCACTTATAAGCACCGTAAAACGTCTAATAATACCTCAGCCAATAAAAAGTATATGGAGGGTTTAATAACGTTCTTAGAAGAGAATAAAGAAACATTAGAAACCAATTACCACGAATGGGAACAGGTTTGTTTGGCGTTGATTTCAGAATTTAAAGAGACAGGTTTAAAGTACTTTTTAGAGGTCTCAAAGCATTATTCAAGTTATAACGAAACTGAAGCAACCGATTTCTATAACGAACACTTAGATAGGTATGAGGATAATAACACGGTTTCATTTGGCACTATTCGCCACTATGCCGAACAGGTAGGTTATAAGGGTTAAGAGAGAGAACCAACAGGGATTTATTAGGGGGTTATGCTCATGAGCATTAACCCCTATTTTATTGCAATCGGCACTAAAAATTTTTTCTTTTGATTACTTGCATATAAGGGGAATATGTTGTAACTTTGCAACTGATAAGAACATCTATTAACCACGCCTATTAATAACAAAGTGGCTAAGTGATTGATCCACAGGGAAGACCTCCACTCTTTTAATGTTGGGGTCGTGGGTTCGAGCCCCACGCGGATCAC
>CAZEJY010000082.1:0-7426 GCA_964512705.1 uncultured Sangeribacter sp. | reverse complement strand
CATCCCCAATTGTTGGATCAGGAGCATAGAAGTCATCTCTACAGGATATAATTCCCACAGTCAAAAATAAAGAGAATAAAGATATGTAAATTAACCTAAGTTTTGACATAATCTGAAACTCAAATTTGAGGTTCTTAGTTTATTTGTACAATGTCCTCGTAGAACCTCTTTTACGATTTCACTGATTTTTGGGTAAGTAATTTGATTTCAATTTGTCTTAATTTACAAACCGAATTCAGGTGTTAAAGTGACACAAGTATAGGGTAACAGTGTCACCGTACAAACCAACTCATTTTTATTATTTATAGAGATGTTCACTTTAACTATTGTGTTTCGTGGAAGAGCGTATGGGAGAGATATCGGTATCGGAGCATAAATAACAGGGCCTTCAAATACCTCCTCTTGGGGATCTAAGAATTCAACCGTTACACCGACTTTGAAATTATTCTCACTACCATTTAGTGTCTTCGTTTCACAGAAATATAAATATGGGTTATATTCAAGTGAATGCTCTACACCCTCAAAATCAGGACTTGATATGAGACCAAAATTAGTTGGTTTAAAAGTGTAAGTACCTAAAATATTACCATTATAGGGTATTTTAAAACTCGTTATCTCCCTTTCTTGATTCTCTATCTGATTTATCTTTCCGGGCTTATTATTGAGATATTTTGAAGGATTGTAAACAACGTCTTGGGGAAACAGATACTCCTTCTGCATCAGTTCCTCAAATTTTATTTCTTTGATGAGAAAGTTTTTTAAGGTTGAATTTTCGTTGATAGAAAACTGAAATTTAACCAAATTCCTGGTGACGAACATTGTTTCTTTCTGAACGTTTTGACCATCAGGTAGAGTCAGATCGCTAACTACATCGATATCGAAGAATTCCGTCATTGGCACGAACTGTCTTTTGGTACCGGTATTATCAATCATCGGTACTGCCTCATTTCCATTGGGATTCATATCGTCCCACGTATTATAAATTTCCCATCCTGCTGCCATTTCCGGTTTAAGTTCAGCACCATTTATAAACTTATTCTCACCATTTTCAATAACATAGTGAGGAGGTAATAATGATTTGATATAGTCCAAAGTTGTGGAGGGCTGGATAGATTCTTCGTTAGCAATTAGATAAATTCTTTTGCGCTCTGTGCGTGTTTGAATTATGGGCGTTGGTCTCACATCAAGTTCCATTTCTCCTTGATCCGTAGACACTTTTAATTCAATTTCCTTAAATTTATTTGATGCCCATCCTTCAGGAATCTCTTCATAATGGTTATGCTCAATAGTATTATCCGGACGTACAATAATTACACGAAGAGAATGAATCTTTTCGTACAAATCATTTGCCTTCTCAAATTCGACCGGTAATATTTCATCTTCTTCAGCTCTGGTAGACACCCCTAATACATCAGAACACACCTGTAAACGAAGTGTGACCATCCCATCTGAAGTATTGGGTAAGGTTATTTCATCTATGCCCAAATCCTCATTTGAAGTACACCCTCCGGAAAACAAGAGAATCAATAAACCGCATATCCAGCAGCTACACCTGATTAGAAATTGTTTCATGATTCTATGTCGTTTATTCTTACAACCCAATCATTTATCACGATAGATGTTTTAGCCCAGTAGTCATTCTCAGATAGGAAGAAAATCATACTCCAACGACTTTCCCTGTCAAGAAATTCCTGACTTCCCATATCTGCAAACTGTTGACTTTTTAGAAGTAATAAGTAGTTAATTAAGGGAATATCAATAACTTTCTTGCCACTTTCTTTATGGGTAATTTGAAGTCGTGGTGAGGCCGCGGTGACAAGACGCGAAAAACTAAATTCTGCCCATGCCACACTGGCATTTGATCCGTCAGGAAGCTCTCCTGCCACAGCATTTCCTCTTGTCCATGGATAATAAGTCACAGTCGGAACTGGAAGAAGATCATTGTCCCATGCGAAGAGAGTATTATTGTCAGTTATTTGGAAATCGTAATCCTCATTATTCACCGGCTCACTACCCGTCTGCTGAAGTAAGACTCTTAGGTTATTAGTATCTTTCATCATTTTTACAGTTACCTCACGATAGGCTGTGGATGATTGTTCTACTTCTGTATCAAGACGACCATAAAATAGAGGATGAAGATTGGTTCCTATAGGAGCAGTTAATGCTGTAGGATTTAATTGCACCTTTATGTCTTGATAGGTTGCATATGTCTGAAAAGGACTGGTGAATGAGAATGAAGCATTATTACATGCTAAACCTCCATAAGCAATAATATGATATTGTCCTGGAATAAGATCTACTTCCATACGCCAGAATTCATCAGTAAGGTCAGAGGATGTATTAATCTCCGACTTGACCAACTTACCCTCAGAATCATAGAACAGAACAGTCAAACAATCAACTTGAGAGTAGAAAGCATTGGCAAATTCCATATTATAGTCATAAATGAACCTTATTCTAAGGCCCTGAGGACATGGCTGTAAATCTTCCTGCAATTTGTTGCATGAATTAAAGAAAACTAATCCTACAAACGTCAAAGCTATAAGAAATAGCGTTTTGCAATGTCCGGAGATGATGTTGGTTTTCATTTTAATAAAATATTTCTTGGTTAGTGACCTGACAGTCGTCACCGGCTATCAGGCCTTTGTGCCAGTGTAGTCAATCCGAAGTCGCAACCTCGATAGAGAGTACAATCTGTTCAGTTAATAAAAATCTTAAAATTCAATATCGTTAATGCGGACTACCCAAGGAAGCACCTCAGCAGTAACTGTTATATAAAGATCCTCTGCCTCATCGGGTGTATCGGGAGTAGGATTATCAGGGTCGTTTTCAGGTATACGGGGGTGACCAAGTTGACTCAACTTAGTTACTGCCAACTTATAGACATTGTTTCGAACAACTGCAAACTCCATATCACCCATTACACCATTATTGCCATTGTCATTATGTCGGTTCCAATAATAGTAATAACAATAATAACCCCAACCATCTTTATCATCCAGACTTGGCTGATAAAGTGCGATAGCCTTGCCGGTAGCTGCTTTCCTAAAAGCTGCCAATTGTTCTGAATTATTCGGTCTTCCAACTTTATCCCAGGCCTCCCAGAGGAAATTTGGACTATTCTTATCAACTTCCAACTCATCGCCATTTACACCTGCTCCACCATTACCAAATACTGCTTGATAAAGAGGTGTCAAACGATCCCATTGTTTTGTATTCTCATTATAAGAATCTTTAATTGCCTGATCTCTTATATCATCCCAAGATACGTATAATGCACCATTAAATTGATAGATGATAGGATCAACACCATCATTCTCGGTAGCGAAATCTCCGGTATGATTAAGTACCTCATAAAGTGTCATATTTCCATATCCATGATTCTTTGATGCTTCTGTGCCTATGAGTTTGCCTTTAAAAACAACACCGGTAGAATAACCATTTACCTGATTCTCAACCGGAGCAGGTATCGTATTTTCAGCAGCATACGCCCAAATATGATAATCACCACCACTTGTACCGGTTTGACCTTTTAATACGTCAGGAATATATGATGTGAAATCTTTCCAACGTATCTCACCGTTGGCATTATCCGGATTTACACCACTTTCATTAGGATTATTAGGATCACTTTCTTTGCCATTATTAAAGAATGGTGAATAAAAGTATTTTGTATAATCATTCGTACCCAGAAGGCCACTGGCAGTAGTGTTAAATACGTCGTAGTTACAACCAATCACATAATTGCCGGGTTTTCTATCAGCAGGACGTACACCATTGGCATTCACATACCATGGCAATTCGGGGTTCAGGATACCGAAATTGGCTCCTGTTGGCAAACCATTTTCTGAGGTACGTTCGAGATAATACATATCTCTGCTGGCGTTCACCAATACCATTTTATTTAATCGAACGTTCACAACTGCTGGACCGCGATCGGCGTTGCTATTTTCTCCTGCTGCTTCGTGAAGTACAGAATAAGTATTCGCTTCAGTATCTGCAGGAGAGCCATCTTTAAAGTCAAAACGAGCAGCCATTCGGTGTACTTTAACAGTGCCACGATGGTTATTCAAATTATCTATCTGATCAGCTAGTCCTGGATTATTAATTCCTGAAAGATCAAATGGGTGAGACTTGGTAGTGTAGGGCGCCCACTTATCTAAAGTTAAAGGAAGTTCGCGCTCTGCCATTTCCACATTAGTCATTATGAAGCTACCTTCGCCAATATTGGTTGCCCATATAGGAGAATTAGTAAAGGAAACCTCCGAGTCTGTCAAGCTAATTTTAAAGTTGACCCAGTCTGTGTTTCCCGGTTCTACACCTCTAAATTTTTCAAGAAGGCTTGTTTTAGGATTTGCATAGACGAACACCCTTACTATAGGATCATTTAAAGATTCTTCTGACCCATAATATGTGTTTATGGCAGTCTTATTAAACTTTGCTAAGGCTTGATAGGCCTTTTTATCGCCTGCTGTTACAAAAGTAAGATTATCTTGCATAACTAAAGAAGAGGCAATATATTTGTTGTCCTTGTCGGCAAGAACAAGAAGAACTTGAGCTATATTGTTTTCTTTATCGGTGCCTACCTCCACACCATTGTTACTGGAGTTGTCCCCATCAGTATAGCTTCGGGTAGATTTACCATCGGGAAGCTGAATATCAAGAGAAAAATAAACTCCATCTTCTGTAGTTCCTTGGAATCCGTTCCCTTCAGGAGCAAGGGTATCGTTGCTACATGCAGAGCATACGACACCGGCTAAGATTCCTATAAGCCATTTGTTGTAATGTCTCATAAAGATGATTATTGTTAGTTATTATTAAATATTGTTATCAATTTATTTCTTATCCTCCATCCCTAAGGGAAGGAATTCGATTTTACTTTTGAAAGTTTGGATGTCGTGGATGCGGCGCACGGCTCCGGCTGAGCGCGGATCGCTGCTCTTCATGAGGTATTCGAGTGCCTTGTCGTAGTCCTTCTTCTTCGCGTAGAGCATTCCGAGGGCATAGAGGGCCTCCGGACCGTCGCCCGCACGGTAGAGGAGCTTCTCGGCGGTGTCAAGATCCTCGCGGTTCATCGCCACGTTGGCTGCATTGATGTTTGCCAGAGGGTCGGTCGGGAAAAGCTCGGCTGCTCTCTCGAATATCTCATAATATTCCTCGCTATCCTCGGGATAGGTCTTGGCAAGCATATAGATCTCCTCAAGGCTCAGGTTCTGCGGACGGAGACGGTAAACCTCACGAATCTCCTCAACATCAGAGTAATGGCGAATGGTATACTTGATGAGGTAGTCGGTGTGGCGCAACCATGGATAGACGTTCTTCAGCAGCTGGGCGTAGTTGGCGGGGAAGAGCTCGCGGAAGCGGTCATTGCGTTTCTCGATGGGATAGTCGGAGTCGATGAAGCTTATCATCTGGTCCTTCATCGGGAGGTCTGACTTCTCGATCGCCTCACGCAGCCCAGCCCAGTCCTCAGGCACCGATGCGGTGATATAGACAGATGAGGGGAAGTCGTAAAGCTTGCTCACATAGTCGCGCACTGCCTCCGTACGTCCCTTCGCAAGTCTGACATTGTTAAGGTAAGGACCTTCGGGAGATGCGTAACCGGTGAGTGTGATGCTTGTGATCGTTGCGTCCTTGTTGTCGCGCACGGTGTCGATGGAGCTTGTGATCTTGCGAAGCTCCGCAGGGTTGTTCATGTAGTTGGGATAGATCTCCGTGCGGTTTACCGGGAAGTTGACGTAAGCCTTACCCTCCAAGTTGAATTCCTTCACACCTGTGGAAGGGGGGACGATGAAGTCAATGTCCTCTTTCACAGGGATTACAGGGGGATTCGCCTCGATCACTGCTATGGGAATGTTCTCCTCCACATCGGGAGTGCCGCAGCAGGTGGAGCGACGGATTACAAACCCTACGGTTGACTCCGCCATCCAGGGCTGCCAACGCATTGTCTCGTGGTAGCGTGTAAGAGTCTTGTCGCCTGAACGATATATAGCTCCGGGATAGCCTGAGCGGATGTTGTAATAGTACTGATTCTTTCCCGCAATCGAGTAAGGTGTCAGTTCTGCGGAGTGCTCGCCGTCGGTGCTCACCACTACGGGGGCTACCTCCATGAGCTGGCTGTTCTTGAGGTGACAGAGAGTGGGGTCAACTGTCATGCTCACGGAGAGTGTGGAGTCGTTGAGCCGATTGATGTATATGTCGGTCAGTCCGAGCCTATCAACCTGCTGACCCATTGCGGAGGCAGCTATGGCCACGAACAATGCAGAGAGAATTCCTTTTATTGGTTTCATGTGTGTTGCAGCTGATTAAATAGTTCAGAATTAAAAAACATACTCAAGGTTAAGTGCTAACTTTGTGGGACCGACATAGTTATGCACCTTTCCTTTCAGTAGACGTGTGCCACATTCTGCGCACGGGTAAGCATCGTTCTTAGTCCAAATCCAGCCGAAACCGAATTCAGCCTCCAGATTCCAATGACGTGAAAGAGGCCACGCGTATCCATAAGCCACACCGGCTCCTACGCCCCAACCTTCGTAGCGACGGTCTTTGAGATTACGGAAGTTTGTGCCAAGGAAAGTGAAGGGTAAGTCGAGTTTGCCGAGATTATATTGCATTCCGATGGCGTGTAGACCCACGAACTGTCCTGCGAACCTTTGGCAGAACCAGTAGCGAGCCTCCGGCTGGATGAGCCAATGGCGCCATTTGTGACCGTTACCCACGGTCCACAAGTTAAAATTGCCGGAGACATCAAGGGTCCAGCGTGGTGCCAATCCAATCTCAATTCCGAGGTTTGGCGACAGAGTAGCGTCGTATAGAAGATTAGACTTCAATGCGACTTTCTGAGCGTTGGCCGGGATATAGATGAGTATGGCCAGCAGAGGGATGAGTAGTAATTTTATTTTCATAATCCTGAAAGATGGAGAATGTTCGGAGTATGGCTTTAGTTGGGGGTGATTTTATGTCGGAGTTTGTAGTTTATATATTCCCTTGATAAATAGGGATTGAGATATTTTTTATGTAATATTGGCGCGAAGTTATAAAATTATTACGCTAAATGCAAGTTTTTTGAATAAAAAATTCATTATTTAACAGTGTTAATGTGAAATATGAAAAAATCGGACAAATTTTGGTTGAATTTGTCCGATTTTTAAGAGTTGGGTTGGGGGTTAGTGGGTGCGGATGTAGTTGACGATCCAGGCGCCGACCTCTTTGGTGCCGTAGTGGGCGCCACCTTCTACTTGGATTTCGGGGGTACGCACGTCTGCGTCGAGGGAGGCGTTGACGGCTTCGCGGATGAGTTTGCCTTCTTCGGTGAGGTTGAAGTATTCGAAGAGCATGGCTACGGAGAGGATCTGTGCCAAGGGATTGGCGATGTTGAGACCCTTTGCCTGGGGCCATGAGCCGTGGATAGGCTCGAACACGGGGG
>CAZEJY010000081.1:0-7493 GCA_964512705.1 uncultured Sangeribacter sp. | reverse complement strand
GGGTGATTACTACAAGATGCAAAATCTCATCCTCAAGTGCGTTAGCTCCCCCGGCAACTGGGCATTTACCAAGCAACATCCTGAATGCCGATTCCTGCATCGTTCGGAATAAACTGTCGGTTTTTTCCGACACGGGAAACGGCGTATGTTGCGAAAGGATGCTGTATCTTTGCACCGTAAATCAAAATCAGTAACACATTAAATACTTCACACTATGAATCAGGACATCATCACCCGCGAGAAACTTCAGGAAATCACGGATGCTTTTTGGAAGGCTCGGGAGGAAGGCCATGGAATGGAATTCTTAATCAACCTCCAACCTAAGATTGCCAAACATCTGGAGGCATATGGGATCAACCAGCTCGCTCTTCCCAATAAGCACAAGGGAGAATTCACATTCATAAGGTGCGCTCACAGTATTGATGACATTGGCCAAGAGTCTTGGCTGTCGGGGTGTGAATCAACGAGTGTAGAACCCAATCCCGAAGAATTTAAGGGATATTTCTTAGATATAGAGTCTGTTGAAGAAATACTCCGGACCATCGAGAAGTTGGAAGCTCACGGGATCCCCACCTCCGAGTGGCACAAGGCTCAAGATTCGTCGGTGTATTTCGAGCCTCGCAGTATACTCACCCGCGACCAGATTAGGGAAATCAAGGACGGTCTCATCAAGGCCCGTCAGTACAAGGACATGACGGAATATAGCCGTCTGTCGACCAAAATCCAGAAGGGTGTAGTGGCTCTACTTGAAAGCCACGGAGTAAGTCAGATCGCGTTAAAAGTCAAGAATCGCCCGTACTACCGCTATATAAGGATCATGGATCCTGACAATCTCGACGATTGGGGCGACTGTTTTCTTGAGATGTGCGAGTGGGAGGTGGAGAAAGGGACTCCCGATCCGGATGAATTTGTGGACACTATCGTAGGTCCTGATACTTTGGTGGCGATTCTCGACCGTATTGACCGGTATAAGGAACTGGGAATCCCCGCTTCGGAGTGGCACAAGGCCATAGATCTTGCCAAGTATTCAACGAACCAATAAGGATATGAGGACATCTTTTGGCGATCTGGAGCCGCTGGCGTGGCTGGCGGATGTAATCAAGTACCGGCCGCGCACGCCTGAGTACGAGGCAGCACGAAAAGAATATGATGCGAAGTGCGCGGCACTCGAAGAGAAACGTGCTGCCGAGCGGGCTAAGAGACTTGAGGAGCGGAATAGAAATAAACAGTAACCGATAGCGATATATTCGCATAAACGATATATCTTCGCGCTGTAATCAACCTAATATCAATAGACACTTAATGAGCGAATACCATATAGGAGAAGAAATCAATAAGGAGATGCGGCGGCAGGGCATGAAACCTGCCGACTTCGCCCGTGCGCTCCATCGTGAGCGTCAGACGGTGTATGACATCTTCAAGAAACGCCATATCGCTACCGACACTCTGGCCGAGATATGCCGTGTGCTCAATCGCGACTTCTTCAAGGAGCTCTCCAAAGCCAATTTCGACCTGCGGGAGATTGAAGAAGTTGAGGATACTGAGGAGCTTAAGGAGTCCATCAGTGCGCTCATGCCCGAAACCGAGTTGCATTCTGTCCCCAACAACTATCTCCTTGCCGAGATTGTGGAGGAATTTCTGCTGTCGGACAGGGAGAAACCATTAGTCATTTTCTTTACACCCCATTTGCCCGGAGATCGCCGTCCCTCCCTTCCTACACGAGTCGAGCGTCTGGCTCTCAGCCTGTGGGGTGAGAAGGATGAGGAGCATGTATGTGAATTTCTGCCTGTCGGTGACCCCAATCTGGATATAGTCAGGAGCCGGCTAGATGCCGGTGGACACAAACTGGAAAGTTATCTTCTGCAAGATGACAACTACACCACTGCCATAAGGGTAGCAATGCGGAGCGCATCCCACGCCGGACGGCACACCATACTCTACGTTCCGATTCTCAATGGCAGCAATAAGATGCGTCTCGGCCGCAGCGGAGGCCTTATCTATGATGATATTGCCGAAGAGCTCTTTGAGGCGTGGAAAGATGAGGCTCACTTTGTATATGCCCCGGCACTCCTCCCGCGTCTCACCCGCGAACTTTATCGTGCTTATCGACGAATGGGAGCAATCGACAGGTTGATCGAGCGCCTGTCAAAGGGTGATGACATATCGATGGACCTTTACAATCAGATCATCGCCTGCGGCATCCTCGAAGTGGAGGAAATCAACGAGGCCGACTCTACGGGACTCTCACGCATCAAGGTGTTCTATACCGATAGTGATGCACTGTCAGAGACCGCTCGGAAACACTTGCTTGCCAATGGTGTAAATGATAATCCGCGACTGAGTATGTGGATAGACGTGCGCAACGGCTACATCGTAGATTTTGAATATAACAAACGTACACAACCCTACTCATCAAGAAAATGAATACTGAAGAAATCATCGAAGTGCTCAAAGCGCTTGATAGGACCGATTACGTGGAAGACTACGTGACCGAGACGTATACTATCGATTTTCCGTATGAACGGGCAAGCGAAAAGGGACGTATGACTCTTTATGTAGGTGCCGACTCGCTGAGTTTTGTAGAATCGATGACCAACGATAACTCGGCATATCGGCTGAAAATGTCTGACGGCTATGAGGGTATTGCAAAGCTCGTGAAACATTTCGGCATTGATGTAACTGATACTCAGAATATTCTCAACAGACTTTTTGATAAGGTGGCCAATTTGGTAGGTAGCGATGGCGACCTTGAGAAAGTGGTCAGTTTATTGAAAGAATTGAATATCAATTTTGAAGAATCATATTGATGACATGATCCGGCTCCGTGCAATTTTCCTTTTTATCGTAATCTCGATTTCGATATTATTACCTGTGACAATGGTTGTGGCCGGATTTGTAAGTGACATATCCTGGTTGTGGCGATTCTCGCTCGTCGGGGGAGGTTTGCTGCTCGCTTGGCTTATCAAACCGCTGTCAATTATCACCGGTCGCGATTGGAAAATCATCTAAACTATTCTTGAAATGGAGGAGCGTTTCATGCTGAGTGAAAAGGAATATGCCCGATGGTTGACCTTCCGTGACGAAGAGGCATCAGATTTCGTGCATATTTGGGCCCACCTGAGGCCAGACGTTATCCGCGTGGATCTCGGCTTTGATGATGACGGTTACTATCGGTATAACGATCATCCGTTATGGCTATACTTCAAGAACAGTTATGATACTGACAGTAATGACTGGTTGCCGATGTGCGTATGCGGGTCACCCTACATCCCGCTGCCGGAATCTCGGTATCAGCTAAACATCGCCGATGCTGATTTTGAGGCAGTAAAGGAATTTACAAGACGCTACGGGAGGTTGCTTAAACGGGTAGCCGACGGAGAGTCATCAGTATTAGTGTTTGACGCAATTAACAATCAATCTCAACACCTCTAAACTACGTTATGAAATATTCTTTTACTATAGGTCGTCTTTACAAAGTATGGGATGTGGAGATGATTGTCAGTACAGAAGATAATAAGCTGACCTTCAGCGAACATCTCGTGCATCCCGAGTATCGTAAGGAAATTTGGGGCCGCAGCTTGTCAGTGCTTGACATCCCTTCTTTTGAGGAAGCAGTGGGGGTGTTTGTAGGGTGCCTTGACGAGTTTTTGGCGGAGCGTTATGAGAAGGGCCTGCTGACCATTGACTCGATGAAGCGTCTGTGTGAGCTCCATCGCATCAAATATGAGGAGTCAGGCACTCGCCTTGTCACAGCTTATCGCAACCATATAAAGGAGATCCGCGAGTCGGTCAGTGAACGCGAGTCGAGGGGGCGCGCCCTGTGTAGGAAAGCCGCGCTCAGGCGAGATGGACTGCGACCCGGTATTCCGCAAGATTATGACGAGGCACTTCGTCTTCTTAATGAGGCTATCGCACTTGATTATCTGCCAGCTTACGGACAGTTAGCTCTACTTTGCATAAAAAGGGGGTTGCTCTTGTCGGCTAAAGAAATAGCGGAAAAGGGCGTGTCACGTGGCGATGGGTCATCGATGATTGTACTCGGCGATATAATGAGCGGAGAGGTCGAAACGGAAACGTTTCCAACCGACTATCAACATGCAGCCCAACTTTATATTTCTGCGTGTGAAAAGGGATACTGCCATAAGGCAACCCCACGGCTGCGCCGCCTGATCAATCTCGGTGAATACCTCCCTAAGGGCAATCTCTATATGAGATTGGTGATGTATGAAGCCAAGCGCAACAGTCATCTTCGCGACTCCTCTGAAGAAGAATACTATTTGGATCCGGATTACCGGGAGATGATGCGTCTGAAGAAACACAACGGCGACGAGTCGAGCATAAATCAGATACTGGTACGTGCCGTCGAGGAGAACGGTAAAACATGGCTCAGCGGATTTCTAGCAGCGAGCTATATGCGTTTGCAGAAATGGGGCAAAGCGGCCCAGACGGCAATGAAGGGTATCGAGGGCGGCGTAGGTGCTTGTTATGGCTTAGCAGCACAGCTGTCGGCCATGGGGGCTGACTTTACCGGTGGCTCGGATAATCTCGGTACGCCTGATTATGACACGGCCATTGCATGGAGCATAAAGAGCATAGAGGGAGATTTTAATTTCGGCTTTGTAATGCTCAATCATCTGATTGCCGAGGGGCATCTCGATACAACTACTCTGCCGGGTGAAATTTCCTTGCGCCTTTACGACTTCAACGTCCGTTCCGAGCCTGAGCGCATAAACATCAATAATTACGATATTGACTGTAGCTTTATTAGAAAAACGACATGATACACGCCGACCTTCCATCAGATCTGACATTCGAGCAGTTCAAAGCACTTGCCTTGCGCGAGCCAGACCTCACGGGCGACTGGATCTATGATTTGGAGGTAAGTGAGTTTGACGATGAGATGACCGAGTTATATCCCGCCTTTGAGCTCTACAATACCTCTCACTTTTTCTTCCGTTCGCTCGAAGAGGCTGAGAAATATATGCGCGAGCAGCTTGTCAAGTCGTCGGTATATCGGTTTGTCATAACGCAGCGTCCTCTCGGCCGGTTGTCAAATGAGCACGGTGCGCAATGGCTTTATGACCATACCGGCACGTTGCTTGATTACACAATCACCCGTTGGGATTCTGACGGCGGAATGGAGAGCCTCTTTTTCGGACGTCCCGCCGAGCGGTCGCGTTTCAAGAAGGGTGATATAGTGGAGGTTGTCGGTCGTGACGGGGTAAATCTTGCTGTTGTGGCTGGCGAGCCTTACCCGCTCGAATGGTACTGGGAAAGTTATCAGCGCCACGGCAAGGAGTATTACTTCGATGCATCTGACGAGGCCAATTACTATCTGCTTGAAGGGCCCGGGTATATGCACCATGTCCATGCCAACACGATTTCCCTTATGGCCCCGCGTTGCCCCGTGCCTGACGACATCCGTCGCTATTTCGACTATTGCCTTGAGTGTGCTGATAAGGAAGATTGCCGGGAGGTGTATAAAACAGATTATTTCCCGCACGATGCAATAGGCGAGCTCGAAAAAAACAGTGTTGAGATAACCTACGACCCGGTCGCTAAGCGCCACCGCCTCGGCTACTCAACCAGCGATATGCAACTTGACAAGCTAAACGAGGTGATGTATGGCCGCACACGATTATGGTATCTCATCCGCGACTGGAACGAGAATGTCCGCAACTCCCTGACCGAGCCCGAATTATCCCTTGACACAACCCTCCAACAATTGCTAATATGATGGAACTTAACCCTTACGGAAATAATAACCCTCCATACTCACTCTATCAGGCACCCGATGGAAAATGGGGGTTGATGGATAAGGATGGTGTGAAACTCCCCGCCATCTTCGACCGCAATGACGACCGATTCTCGGCTAAACCATGGGAGGTAGTCTGTTTCAACGAGCAGGAGGGATGGGATATTCTTGCATGGTATGACCCTTGCGAAGTCTGGTTCAATTTCACTTGGGAGGATGAAGCTTATCATTCAGAAAAATGGGGCAAACTGCTGTGGAAGAGTAATCGCAAAGAGGCGGATGAATATATGGCTGTATATCTTAAAAATATTCCGGAAAAAGATCGCTGGCTCATAGACGCAGTCACCACCTACATCCGTGAAGACAAGAAGATTGACCGGAATTATAGCAACGATCCTGATTATTATGAACGCAAGGGTGATGAACTGTTAGAGGGCCTTCTTGCCAAGTATCCTGACCTCAAACGCCTTTCCGCGCTGAGTGATCTGCTTGAGCCTATCCTCGATAATCCCCACATCGCGGAGGACGCAAAAGTGGCCCTCTGGATAGGTAAAGTCAATCTTGACTACGAACTGCGATATTTTCTTAAAATTGAAACTGATGACTAAACTTAATATAGACGAGGTGCTGGCGTTACACCGTCTCGGGTTGTCTACCTCACAAATACTTAAAACTGACCTTGACGCGTTCAACCGTCTCTATGACGAGCATCCCGAGATGGATGAATGGTTGGAGAAAATCAATGCCACTCTCGACCGTCAGGAGCGTATGGGCATCGTGAGTATATCCTGTCAGGACAGCGATTTTCCTGCCCGATTGCTCGCGATAGGCGACGACTGTCCTCCTGCCATCCACTGTAAGGGTAATCTTGCCCTGCTCAATGCCGACAATGCCGTCGCGATTATTGGCGCGCGATCAGCTGACAAGGAGGGGAATACTAAGGCTTATCAGCTTGGTGTTGACTATGCCCGCAAGGGGTACGTCATCGTCAGCGGTCTCGCCTTGGGTTGTGACGCGGCTGCCCATCGTGGATGTCTCGCCGCAAACGGAGGCACAATCGCTATCGTCGGCAACGGCCTTGACATCTGCCATCCCAAGGAGAATAAACCTCTCGAAGATGCCATACTTGCCGCAAACGGACTCATGCTCTCCGAGCAGCTAATCGGCGTTAAGGCTAATCCGACGCGGCTCGTGGCGCGCAACCGCTTGCAGGCTGCGCTATCCGATGCTGTCGTCCTCGCCCAGTGCCCGGCTCAAAGCGGCTCGCTCCACACCATGCGCTTCGCCCGCAAGTATGGTAAGGAGAGTCTCGCCGCCACCTTCCCCCGCCGCACCGAGGCCAATGCCGGTAACTACTCCCTACTCGACACCAACCAAGCCCGCCCGATATAATTAAAAAAATTGCATATAGGCATGAAAACAATTGACGGACATGACGTGAAGATATTCACGGACAATATAGAAGAAAGCGCATTAGAGCAGATAAAGCAACTGCTTTCTATTGATGTGTTCTCTGACAAGAAGATTCGCATCATGCCCGACGTTCATGCCGGTGCAGGTTGTGTCATCGGTTTTACAGGTAACCTCGGCGACAAGGTGATACCCAATATCGTAGGAGTTGATATAGGTTGCGGGATGCGTGTGCTAAAACTCGGGACGCTTTCAGAGATAGACTTTCATGCGTTCCACGAGCATATCCGCGCTACCGTTCCGTCAGGAAAGATAGTTCGTGAGGACC
>CAZEJY010000080.1:0-7701 GCA_964512705.1 uncultured Sangeribacter sp. | reverse complement strand
CAAATACAGCGAGGGCTGCGCATTGCGCAGCCCTCGCTGTATTTGAATTCTCCCGTTTTACCACATCGGGGTAAAAGGTTCGGATTTCTTCAGGTGAGAGTTCACATCGCCGGAGAAGTCGAGTCGGCCGGGCGAAGAAGTATCAAGCTTCAGCACCGGAGCACCTGGATTAAGACGTAGGCGTCCCAGGTCGATGTAGAATGCGCTCTGATTGTTGGCGAAGCGGAAATAATACTTTCCTCCGGTCAGATCGGCGATCGAGGTCCATTGCGTGGACGATACATTCGGCTCGCCTTCGATTTCATAGCCGTAAGGCACAGTCACGTTGCCCATAATGCTGTTTAATGAACCCCATGCTTCAGGATACTCGAAATTCGTGGGAACGTGGTTGATGAAGAACGATGCGCGTACGAAGCGGTCGGCACTGCGCACCGTGCCCGGAAGCATGTTCACGCCGTTTACGCCTTTCCAGTAATTGTTGATGGCTTCCATAGCATCATGCTGGGGATCGTTGGTCAGAACCTGTAGCTCGCGGCCTTTAAAGAGGCGCAAATCACCACCGTCATATTCCATAAGCAGCGTGTTGCCCGTCTTGTCTGTCAGAGCCCAGTGTAGCAGCGACACTGTCCCGCCGTCGAAGGTCTTGCCGAAGATATTGAACTGATTGCTCTTCAGCCATGCTTCGGCTTCATCTACAGTTGCGAAGTTGTCAAGGAAGTAGCTCACAAGCACCGCAAGACTCATTACCGGTGTCGTATCGTCCGGACCTACGGCTTCCTTATACACCGAGCCCTTGCAGAATAGCCCGTTCATCACCAGACCTTCCTCATTCATTCCTTCCGTTACGCCGCCGTCATATCCCACGGCAAGTACCGACCCGTATTTCGATGTCCATTTCAGCATCGGACCCGTGGGCATGCTCTGCTTCTGCATTCCACGGGGATATACATATAAGTTGGTTGGGATAGGCGTACGCCAGTCGAGTGTGCGTCCCACAAGGATTATTTTGTTGTCATCTCCAAGATAGACAACACGAGAGCATGCTTCGGCCTTCGGTGCCGTGAAACCTGCGGCTGCACCTGCTATCAGTGCCACGCCCAGAATGTTCTTGAGTTTCATGTTGTATTGTTTGTTGATTAGTTGCGGATTAAACTTTTCTTATTAACGCCTTCCCTGACCTTTATGTTCAGCCCTTGATTTGAATTATGTTTTTTTATTGGCCGTCTATGTCCGTTTTTCGCGAAATTTGGCTAATTTTGCTTGCGAAATGGACTACAAGAACCTTAAAGACAAGTACAACCATACCTTCCGCAGGCAAAAGGTGCGGAATCCGGCCCGCTATAGGCTCGATTTTATCAAGGAAAACACCTTCAACCGTCTGTGGAGTGTGCGTATGTCACGCACACGCATGTGGCTCGCCACCCTCGCTTTCTTTGCCGCCGTGGGGGCGCTTCTCTATGTAGTCTTTGCCTTCACTCCCGTACGTAGGCTCCTCCCCCTCAAAATCGAAAAGGACATCCGTGCCGGATACATGGAAGCCTCCCTCCGTCTCGACTCTTTGGAAAAAATCGTCGACAGGCGGGCCGTCTATAACGACAAGATTGTAGCTATCCTTTCCGGCCGGTCGGTCAGTGATTCTGTCCCTCCGATGCCGTCGGCACCCACTACACAGGATTCTGCCGCTATCGCCGCCCGCGAGGCTGAAAAACGCTTTGTAAAGACCTATGAAAGCAACTCACGCTTTAATGTCTCTGTGCTCGCGCCTATAGCCGCCGAAGGAATGGACTTCTCTTCTCCCGTCGGTGGGATGGCTGCTCTCACTCGCGAGACAACCGGTCCGGCTGTCGAACTGTCAACCGGACGTTCTACTCCGGCTACAGCCGTTTATAAAGGAAATGTTATTTCTGTTGTCACGTCGGCCGAAGGTCTTTCAACCATCGTACTCCAGCATCCTAACGACTTTATAAGCGTTTACAGCGGCCTCAAGGAAGTCTTTGTCGAAAAAGGAGAGGCCGTAAGCCGCGGAGCCCGCATCGGTCATGCCGCCGCCCCCGGTGGAGTCCTCACCTTCGAGCTATGGCATAAAGGCGCCCCCCTTCGTCCTGACGATTATATTGCCTTATAGCACCTGAATCCGGCCGACCTCGGTCGAACACTCTCCGATTTGACCGTTGAACTGCAGTACTCCCGTCTGCACCTTGATGAAATCTATTCGGTCAAGTTCAACGGACTGTCCGTCTAATGTCATGGCCGAAGAAATATCAAGTTCAGAAGCCGCATTGTTGTTTGGTTGCGAATCCGCATATCCCGTATAGCATTCCTGCGTGTATTGTCCGTTGTCCAGCCGAATGCCGTTAGCCTTAAGCATTACGCCTTCATACCGCAGTTCCGGCCCTTTTATCCATTTGGGCATATAGCTGTGCGGATGATATTCAGGATTGGTCGTCCAGTGTTGGATGTCACTTCCCGGGCCGCTCACATTCAGGTCGAACGTATCTTCCGTTAGCTGTCGCTCGGAATACGAGACGGCAGCTATAGTAGCCTCCGAGCTTGCCGACCCCCGCAACTCATACCACACGTCATCTGCTTTCCCGTTCCCGTTGCTGTCCTTCATCACAAATACAACGCCCGGTTCGCTGCTCCCGTATTGCACCCCGTTTATTACCGATGAATAATAGGAATTCCCGACAATTCGGAAGTCCGTGCCGCTTTTGTTGGCGATATACTTCTCTGTCTTATAGATTATATAGCCACCCCAGGAGCCGAGCGTAACAAGCTCGCCTGCATTTATTGACTTTTCAACCTTCTCGAGCATTTGCGCCGCCGTCATGCCCTCCTCGTATTCCGGCATTTCGTTCACGAACTGTCCCGGAGCAGGATTATATTCAAGTATCTTCACGGAAACATACCCGCTGGTAGCCTCCGGCTTTTCTTCCTTTCCTCCTTCCGGAGCATCCTGGCTGCACGCCCCTGCAAGTCCCCCCGCAAGAAGCAGTATTGAGATATAAATATTCCTCATAATGGTAATTTTATTGCAAAATTACGATTTTTTTTCAAGATTGTGTAACTTTGCAGCCTGTATGAAGGCTTCTGTTTTTTTTAAATCCTTTTGGCCAAGTTTGCTTACGCTTGCCGTTATACTGTATGCCACTCTTTCGCCGGATCCTGCTTTGGCGGACGATCTCCCTTCGATACCTCATATCGACAAACTCATCCACGCAATTATGTTCGGTGGACTATATGGAGCCGTCGTATTCGACACATACCGGTTCAGAAAAAGCCGTTCGCGCTTCTCGCCGCTCGGCATTCGGTTTTTGCTTTCCCTTGCTTTGGCTATTATGGCGTTCAGCGTCGTTGATGAGTTAATGCAAAAGGAACTCACCACTGAAAGAAGTGCCGAGTTCCTTGATCTTATCGCCGACTGGGTCGGTATATGTGTCGCGTTCTTTTCAGCCCCGCCGGCCGTGCGTGCTGTCTTGCGCTTCGGAAAGTGATTATTCGATTTCCACCGGAGCGTTGCTCCGCTGAAGTGTCATTACCGTCTTGCCGCTCTTGTCAATCAGCACCGCAGTATCTGGTGTAGACCCCTCGGCGGCTGTATAAGCACTCTCAAGACCAACCATTATTGCCCTTTCCTGTTCGGTCTTCGGACACCCGCGACGCGTGATTCCCATGTTCGAAATATCTATTGCGTTCGGACGCTGTGGATCAATGTAGATCGTCCCGTTCACGAAGTTGCATCCCGTGTTGCCGTGTAGTTTCAACTCACGGATATCAAAAAATACGGTTGCTTCCTCATCATTGATTTTTATTCCGTCAGCCATTGTTATCTGCCAGTTGCCGTTCAGAAATTCCATATTCTTTTTGCGAAGTGTCATCACGGCTTTACCCGACGGATTGGTGAGAGTCAGAAACGAATCAGCACCGATTCTGTAGATTGGCGTTGTGTTCAGCTCCGATTCATCATTGATAGCTGCACTGAACGCTGCTTCATATTTGGCGTCCGCACAATACATCAGCGTCGAGGCTATGTGGCTGAAGCTCAGCTTGCCGTTCTCCAGCTTGAAATATCCGTTCATCGTATTACAGCCGTTATTTGCATAGAGCCTTCCGCTTTGCATATCAAAGAAGAGATAAGGCACATCTTCTTCCTCGGTTACATTTTTGGAGCCTATTGTCGCAAGCTGCCATTCGCCGTTCAGATCCTCTCCGCTTACAAAGCCCGCCGTCTGAGTGTAGCCTACCGTCGTATAGTTTGCGGCCTCCTCACGTAGGCCTTCCGGAAGTTGACCTTTCTTCTTTTTAAAGACCGGCATTGCCATCGCGCTGCCGCTGATAAACAGCAGGGCAATCGCCCCGCAGATAATCTTGCTCTTGTTCATTATCGTTCAGTTTTAGGGGTTATATATTTCTTTTTCTTGTTGCCTCATTCGGGCTTCAATATCTCTATAACGTCTCCGACACTTCAAAAGTTAGATTCTCGTCCGAGGGTTCTTAAAGCCTCTTCAGCAAAACCGTTGCTTACAAACTGAAGCACCGCCGGCATACCCGTAATCCAGTAGTAGAAGCCGTGTACTCCGCTTCTCATCCGGAAGTCCATGGGGATGCCGCGGTTTTTCATGTTCAGGAAAAACTCGATATTCCCCTCATAGAAGAAATCACTGTCGCCGCAGTCTGCGTACCAGCGCACGCTTTTTAGCTTCTCAACCGTATCCGCATCTGCGTTTTTCACATAAGCCGACGGATTGTGGTCAAGCAACGACTGGGCGTAAGCCGCATCCGTACTCCTCAGTTGGCTCTGCTCGGGCTTCCCCACTATACCGCTTATCGCACACCCGCTCCCGAAATACTCCGGATAGCGCTGAGCGTACGCGATCGCCCCCTCACCACCCATCGATACTCCGCATATGGCCCTGTATGCCTTTTCCGCTCTTGTACGGAACTCCCGCTCCACCAGCGGCAGAAGTTCCTCGAAGAAATACTTCTCGTAGTCCCAGCCCTCCACCGAGAAAAATCCTAAATGACGGCCCAAGTGTCGCTCATCCTCTCCGCTTGCATCGGGCATAACTATAATCATCGGCAGAACCATCTGCGAGCGCACGCCGTCGTCCAGAATCTCCCGTACGTGTCCTATCCGCGACCACGTCTCGTTGGTCCCGCCCGCCTGATGAAATAGATACATCACGGGGTAGGGCGCCTCTGACGCCTCATATCCTTCCGGAAGATATACCGTGAATGCCTTCTCGCAGTTCAGGACGTCACTTTGCATGGTGCATATGCACAGCTTTCCTCCGGGCACATGCATTCCGTTCTCAATTATCCGTTTCGTCAATAACTTTCCCATACATGGATCTAACGATTGGAGTCCCTTCCTTGTTGAACGGAATGGCCCATATTTCGCCATCGCCGGTTTCCATAGCATAGATATTGGCGTTAAGATAGCGAAGGAATTCAGCGATCTTATCCGCATCCTTATCCGGATACAGACTCTTGATGAACTCCGATTCCGCGTCCGTGTAATACGGTTTGAACTCACCTCGGTCCATCAGTCTGAAAGCTTCGTCCATCCGTCCTGCGAATTCAGGATCGTGTTCATGGTCATACCGGCGCGTGGCAGCGGTTTCATGCACGTATTCCGCGATATCGCTGTGGTGCATGCCCCCCTTGTAGAGCTGATTCATCACCTTGGTCGTCCTTTTGATTGTATACTCGATTCCCTTCTTCAGCATGCGCATTTCCCTTGCCTTTATTTCTGGAGGCATCGAAGGATTCTTTAGATGCTCAGTTGCAGTGTCCAGCTCTATGTCCCTGTTCCGGAGGTTCAGTTTGAGATTCTGAATCAGGGAGCACATTTCAGGCCGTTCGATAAATGATTCCGGATATAGCACATCGTCGCTCATCTTCATTTTCTGAAGATGTTCTTCTGAGGGATAATGCGTGTCGTATCGTTCACGCAGGCGTGCCTCCAGCGCATAAAGCACCATCATGTTCCTGTACGAATGACGGAAAATATCCTTAAGCAGATTCAGCTGGATTTCGGGCGTTATGCGCATCGTGTTCTTCTGCGTGCGCTCCTGCGATATCCATGTGCAAGCCGCAAATATCAGCGATATTACTGCCACAAGCAGCGCAAACCAATCCCAGTCATTAAGGAACAGATACTCCAGTGCTTTCTCTATCTTGAAATGAGCCGACTCCACTGAACAGCATAATATAAACAGCACCAGAGAAATCACCGAAAAACTGCATACAGCAAACTCAAACGGCCCCTTGCGCTTCCACACCAAACGGACAGACAGCCCGGCCGAAGCGGCAAGAAATAGCCCGCTTACCCATATATTCTCTGACAAATAGTATATTATCAAACCGATGATAATCAATACTACGGCAATAATCATCAGAGAATCGCCATTGAGGTATCTATTATGTCGCGCACCGGATTTCGCTTTGCGCCGGCTGCCGATGGTGTTATCCTTTTCCATATCTAATTTCGAGAGTCGCATATATACTCGAAAACAAAGATACGCAAAATCTTCCCATCCTCAAAATCCCTCTCTCACAAAGCAAATAGGAGAGTGTGGCCCTTCTTGGTCCATCACTATCAGTAGCCCTCCAGTGGAGGCAGATTCATTTCCTTACGTAGGGCATTTACATTTTCGGGGTCTTCGAGATTCCAAAGAACCATCTCTTTAGTCGACGGATCTTTTCGGACTCTTTGAGTGCCATATCGTTGCGGTTTGCCGGCATACATTTGATGCCGATCATACATTTTCGCGTAGAGTTCTCGTGGAATATCATTCTCTTTCGCTGCTGATTCAAATAAAGAGATGTATTTCCCGATAATTTCCGGATTAGCGTGTTGTATTACATAGAATAACGCTTGGTTAGCAGTTCCAACTTTAGATTTTGGAATCCAGCCATATATGTCAAGCAGTTCTATGGTTTTGCTCAGATTTATACTATCGTTTCTTTTCATCTCTTGCCATAAACGTCCTAACTCTTCCTTATTTGTCGGATCAGATTTTGATAGCATTAACAAGTGGCCTCTTGGATTTTGGTCGGAATGATATATGTCGAGCAGAGTATTTCTAAGTGGAATATCGTAGTTTGTCATCTTAATGGCTAATCTTCTTTCGCTTTCATCCTGAAGTGCATCCCATTGTGGCATCAAGCGGCAATCCTCCAATAGTCCGGTTACTGAAATCCTTTCATCGAAAAACGTTGAATCTGCTTCAAGCGCATGCTCCACGAATTTTAGGGCAAGGGAATCATTATCGCATTGGGCGGCAGCAATCGCTGCATTCATAGCCGTAGAGGATTTCATTAAGCTCTTATTGTTTTCAAATATATCCACATACTCGCTCAGAGCCTCGGAATATTTGAACTCTGCAAGCAATGAGTCAGCACGAGAATAGGGAGCTTTTGGTGAACGAGAAAGAGATAAACTCAGATTTTCTACTGCGGTATTCCGCGACCATTGAAGCAGATTTGAAATCGTTTCGATATTGTTTGAGTTCCCAAAGTCCACATTCAAAAATGTTCCCCGGGGATAATCCTCCCACCACTTACCCCTTCTGGGAATGGATTGCCAAATTTGAAATACGGCTATATTTTTGTCTTTGTATGGAATGCGTTGGAGTAGCACCATACGCTTATCCTTCGGGGCATAATGAACATTGGTGTAGACTGAATTTGTTGGGC
>CAZEJY010000079.1:0-7951 GCA_964512705.1 uncultured Sangeribacter sp. | reverse complement strand
GTCCGTCTGCGCAGGGTAATGAAAGTGCCTGGGTTGATTTGACAATTGAAAATATCAATGACTTCTATGTAAATAAGCTCCCTGAAGACCGTAATGCTATTGAAGGATTTGACAATGGTTACGGTATCGCAAAGGAGATCCATATCGATCAGATCTGTCCTGAGACCGATGCTAAGGTAGATTTCAAATCTGTAGAGGGAATGCTCCAGTGTATACAGCACTTCCGTCGTTTGGAAACCCTCGAGATGGGTATGCGTTGGTTCGATATCAAGCGTCTTGGTCTTGAATACTCTCATGTGGTTGGTAAAGATAAAGAAGTTTATCATCTGGCAGTCGAGGATCCTCGCAAGGCAGTGCAGATCCCTGCTGACGTAGTAGCTGCAGGATTTGTGCCGAACGAAAGAGCCGAGAACATTGACAAGGAGAACAATACCGAGTATGCTGTTCCCGTTAAATAAAAGTTGATAAATCTAAGTCATAAACTGATAAAAGGAATATAAAATGAATATTTCAAAATATATAAAGCTTACAGGTGCCTTGGCAATTCTTCCTCTTCTTGCTTCATGCTCGGAGGAGGAATTGGGACCAACCATTTTTCCGGATGTATCAACTGAGGCAGATCCTACAAGCTACACTTATAAATTTGACACATGGTTGAATCGTGAGTTCCGCGATATCTACAACCTTGATTTCAAATATAAGATGGTGGATGTTGAGGCGGATATGAACTATAACCTCGTTCCGGCTACTTATGAGAATGCACGCGACCTTTGTCTTCTTACAAAATATCTTTGGTTCGACGCTTATCGCGAGCACGCAGGGATTGATTTCTTGAAGCAATATGGTCCAAGAATTCTTCACTTGATCGGTAGCCCGGCATACAACCCGAATAGTGGTACTGAGATTCTTGGTTTGGCAGAGGGTGGTCTGAAGGTTTCTCTCTTCAAGGTTAATGAGATGAATCTTTCAGACATCAACCAGATGAATGAATACTACTTCCGCACCATGCATCATGAGTTCGGTCACATCCTTCACCAAACTAAATCCTATCCGGTAGAGTTCAATGAGCTTTCAGTAGGACGTTATGACGACTCATCTTGGCAGAGTAAGGATCTTGGCTATGTAGCCGGTCTTGGATTCATCACGCCCTATGCTTCTTCACAGGCACGTGAGGACTTTGCAGAGACAATCGCCAACTATCTGACCCGTTCAGACGATGCAATGGCATTGATCAAATGGATGGCAGCACAGGATTGGACAACAGGTTTGACCGGTGATGTTGATCCGGGTGAGGATCACGTATACTATTGCCGTTATTATCTCCCCGATCCAACCAATGATCAAGAGAAGGAATACTTCCTTTACACTCAGGAGAAAGACCACACTTATTGTCCTGTTGTAATAGGTATGAATGGTGAGAGAATGTACACCGTAGCAGATGTAGAGGCTTACCTTGAGAACTTAGGTAAGAATATCAATATTGCAAACGTTGTTAACGACGATGGTGTTGACGGTGTTAAGATTATCGAGCGTAAGCAGGATATCGTACGCAATTGGTTTAAAGAGGTGTGGAAACTTGACTTCGACAAGATGCGTGAGATTGTTCAGGCTCGTCAGAAGAGTTTCAATATCGAGGAACTTCGCAAAGAGGTTGATGAAATACCTGATCCTGTAATTAAATAATAAATAAGGAAAATGAACATGAAGAAATCATTATTCATATTACCATTATTGGCATTGATGGCAGTTTCCTGTAATCCGACACAGGATGAGATATTTGAGAACTCGGCAGCAGAGCGACTTGATATCAGCCGTGAAGCTGCCAAAGATAAACTGACAAAGGACGGAGGTCTATGGGTAATGGAGTATTTCTCCAACCCTGAAGAGCCGGGCTACGTAATGCTTTTCCGTTTTGACAAAAATGGTTCAGTGGAAGTTAGTGCTAACCACAAATGGATAGATAATCAATTCAGTCAGGAGCGTTCATTGTGGACCATAAATAGTGATAACGGTACAGTATTGTCATTTAATAGCTATAATAATCTTTTCCATATTTTCGCGGACCCTGCAGATATTACCGGTCCAAATCAGCCAGTTAATCCGGATACTAATAATACAATTGATGAAACGGGTACTGGACATGAAGGAGATTATGAATTTATGTTCTTGAAAGATGATGATGAAAACGTAATCAAGCTGCTCGGAAAGAAGAGAGGATATTACATTTACATGTATAGACTACCGTCAGATACAAATGAAAAGGAATATCTTGATGCTATCAGAGCAAGAGAGAAAGGAATATTTTCATCATATTTCCCAAAACTGATCATTACAGAGAAATCTACAGGTGAAAGGTTTGTTGCAACCTCTGATAATGGTGTGATGACAATTTATCCGGAAGATGGACATTCTGTGGCACAGGCAAGGAAAAAGAACTATATTGTCACATTGGATGGAATCAGATTCATGGAACCGTTTGATGTTTATAGAGCAGAGACAGGTGAAACCACTATGACAGAGTTTAAGTTTACTGAGGATGGAGGCTTAGATTGTGATGAATTTGAATTCTCTTTACCTATAGATAATTATGAGGAGCTTTTCTTTGATAAGCAATATGCATGGGATTTGGATGTAACTGATGCGAGCTGTCCGGAATTTGTACAAGCATACAATACATTCAAAACAGACTTTGATACTGCAATGAAGAAGAGAGGATGGAAATTGAATGGTCTCAATTGTTATTATGATTACCAGACATATACTGATAGATTTTTATTTGTAAAATCAGGTAGCTCTGCGGAGATGTCAATGGTACGGAATTCCAAGCTGAACGATAAAGGAGCTTATGAATTCAATATATCTCTTACAGATGGAACAAGTAATGGACTGTCATGTTTATCTCTTGTGCCTTCAGCTACAACTCTTATAAATCTTATTAACTCTTATTCTTATAAGGTAAGTTATCAGAGTAAATTGGCTCCGAATGTGGTTACTTTAACAGCTGTAGAGAATCCACAGTTTAAATTCAATATGAGTTTGCAGCAAAAATAATTAAATTGAAAGAAGAGGTATGAAAATTCTTACTCTCTTCTTTCAATTATAATATTTTTTGTACCTTTGGAAAAATTTTCTATTCGGAAATAAGAAATTATACGTAATATTAATTAAAACAACTTGCAAGATGAAGAAATCTCTACTTATCATCACAAGTGCATTTGTTGGAGCATCTGCTTTTGCTACCCTTCCAGTTTTAGAGGAAGCAATGATGTCTAACGATGTGAAGAGCGAGAAGTCAGCACAGCTGGACAATTTCATTGCTCAGAAAGTTAAATCAGAATCAGTTAATGGTCCTCGTAAAAAATTCGGTCCTGTAAACGGCTATACACTTTATCCAGTCGTATCTGTTCCGAGTGTTCCTTTCTATATGAATGGATTGACACTTAATACTGGATTGGAGGTTGCTCCTATTGTTGTTCCTCCTTATACAGCTGTTCAGTATGGAAGAAACATCTATGCCACTGGTCAAGGTACTGGAACTCCTCCATGGGATGATGTTACTGTAAGTTGGAAATATGCGGATATGTTAGCTGATTTTGAAGAGAAGACATCTACAGAGAAAGCCATTACTATTACTTATCCGGCAATGGATCAGCTTACAACATGGAAAGCTCCTGAGATGACTGCTACTTTCCAGGGAACTACAAGTGAAGCAGTTGTTGTTCCTTATACTGTAGCTATTGGTGGTCAGAGTGTCCTATATCTATCTCATAAAGATGATGATGGTAACACAGTTACCGGCCCCAAAGCAGTCGGTTTTAATACTTGTGCACAAGGCCATGGTATAATGTTCTCTAACCGTCAGTGTCAAACTTGTAGATTTGGTACATCAGGATACTCTAATCGTGAAGATACCTTTGACGATTACCTTGGTGAGTTTGCTATGAGTGAATATGCCAGTGATTTCAAATCACAGACTGGTAAGACTCTAACTAAGGCAACCGCTGCAGGTTATGGAGTTTCTATGGGTTATTCAGGTGTTCCTTATATTCTCAAGAAGCTTACCCTTTATGCTTATTCAGATCTTCCAAGTGATGTAACTTGTAATGTGACTATTTACAAGGCTGATGCACAAGGAATGCCAACAACAGAGATAGTTAAGGAGCAGAAAGTTGTTGTTCCAGCTAACAAACCGGATGAGGGTTATGTCCTTAGATCTGACATCCCTGTTACATTTACTTCAAAGGATGAAGATGGATTTGAATTGGATTACATGGTGATTGATTCTCCATTATTTATCCAAGTTACAGGAATTACAAATAACAAGTCTATTAAGTCTTTTGCTCCTTGGATTTTTGCTTATGAGCAGGGCACTCAGTATTATTATAAATCGAACTCATACACAATTTTTGAATTAGAGGGTGAAGGAACAAAAGCACAGGTGTTTTACGATAATGGTACTTACACTTGGACTGGTAGTACTTCAAACCATAACTGGAGAGGTTCTTATGTTGATGTTGAGGCAGAGGTTCCATATTTAGTTCCTAATGTACTTGTTATTGGTGAAAACAAAACAGATATTGAATATGATGCTACTAATAATTACAACATCAGTGTACCAGATGGTGCTGAGAAAGTGTTGATTCAAATCTCTACTTCTGCTTCTGATATAGATGAAATCCTCATTGATGATGAGAAGGTTCCATCTAATGTGAAGATGGGCATGGCAAATGGTATAGAATATGTCGATCAGCAGAACGGAGGTCTCTTCAACTTCATTCAGCTTCAATTTGCTTTAACTAATTTTAAAGAGCAAAGCTTTACTCTTCCTATGGAATACAAGAATCAGAAAATTAATATCAAGCTTTACAACGGTTCAGCTTCTGTAGGCGAGATCGCTGTTGATAACAATGCTGAAACAGTTTACTTTGATCTTCAGGGTCGCAAGCTTAATGGTGTTCCTGAGAAGGGTATCTACCTCGTGAAAGAGGGTAACAAGGTAACTAAAGTTATCCGTTAATTGGAAATACCAAAAGGATTAAAATGACTATAATAAGAGGGGGCTGCCGAGAAGGTAGCCTTCTTTTTTTTCGTGCGGTTTCCAAATTTTTATTATATTTGTGGAGTTGTTTCAACAATATTTGTCAAATCACTTATTCGAATATATGAAAAGAACCTTATTATCAATCTTTGCACTCGCAGGCCTTAGCTTCTGCGGTTATGCTGCACCTCTGACTCCCGGTGAAGCATTACAGAGAGCAAACAATTCAGGCATGAGAAAGTCTGTAAGTGCAAAAGCTCAAAATCTACAGTTGTCTCATACATTCAACACCGAGACGGGAGAGGCTGCTGTTTATGTCTTCAATTCATCAAATGATCAGGGATTCTTGCTCCTGAGTGCTGATGATTTAGCATCTCCTGTTTTAGGCTATTCCGACAGTGGTGAATTTGATTACGCAAATATGCCGGAGCAGATGAAATGGTGGATAGATCAGTATGCGCGTCAGATTGACTATGCACGTGCAAACAATTTGAAAGTTCAGCAGAGCGAGGCAACCGGATCTGATTGGAAAGCTATAGCTCCAATGCTGACAACCAAATGGAATCAGGATGCTCCATATAATAATGATTGTCCGATATATCCCGCTACCGGTCAGAGAAGTGTTACTGGTTGCGTGGCAACAGCTATGGCACAATTAGTCAACTATTGGAAGCAACCAGAGGTTGGAAAAGGTTCGGTGCGGTATACCCCTAATGGCTATACCATTCCTCTTACATTGAATCTCGATGATCAAAAATTTGATTGGGCAAACATGCTTAATAAATATGATCAAGGAAAGTATAACGACGCTCAGGCTGCTGCTGTAGCATACCTGATGAAGGTATGTGGATACACAGTGAATATGAGTTATACATCATATGCATCAGGTGCTGCATCAAGCAATGTAGTAAATGCTTTGATTACGAATTTCGGATATAATAGAAATATCTCTTATGAACAGAGGGATTATTATACTACAGATGAATGGAATAAGTTGGTATATGATGAGTTGGCAGCCGGCCGCCCTGTGCTTTATGCCGGTCAATCAGATGGAGGTGGTCATGAATTTGTCTGCGATGGTTATAACGACGGCTTCTTCCACATCAACTGGGGGTGGGGTGGAATGTCTGACGGTTATTTCAAACTTGAATCCCTGAATCCGGATGCTGAAGGTATTGGCGGTGGTTCCGGTGGTTTCAACTATATGCAGGATGTTCTTAAAGCTGTACAACCAAAAGAGGTTGCTAACCCTGATTCATTTGGGATGGTACAACGTGGAAATCTCTCTGCCACTGTTTCAGGAACGAGAATTACGCCTGCGGTTGGAGGTGTATCTTCATCTGGAGTTTGGTATTACCAATACACACCAGTGAATATTGGAATAGGCATGGAAATTGCTTCTGAGACGAATCCGTCATCTAAAACTATTACTAATATTGGATCGCTTCAAAATATTTCCATGCGCCATGGTATGACTTCGATTCCTTCATTCAACTTCCCATCTTCCTTAGGAGATGGAACATATACTTGCCGTTTAGTAATCAAAAATAATAGTTCTCTTATTTCAGATTGGGTGTATCCAAGAAGTATGCCCGGTTTCGCATATTATTTCAAAGTTAAGAAAGTAGGAAATTCACTTACAGTCGAAAACCTTCCCCAAGAATCAATAAAGATTGTTGATGCAAAGATTGATGGCGAGTTGTATTACCAGTGTGTTGCCGGTATTTCAGCCACCTTTAGCAATCCAACTAACATACAGCTAAATACTACAATAATTCCTGTGATTTTTAATGCTCAAGGTAAACGATTGCTTGAAGGCGCGAGTGTAGCTGTTATCATGAATCCGGGTGAGACAGCAACCAAGACATGGTCTACTACATTTGATCTGGTTGGTGGTGTATCTGCTCCAACGGATGACTTTACAGGTTATTTGAAATTTTCTGATTTAAAGACAGGTGGATATTATGATTTGCAAGTGCCTGTAACAGTGAAAATGAATGGGATGCCAAATCCTTCAGTATTGAGTCTTAAAATTTCAGATTCAAAGAAGGAGACTGTTAATGGAATTAGAAATGTATGGGTGATAACCAATCCCTCAACAATTAAAGCATCTTTTACTTTGAGTAATTCCGGAGGTTATTACAATTATCCGACCTATTTGTACGTTGGGGATCCATCTTCTGGAATAATTTTAGGAAAGACTTTAATTGATATGCCCGGTGTAAAACCTGGAGACTTTGAAAATTTAGAAGGTGAAATCTCTTTTGGTGATGCTCAGGAAGGGAAATTATACATCTTAGGAGTGATGTATCTCATGCCAGGGGGAACAAGCTATGGTCCGCTCACAAGTGCTAATTTTGTTGTAAGGTACCCGAGCGGTGTCGAGGAGATCGATGTCGATGGGGATGGCGTCGAGGAGTATTATGACTTGCAGGGGCGCAAGTTGAATGCGGCTCCGGAGCACGGTATTTATATCGTGAAGAAGGGGGAGAAGGTTCAGAAAGTCGTTAAGTAAATCTTAGATGGCGTATCATAACGGCCCGTCTGGGTCGTTGGCTGAGATTTCAGCTTCGGTCACATACTTCAGTATGCTCCCTTCAGCTTCAATCTCAGCCGCCTACCATCCGAACCATTCTGATAACGCCATCTTCATATGGGACGGCCCGCCTTGAGGTTTCCGGATTGAATGTAGGGATGCACCATGGTGCATCCGCCTTGAGACATAATTGACCGTGCACATGGGGCTTTGCCCCCATGTGCACGGCTTTTCTCATAGATAGCACTCAGACGACATCGTCGCTCCGCGACTCAGTCTCGGGGTAGATAGCTCTCTAAATCTGAGTGCCGGAGGCACGATGTTGTCATTATACCGGAAACGGAGTTCCTTAGTTTAACCAAGTCATATTTCCCTTG
>CAZEJY010000078.1:0-8158 GCA_964512705.1 uncultured Sangeribacter sp. | reverse complement strand
AAAATATCGATGATGACAAGCTCAAGAAATGGATGCTTGATTCGTTTGCCGTAGGCAATATAATCGGAGAGAACCTTTCACTTAAAGGTCGTATCCTGGTAGAAGAAATACCATCAGGAAGAGATCATCTTACTACTCTCTTAGAGGCCATGAAGGACAATCATGTGGTCAATATCACTTACCGTCCATTCAAAAAGACACAGAGTTTCACATTTCCGATTGAACCTTATTGTGTAAAACTTTTTGAGAACCGATGGTATGTGCTGGCCCACAATGTCCGATACGGAGACATTCGTCTTTACGGTTTGGATCGTATGGAAAGTGTAGAGGTTACTGACGAGACATTCAAGATACCTGAAGATTTCGATGCGGAAGAGTTTTTCTCCGGCTCATACGGTATAGTTGTAGGTACAGGAGAGAAACCCGAAAGAATCGTTCTTAGAGCCAACAAAAACCACAAGTATTACCTGCAATCACTGCCACTTCATCATAGCCAGCGAATGATAGAAGATTGCGGTGAATATGCAGATTTTGAGCTAAAGCTTGCTCCAACATACGATTTTGTTATGAAGCTGCTTCAAGCAGGGTCAATGATCGAAGTAATCGAACCGCTTCACTTACGTAAAACAATGAAAGGCTGGATAAAAGAGATGTATGAACTTTATATTAATGACTGACGATGCAGGACTTTCCAGCAATAGATATAAGGCTCCGTTCCCCAAAAACGGAGCTTAAATAGATACCCCTCTCCTACCCTAAATCAATTGCTGCCTAATCTTTTTAGGGAGTCTGTCTCTCACGTAATCATATGCACGGTCTATCAGTTGCTTAACGATATCATCGGGAATGGTGGTTTCAGCAAGGTCAACCTGTATCATGTGCCGTTTGTGCCAATGCCATGCCTGATGGATATATGAATGTCGTTCAATGACTTCATCAAACTCCTCCGGTGACCATTTCAATTGTACGACATTCCCAAGGATAAGAGCCAGACAGCAGAAGATTTTACCACCGATCCTGAAAACGATATAATCAGGACCGAATGGCATATCCTCTGTAGCATAAGGTTTGGAAAGACAATATTCACGAACCCTCTCTAAATTCATTGCATTTGGTGCCAATTCCTGACATGAGAATTTTATCGTTTAGAATATCCCACCGGATTATTCATCACAGGCAGTGAAGTTTCGGGAAGCGAAAGCAACTGTTGTATGCCGTTGACATCCGTTGTCATTCTGGGCAGTGTTGCAAGACCATTGCCGGCACAGAACAGGTTAATGTTTTCACAAGCGATGCCGGCGTCTATTAAAGCACAGGTAAGACCTGCTTTCGTTGTATCTGCAACCAAGACTATGGAGGCTGGTGCAACAAGCACAAAATCCTGTTTGAATTGTGATGTTCCGGCAACAAGTCCGCGGTAGTCACCCTTTGCCTTCTGTATCAAGGTATTCGCCTTGAAATCATAAAGATAAACCCCATTCGAATCAAACCAATAGGCGTCTACCTCCTGGAAATTACGCGCTGTAGGATTGGTTCGCATACCATTATCATCGCGGTTTATGCCGCAAGCTGCCCACAATAGATCCGAAACAGTCTGTAATGGAATATTTTTGTCAGGATTGAACTCACGTTCCGAATGGCGTTCTGCCAGTGTCTGGTTAATCGGAAGTCCGCCGGTCTTTTGTGGAGCAGGTACCTCTATGTCCTGAGCATAAGCTGAGGTTACAGTAGCGATGACTGCTAACACTTTAATAATCAGTCTATTCATATTTATTCAGTTTTTAGATCTCCTTATACTGTTGTCCATATACATTCTCATTTAGAAAAGAGGAGAGCTCCGAAACGCAGCTGAGCACATTGTGTGCCACCGCCTTCCGATAATCCTCAATGAGGACATTTCTATTCCAATCCTGTTCTCTTCTCCTATACACTGTATCGGCTTCACTCCTTTTACTGAATCCATTGGCTTCCAGTAATTTTTCTAAATCAAAATTACCGTCTGAGTCTATCCAAAGATAATGGCAGATCAGTTCTCCGTTCTCTTTCTCTACATAAGATTTTACTTTAATCGTGATATCTCCATTGGAAATCTTTACGAAGGGTATTTCAGACCAAGAGTTAGAATTTCCATAGGCGACCCAGAAACCGAGGTCTTTTAGGTCTTCTGACATCTGTAGAATATATTCGTTATATAGCACAAACGAATATATTTCATGATCTCCTCTGGAAAATTGAATTCTGTCAATCAATATTCTGTGACCGTCATCTGTTCGTCCGAAATATCCGTTATGACTTTTACCTAATAGGTAATCATATTTTATTAAATCTTTTCGCCATAATGGACCTTCGTTATTATCTCTGATTATTTCCGTCAAAGATTTCTGAGGATTATCTACATCCAACTTCAGAAAGAGTCCTTTTACACTATCTTGAATGTCTTGATTTCCTGCACCAAGACGCAGAAAACTTTTCCAACTTAAATCTCGAAGAAGATTATTTGAGCCGGCACTCTTGTTAGTTGAGTTTAAGAAATTATGGTCAAGATATTCCGGATATCTGGCAAGCATGGCTCGTTCAAGAAGGGCGTTTCCGGCCATTTTTCGTTTAGTATATCCACCGTCAAAAATTTTTGACGCTACCCTGCCGAATCTGACAACTTTTTCCTTGTAGGCTTTCTCCTCACTATCCGACCATTTGAGATTTTTATTGACATTGTAATAGTCGTATATGTCGGCCATTTTCAGAATGAATCCAATCTGACCGGTAAAATATGGATGCGATTCCAGCTTTAGAATTATTTCCCCCCACGACATACTTATGTCAAGCTGTTTATCAGGATTTGGGTCAATTGGAGAGTGGAGCCTGTTGTAAGAATCAAGTCTGAAGAGTGCGCTTTTCAAAATTTCCTCCTTATATTGATATTCCGGGAAGAAATCCACCTCTGCCTGGGCCTCTTCGGAAGATAAGAGAGATATGACAGATGGGTTATCCTGTTTTTTAAGAAGATTAAGCAGATGATTCACCGATAGGATTGCGTTCCTATAAGTGATTCTGGTTATGTCTTGGATAGAATTGTCGTCTAATGTCATGTTATAAAGAAAACGCATCCATTCTACGAGGTATTCGGGTTTATCATCTCCGAATTCAAGACGAAAACTTATATAAGCGTAAAGCAGAAAACGTTTGGTGAAAGTGAAATCCTTACCATTGATCAAGGAATTGAATACTTCACTTTCATCAAAATATATTTTACTCCAATCAGGAAGGATACACAACGGTCTGTCTGAATATAATTCAAACATCTTTGTCATGAGAACCACCCCTTCAGGAGAAATGGCATCAATCCTTGACAGACTGGCGAAAGAGAGCTGTTTCATATCAACCAGTTCTTTTGGGATACCCTCTCTCCCGCTGCTATGATCCAAGGCGAATTGATTCACCAACACCATTGCAATGAAACGGCTGATTTTCAGATCTAACGTTTCCGATAGCAACCTGTCGATAGATCCAACCTCTTTCGATTCTTCTTCCTTTTGGGTTATAGCCTCGCGCATTTGGATCTCCTTCTTTGAGTATTTCCAAAATAGATTGGTCCATTTACTATCAATATTGAATGCAAAATTATCTTTGATGGTTTTGATAATAGGATTATTACGTGATAATATTTCCTTATGTAGCGAACGGATGGACTCCGATTCGTTGCTCTTCTCCACCTGACCTATATATTGCTCATATTTGGCTTTGAAATTCTCGAATGGAGTGAGGGGTTTGCCTCGGGAGTTCATTTTAATATAAAGGTCATCGGTCAGTTTATAATCTTCAAGATTCATGAATATGAACGTGACCGAGGGATCAGTGTCTGATATTAGGCGCTGTAGTATGAAGAGGTAATCTTGACCTTCAAATTTTTCATCTATGGCATCCAACATCGTTAACATGCCGCTAACAGTGGGGTCTTGATTCCAATCAGGATAAAACCAGTTGGAATTGCGAATATAATCTGAAAGTTTGTCCTTATATATTCTTATATGAGTCTTTGGGTCAAGCTCAAAGACTTCAGAATAATCATAGCTATCGTCAACAAGGCCATTGCAGAATTCCACAGCACTTGTGCGTGTCCGGTAGGAAAAGAGACTTTCGATCAGTTTTCCGTTTTTCACCTGCATGGTTTTGAAAAAGCGTTTTGACTCGTCCGACTCTTTTGTTCTTATGGCAAGGTATAGGTGTATCAGAAACAACGTGGTTAGTCGTTGCTGGCCGTCAAGAGGTATAAACTCCCTCTTCTTGGAGACGTAGTCGGTGGCCGATGAAGTGGTGCCATACACAAAGTCGAGGTCATGGCCTCCACTTTTTGCTGTCATATATTCTAACAGTTGATTCAGAAAATCATGTCTCACCTCGTTTGCCTTGTCATTATCTCTCCCTTGTGCATAGTCCCGCTGTATAATAGGGATGACAAGTTTGTAATTTCCGGGGTGTTCGCTTACCCCTTTCGAGAATAGCTGAAAGAAAGAATATCGTCTATTGTTATTCATTGTTCTTTGTAGTTAAGAAACGCGACAGTTTATTTTTTATAGCTTCGAGATACCCTGTGGCATCGTCATGGGTCCATACGAGCATGCTGTCGACACGTTTACTATAATACTTCATAAAAACGTTCTTAGTGGTGAGTGGAATAAAGATCCCTTCGGAATCTTTATCCTGGATGTGCATTCGCTTTATGGCAAAATACGCATTTCCATATGAGCGGTTGATTGACTCATTTAGAAGAGCCATATTTCCCAGTTTGTCCTTCTCCTCCTCGTCGAGTCTGTCTTCTTCGAAGTAGGCTCTTGTCTGTCTAAAGAGTTTCTTGAGTAGGCTGTCATATTCCTCCTTTTCTTCGGAATTTCGTTGTTTCGGTGTCATCATCGACAGTCTTTTAGTCCTCAGCAGATCATAGACAATTTTCAATTCCTCGGATCGGCGTTGCCGAAGTTTCTCATCGGCAATCTTATCCACACGTTTTTTCTCGCTTTTGATATATCCGTCGACCTTGGCGATCACCCAGTCATCTTTCTTCATGGCATCTTCAATGGGTTTTCCGTCAGAGTCTTGTGCATCCTTATCCCTGATACCGGTGAAATAATAGAGCATGTCATCTATCCAAGCGACTCGGTCGGAGTTATTGTTGGGCACTTCTGCCTTATCCTTGTCAGTTTGGCTTGCGATATGTTCTTTGTCCCAATTCTCCTTCTTATATCTGTCGAATGGAAATCTTATGTCCGAGCTCTGATTTTCTATTGCGGAGAGAACATTGAAGAGAAGCAAAACCTTTCGGATATCCTCATTGGGATATTTAAGGGTGTCAAGGTCGATTCCAACGATGGATTTGCGCACCTTTCCTTCTATCTTTTTCAGAAACTCATCCTTTTTGAGTTGGACTGTATGTTCTTCGCCATGACGGGTGATTTTTTCAGTGCGCAAATTCATTATCTCACTGATAGAATGACCACATTCGATCAGGAAGCCGACAAGGTGATAGAGACTGCGGTCGTTATACCAATATTCAAGTTCGCGGAAATAGTCTTTGAAGGATTTCCACACGTTTTCTGCGGCTTTCTTAGTTCCAACCTGCATTATCAAATCTTGGAAGTGATTAAAGGTGTGATATGTTTCCACGTCATTGTTCCAATCTGACATAAGGTCAAAAATAAACTCTATGCGGGTCTCATATTCTTTGTCATGTGAACTTGCTCCAAGGAAATACCAGAAGTCTTCCCTCTGCTGTTTCTGCTCGATGACATTCCATTCTTCTGCGATTTTGTTTTGTTGCAACGATAATCCCAACTGCTGAGCTTTGCGATCTTTGTCGGTAGTAGCTGTAACTTTCCCGAAATTAGACTCCTTCAGAAACATTGCCTTTATCAGTTCTGCGTTTGTAAGAGGGATCTTTCCAATATTCAGGCGAGTAAAAATATCCTCAACGGTGGCCTTCTCGTCGGTTCCTATTTCATACCATATCAAGCGCACATTCCTTGCGCGGTCGATTAATTTTCCATCGGTTTCCTCATCGTTTTCATCTTCAATGACCGGCATCATTTTTTCTCCTAAAATCAGATTTACAAGAGATCGGTCGAAATCATCGATTTTATCTTCATCAAGAACTTTTTGAAAGGATTCAAACACCATGTTTATATGGTAGAAATCAATACATTCGTATGCCTCTTGCTTGCGGTAATCTGTATCGGCAATTCGTTCGAGATATTGATGAGAGTCGCTCCTCGTCTGATAGCATATTGAAAATAACTCGAAATTCTTCGCACGACCTTTGTTTCTGCTATCTTTACTGAAGAGTGCAGTGAGCAAAAGATATAAGGTGGTAAGCCGTTGCTGACCGTCAATCACCTCATACCCGTTAATTTGATTCCCATTATCATCTTTCCAAATCCTCGGTTTTACTACCACCGGTTGAAGACAATAATAACCCTCCGATACTTTTTGACTATTTTCTACATTTGCAATGAACTCCGCAAAATCGTTTAGCATAGCAATTGCCTGAGTCGTGGTCCAACGGTAACCTCTTTGGTAGTCGGGAATATAGAAATTCATTCCTGACAGCGAACGAATGTTACGTAATTCGATTATATTTTCTTTATGCTTTTCCATAATTATTCAAAAATATTTTGCCGGTGACGGCTTCAAGAAGAAGACTTTGGCATAGCAATGGATCCATCGTCTTTTCTTCCATGGTCAGTCTACAGTTCATCAAGGAATTGAAGAAGAGTTTTCAGCGTTATTGCGCCTTCCACCTCCTTGTTCTGGAATACCATGAAATATTTGAAGTCGTCGCCTGCGAGGTCAGCCCACTTGTTTCCAAGCCATATCTTGTCTGCAGATGCTGAATTGTCAAGATGGTCTCCTTTTGTCTCGATGAGAAGGGTTGCCCCTGACTTCATTCTTACTATAAAATCGGGATAGTGATTGATAAATCCGTTAATGCCGAACTCTTTTCGGTCGCGATTACGGTGCCAGAAGAGGACATTGGGATGGTCAGCTATGGCAGCAATGGCGTCATACTCAAATCCGTTGACACTTTCTTCTGCCACATATAGTCCTTTGTCAATTCCTAACAGTTCATCACGAAGAGTTATTTTATCAAAAAAGGAATAATGACCCTTTAACTTAATCCGGCCTGTACTGAGCCACTTTGAAAAAGTCTTGCGCCGGTGTTCGTTAAGCAATGTCTCGATCTTACCCTTAATCGCATCGCGAGTAAGGTAGATATTATCAATCAGATTCTCTATCTGGTCAGCATCCAGACGCTCAATGGCACGCTTCACGTATTTCTTAATCGCCGGTTCGGGAACTTCATCAAGCTTTATCATTGCTGCTAATTGACCGCTTATTCCCTCTTTTTTCAAAGAAGCTGATTTATCAACATATTGATTACGGATAAATTCCGTCAGACTTTGATTGTTTTTCCGGACAGCATCTCCTGAGTCAGACACATCAATAGTTATCCCGTCAGGACGTACAATAGTGAAATCTATCTCAGCATCTTTAGCCAAAAGATCAAATCCCTCGGCCAGCATGGATTTTTCCAACGGAATCCACTCGTCGTCACTGAAGAATACCGAGTGGGGAGTTTTGACATAGAAAATTGGCAAATTCATATTGATTGCCACCTCTCCAAACTGTTCGTTTATTGGATAGTACATCTCTTCAGGAATTAATGGTGCAAGCGGGTCGATCTCCCCATTGCCCGTTTGCTGATCAATTATCTGAGTATATTCATCACTCACTTGCAAAGCCTGCTGTTGGAGTTGCTGAATATCGGAAGAAACACTTTCTGCCTCAATCTCGCTACGGAACTCCTCAACGTTCTCTATATCAATTACCAGATCCTCTTCAGACTGTGAATCTGATTCCTGATTAACATTTTCGGCCTCTGCCGGAAACAATGGCAGAGGCTCAGGTGGTGGAGTCTCCGTAATGGCATGAGCATCTGCCGGCTCAGGCGTGACATCCCGGAAATCCTTACGACTGAACCCGACTTTCTGCAGGGAGCGTATGATACCGTCAATAGTATTACGGAAATCATTGCTCGACGTGAATACGTATGAAAGATTCAACAGACTAATTCCGTGCTGAGTGGTGTAAGGTTGGCGCAGGATAC
>CAZEJY010000077.1:0-8338 GCA_964512705.1 uncultured Sangeribacter sp. | reverse complement strand
GTGCAGGAGCTTTAGCGTTTGAGAGGTGTGGGATTATTTGCGGATGGAGCGGAGCCAGGAGTCGAGTTCGGAGGCGAATTCGTGTTTGTAGGGGAAGGTGTCGCGGAAGCCGAAGCCGTGACCTCCTACAGGGTACATGTGGAGGGCGTAGGGTACACCATTCTTCTGGAGAGCCGCTGCATATTCCAATGAATTGAGCGGTGGAACCGAGATATCATCGTTTGCCAAAACGATGAATGCAGGCGGTGTGTTCTTATCAACGCGATTGGCAAGGCTGTATTTCTCGATGAGCTCTTTTGATGGATTCTTGCCAATCAGATTCTCTCTTGTGCCACCATGTGTGTGGCGTTCCATAGTGATTACAGGATACAGAAGAATCTGAAAATCGGGACGAGACTCCTTGTCGCCATAGAGCGTGGAGCAAGTAGCTGCAAAGTGACCTCCGGCTGAAGCGCCCATTATACCGATCTCATTTGGATTATAGCCGTATTCTTTAGCTTTCTCGCGCATAATCTTGATTGCTTGGCGAGCATCTTCTGTCGGAACCTCATAGTGTCCGTTGGGAAGACGATATTTCAGAATGGCAAAGGTGATGCCGCGTGTATTCATCCAGTCGATGAACATTGTCCCTTCGTTGTCTGTGGAGAGGTATTTGTAGCCACCACCAGGTGCGGCAACAACCGCTTGCCCGTTAGGATTTTTTGCGGGATAAATCCATAGTTCAGGATCTGATACTTCATAAACTTTTGCTCCTACCCATTTCTCCTCTGTCTGTTCGTGACCATTTTTGGTAGGGGCACCATTGGGCCATAGTTTTATTTTGATAGGTTCAGCTCCTGTAGCTGATAAACCTAAGACTGCTGCAGCGAGAATCATTAGTATTTTTTTCATTTTTATGTTCTTTTCTGGAGTTGATAAATTGAGGGGTTATTTCACTTGTTCATTCAGGAAGCGAAGAAGCTCTGATTGGAATTCAAGCTTGAAGGGATTTGTGTCAAGATTGCCCCAGCCATGACCTCCGGAAGAATAGATGTGGAGTGAGCAGGGGACATTATTCTTTTCGAGCGCCTTGACATATTCTAAAGAATTGAGAGGGTCAACAACCTTGTCGTCGCATGATAGAATTACCATAGCGGGAGGTGTCATTGGGGTCACCTGATTTTGTAGACAAAATCTTTTGTAATCCTCCTCTGTCGGGTTTTTACCAAGCAATCTTTTTGCAGAGTTCTTATGAGAAAGTGAATTGGTCACATCCATATAGATGACCGGATAGAGCAGTATCTGGAAGTCAGGACGGGTTGCAGGTGAGGAGTAGAGTGTTGAGAGCATTGCTGCGAAGTGGCCACCTGCAGAGCCTCCCATTACGCCAATCTTGTTAGGATTATAGTGATATTCAGGCGCTTTTGCACGGAGTATTTCCATGGCACGTTCGGCATCCATCAGAGGTATCTCCTTATGCCCGTTAGGCATACGGTATTTAAGCACTGCGCACGTGAAACCTTGAGCGCTGAGCCAATCGGCAAACATTGTACCTTCCTTCTCAATCACCAGGCATTGATAACCACCACCGGGTGTGAGCAACACGCATACACCATTGGGATTTTTTGCCGGATATATCCAGAGTTCGGCTTTTGCTACGTCCATGAGTTTGTAGCCATCCTCAATACGTTCATTTTTTGGATCGAAGCCATTTTCTACGGGGGCGCCATTGGGCCAAAGGTCAATTTTAATCGGGTTTGCTGCCTGTGTGCCTAAGCTTAGCATGGCTATGCAACCAATTAATAGGGTTTTGAAAATTTTCATGTTGTATTTAGGTTAATTCAATATATGCAATCTTGTGCGCTATCGCGTATTGTCTAAATTTCTTCTCCATCCCTCCCAACCGGTTCGCCGGATAGGGGACTTTGCAAATTTAGTAATAAATTCTGTTTGAGGTAAGCTATAGAGCTCCTCTTTCGACATATTTTCGACATTTTTATCAACTGTCAAGGCTGAAGATGGTTCCTGTTCAACCTTATTCCACCGGCAGACTGAAAGGCACCTGTCACAACCGAAGATTGTCTTCCTCCCTGCAGGGGTTTGCATCACACTCCGACCTGTCGGATCCCAGTCTCCCTGATGCTCAATAGTCAGGTAGCTTATGCAGCGGTTGCAGTCAATGGTTTTATCAAGGGCGTTGCCGGGACAAGCGTCTCTGCATCTGCCGCAATGTCCGCAATCTTCCGGGAGGGTTCCGATTCCGGTCGCAAACCAAGGGGTGGCTTCATCTTCAGGAATCGCTGCATTCAAAATAATTTCGGCAAGGAATAATCGCGAACCCACACCGGGGATAGTGATCATGCCATTATCAGCCTGAAAGCCTATCCCTGATTTCTTGGCCCAGTATCGTTCCAAGATTGGAGCAGAGTCAATGCAGATTCTCCACCCGGTATCGCCGGTGGCGGGAAAATACTTTTTTAACAAGGGTGAGAGTTTCTTGCGAATCGTTTTGTGGTAATCTTCATAAACCGCATAGGAAGCTAAACCGGTCAATTGTTTAGCTTCGTTCCCCGCAAAACTGAAAGCCAAGGAAACGATTGTTTTTGCACGATCTAAGAGAAGTCGCGGATCCCGACGGATATCAGGATAGTTATGCATGTAATCCATTCCGGCGTTTTGCTTCTCTTCAAGCCATTTGCAGAAAAGAGACCATTCTCTCTCCTCTACAGGTTCCGCCTTAGAAAAACCTATAGCGACTGCGCCGGATTGAGCGGCAATATGTTTTAAAATACCGGCAAATTTCATTTAGTGCAAAATATGATACAAAAATAGGAAAAATTTGATTATCTTTGGGAAAGATTTGCGCCCGTGTGCGATAAATATATTGAAACCTAACATAAAAAATAATAAACAGCCTTACAAATCAATGGAATCATTTGAGACGATTACGCCCGAAAAGCAGTCATCAGGATTGCTTTCGCGAATTATCAACTACTTCAAAATCAGTGCTCCGGATTATGCTAATCCCGGGAGTGAATCAAAATTCAAGAAGGTACGCTGGGCAACCTTCCTTTCCGGCACATTGGCTTATGCCATGTACTACGTATGCCGGTTGAGCATGAACATTGTCAGAAAGCCTATCGTGGACGATGGACTTTTCAATGAGACTCAGTTAGGTATCATAGGTTCATGCCTCTTTTTCGTATATGCTGTGGGTAAGCTCGCCAATGGATTCCTTGCCGACCGATGCAATGTGCGCCGATTCATGGGAGCAGGACTGTTGCTGACTGCTTTGGTGAATCTGCTTCTCGGTTTTTCTGATATGTTCCTCGTTTTCGCAGTGCTATGGGGCCTGAACGGATGGTTCCAGTCCATGGGTGCTCCGGCGGGTGTCGTTTCACTTAACCGCTGGTATGATAATAAGGATCGCGGTACCTTCTACGGCTTCTGGAGTGCGAGTCACAATATCGGTGAGGCAATCACCTTTATTACTGTTGCCGCCTTGGTTAGCTGGGCAGGCTGGCGCTCAGGTATGATAGGTGCCGGTGTTGTCGGATTGATCGGTGTGGTTTTAGTATACTTCTTCATGAAAGATACTCCACAGAGCTGTGGCTTTATGCTCGATCGCAAAATGCCGGCAGACGCTCCCAATGCGAAAGCGGAAACGCAAGATTTCAATAAAGCCCAGAAGATGGTGCTCCGTAACCCTGCAATATGGATTCTTGCACTCGGAAGTGCATTCATGTACATCAGTCGTTATGCTGTGAATTCATGGGGTGTCTTTTATCTTGAGGCGCAGAAAGGATATAGCAATCTTGATGCGGCCTTCATCATCTCAATCAGCTCCGTGTGCGGAATCGTCGGAACGGTCTTCTCCGGTTTGATATCAGATAAGCTTTTCAGAGGTTCACGCAATGTCCCCGCATTAGTTGCCGGAATCCTTAACACCCTTGCTTTGTCACTCTTCCTCCTTGTGCCGGGTGAACATCTATGGCTTGATGTTACAGCTATGATCATGTTCGGTCTCGGTATCGGTGTGCTCATCTGTTTCCTTGGTGGATTGATGGCAGTGGACATCGCGCCGAAAGCAGCTGCCGGTGCAGCTTTGGGTGTAGTCGGTATCGCGAGCTACCTTGGTGCCGGTTTGCAGGATATCATGAACGGTATACTGATTGAGGGTAATAAAACCATAGTGAATGGTGAAGCTGTCTATGACTTTACCGTCGTAAACTGGTTCTGGATCGGTTCTGCTGCTCTTTCAACACTGCTCACTACTCTGGTCTGGAATGCCAAGCATAGCGACAACTGATCTTTCTCCAAGGATAAAATTCCATTGGTAGGAGACTGAAATCGAACCTCCTATTGGCTGAAAATGTTTAGAAAATATATAATATGTTCTAAACATTTTCAGTTATGGAAAGAAATAAAAGATTTTTCATTGTCAGTTTCGGCAATTCGCGTGAGTATATTTATGAAGCAGTGAGCTCCGAAAAAGCAGGTGAGCTTAATCATTCCAATCCTCTTGAACCGGTAGAGAAAGAGATTAAGGAATATCTTGATAAACTGTTTCCCGGTCAGCCTTTAGCGTATTTTGAAACTCCTAAAGTTACGGAGATTCGTGAAGCAGATTTGGCAGAATATAAGGATTATCCCAAACTTGATGCCGATGCAATCAAGGAGATTGAGGAGGTCTTGAAGAAGGGGATCAGTATTCGTCAGGATAACAATATACTTGACAGCGATGCGCCGTATTCCGACGTAAATTAATTCTACATTGAATAATAACATAACTTTACCTTTTGCACGTCCCCTCTATGTGATGGCAAAGCCGGTGAGCTCGATGTGCAACCTTAATTGCAAGTATTGCTATTATCTGGAGAAGGCTAATCTTTATCGCGATGAGGATAAAGCCGGCCGATTCACCATGAGCGATGACTTGCTGGAGAAATTTATTGAATCCTACATAGAGTCCCAGACCACTCCCGAAGTGCTCTTTTGCTGGCATGGTGGAGAAACTCTGATGCGTCCCTTGTCATTTTATAAGAAGGTGGTGCAGTTTCAGCAGCGCTATGCCCGCGGAAGAAGAATCGACAATACGATTCAGACCAACGGTACACTGCTGACTGATGAATGGTGTGAATTCTTCCGTGAGAACGGATGGCTGGTGGGTGTCTCCATAGATGGCCCACAGGAATTTCACGACGAATATCGACGTAATAAGATGGGTCAGCCATCTTTCAGAAAGGTTATGGCTGGAATCGATCTCCTTAAGAAGCATGGTGTGGAATGGAACGCATTGGCTGTTGTAAATGATTATAATGCAGACTATCCGCTTGAATTCTACAATTTTTTCAAGGAGATAGATTGCCATTATATTCAGTTTACACCGATTGTGGAGCGCATCTATAATCACACCGATGGCAGACATTTGGCATCCTTGGCTAACACAGGAGATGTGCCGTTGGCTGATTTCTCAGTTACTCCGGAGCAATGGGGAGAGTTCTTGTGTACCATTTTCGATGAATGGGTGAAGGGGGATGTCGGTAAATACTTTATTCAGATCTTCGACAGCACACTTGCCAACTGGGTAGGGGAGCAGCCGAGTGTCTGTACCATGGCGCGTACCTGCGGACATGCCGGTGTCATGGAGTATAACGGCGACGTGTATAGTTGCGACCACTTTGTGTTCCCGGAATATAAGTTGGGAAATATCCGCAACAAATCTCTGATCGAGATGATGTATAGCGAGCGTCAGGAGAAATTCGGAAGAGCAAAATATGATTCTCTTCCGACACAATGCAAGCAGTGCGAATTCCTTTTTGCCTGCAACGGTGAGTGTCCGAAAAACCGCTTTGCGGTCACTGCCAATGGTGAACCCGGATTGAACTACCTCTGTTCGGGTTACAAGCGTTTCTTCAAGCACGTGGCGCCTTATATGGAGTTCATGAAGAATGAATTGAAAGCCGGGCGAGCGCCTGCGAATGTGAATGGAATGAAATTTTAACAGTTACCCCGTTTCGTGAATTCACGAAACGGGGTAACTCATATCTTATTATCTACCCTTATTCAAACCGAACAATGAAACTTAAAACTTTCTCGAGCAAATATATTTTATCTCTCTCTATCCTGTCATCTTCAATCTTAATGGCTTGTGCTTCAGCTCCGGTTGTGGGCACAGTTGATAGCGGCAGTCAGCTCCGGACTGATACACTGACAATCGATAATGGCAAGATCTGTCTGAAGCAGGATTTGGGCCGCGGAGGCTCAATCTGTTACCTGTCGGTGTCACGGGAGGATAAGAATGTGGTCAACGTATTTGATGAGGGACGCTATATCCAGCAGTCATATTATGCCGGGAAACGACTCAACAGGCAGGCGGACGGTCAGTCGCCCGAATGGTCACCGTGGGAATGGAATCCTATCCAGGCGGGGAACTATGCCGGGAAACGCGCACCTATTTTAGAGTGCGATGTAACTGATACTACTATATATGTGAAATGTATACCGATGCTCTGGGATATGAATGACCACCCGGCTGAGGCGGTTATGGAGCAATGGACGGAGCTGAAAGGGAACGTGGCTCATGTGAAATGCAAAATCACATGTATGCGCGGTGACGACGTCTATGGTAAGAAAGGCGTGCCTCATGATCAGGAGATACCGGCTGTCTATCCAATCTCGGAATTGAATCATCTCTATTCATACATGGGTAATAAACCCTTTACCGGAGGAGAATTAAAAGAATTGCCCATAGTCCAGCTCGAAGATGGTTTCTGGGGCGTGTATGACGGTAAAAAGAATCCCAACCCACAGGAAAAATGGATGGCATTTGTAGATGATAATGACTGGGGATTGGCTGTCTACAGTCCGCGTGCCGAACGATTCCTCGCCGGGCGCTTCGGAGAAGCGGGTGGTGACGCCATGAGCAAGTCCACAGGCTATATCTCCCCGCTGCGGATGGAATCACTCCTCCCAAACTCAACAATGGAATATGACTACTATCTCATCCTTGATACCCTCCCCAACATCCGGGAAGCAGTCTATGAATTAACTAAGTAATTTTAGCTTAGAAATAAAGGAAGCCTCATTTTTGAGAGGCTTCCTTAAATGCATCCATAATAATAGTTGGGCGTCCTTCATAGAATGCGCCGAGTTGATATCCGCTTGAGCTATCCCACTCCGGTGCCCAGTAGAACACACCTGTGCAAGCGCCGTCTGTAAGCGTTTTTGAGGCTTTTATCAGCGCCTCGATGAACTCCTTACCCTCTTTGGGTTTGCGAGCATCAACACCTGTTTCTACAATCATGATTTCGGAGCCATATTTCTTTTTCAGATGGCGTATATTCGCCATAGAATCCACGAGTGTCATCAGCTCGCTTGGTTCCGCCCCAGCCTCCATAGCCCAGAAGGGATAGACACTCATACCGATTATATCCCATTCCACTCCGTTGGCTTTTAGGGAATCGAATACACGGTCATATAGAGCCTGATCAAAGCCATTGTCAAGGTGTATGATAACCTTTGCATCCGGATAGACCTCTTTCACAGCCTTTGCGCCTGCCTTTGTCAGGAATGCGTAGTTCTCCGGATTCTCCTCAAATCTCCCCATCGGCCATAGAAAACCATGGGTGGTTTCATTTCCCACCTGAACCCATTTCACGTCTATTCCATTATCTTTCAGCAGTTGCAGTGTGGAACGTGTATGTTCAGCGAGGGCATCTGCCATCTGTTGCAGATTCATATCCTTCCATGCTGCCGGTATATTCTGTTTCCCCGGGTCAGCCCACCAGTCGGAATAATGGAAATCTATCATGACAGGCATCCCGAGAGCTTTTGAACGTTTAGCCATTACAAGCACATCTTCTGGTGAAGAGAAGCCTCTCTCAGGGTTAACCCACACGCGAAGCCGTGTGGCATTCATGCCGTAATCCTTCATCAGCTGAGTGGCTTCCGTCTTAATTCCCTCCGAATTCATCGTGAAGCGTCCGCGTGATTCATCATCGGTTGTGCCGGATATGTCTCCCCCGAGCCAGAATGGTTCGGCTGCTAATGTATTAGCTGCACAAGTGAGGGAAAGCGTGAATAAAAGTGTATAGAGCTTTTTCATGGTATAAAATATTATGAATTTATCTGCCCGCATTGATGCGGTTACGCAAATATACACAAAATAAAAAAGGGTTGCAAGAAGCAACCCTTTATAGTTCTATAATACTTTGGTATTAGCCGTTGTATTTCTTCATAACTGCGATGAGGTCGAGAACTTTGTTTGAGTAACCGATCTCATTGTCATACCAAGAGATAACTTTAACGAAGTTGTCAGTCAAGTATACACCTGCGTTAGCATCGAAGATAGAGGTGA
>CAZEJY010000076.1:0-8530 GCA_964512705.1 uncultured Sangeribacter sp. | reverse complement strand
CAGCGTATCAACGCTGCTGCTCGTCAGGAGGGTCTTTCATACTCTATGCTTATGGGTCTTATCCACAAAGCAGGTATCGAAATCAACCGCAAGGTTCTTGCTGAACTCGCAATGAACAATCCTGCAGCATTCAAAGCAATCGTTGCAAAGGTTAAAGCGTAAGCAAATCATCAGCGACACACAAGGAGGCATTGCCCATAATGGGGAATGCCTCCTTTTATTATTTCCTACTTAGACACAGCTATTTATAGGATACTTTAACAACCGTGAAATCTGAAGAAATTATTAACAAAAATCAAAACTTATAAAACTTTCTCAAAAAAGACTTGCAAGTTATTGAGGCGAGTGTTATCTTTGTAGTAAGCAATGATGAAGAACCCCACATCAAAGCTAATTGGGAAACTCATCAAATTTATCAGAAATACCGAGACACACTTGCCCGTCAATGGCGGGCCCCAATGCCGAAAGGCATCGACCTTCGGGTCGCAGGCGGATTACAAAGATTGGCAAGTCCTCAAATCCTGTCGTTCGGAGTTTCGTCACATTCCTTTGATGTGGACCTTATATAGACCGGAAGACTTTTTCTTCCGGTCTTTTTTTTATTAGGTGTTAGGTTTTAGGCTTTAGGTGTTAGGTGCTCAATAGTCCTTAAGGGCCCTAAAGACTTTAAGACCTTTACACCGAAAACTGAAAACAGAAAACAGAAAACTAATATGAAATCAGTAAAAGAATCACTTTTGGAACGCACCAGCGTGCGTAGATATGAACGTGAGGCAATCCCTCAGGAGACCATGGACTTTATCTATGAAGCCATCCGAAACACTCCCACATCCTACAACGGTCAGCAATTCTCAGTTATCGACATTGACGATCAGGCTCTAAAAGAGGAGCTTTATGCCATCACCGGCCAAAAGCAATTGAAGACCTGCAACCGACTGCTCATCTTCTGCTCCGATTATAATAAGATCTCGCTTCTCGCAGCCAACAAAGGCCTCGATATGCCTGAGATCACCAACACCATGGATGGAGTCACTATCGGTATCATAGACGCTTCGCTTGCCATGATGAGCGCCGTTGTTGCCGCTCAAGCTGCAGGATTGGGTTCCAACTGCATCGGTTACCTCCGCACCGCAGATCCGGCCCTTATCGCAGAGAAGCTCAAACTTCCGAAAGGTGTATTCGTAGTGTGTGGTTTAGCATTGGGTATTCCTCGTGAGCAACCTGACTTGAAACCGAAACAACCGAAATCACTCGTCTTCTTCAAGAATCAATATTGCCAGGATTCCGACGAAATGCTTCAGGAATTGACAGCGTATGATGAGGTAGTGAGTCACTACAACAGAACCCGCGCAGGCGGCACTTCCGATAACGACTGGGTATCACACATCCTTGACTACTACCGTCACGCCACTACCTATCAGATTCTCGCCTACCTCAAAGCGCAAGGCTATGAAGTTTGCAAGTAAGGTGTAAGGTGTTAGACTTTAGGTGTTAGGTGTTAGGTGTTAGATTTTAGACGTCAACTGTAGGGATGTACCCTGGTGCATCCGACACAAAAAAAAACGGAGCAGGCCTCGACCTCGCTCCGTTTTTGTCGTAGCATTGTTTTATTATTTTCAGGAATGTCTGCGACAATTACCTTTACTTATAAAACGCATAAAAGCGCGGATTGTTTAACAAAACCGCGCTTTTTTCATTAATAAAGTTTAATATTCACTCCGAGAGAAATACATTAGCACTCGAAGTGAATATGTACTTATCGTAATTATTACTTAGCAATCATCTTCTCAACCTTCATTGTTCCATCAACATAGATTGTACGAACAATGTAAACTTGACCTGGCTCAGGAGTAGTTACAACCTGACCGTTAACTCCGATAAAATCAACAGTCTTAACCTCCTTGTCGGCAAACTGGTCATATACATTGGAACCAGAGCCATCCACACTGAGAATAAAGTTCTTTTTGAAGCCCTTATAATTGCAAGTTAATACAACGTCTCCCTTGCCAACCGGACATGCTTTATTACCATTGATCACAAGCAACTCAGAACCAGAATTAGCACGAGTTTCGGACGCATCAGCTGCACTCCACTCAGCTCCTTCCGGACCAACAAGGATGAATTCACCTGTCACCTTGTTATGAGTATCACCCTTACCTTGCGCAAGAAGAATCAAAGCTGAACCGGCATGTGAAGCATCATGCTCTGCGAAATCCTTCAGAATTGGGTTTCCTCCATGCTCTGGTGCAACAAATGCATCTCCCAACTGAACTTTACGTAATTGCTCTGTATTAAGTCGGGATCCTGTAGCTGAACGGAATTCTGAACCCGGGTTAACATCAATATTATAATAGCAATTTACGTGACCCTCAAGCATTAGAATTGTATCTTTAGTGGAGGTAACATACTTATAATTATTGGTAAAGGTTGTACCACTCCAATAATAACGTCCTTCTGCATCCGGGAGCTTACAAGTAACCTTACCGGAATTATAACAGTTGCGAGCAATTGAGAATCCACTGAATGCACCAGCAGATATACCTCCGACTCTCTGATTTGCAACTACATTACCGGAGTTGAATGAATTCTCAATCATGTGAGGATAATCAGTTGCACAAGTAGAGAAGTATCCAAGAAGACCACCAGCATTTCCTTGAGTACCGGTACCAGTATATGTAGATTCTACATCTCCAATGTTAAAGCAATTGTGGATAGCTGCCGGGATATCGGCACAACCGGAAGCCATATAACCAACAAGTCCACCGACTGCATTACCGGTTGAGGTAACATTACCGGTATTGAAACAACGATTCATATCTCCATTATGCTTAGCGACCAAACCACCGAAGGTCAAACCAGTTGTAGCGGTTGCATTAACATTACCCATGTTATAAGAATCGGAAAGGGTAGACATGTTAGCAAGTTCAGAGATCAAACCAGCTGCTCCTGCATTCGTCGCTTCTACATCACCTGTATTGTAACAGTTGCTGACAGTCGTTTTGATAGCTGCAGAAGTACCTGAAACAACCGCACCTGCCACTTTCTTCAACAATCCGGAAGCATACCCCTTGGTTGCGATCATCTTTCCTGTATTATAGCAGCCCTCAACATTCCAACCGGCATTTACTGCATTACCGACACCATACATATCTGATGTACCTTGAAGAGTACCGGTATTCCAACAATTTTTAACGTAACCACCAATCTCTTCTGTATCGGCTTTACGAGCAGTCAAGGTATTAAATACACCTGTTACAGTACCACCTGTTTTTGCTGAGATATCAGAAGTATTATAGCAATTCTCAAGAGAACCCATCAAACCTACGGTATAGCAAATTCCAGACATACCCGAATTTGCTTCGAGAGTTCCGGTATTTGAGCAATTCTTAACCTCTCCTGCCAACGAATATCCAATTCCAGTAACAGTAGTTGTTCCGGCAATTACTTTACCCTTGTTATGGCAATTATCAATTACTGTTTCTGTCAATGCTTGGTGTACGATACCATTAGTATAGTTCTTGGTTGAAGTAACAGTACCCTCATTAACACAATTCAGTATTTTAGAACCGATTTGAGATCTGTATGCAATACCGGAAACGTATGCACTACCAAGGTCTGTAATTGTACCCTTATGAGTTACACCATCGATTACACCATAGTTTTCACCAACCATTGCACCGATATATCCATTTGACTTGAAATCACCGTCAAGAACTATATTCTTAACTGTTCCGGCACTACCAAGAGTACCGATCAAACCAATATACTTACCAACATAAAGGTTCGGGCCTTGTAATTTGGTCTTGATTGAGTTCGGATTGTTATAAACGTAATTCTTGATAGTATGGTTATCACCATCAAGCTCAGCATTAAAGTTAGTTCCGTTTACTGCAATTACACGAATTGAATCATTCTTGAAATCAAGATCGTTAGTAATCTTAAAGAAGTTTCCATTGTAATCCCACAAAGATTCTTCAACGAAGTTTGCAAGCTTATTCCAATCCTCAGGAGTTTCTATTAGATAAGGACTCTCTTTAGAGCCTTCACCCTTAAGAATAACTGGAACCGCACTGATATTAAATGCCTTTACATAACGTCCGAGTGTTGCCGTGATACTATCTTTTGCAACCTGCATTCCTTCCGGTTTCACAACAGTAAGTTTGTCACCTTCAATCTTGAAGTTGCTCTCTGTGTTATTCAGCTTAAATGCAAGACCTTCAGCTTTAGACAACGCAACATCAGAAAGAATATTTGTACGAAGTTGTTTGGGTGCAAAGCCGACATACATTGAACGCTTGGCTATAGCGGCTTCCTCCTGCGCAAATTTCTTAAGAACCGGATAAGCATTAGCCTTGAAATCAAATTCCTGAGGATCAAAGCCCTCCAAGACCTGACCACTGATAAGTTCACTTGTAGAGAGACCGGCAATTCCTGGATGACCACTGTTATATGCAGCCCCGTCAACATTTATTGATGCATCATAAACATTGTTCTTAACTTTGCCGGCTGTTGCCATCTTACCGATAACACCGCCACGCTCTAAACAGATGTCTATAGCTGTTACAATACCGTTGTTAATACAATTAGTGACATCACCCTGCTCATAATAATAATTGGTTAAACCTGTAATACCACCAACAGAGTTGTAAGCACGAACCAATCCATTGTTTACACACTTGTCAATTGCTCCATAATTATAACCTACAATACCACCGAATGTATTAGTCTTCGTTTTAGCCTGATTGATGTTGTTTGCCTGATTGTACACGTCACCGTCATTCTGACAAAGCTCAACGAGTCCGTCAGGCTGATTATAACCTGCGATACCACCGGCGTTAGATGTTCCAGTATTTACATCTCCTGCATTATAACAATTCTTGATGTGACCATAGTTGAAGTTTACACCTACGATACCACCGATATAAGATGTAATACCCTTAACCTCGGCAAAGTTGCGACAGTTTTCAATCAAACCCTCATTCAAACCTGCCACAGCACCACCATAGCTATAGAGATCTAATTTATTATCCTCTGCAATAGTAAGGTTGCATACCTTTCCAGCAGTACCGATAACTCCGAATAGTCCGGCATACAATTTAGAGGTTGTGAGTGCCTTACCGGCATCATCCAGATCCACTGCATTAATCTTCAAACCATGAATAGTGTGTCCTTTACCGTCAAACGTGCCTGAGAATTCTTTACTTGTACCGAAACCGACTCCGCTGAATTCATCTGAGTTCTTAAAGTCAATATCGTTCATCATTGCAAAGTAATCTCCCTTATGAGCCTGACCGTATTTAGCTACTGCCTCATTGAGGTTCTTATAGTCTGCCAAAGTCTTCATCTGATAAGGATCCTCGGCAGTACCTTCTCCATCATAAAGTTTTGGAACAATTGCGAGCACGTATGCTTTCATACCCCAATTATCTTTTGATGAAGCTAAAACAAGAGAGTTGGAATACTGATCTTTTACAACATACTTATTTCCTTCGCGACGCAATGCGTTGGTTTCTTTGGCAGACTCACCGGACTCAGCATCAAAGCTAAGCTCCCAATCCACATTGTTAGAAGCTACGACCTCAAAGTCAACCATAACTTTAGCGGCATTGTTGTTTTCTCTTAACATCAATGGCACTGATCCTAACTCTGCTGCCTGAGTTCCGACACCTACATTTTTCAGAGTTGGATATTTACCCTTTTCTAAATTCCATATAGATGCATCAAAATCTTTCGGAAGAGCTGACGTTAACTCACGAGTAGAAAGACCAAATTCTGACTCAAGACCATTAATTTGACTGTCAAAATAGCAATTCTTCACACAGTTTTCAATCGGAGTCGGCCCCATATATGAGGAAGTTTGGAAAGTATTACCAATCAATCCTTTGATTCCGTTTTCTTCTGACGAATTTACCTGTGCCAAATTCAAACAGTTCTCAATATTAGAAACATTCCCCATATATGTAGGCGTAGTACCTGAAGAAACATAACTAACACCAAGATAACCAACCAAACCACCAACATTCTTACTTCTTTCAGACTTGGTTATAAAGCCGGCATTGTAGCTATTTTTAAGTTTGGATGCGGAAATATATGCAACCAATCCACCTGTGTGAGTATCTCCGTCATCAGCACTCTGCGCAGATCCCATCACATATCGTTTTGCGGAAATATAAGCTACATTAAAACATTCGCTGATATCACCTTCAGACACATATCCAGCAATACCTCCAAGGTAGCCATATCCAAGAGCATCCTTAATCACTCCTGAAACATAGCATTTTGAAACCGAACCACGAAGTAATGTACCGACGATTCCGGCTCCCTCCTTATTACTCATAGTGGAAGATGCACCATCAAGTACAATATTCGCAGCAACTTTACAATTGTCGATTGAAGCACCAATAACCTCTCCAGCAATACCGGCAGCTGATCCAACAGAATAAACAGCACCACTGAACGAACAATTGGAGATGCTGCCGCCATTTTTGTTTTCAACATCATAATATGCAGCTTCACCAACAACACCTCCACCAAGCTCGCCATTACAATCTACGAGGGAAGAGGTAATATTCATATTTGATATGGCACCGCAGCTTGTTCCGGCAACTACACCTACATTTAAGCCGGTAGATGTGACTTGTGCGTTAGTAAAGTTAATATTTGACACCTTACCACTGTAACCGATAGCACCAAAGAAACCGGTGTTAGCAAATCCCATACCGTTTGCACGGAAGTTTGTTACAGTATGCCCTTTTCCATCAAATGATCCTTCAAAACGAGTTTCAGCAGAACCAATTGGATTATAACTTGTTGGAGAAACACCCGAGAAATCAAGGTCGCTGCCGAGCTCAAAATAAACGCCTGCAAATGTATTACCACCTTCAGAAGCTACTGAAACAGCTTTTATATCATCTACGCTCTTCAAGATATATGGAGAAGCAGCAGTTCCCTTTCCTTCAAAATTCAAAGGAATAGCTGCCGGGAAATTAAGATCCTTATCCAAGAAAAGCTTAACGTCCTTAATACCATAAGCTAATAATTGTGAAGGAGAAGCTTTACCTGCTATGACATAAGAATCAATTGCAAATTCCCCTTTACCCTTATCTACCAAAACCATGTTGGATTTTTGATTGATAGAAACTTTCCAGCTTGAATTCGCCTGATCATAAGTGAAAGTAGCCGGATAATTGCAGAATGGACCGTACAATGCATTGTTGTAAATCACCTGCGGGGATATTACGATTCGTCGATCGCTGGTTAGACGAGCATATAACACTTCGCCGGAGCCAATACCTGTAAATCCACATAAAAGAGCCTCGTTGTCTGCAGTTTGATCAACATAGATAGGGAAAGAGGTAAGCTTATCCTGACTAACTATATATTGTGCAACCTCTGCATTAGGGATGTTCCAGCTTGTTTCCTCAAAAACATTAAAGGTAGCCCCATAATATTTTCCCGGAACTTCCGTTCCAGAAGCATCCTTGTCTTTTTGTGTCACAACAATACCCCATGTACTCAGAGAGATAGAGCCATCTTCTGCAACCTGTCCTGTAATATTACCGGAGACAAGATAAAGTTTACCTTCAATTATTTCAAGAGGCATAATACTCACCTCACCATAGGTTGCGTGAAGATATAACACCTGAGGCGCGATTGTAACAACACCCGCAGCATCAACAGTCATTTTAACCTTAACGGAATCAGGAAGATTGTACACCTTTGCCATAAGGAATTCTCCAGCTTGGGTACCCTTTGTTAATTCCATTTGAGCCGACATAAGATTACCCTTGTAGCTGAGATCCTTAGCAATGTAGTCTCCCTCTTTAAGCGAAGAAGCCGTACCAGCTGCTTTTCTCTTCTTCATGGGCTTGGAAGTCTGTGAGGATAATGTACCTTCGATCTTTTCGGAAAGATCTTCAGTTCCTCCTACCCGGTAGCGTAATTCGTTTTTCAGAATTAAATCTACCGTAGACTCTTCCATACCGAAAGCTCTCTGATAACTTGGTTTCAACGTACCCGGATCAACCGGCGCTGATTCCAGCTCGACTTGAGAACTTTCTACATTGGCAGATGACTTTTGCACCGGTTGCAATGCTTGCTTTTGCATTTCCGCTTTATTCATTTGCGGAGTAGCTGAATAGGCAAAAACTGAACAGATAGCAACTAATGTCATCGTCAGTAGTTTTTTTACCATAATGAAAAAGTTTAAGTTAAAAATTGAAATTGTTTTAATTGAATATTTTAGAAAGACCTTTTGTATGTAATATAAATATTTATTTAAAGAATTTACTTAAAATTTTGTGAAAATGATTTGATTCCTCGGGTCTCATATTACGCAAGTCCGCAATAATAACGGAATGCACATGATTTTTATATTTTTCTAACCCAATTTTAATAATTATTAATTATAGTTTCTAAATGAAAATATTTATCGTGAATTTTTAAAATTTTGACAAATCTAAGAAAATTTGTTTATATTTGCAAATAAATTTTATATGATTGGTATAGATAAAATTCTTTCAATGCACTG
>CAZEJY010000075.1:0-9260 GCA_964512705.1 uncultured Sangeribacter sp. | reverse complement strand
AAGTTACAACTCGGCTACAACCTCCAAAAGGTGTATTTCAATTAATGCTTACCATCAAAACTGGCTCTGGCAACATCTAATAGTCTCATTTCAGTTTCAATAGAAGTAGAATGTCTGGCTGAGCCTTCTGCGATATTGGCCACTCCACATCGCGCAGCTAATACCATTTGATCATAAAGACGGTGTCCCGGATCTATACGATAGACTATATATTTCTCGCAAAACTCCTGAGTCGCAAGCTGGATTATATTAGTCGAAATCACGACTACTTGGCATCTTCTAGTCGTAAAAACGACTACTTTCTGGAGTCACGGACTCATCCTTGTTTGGGGCTGTCCGTATTTTATCCCAAATATGGGATAGTTGGATTAAAGTATCCGAAAACTATCCGAAATTTAGGGATAGAAGGAGGTAACTATCCCAAAAATTATCCGAAATTTGGGGTTTATGCAATATTAGCTTGTCAATATGGGCTATCGGGGTTTGTAATAGCCACTTTTATGACATTGTCGCGACGGTTCTCAAACAGGTCGTAGGCCTCCTCAATCCCAACCCTCTCATGGCCGACAGTAATACCTGGCACAGCTTTCGGCACCGACCCATGCTTGATATGCAGATCGCTTGTGCATATACTGCTGAGTGTCACTCTAACAATCGCATCCTTCGGATGCTGGATAGTGGGTTTGAATTTTTCAGTCAGCTTAAAAACTCCTTCTTTAATGTACGTTAGGGCTTGCATAGGATAGTATTGGATTTATTGTTATGATTTGGTGTAGTTGGTAGATTGCAACGTGTAGTTTACGTGTAGTTCAGGTGTACTTTACGTGTAGTTTATGTGTAGTTGGAGATATCCTTTGGGTATATTTGATCTAAGATAACCATCTCGAAGCAGCGTACATTTCTACGGACAAAGATAGCTCTTGGGTCTGAGGTTTTATTTATTCGATATAATCCCACTCGCCCGGGTCGGGAGAGCCATATTCGGAGTCGGGTTCTTCGGCATATTGGGGGTCTTCATCGTAGCGGATCGAGTAATTATTCGCTTTGTCTAAAACGTATTCTCGGAGGTTAGCGCGAGTCCAAATCTGATTTGCCATGCGATTGGGAACTATACCTTCCGTGTATTTGCGGTCGAATGGGTGATAGGCACCTATCTTGATGCGGAGAGTAGGGAAGCGGGGGATCACCATACCGTCTTTTGTCTGTTTTGTACGAGTACCGAATGAGATTCGTTCTATGTCGTAGTATCCGTCTATGGCGTTGTCGACGATAGGGAGAAGATACCTTGCTTCGGTAATGTCTCCAGTCGGCATATTGAGCATGACGTATGTTTTTCCTTCCGCTGCATGTTTGCAGAAATAGTCGTAAAGTTTGATGGAAACCTCCTCATCCTCTTCTCCCATTTCGCTTTTTCTAACGACACACGTAAGATATTTGCCTTTATCGGCGGCGGGGCTTTCGACTTCTACAACCTTTATTCGTTCATCCTCAATCAGAGAAGTCGGATCCTCCCCTAATGGACAGGGAACGACATAAAAGTTCTCTTTGAGAGAGGCTACGAGTGCATCATTTTCTGCTTTATACTTTTTGTCTTTATCAAGAGCAAGAGAGAAAAACTCTTTGTTGAGGAATGGGCTATATGTCTTACCAAGTACTTGTTGGAAATTCTCTTTCAACCATTTCTCACCATCAACATCGGGATGGGCAGTAAATGCGTAGAACTCAAACTGCTCTTTGAGTATTCGCTGAATTGCTTCCCGGAAGGTCTTGCGCATTCGGATTTTCCATTCGGCTTTGGCTGAAGCGTTGTCCCTTGCATAAAGAGCTAGAACGAACAGGAAGTTTACATCATAGTGTGACAAAATGAGGGTATCACGGTCATATAATCTGTTCTCAAACTGCCGGCTGATTTTGGGCTTTACTCCATGCTCATGGGTATTCTCTTTGTAACTCAAGGTCTCAGCATCAATATCAGCTGATATAAAGAAGTTCGGGATGATGTTATACCCCTCCGTCACTTTGTCTCGGAGTTCAAAGGAGCCATAATTCTTAAAGTCCTCTGGATTTGATTTTGGGTCGAGGAAGAGATTGAGATTCCATTGTATTACATTGCGGGCATAAGTGTATTGTTTATAAATAGAGTTGCTTCCGAGGTCACTGCCTAATTTGTAATACTTTGAATCGCCTATATAATATATATCATTATCGTGGTCACGATCAACGACCAGGCCGTCGTAGGTATAGAAATGGTCGATGAGTTTGCCGTCTTCCTGCTCTTTCAGACCCTTTGGAATATCCTTATCACCGATGAGTTCGTCAATGATTGCTTCAAAGACTATATGGAAACTGCTGACAAGCAAATATTCATTAGGCTGAGTGCTCGTTTTAATTTTATAGGTTTTGTCGAAGAAAGCATAGCACAAATCCCACATCCGCAGAGCAGTATCAGAGAAATATTTGTATTTTATCTGACGGAGTCGAGTGCGTCCATAACCATTAAGATATTTCTTGAACTTATTTCCTGTTATCAGGTCGAAGCCGAAGTTGATCTGGGAGCGGAATCCATACTCTTCCTTCACATAGTTGAGTATGGAGAAGAAGATGACAATCAACTCCTCATCGAAATTGATTTGTCGTTTCTTATTGACTGGACGGAGATAAACCGGAGAATCACCCTCCACTATAGCAGTTGAATTGGCGATGGTTCTTCCCCAGTTTATCTTGTTGTATCCTGAATGGAGATTCTTCAATATGGTTGTGAAGAAATTCTGATGCTCCTTGTTGAATCGGATAATCGACAAGATGATGTCGAGAAGAGTATTACTCTCCTTCTTCATACCGCGTCCATAACCTTCAATCTGCCGGGCGTGTATGATTTTACTTTTGCTCTGTCGGTCGTTTTCCTCCTTGTTGCGTTTTGAATCCTTTTCTTTTTCTGAATCTCTAAAGACTGTTATAGCCCTGTGGATCCAGACAGCGAACTCATAGAGGAACTTCTTCTGCTCCTTTGATAATTTTGAATTCTCGACATCTATTATCTCTGCAGGATCAAACTGGTTGAATGCCTTGCCATTCTCGTTGACAATTACCTTAGGAAGGATAAAGACGCAGTCCTTGATTTTAGGATTGTAATAATAACCGACATACCTCACGGATATTTTACCCTCCACGTTCTGAAGGGTAAAAAGACCGTCGAGCACTTTCAGCAACTCTTCAGTTGATTCGTATGGATGATCCTCGATAAGTAACTTCATTCTTCGGCATCCTCAAACTCTACGTTGAACTTTTCCGCTACTTTCTTCACACTTGGCAAATAATCGCGCTGCCACTGGTTGGTGACAACGAAAGCTTGACCATCAGATGCAGTCCATGGATTCTTATTCCACTTATTTTCTTTCTGGTATGTTGCAGCATTGTCAATAGGTTTGACGGTCAGTGTTTTGTAATCCTCAGGGAGGACTTCTTTTACCTTAGCCTCAATCTCTGAATACGGAAGCTTTTCGGCTGCTACAGACATGATTTCATAGAAAAAGTCAGTAATGGTCGCAACTTTCTTGCCATTTACTGTGATTGCAAGTGGTTTGTAGCCCTGGTCGGTTATCTCTTCAAGTTCTAGTTTGCCGATAAACTCAGCTACGCGGTTCTTATCCTTTTTGAAGAAATCACTGAATTCATATTTCTTTTTTGAATAGGAATCTTTGAAACGATCATTGTCATCGGCAAAATCTTTAATGACATCGGTCCATAGATAGAATAAGACTTTATTAAGGAATAACTTTTCAGATATAAGGTTATTCTCCTTCAGTGTGGGATCTGTCTTCTTGTCTGGTTTGGCGAAGAAATATCCCATCTGCTTGTCAGAAGATTCAGTTAGCTCGGAAATTATAGGATTGATTGTTTCCAAGAATTGGCCCCATTTATACTTCTTGCCATCTACCTCAAACAACCAGTCTTTTTCATCGTATGATATGGGCATAAACTCCCAATTCCAGCGACGTTTGAAAGCGGAGTCGATGGGGAAAAGCGACTGATCAGAAGTATTCATCGTAGCCCAGATATAGAGATTTGGTGGTAGTAGCAATTTCTTTCCTGATAGGATAGAATCACCGATGGCCTCTGTTTTGACGGAATCTTTGACAAGGACAAACGAGCGGATAGCCTCCTTCTGTTCTTCCGATAGTTTGGCAAATCCATTTTTGTCTTCAGAGAGGAATTGAGTGATATCTTCGTCAGCATGAATAGCGTATGATGAACTTCCGGCATTATTACGATCAAGCAACTGAAACAGATCTCCGAAGATCTGAGCACAATTGCCTCGGTTGATTTCCTCAATGACGAGGAAGTGCGGATTCTCCAAGTCACTCCAAGCAGCAACGTAAGCTTTCAAGAAAGCTTGCGGTACATACTTATAGACGATCTTCTTTTCAGTACCAGGATGAGATTCTGTTTTTTGTACATATTCAGCATACGTTCCATCCTTTGATGAAGTAAAAGTTTTTGACATTGGTACATTTTCCATAGTCGGCTTATATGCTCCTACAAAAGTCGAATAATCAGAATCCGGATGGAAAGTCGTACGGATGGTATTCTCCTCCGTTACTTTTGGGTCATTGTCAATCTTATGAGACTTGCCAGTACCGGGGGCTCCATAGTATATTACTTGAAGATAATCTAACATATCGCTGTCTTGTGGTTTGTCATTGAAGTTCATAGGATAATAAATATCAGGAGCAGAACTCGTAATCATTAAACATTTGAAATTTTCTGTACTTGCGTATAGCGTTTGTGTAAATGGAGCTCTTTGGAAAGATCCTGCCTCGGCAACAATATATGAACCGTTGCACTTAATGGCGTTGTTGTTTCCTACCGTACCATATAAATCCCGTAATTTTTCAATTTTAGATTTATGAGATATCTTAGAATCAGAAAAAATAAAATCTCTTTTGGATAGATCGAATAGGGTTTTTAACGACTCTATATCCATTGAGGTATCATTACAGAACAGAGATAGCAGTTCTCCATGGGTGGGTATTTCATCAAATGCATGGTCTTGATACATCCAACAAATCACATCATATATGTTTGGTGTTTGCTTTGCCTTAATGAATAAAGCAAGTTGTTTAATCCAAACGGAAGAAAATACAGCGTACCATATAGCGGACGTACTGTAAGATTTAAGAGAATCTCGTACGGAAAACCATCTTTCAAGAATATTGGCAATTTTCTGGCAATCAAGATTATATTGCTTGCATGGTGTGATTTTACACTCCAATGACAGCAAAATTGCCATAATTCCCCAAAAGCCATCAGAAGTCTTATCCTTATTCGATTTAAAGGCTGATATTACGGAGTCTAAACTAAAGTATTTCATTGATTTTTAAGATATTCATTATATGCTTTTAACATTCGGTCCGATATTAACTGAATCACAGGAACACTTACAGAGTTTCCTAGCTGTTTAAGAGCATGACAATCAAGAACTGGCATAATAAAATCATCTGGAAATCCTTGAAGTCTTTTGGCTTCTTTTACAGAAAGTCTTCGGCGTAAGTCCCACAACTTTGGGGTTCGATTTGCTATGATAGTTGGTGCATAAGTATCAAGACAGGCATAAAATGCTTCTTGTATTTGGGTTTTAGCATGATCTCCAACATGGAAGCGAAGTGAACCATCTGGTTTCTGAAAAGAGAAAATTCCATATTTACCTTTCTTTGTATTCGGGGCATACTTAGTATTATCGTGTTGTACTCTTTCCGCTTCGTGACAGTGTTCAAAGTGATAATCAATTCTGTCAAGTTCAAATTTGGGTAGTGATAATTCAGGTGAATTATCATTAGCGTCCACTATATCTCGTAATATCGGATGGCCTCCCATAGGTTCAGGAAATTCAAACGGTATGTCTTCTCGAAAGGCAACACAGTACCATCGTTCTCTCTTTTGAGGTAATCCAAAATCAAGAGAAGATAGGACTTTCCAGTGTGGAAAATATCCAAGGTTCTGAAGAGAAGATAAAATAGTATCCAACGTTTTACCCTGATCGTGTGAAACCAGACCCTTTACATTCTCAAGAAATAACATGGGTGGCTTATGGTCTTCCAAAATCTTACAGATGTCAAAAAACAATGTTCCACGAGTTTTATCTTCAAAGCCCTTTTTCTCACCAGCATAGCTAAATGGTTGACATGGAAATCCAGCACACAGAACATCAAACTTTTTGGGAATAAACCATTTTGTTTGGTCTGTGGTGATATCGCCAAATGGTACTTCTCCATAATTGGCAAAATAAGTTTTTTGTGCTTGTGCATCCCATTCTGACGAAAACGCACATTGTCCTCCTAAGTTTTGCAGAGCCATTCGAAAACCACCAATCCCTGCAAAGAGGTCAATGAATGTAAATTTTGCATTTTTAGGACTATGAAAGGGTACTCGTTTTAAATCGTCAAGCAAAGAGCCTTTTATTGAATAGGTCGGTTGGGAAGTAACAGAGGAGTCGGTATTAATTTTACTTAGTATAGAGGAATTATTCCACACGTTAAAAAGACTATCTGCTATATTCTGATAAATCTCTCCGTGCAAATTCCCTTTTAGCATTAGCGCATGTGTAACAATTGCCAGTTGAGCGGAGAACGGGAGATTCTGTCCGTTTTCGTAAATGGTCAGATCATCGTTTAGTTGTACAGACGTAGCTTTTTTATTTGCCAAATCTATCAGTTTGAAAATCAATCTATCTTTGCTCATGATGAAACTCCTTTATCAGCTTTGAAAGAGTAGGGGCTATAGATACTGCTTTAAATTAGTATTTTTAATCTAATGGGTTTCAATTACGCATAAATGAATGTATTGGAGAATACTGCATCATATAGTTGTATATGTCTACCTTCTCCTTCTCACATACCTTAAAGCATTCCTCCATTCGCTTGTTTAGACATTTCGCTTCCGATTTCGAGAAAACGTAATTGTGTGAATCTATGTCAATATAATCTTCAAAAGATTCATCGGGATGAAAAGCGAGTTTGATTTCATCGTAGAGGTATTGAGCAAAGGACTTCACACCAGATAGCGAAGTGATAGGTCTGTTTATGTCGAACATATTAATTAACAATATGACTTCCGAGTATGCAGACAAGCGACCGAGCCCTTTACGCGACTACCAGGAAGTTTCTTTTATAATTTATATGAATAGTTATACTTATTTTCATTGGTCATTGTCCGCGTCAGCGCATATAGTTTACAAAATTACTAAGAAAAATTGGATTAGGCAAGCGCCTTTAGTTGAAAATATAATTTGAATATTCAGGAATCCTAATTACCATCCCCATGTGTATCTACATTTGGGATAATTAGAACAACCATAAAAAGATCCATATTTTCCATTTCGAATAATTAATTTACCTCCACATTGTGGACATATTCCCGGACCTATTCCTTTAGTTGCTTTTAACTCATGGAAATTAATGGCTCTTTGAACATTATTTATATGCACTTTACGTATAGCTTCAGATGGAATGTTTTCTGTTTGAAAAATACTGGCTATAAACTCACTTTCATTGGAGGTTAAAACTTTAATAGAAAATGAATGAATGTAATTAATCAATTCGTCTAAAGTGAGGACGCCATTGCAAGGACCATGAAGCTGTAATCTGGTAGCGCCAGTAAATACCACGATAGGATAAATATAATTTACTTTATCCTTGAGTACATCAAATTTACGTAAAATAAATTTGATGTGCTGATTATTTTGGTAAATGGGATTATAAAAAGAAAACTTCTTACCCCAAATGTTTTGTGTCCAGTAGTCTTTATACTGATTGCCGAAGATCGATCCAGAATGATTTTTTGTTTCAATAATAAATATACCATAGATTGAAATTACGATATGGTCAATTTGAGTAGTATAGGTTCCATGATTAAACATTAAGTCGTTCATGATAATATATCCTTCGTTGGTTAAGTATGAAAGAGTGCTTGCAACACTCTGTTCTCCCATCTTACCTTTTATTTCCGGGCTGTCAAATCCTCGGAAGAATCCTGGTATAGTAACATTTCCTTTTTTGTAGAATTGTAATACTATCAGCAGAATTATAATGACAACAAGTGATAAAAATGATTCCATTAACCGAGTATCTTTATGTTTTTGAAAATAAAGTGAAGGAAGATTGGATTCTAGAAATTGGAATAGATTTCTTTTGAAAGGCTTTAGTTGTGAGGCGAAAAGATGTGGGTGTAGTGGTATTCGAGGAAGGAGGGGTCAGGCTTGTGTTCGATGGGGAGCCTTAGTTTTTGATCTTTGATAGCGTCTATGTGATGGGCATAGTACTCTTTGCCTATGTTTTGTATTAGCTCTGCTGAGAGCTGGATGGAATAGTCTTCTCGGATACCAATCAGACCTCGGTCGAACATTTTGTCGTATAAAGGGGAGAGACATATTCCGTTTGCTGGATTTAGTCTGTTGGTTTCGTTTGCAGACCATGGGATGATATGGCTGGCTACCAAAAGCTCAGGAATATCAATGCCTGTTATGGCACATTTATTTTCGTAGTTTTCGAGTATCATTGTTCGGAAGGATGATTGGTTTACTCTCTGCCTGATTACAGCTTCTCTTTCTCTTCCTATGAAATCTTCAGGTGTTAATGCCAATTGCTGCTCAATTGATTTATGGGATAGTCTTGCCTTTATTTCTTCTGCTTTCAAAAATAGAGCTTCTTTATTATTTGCAAAGGCATTCCAGTATGGCATACATCTTTCTTTTCCAGAAGACATACCGTGTCTTCCGGAATTGATGATATAGGGATCACAGGCGGCATAATTGACCAGACGAAGAGCGACAGAATTGTCTGATCTGCCTATAAGTCGCGCTAAAGCTTTGACTTCAGGAGTTCTTCTGTTCAATCTTCCGAACGTGAGTTTGAAGTAGAGGTCGAGGACTACTATCATCTCATCGTCTGTCCATAGATCGGATCGTGCCATGCCATTTTTGTTTTTGTTTATGCAAAGTTAATGAAAATTATTGGATTATACAAGAATTATGTGGGGTAAGTAGGGTTTCGGCTCGAGGCGGTTAGGAATTGGCTTCGCCCAAGCTAAAGCAAGTCGCCCTGATTCCATTGACCATATATCTTGGCGTTAAATTTGAGAATGTGGGTTTTGGGAGAGTAAGATCATTCATAACATTTCGATTGACTCAATATAGGGAATGTCCGATTCCTCGCAGGAGCGGAGAGGATAGGTGTCGACGGGGCCGTGGTCGGATTTGCCGTAGG
>CAZEJY010000074.1:6795-9371 GCA_964512705.1 uncultured Sangeribacter sp. | reverse complement strand
AAGCGTTTAACGAGGCTTATAATGCCGAGATGAGCGAAGCGGCCAAAAAGGAGGCCGCAGAAAAGAAAAAGTCCAATAAGCCGGCTAACGGAAGTAATGCGGTCGTTCCAACAGTCGAAACGCCGGCAGTTAATCCGGTTGGCTCAACGTTGAGCGGAGCCGGAGGCAAAGGAGGTTCCGGGAGTGGTGCCGGAGGTGACAGTGCCGGCAAGATCAAAAATATTACTATTAATATTGAAAAACTCGTTGAGCGCTTTGAGATACACAGCGCGACCGTCGGAGAAAGTGCCGAACAGGTCAAGGCTGTAATTTTAGAAACCCTCATGGGAGCACTTAACGACACACAACTGGCAAGCACATGAGCATAATAACACAACCGAGTTTAGGCGGCAAGAAGCTGCCAATAAGCATAGATTTTGCGGCTTTGGGCTGGGGGCAGCACATGGCCAAAAAACTTGTGCGGTTTAAGGACTTGGGGAAGAGTCCTGACCGCGACGGGATAACCGGGGTAACGGCGGGGCTTCCGATAACGGATATAGATTATTGGGAGGGGCGCTGGGTGCTCTGCCCTTTGCGGCTTGAACTGGAGAGCGGCGAGGGGCTGACGCTCAACGACGCGGTGGCTGCGGCGAGCCGAGAGCGGCGGATAGTGAGCACGGCACTGACGGGGCGCGACGGCACGGTGAAAGAGTATATAAACGAGGGAGACTGGGCGGTGAATATAGTTGTAGGACTGCAACGCACAGACGGGAGCGGTGGGATAGCCGACGAATGGCCCGGGGATGAATTGCGCACGCTTCGCAAGCTACTGGAGTCGAAAGAGGCGCTGCGGGTTCACAGTGAGTTTTTAGACGCTCTGAATATAGACCGGATAGTAATCCGGAGTTATTCGGCTACACAAATGACGGAGTCGAATTATCAGGCGGTGAGCATAAGCGCTGTAAGCGATACGGACTACGAGATATTCAGCAAAGATTATTAACCTCAAACAGATAAACAGGACATGACAGGCATACTGATAGACGAAGCCACCGGTGATCTGCTGACGGGTCGCGGCGGGATAGAGACCGGCGACACGGAGGGGCAGACCGCTGAGGCGGTAGTGGTGACGGTGCGCGGAGAGTTGAAAGAGCACCCGCTTCTCGGTGGGGAAGCCCGGCGGATGGCCGGGGGAAACTATGACCCGATGTGGGCCGGGCGCGTGCGGGCAATGCTACGCGGTTGCGGGGTGGAGTGTGAGCGCGTGAATCAGGAAGCCGACGGGACAATAAGCATAGAGCGATGAAAAGGAAGGCTCAGGAGAGACAAACGGTGCTTGATCTGGCGATAATAACCGGCGGGCACATAGAGACGGCAATGGCGCTGGCTGAGGCCAACGGCATAAGCCTTAGTGAGCGGCTGGAGGATGGCACGGTGCTGACGATTCCGGAACCTGTGCCCTGCGGCGATGGGCGCACTGTGGAACTTTACACGGCTCAGGGATTGACCCCGGCGACGGAGGCAAGCGAGGAGGATATGACGGCTTGTCCATACGGTGGCATAGGATTCATGGGCATAGAGATAGATTTTGAAGTTAGTTAATGAAGCAATAACGATAAATAAAGATGGCACGGAATATAAGCGAAATAAAGAGCGAGATCGCGAGTGAATTTATGCGCAATGAGGCAGCGGCGGAGCGCTACGGGTTTGAGCCGGGCGCGGCTTTCGGTGATTATTTCAGCGCGGTAAGCGTTGAAAATATCCTGCTGTATGTATGGGCCGTGTGTGCGTGGACAGTTGAGCAGCTGGTGAGCCGGCACAAAGATGAAGTGACGGCGGAACTGGAGGCGCTGGTGGCGCATAGGCCGAAATGGTACCGCGACAAGGTTTTGGCCTTTATGGCCGACAAAGAGCTGGAGCCGGACAGCGACCGTTACGCGACGGAGGGGATGAGCGAGAGCGCGATGGCGGCGGCGCGAGTGGTGAAACATGCGGTAGCGACTGAGAGCAGGGATGCAAGCCTGCTGACAATAAAGGTGGCCGGGGAGAGCGGCGGGAAAAGGGAGCCGCTGAGCGCGGAGCATGAGCGGCAACTGAAAGCCTATATAAGCGAGATAAAAGACGCAGGGGTGAGGGTTGCGCTTGTGAATATGGAGGCCGACCGCTTCGACTGCACGGTAGACGTGTATTATAACGCGATGTTGCAGCCCGGGAGCGTTCAGACTGCGTGCGTTGCTGCTATCCGGGACTATATAGAGAACCTGCCATTCAACGGCGAATATACGAACATGGCTCTCGTGGACCGGCTGCAAGGGGTGGAGGGCGTGAAGATAGTGGAGATGCGCGGGAGCAGCGCACAGGCGGCTAACGAGACGACGAAAACGCAGATCAATGCGCGGCTGACTCCGGCGGCGGGCTATTTCACGCCCGGAGAAATAACGGTAAACATGAAAGCGTATGACGAACAGGGTTGACGGCCTTTTTAAGGTGAACATAAAGCGGCTGGCGCTGCTTACGCTACCGACATGGCTAAGGCGGCCACTGGCGGGGGCGCTGATATATGCGGGTGTGACTCCGCTGGGGCGACAGCTTCAGGA
>CAZEJY010000074.1:0-6695 GCA_964512705.1 uncultured Sangeribacter sp. | reverse complement strand
TGGCGGGGGCGCTGATATATGCGGGTGTGACTCCGCTGGGGCGACAGCTTCAGGAGTTAAGGTCATACCGGGAGGCGACCCATTACAGGCTAAGCCATAACGGACAGGTTTGCAAGTTGCGGGGAGTGCTCAACGATGAGTTTGACCCTGAGCTTCGGCGCATAGAGATAGAAGACCGGGAGAGCATGGAGAGCCGGGAAGCCTCAACGGTATGGCAGAGGGAGACCGGGCGGTGGGTGATGGTTCCACGCCGGGGGTCGGGAGCTGTGAGCACTCACCGGGAGGGATTCAGCGGCACGAGCGGTTATGACTTTTGGGTGACAGTGCCGGAGGAATTACGCGAAGCGGAGACAGAAACGCGGATGCGTGCGATAGTGAACATGTATAAACTGGCGAGCAAGCGCTATGCCATAAACTATAAATGACAATGGATAAAATAACAGGTAATTTTCTGACACAGGCAAATAAAGATTTTCCTCTGGATTGCGAAACGCTGGACTATCTGCAAAAGGGGTCGGCGCTGGCGGCACTTGTGGGGAATATCGGCGGCGACCGGGTCATTCTCTGGGGTTGTGAGCCTAACAACGAGGGCACGCGCCGGGGTGCGGGCTATGTATTCGTAAAAACCAAGAGTGCGCCGGAGGGTGAGGTTTTGCCTTGGGAGGGAGGCCCGACGACAAGCGGCATGTATGTGAAACAGGAAGATATACCGGTGAGCGCAAACAACACGGACTATCCTAAAGCCTACACGCGGCGAAGCCTTGCGCCCGGTTACGGAGAGGAAAACTTTGACTGGGGGAGTTTCACCGAGATAAAGAATATAAAAGAGCTGATGGCCGAAAACAAGGCGCTACGGGATGAGTTGGCCGCAGTGCAGCCGGCTCCGCTCGGAATAGTGCAGATGTGGGCCGGGGTGAGAGTGCCGGAGGGTTATGTGCTCTGCGACGGTCAGGCTCTGAGGGCTACGGACTACCCGGACTTATATAAGGCACTGGGCACGGCATTTAATACGGCCATGAGCGCGAACGGAACGGCCTACACGACGCAGGGAGGCTATTTCAGGGTTCCGGACCTGAGGGGGCGTTTTGTAGTGGGTCAGCATGACAGCGACAACGACTACAAGACGGTCGGAAGCGGCGGAGGCTTAAAAGCGGTTGCACTGACGACGGAGCAGATGCCGAGCCACAGCCATTCGCTTAAAGATTATTATTTCGCCGAATCAAGCAAAAAGGTAAAAGGAAATTACGACCATATAGAGACCAACAGCAAGGTGGGCAGTAACGACACAGACTACGACAATGCCTATCTGCAATATTACGAGCACGACACAAAGACGAGCGGAAACGGGCAGACGCATGAGAACCGCCCCCCTTACTATGTGATGGCTTACATAATGCGAGCAAAATAACCGATTAAACAGGCACGAAAATGGCAATAAGAACAATAGCGCAGTTAAAGGCATGGTTTCGCAAGGGGCTTTATCCGACGGAGAGCCAGTTTGCGGACTGGCTGGACAGTTACCGGCACAAACAGGAAAGCGTGAAGATGTCCGAAGTCACAGGGCTGACAATAGCCCTGAATCAGAAGTATAACGCAAGCGAGGCAAATGCCCTGATAAAAAAGGTAGACAATGCCATGACCGAGATGGATGTCATAAGAACAGAAATGGCGGACATTCAGGATGAAATGGAAGTGCTGAGCAACACGCTGACCGACCGAAGCTATACGCTGGACTTCGGGCAGACGGGCACGGTGGTGCAGGATGTGAACATGGAGAGCGAAGAGGTCGTGATGCTTGAGCTACGGCTTTTCAATGTGAGCAAACTGATGGTTACGACCGGGGAACTTGTTCGCCATGAGGTAGACCCCGAGAATCCGGGCGAGATAATGATCGCGGCCGGAGGGTTGGCGACGTGGGAGATAGAGAGGGAGAGCGACGAACTGGCGGCAGTGGGTGTGAAATGCCGGAGGGTGCGGAGCGCGGAGCCGGAGGAATAAAAGAGTATTAAAGAACCATTAAAACCCAATTAAACGGAAATGGAAATAAAGATAACAGATTGCGTGAGCTGGCAGACAGAAGCCGGAGCGCAGCAGAGTGAGGAAGCTATGGCATGGCTGAGGGGTGAGATATATCCGCAGTTGGCTATGAACGCAACGGAGACCGACAAGGTGATCCCGACAACAGACAGATGGGGTCGGCCGACTGAGTGGGTGGTCGAGGGCGAGACATGGCTCGTGACGATAAGGCGCGAATATGTGGAGGCCAAGCAACCGACATGGAGCCGCCGGCGCGATGTTGTGACTGTTGAGCAGAAAGGGGGTGAGGCATGAAACCTTATCGCTGGAGAACGCGCAATGCGGCGTATGTGTATGTAGACTCCATGACGGGTGACGACTTGGGGGGCGACGGCACGCAGGAGAATCCTTACAAGACCCTTGGCAAGGCATACAGAGGCCGGAGCACTGCGCCGGCAACGATAGTGTGCCGAGGCCGGTTCTGCGAGGATATGGCAGACGGGAACCACTCCACGATGATAAGGGGGGACTATATGGGGGCGGCCGTGTTTGACGGTGAGGATTCGTTCCTTATCTACGGGTTCAGCCACGCGAACATGATAATAGAGAATTGCGCGGCGGCCACTTATGACCTTGTAGTGAATACCGGCTCCTGGTTGCTGGCCGGTGTTGGCCGTGCTTACTATGCGGGCATTGTGGGCAGTGCTAACAATGCTTGCGGGGTCGCGGGCTCGTCTGCAATAGTGGGCAAGTCACCTTTGTACATGGGTTGCATAGGCGGCAATACCGCCGTTTCATACGTCGGGATCTGGAGTCCGAAGATGAGCGGGACAACGAAACTGTGGTATGGGGGCTCTGGAAATGTAACGCACATGACGGTCTACGATGTGCCGTTGGAAAAGCGCAAGCGGGCAGATGCCAACGCACGGCGAAAATTCACGGCGAGCGTGTTCGCGAAGTGTGATTTTTTTGCTGATGAGCCGCTGACGTTTGAAGAGTGCATTTTTGCGCATGATTGCCAGTGGTACACGGCAGACGGCGAGATGCTTGACCAAGAGGGCACGAGCGGTCAGGAGCGTGAAGACCTTTTGCTTGGCGAGATGAACAGCTGGGGGATTGCAGAGGAGAACCGGCCGCAATTTATCAACTGCATTTTCAGCTCTCAGACTTCGGAGGAGATGTTTAACAACGCGGCGGCTGGAGACCTGACGCTTACCCCGACGAGTGAGGCGGTGAGAGCAGACAGACGCTATTACGGTGCTCTGGCTCCGGCTCTGAACTTGCCGATCCTTGACGACAGCACGGGAGTGGCCGGGAGTTGGGATGAAAAGAGCGCCAACGGAATTTTGCGAGTGACCGGCGGTGCAATCTGCCTTGACGAGACGAGCGCGGACAGCGCGGGCGAAATCGTGAGCAAGATAGTGAAGATTGACACGGCGAAGATGTCGATCACGGCAGTGCTGACGAAGTATGCGTCGAAATGGGGCACGCACGGTGTGCACCTTTCGGCCGGGTCGGTTCTGGGCGATGAGTATGCGGCAGGGGCTGTGTTGCCGGCGGGTCGCTATGTCGCGCATGGCGATATAATATACAAAAACACGAACTACCCAAGCGGCAGCGTAGTTGCAGTGTCAGAGGCGGGCACGACTTTTATGTCAGACGCAACCGAGGGCACGGGGTCTTTGCTTGTGGCTCTGGAAGATCCAAATATTACGGATGTGTGCTATCTGCGCAGCACTCCGGCAATATTCGCGATGATAAAGAGCAGTGAGGGTCTTCAACGTGGCGGGGTTTATTATAACTATGGCTCAAAAGCCATACAATACAGAGGCCGGACAGTAAGCCCGGGCGAGAGTTTTGTCGCGGCTAACAATACGGATAAATTCACGCCCCCGGCTGGAGACAGCGGGTATCAGATCGGCGTTATGTTTGACGACACGAGGGTGCCGACGCAGGAGTGGATCCCGGCGCAATTTTTCGGGGAATATTTCGTTTATAAGGTCGGTGGCGTAATCCAGCATGATGCAGATGATCAGCCCATTTCATCGGGCAATTATCTGGCATTTCAGACGCAGGCGCAGGGCGGCTATTCTGACGTGTTGCGCAAAAGCGTAATGGCTGAGCGTTATTGTCAATTCAAACTAATAGCTAACAAACAATGAAACGACTGATAGACTCTTTTTCAATCCGGGCGGCACCGGTGTTTAACCCGGAGGATGACGGTGTTATTTTGGAGAGCTTTGCGGCGAAACTCCAAGAGGTGCACACTGAAACGCCAAAGGCTGTAATTACGGATCTGTTTAATGCCGGTTTGCAGCTTTACCACGTTCCTGAGGGTGAGGCTGAGGCTATCAGGTCGTTTTCAGTAGTGCCGAGTGGTTTTGATGTGTTTGGCAAGTCCATGCCAGAACACGAACCGATAATAACCGATATTCTGCGTTATCGTGCAAACGGATAATAACAAGGCTGTGGAGCTTTGCGGCTCCGGGTTGCTGGCCGGTGTTGGCCGTGCTAACAATGCGGGCAATGTGGGCAATGCTAACAATGCTTACGGGGTCGCGGGCTCAAATACTTCTAAAAAAACTTGCGGGCTCCACAGTCTTAGCCGATATAACCAAACGGCTGAACATAAATAAAGGGATTTGCTTGTGAGTAGGTACGCCGAAAATTGGCAATAGAGAAGCAGACAAATGAAGCGAATAGGGAACCTCTGGCCGTTGATATGCTCCCGCGCTAATATAGAGCGGGCGGCAGATCAAGCCATAAAGGGCAAGCGGCTTACGAGGAACGAGAGGCACTTTGTCGAAAACCGGGCTGCATTACTTGATAAACTGGAGGAATCTCTAATAAATCAGAATTATAGCTTTGGGCCTTATTATTCGTTTTTTGTCCGTGAACCCAAAGAGCGCCGCATAGATTATCCGAACACTTACCCTGACAAAATTCTACATAACAGCCTTATAAATGTTATAGGCCCGATAATTCAGGATAAATTCACAGCTGACACCTACGGAAGCATTAAGGGGCGTGGAATCAAGAGCGCGGCCGACAAGTTAAAGCCGGCGTTAAGAGATAACCCCGATTGGTATTATGTCCAGATAGATGTTAGTAAATTTTATCAGAGCATAGACCATGATATTTTGAAAGGGCTGTTGCGGAGGATCATAAAGTGCCAGCCTACTTTACAGATGATTGATGCGCTAATTGATTCATTCAGTCCCGGTATTGCAATAGGTCTTTGGCCTAATCAGTACCTTGCCAATCTTATGCTTACACCGGTTGATCACTGGGCTAAGGAGGTTGAGCACATTCCCTACTATTTCCGCTATATGGATGACGTTGTTTTTTTAGCTCCGGACAAAGCCACTGCACACAAATGGCTTGCCGATATAACCCGGCAGATAAATGCGCTTAAACTGGAGGTAAAGAATAATGCCAGAGTGGCCCCGGTTGCCTGTGGCATAGACTTTATGGGCTATAAATTTTTTCCGACACATACAATGCTAAGAAAACGCATAAAACAGCGTATGCAACGACGAGTAAGAACGCTTGTTAAAAAGGATGTTTCGGATGAAGAATTTAAGCGGAAAACAGCAAGTTATTTCGGGTGGTGTAAACACGCCAACTGTCTTAACCTGTTGCGAACGACTTTTAATGAAAAACTAAACTTATATCAAAAGAACATGGAATTTAAGCGACTTTCACAGATAAGAGACGCAGAGAATTGGTTCGGGTTGCCCAAAGACAAGCGTGTGAGCATTGAAAGCCTTTTTAATGCTGACATTATCTTCTTTGAGCACCTGATAACGACCATAAAGAACGAGACCAAGGCCGTTGTAAAATTTGCGTTCCCTGATAAGCCGGAGGATTACCGGTATTTCATAACCAGAAGCGACGTAATCCGCGACCGGCTGGAACGTGACAAAGATGTGATGCCGTTTATTGCCACTATCAAGAAAATCAAAAATTACACTGCCTACGAGTAATCGGGGCAGTGTCCTAAAAATCTGTCTAACTAAAAAGAAAGGAAGTATTATGCTGAATGTGTAGGAACTACAAATGTGCGCCTCTTCCCTTTATGGGGCAAAAGCGTTATTTTCTCCGGGACTTCACCGAAGTGCTGGAATCAGTCGCCGGCGAAGTGGACACAGTGGTGGACCTTTTCGGAGGTTCCGGGCTGTTGTCTCACACGGCCAAACATGTGTTGCCGGGTTGTCGGGTCGTTTATAACGACTTTGACCGCTACGTTGACCGTCTGGCAGACGTTGATCAGACCAACGAGATTTTAAGAGCCATTAAAGAACTTTTAACCGGTGTTGAACCGAACCAACGGCTCACAAACCAGCAGCGTGCTGACGTGTTGGCTCTGGTCGAGAGTTACGAAAAGCAGAGCGGTTACGTCGATATTCTGACAATAGGCCGAAATGTGCTCTTTTCCGGCAAATGGGTAACAAGTCTGAACGAGCTGCGCAAACATACGATGTATAACCGTGTAAGACCGGGAGCGTATGAGTGTGGAGGCTATTTGGATGGTCTGGAGGTGGTGCACATGGATTATCGGGACTTATTCGAGCGTGAACGTAACAACAGCCGTGCGCTGTTTGTGCTGGATCCACCATATCTAACGACGGAGTGCGGCCAATATGAAAATTATTGGAAGCTGACCGACTATCTGGACG
>CAZEJY010000073.1:0-9610 GCA_964512705.1 uncultured Sangeribacter sp. | reverse complement strand
ATAATCCTTTTATGGCTCGAAGGGGAGGAGTATGAAGAGATTTCCAAAATCACGGGAGTGAGTAAAAGTAACGTTGCAGTCAGAATACACCGCGCGAAAGAGAAATTAAGAACAATGGTAAATATATAGGATTATGGAAAACGAAATAAAAAGATGCTGGACCGGTACTACATTCAATACCGGAGATTTTGAACCAAAGGATCCGAAACGACACACAGCTTTGCAGTCGCTAATAGAAAGGTATAAGCGTTTCTCAATGATTGGATTCATTTATGCTTTTGTAAGTCCTCTCTTATTAGGGCGGATGTTGGCTCAATGGTGTCATGGAGTGAGTGTATCAATGTATCTATTCTTGGCTTATTCTTCCATTTATTTTCTATCTGCTGCATTGACCGACCGTTGGTTCGTGAAAGGGATTTCCAGCATAAATTTAAATGAGATGACGGTTTCAGAAGTTTGGAGGAAAGCCTATTATTATAGGAAAAAGCATTTACAGTCCGTTATGGTGTTTCTTCCGATGGCCATATTCTTGATAGGCTGGATGGTACTTCTTTTATCAGATGCCAAATTCTTTTTTTACGGAGTGTTTTTAGGGGGATGTTTGGGTGTCGTAATAGGAGTATTTAATTTCAAGAAATTTATGCAGGAGTATAGGGAAGTAATGTCGGATTAGACTCTTCAACAAAAAATACCTCCGTAGGATTTGAATCCTAATGGAGGTATTGAATTTTATGAGAGAAGTAATTTAGATTCGTTTACGAATTTCTTCAACCATTTCAGGTGCATCCTCGCATCCTAACAGATATTGTTTTCCTGATTTTAACTTCACAAGAAAACAATCGGAGGCCTTTCCATAGTAAGCGAAATATTTACCGAGATCCCTTTGGGAGAACCATCCCCAGTATCCGAACATACCTCCGGATCCGCATATTCTTTTTTCACCCATTGTAGGAGGACAGAGTTCTACAGAATAGATCGCAGAGAGAGGAATCTCCTTGATGCGGAGAGAACGGTTTATTAATAAAGAATCATCAGTTAGTTCAATAGAGAGGGGGCTATAAAAGAGGCAGGAGAAAGCCCAGAAGACCATTATCCCTAATAGTACCCAAACAATTGCATCGTTACCATACTTATTGTATTGCCAAAGAAATATTCCAATCAGCAATACTAAGGTCAATATTGTCAATATCATGGAATAGGTACTGATCTTTACTTGCTTTTTTAGTGTCATACTTATTTAGTGTTTATATTTAGTGTTAAGTTATTTTCTTCAATGAGTCGTGCTCGAGGGGTGTTCCCGATTATATGATGACCGAAGGGGAGCAGTTTGATGATTGAAGCTATTGCCCAGCAAACAAGGAATGTGGCAAGTGCAATTGCTGGTATTGTTATGGCAGGATGTATGCCTAAAGAGATCAGCCATCCAGCTAACGAGGGCAAAAGCAGCAGGTGCATAAGGTAAATTCCGTAAGTTAAATCGCTTATAGCTAAAAGCCATTTCGGAACTCGATTCATTCTGATTGTGGTGAATAGGAGGAAAGTTCCGAATGTGAGAAGAAGTACATTTGGAGTGCAGAAAGCCCACGTGAGTTCAGCGTCTCCAGTATACACATAGGTTTCGGGTGGAACTAAAATATAGAAACCGAGGATGGTTGGGATGGCCCCTATCAAAGTACATAGGCCTCCAATTATCAAACGCTTGCTGGTTGACCAGTGAATGTGGACCCTGATATAGTGGGCTAAAACCAGATAACCTAAGAATCCGGAAAAATACCAGAGAAGATCGAATTTATTCCATAGGCATTCCCCCCACAGGAATCCGAAAGCTTTGTTCAGAAAGGGGATGAAGGTTGATATAGCAAACAGAGAGAGGAATATTCTTTCCTCTTTGGCTGTTGCTTTTGCAAGCCAAGGCGAGATAATAGGAATAAAAAGATATAATCCTAACAGGGGATAGATGAACCAAAGATGTCCGGCAACATCCGGAAAGTTGAGGGGTAAACGGAGCATCTGATTTATGGATGTTTGAAAATCAACCATTCCAATAAGGTAAGGAATAATACAGTAGAGAAAGAGAAAAATTATGAATGGAGGTAATATACGTTTTGCCCGGCGTTTGTAAAACTCCACCATACTCATGCCATCTCTCATGGGTACAAGCAAGTATGCTGAAACGATCATGAATAATGGCACTGCCATTCTGCAAAATCCATCGTATATTGATACCCATAATCTTTGAGCTTCATCATCAACGTAGGTAAACCAGTCGGAAGATCCGTCGGGTGCGGAAGTACAGTAATACATCTCGCAAGAATGTACCAAGAGTACCATAAAACATGCCGCAATGCGTAACCAATCAATAAAAACGATTCTTGAATCCTGTCTCATTAGTTAAGTAGCTTCAATAAATTTTCTTGTGGAATCAAATTTACGAAAATTTTGAGAAATAGAGTAGAGTTTAACTGAATTTTAACCGTGTTACCAATGCAACAAAAAAAGTGTAACTCACTAAAGAGCTACACTTAATCTATTAAGTAAGTATTCTAATCTATAATAATAAAAGTATTCAGAATTAGATGAATGAGTTAATTGATTCTTCAATCACCTCAGCTTTATGAGTGTTACCTCTCCACATTTCCTCTTCACCTTTAAAGAGGATGAAAGTAGGATAGTTATCGATCTGATATTTCTTTCGCAGTGGTCTGTGGATTGCGCAATCAACAACTACGTATTCAACTTTGTCACCGAATTTCTCTTTTACCTTTTCAGTAATCTCTTCGATCTGTACTTCACTTTTTTCTCCAGCAGATATAAATGCTGCCAATACCGGTTTGCCGGAGTGAAGGCTTTTTTCAAATGTCTCTTTCATAATATCAAATATATTAAATCATTTTATTATAAAAACGGATACATGTAAAGGAAGGTTCAAGGATTTCAAAAAGGTTGCATGCATGACTTAAAATAGCGGTATTAGGCACATTGCCGAAGAAAAGAATTCTTAATAAAGGTTAAGCGCGTTTTCTCTATTGCTTAATTTTTATTAATTTTGATGTATATTACGTTTTCACTTAATTAACTTTCTAATCCAACATTAATGAAATTGATTAAATCTACATTGGTTTTGTTAGGACTGGCTGGTGCTTCACTTGTGAATGCGCACTCCACCTATCAATCTTCCCTTCCGGTTAAGCCCGGTAAAGGGGTTACGGTAGCAGGTACCGTTGAATGCGATGGCAAACCTGTGGCAGGTGTTGTTGTTTCCGATGGCTATGAGGTTACCAAAACCGACAAAAAGGGAGCTTATTATCTCAAATCAAAAAAGCAGAATCCACAGTTGTTTATTACTGCTCCTTCAGGTTATGAGGTTTATCGTGACGAACCGGTTCCTCAATTCTGGGCTGATTTTACGCTTCCGGCAGATCAGTATGAACGCCATGACTTCCGTTTGAATAAAGTGGATAATTCAAAGCATGCAACTATATTAATTACAGATGTGCATTTGGCAAATGAACGTAATGACGTGGATATCTTCTCAGGACCATACGTTAACCGAATTCGTCAGGAGGTTGAGAAATATAATGAGCAGGGTATACCGGTGTATACAATAAATCTTGGTGATGCAGCCTGGGATATTTATTGGTACGCTCATAAGTTCGATATCTCTGACTTCCGCAAAACTCTAAAGAAAGCAAATTATCCTACAGCTGTTTATAGTGTAATGGGTAACCATGATAATGATGCGCATACAAAACCCGGTCCCAATTCCGACATGGAGGCATCTCTTCCTTATCAGAAGGCTATGGGTCCAAGATATTATTCACAGAATATAGGTGGCGTTCATTATGTTTTCCTTGATAATATCCATTATCTGAATGACCAAGCAAAAGAGCCTACTTATTACGATATAAACAATAAACGTAATTATATCGAAGAGTTCACTCCCGAACAATTGGAATGGTTGCGTAAGGATCTTGCAAATGTTGATGTTGAGACACCGGTGGTCGTTTCTATGCACGGACCGATGTTCCGCCGCAAACCCTATCAGTATAAGCCACAATGGACACACGTTGCTGATGATATTTACATCCGCACCGAGCCTAAGAGTACTCAGGAATTACTTGATATACTCAAGCCCTACAAGAATGTTCATACTCTTTGCGGACACTCCCATAATCAGCAGTTGGTGCGTCTGCCGCAGAATATCCAGAACCTGACGGAGCACAATATCTCCGGTACTTGCGGATCATGGTGGAGAACACGTGCAACCGGTTTGAACAATCTTTGTCCCGATGGTACTCCTACTGCTTTTGAAGTGTTCACTGTGGATGGAAAGGATCTGAAATGGGATCACGTTCCGTATGAGTATGATGCAGACCAGCAATTCTTTGCATGGGATGGCAATGGAATGAAAGAGTATTTCAAGAATAATCCTGAATTCAATGCTTTCAAGACTATGTATCCCAAGTGGACTGATTACAGCGATGTACCGGATAACTACGTATACGTAAATCTCTGGGCTTGGGATCCGGATGGAAAATTGACCATTACTGAAAATGGCAAAGAGTTGCCTGTAGAGGTTGTTAATGAGGAGAATCCTCTGTATACAACATCTTATATGGTCAGAACTTGTGTATGGCAGAACATTTGGGGTAGCAAAGGTTATCAGCAACCCCGTAAATACCAGCTTTTCAAAGCTCAGGCATCTACTCCCGATGCTCCGTTGGAGATTACCTGGACAGATTATTTCGGACGCGAGCACAAACAGACTTTGAATCGTCCGGCGCCATTCAAGCTTGAGAAGTTATATAATGATTTGAAATAATACGGTAATAATTTATATAAATCACCGGTGCGAAAGTTCCGGTGATTTTTTTAGTTTTATGAGTTCAATAGGTATAAAATTTGCAGTTTTCTGTTTTCTATCCACGCTTGGCATGGGGATAGCTTTCGGCATCGGCAATCAACCTGAATATCGTTTGAAGAAGGTTGTGGAGGTTCCCGGAAGACAAGGGATTGCCTGCGATGGTGAGTACTATTATGTCTCTGATACAGGCGCTCTGTATAAATTCGACAAAGATTGGAATCTCGTTGCCAAGAATATGCAACCTTTCATGGATCCGGAGAAAGCTAACCATTTCGGAGATATTGATGTCTCTGACGGTGAGATTTATTGTGGAATCGAGAAGTTTCTGTATGGTAGGGGATATAATATAGCAGTATCAGTCTATGATGCCAACACTTTGGAATGGAAACGTGATTTCGAATGGTGTCCTGAATCAGGCCAAGTTGAGGTTTCCGGTATAGCCGTAGATAATGACAATAACCTTATTTGGATGTCGGATTGGGTGGATAGTAGGTTTGTGTATGCCTATGACAAAGAAACCGGCAAATACCACTCTAAAACTCAATGTGCACCAACTCCGTATTGGTGTCAAGGAATTGCTGCTCTAAACGGTAAATTATACTTCTCAGCCGACGATGGCGATGCTGCGTATGGCATACCGGATAATATCTATTGTATTGATATCACGAATGTACCCTTTCATGGACTGAAGCCGGGGAAAGAGGTCGAGCGAGAAACCGCTTTCAGCGTCAAAATAGGAGAGGATGGAAAGCCTGTGATTCGGGAGGGATTGGTTAATGCCGGAATGAATCAAGGAAGAGTATCGCTATTCAGGGAGATGGATGATTTCAAACGTGCCGGAGAAATTGAAGGGCTATGCTTTGATCCAAAATCAGGAGAGCTTTTGGTTCTTAACAATAGGGGCACGAGCATAGTACTCGGGATGTCGCAAGGTGCTTTGGAGGATGAGGGATACACCAAAGAGATACACGAAGTTTACATTTACGAACCTGTAACGAAATAATAGATATGTGGTTTTTGGAAACTTTTAGACATACTCCGGCGTTGGCGGTTTTTCTGACAATAGGAGTCGGTTTCTTGATTGGCAAAATCAAAATCAAGGGTTTCTCACTTGGAACGGTAACCTCTGTTCTTATAGTGGGAGTGCTTGTAGGCCAGATGAATGTAGATGTCGGTGGACCGTTAAAGACTTTTTCATTCATGCTATTCCTCTTCTGTATCGGCTACAGCGTGGGCCCTCAATTCTTCAAGTCCATGAAAGGAGAGGGACTGAAGCAGGTTCTCTTTGCTGTGGTGATGTGTGTAATGATTGTCGCAATGTCGTGGGTAGTTGCATTGTGGCTCGGTCTTGATGCCAGTCAGGCGGCAGGTATGATGGCAGGTGCGTCTACAGCCTCACCTGTAGTTGGAGCTGCTGAGGACACTATCGCAACTTTACCGGCTTCACAGGATCGCATAGCGGAAATGATTGCTTCAATACCTGTTTGCTATGCCATGACTTATGTATTCGGAACACTTGTGGCTGTGTGGCTCATCGGTTATATCGGCCCATGGATGATGGGAGGATTGGACAAGGTTAAACGCATGACCCATGAATATGAAAGAAGTATTTCGCAGGGGAGTGCATCGGATGATCCAGCATTTTTCGATGCGTGTCGTCCGGTTGCGTTTAGAGCTTTTATAGCCAATGGGACGTGGATGGATAGTCCGAGGAGTGTTGAGGCTATCCAGAAGCGATTTGAAGAGTCGGGACGACGTCTGCTTGTGGAGCGTATAAAGACTCAAGATGGAGACGTGAGTGACGCGTCTGTGGATTCTATTGTCAATCCGGGTGATGTGATCGTAATCTCCGGTCGCAGGGAATTCATTGTCGGAGATAATGAATGGTTGGGTGAGGAAGTTGCCGGAATCGGAATACTTACTTTCCCTGTGGAGGATGTTCAGGTAACCATTAGCAAAGAGTATGCCGGTAAGCCAGTGCCTGAACTTGTCGAGAATGAGTTCATGTATGGGGTAGAGATAAAGAGTATCAGACATGATGGGCGAGTGGTCACTCCATCGAAAGATGTAAAGATAAATGCAGGTGATGTAATTGAGTTAGTAGGTCGCAAGAAATATGTGGATATAGCATCCGTAAAACTTGGTTATGCCGACAAGCCTACATTAGCTACCGATTTCGTGTTCGTAGGTTTAGGCGTTCTCCTCGGTGGACTTTTAGGTTGCTTGGCAGTTAAATTAGGTAATGTGTCAGTAAGCTTGGGTACCAGCGGCGGAGCACTCGTGATGGGTCTTATACTTGGATGGTTAAGATCAAAGCGTCCAGTTTACGGCGCAATTCCAAAGGCTTCTCTGTGGGTATTCAATAATCTTGGTTTGAACCTTTACATTGCGGTTATAGGTATTGCCTCCGGACCAACATTTGTTGACTCGTTTATGGCAGTTGGACCTAAAATATTTGTCGGTGGTTTGATTGTGTCGCTTATCCCATTATTTATTGGCCTTTGGCTGAGTTATAAGGTCTTTAAATTCCATCCGGCAATTGCTTTAGGTTGTTGTGCTGGGGCACGTAAGACCACTGCGGGATTGGGTGCCATACAGGAGCGTCTCGGTAGTACTGTTCCGGCAATAGGCTATACCATTACCTACGCGGTTTCCAACACCGTTTTGATAATCTTCGGTATCGTCTTGGTACTTCTACTCGGTTAATCATTTTATGAATTAAAATAATACGATAAAAACATTTTAAATCACCGGAGCTTCCGCACGGTGATTTTTTGTTATTTCGGCGAAGCGATGTTTGGAGTGATTCAGCTGAAATTGGGAAGCATCTTCAAACCGAAAGATTACCGCTGATTTCCTTACTCGTTGAGCAATCCCTCATAGTAAGCTTTCACATCATTCCAATGATAATATGGCCATATATCAGTTGCTACCGGTATATGGGTTTCTTTTTCATTATGCAGGAGCTTTACTAATACATCGTTGGGGTTCTTATCATTACGGAAAAGAATCATCTGAATATTGGCAGCCATGGGCGATACTCGCCAGTCATTCCACACCTTATAAAATTCTTCAGGGCGCTCAGCTTCTCCATAACAGCCGTCAAAATGCAGTAGGGCTGTGAAGGGTACTATATTACCGTCATGACCGAAACGTAGAGTTGCAGCATCGCCTTCACCGGAAATCGCAGCTTCGGCACCTTCCAAGAAATTACGGAGCAGCGGCTTTGCATTATTGAGATGCTTGCCTTCAGCGGGTTTAAAGTTGGAGTGACGGGCATAGAAATCCGCATTGAAACATTGCCAGATATTGAAAAGCTCCTCGGGAGTGAAAAGATCGTAAAAAGAGATTTTATTTTCTGAATTCTATGCATCTGAAGCAATCCAGTAAAGACCCCACATGAACTCTTCCGGCTTCACATAACGCTCCACAAATTCAGAGTCAGAGAAAATAGTTGGCGTGATTCGATCCGCATTAACCTGTTTTTTCTCAAATTTTCTCTTCACCTCGTGCCACCAACCGTTTTTACCGTTGAATTCATCTGATTCGGGAGTGCTGTAGCAAAGATAGGGCATGTATTTCTGTGATGATTCAAGAGTGATATCCAAGTCCGGATACTGTTCCTTAAGGCTTTGGGTGAAGTTGCCCATGCTGATTATGCAGCGGGGAACAAGCGTGGACCTTGCCGATACGAATTTACCCTTTCCTTTGAATACTTCCGGATAATTCTCCGCCATTCGTTTGGCAATTCCCTGATGCTGGCGTGCACCTAATGGAGAAAGATCTCCACCACGGCGATCGGCTTCGGCGATGACCGTATCAAGACGGTTCAGCACATTTTTTCCTAAAGGTGTGAGTGCATTGGCATCATCCGCTTTTTTCAATAGATCATAAACCCATTTATAGTCATTATCGGAAATCAGATAACGGGATCCGTGACGACCGTAATGGCTTACATAGAATGGTTTATAACCTTTAGGTGCAGGAGTATTATCTGCTTTTTCTGTTGGATAAGCATAATATACTCCTCCCGTGCGATTCAGATCTTCCGACATCTCCTGAAGCGTGGTTTGAGCTGTAACCCCGAATCCTGCACATAAGATGCTAAGAAGAAAACCGGTAATTCTATTATTCATGATATTATGAGTTTTATGTGTTTATCGATGGATCAATCGCGTAATACCTTATCAATCAATTCATGCGAATTTACTAAATATTTTCCTCATATTCAAACCATATTCACGCGCTCCCTTTCTAAATAGTGAGACATTACTACTGGTGCGATATTGCGGATAGTCTTGCCTTGATGGATGAATAATTCCATTCAAGCGTCTTGTTTGTAGCAGAATGGGGCAGACTGAACTTGAACGCCCTCACTATCTCCGGCATCGCTCTTTGTTGAGTTCGGTCCATTTACCGGATTTGGTTCTCGGTCCGAATCGCTGCAACGGTTCGCCGTTGACTCTTTTCAACGTAGAGTCAATCCAATCGAAACACAGAGCCTCCTCGAGGGCATCAAGATACCAAAGTGCATCCTCCGGCGGAGTCTTGCCACGCTTCGCTACCGCCCTCACTCGCGCTCGGTGGCTTGATTCTCAATCAGCCACTGCCGGAATTGCGCCTGGTCTTTGATGTCGAGATATTTACGAGAATCATTTTCTATATATCTATCTTAACAATAGCTCTCCAATATTTCCGCTTTGAATAGCAACTATATGATTCTTTATCTTCTCCGGAGGCCAGTTC
>CAZEJY010000072.1:0-10488 GCA_964512705.1 uncultured Sangeribacter sp. | reverse complement strand
GGCACAATTATTTCTCCAATCAGTGAATCCGGTTCATCCGGATCGAAATCAAGGAGTCTCACTTTGGTCAGAGTATTAATTAATCCGGCATGGTATGGAGTTGTGACACGAATATAGTTGCGCGTGAAACCGTGCATCTTAGTTTTATCTTTTGTTGGTTGCTCCCACAATACCTCTGCGGTGGAACCAATGTGGCGGCGATAGAAATCATCAAATTTTCGATCGGAAATATCTGTCAGCTTACCGACCCTTCTGTGACGTTCACCCTGCTCGACTGAATCGCCAAACGAGAGAGCAGCAGTGCCGGGTCGTTCGGAATAGGGGAAAACGTGAAGTCGCGTGATATTCAGATTTTTGATAAAATCCTGAGTCTTTTCCCATTCCTCCGGAGTTTCACCGCGAGCTCCCGCAATAACATCCACACCGATAAAAGCGTCCGGAATTTTATCATTGATATAATTTATCCGTGATTCAAAAAGTGCTGTATCATAATGCCGGTTCATCTTTTTTAATACCTTATCGGACCCCGACTGAAGAGGGATGTGGAAGTGAGGCATAAAGGTTCTGGATTCTTTTGCCACCCAATCTATGATCTCTTCCGAGAGGAGATTTGGTTCAATAGAAGAGATCCGGTAACGTTCAATTCCATTCACATTGTCGAGCGCCTTGATCAGGTCAAAGAATGATTCGGTGCTGTTCTTTCCGAAGTCACCGATATTTACACCTGTTATCACAATCTCTTTCGCACCCTCTTGAGCAGCTTTTTGAGCAAGTTCAACCATTTCAGTCACACTCCCGGAGCGCGATCTACCTCTCGCAAAGGGGATGGTGCAGTATGTGCAGAAATAGTCACAACCGTCCTGAACCTTGAGGAAATAGCGAGTGCGGTCACCTCGTTCGCATGTAGGGGTGAAGGTGGTGATATCCTTAAAGGGTGTTACCTCCAATTTGGGGTGGTGATCATTTAACCAATTGTCGATATATTCCGCAGCACGTAACTTCTCATTTGAGCCTAACACTATATCTACGCCGGGGAGTGCCGCTACTTCTGCGGGCTTCAGCTGGGCGTAGCATCCCGTTACGACAATAGAAGCCTGTGGGTAGCGGTTAGAAAGGCGACGAATCAATTGCCGCCCCTTTTTATCAGCAGTCTCGGTAACAGAACAGGTGTTGATAATGATTATATCGGGATCCTCTCCGCGGGATGCGCGAGTCACACCTTTCTCTGCCAACATGTGACCGATGGCAGAGGTCTCGGCAAAATTCAGCTTACACCCTAAAGTGTGAAAAGCGGCTTTTAAATTCTTCTGATGCATCACTGCAAAATTACAAATAAATTTAAATTTAAGTAGAATGGAGGTATTAATATCTTAAACTATTTCAGAAAAAGTTTTATATTTGCAGAAGATAGAGAATTAATTAGAAAATGAAGTTAATTGAACTGAATCTTCAACATATATTTGACTTATGCCGCCGGTATAAGGTGAAATCCCTTGCTGTTTTTGGATCAATTTTAACGGATAGATTCAATGAAAATAGCGATATAGATTTACTTGTGAATTTTGACCCAGACAATTCAGATAATTTTGATTATGTAACAAATTATTTTGATTTGCGTACTGCTTTTGAGAAACTTTTTAATCGAAAGGTCGATTTGATAGAATACGGCAATCAGCTAAATCCTATTTTTAAAAAATTAGTTGATAAGAAAAAGGTAGTAATTTATGGATGAGTATATTTTGGTATATCTATATGATATTCTCAATGCTATTAATTCCGTAGAGGGTTTCTTTCAGGATTATCCTAAGCGATTTGATGTTTTTGCCAACGATCATCTTCGAAGAAGCGCAGTTGAAAGGAAAACTGAGATTATGGGAGAAGCAATAAATCGGATTTTAAAGATAAAATCCGATTTCCCTTTGCCTCATGCTAAGGAAATAATAAATACACGTAATCGCATTATTCATGGTTATGATTCGGTGACTCCGGAATTTTTATGGAGTTTGGTAATTCGACATATCCCGGAACTGAAGGAAGATATTATGGAGTTGATTGCGGAGTATCAAGGGCGTTGCAATGATTTACTATAATCTCTATTGAAAAGACTTGACAAAGGGGTTTTAATGTATTAACTTTGCAAGTTGAATGGAAGAGAAAGAAGTAAAGATCTCCTTTTGGGCGTCACATCTTACGCTGATAGTGAGTGTTTCGTTTGTTTTGCTCCTTATTGGAGTGATGGCGAGTGTGTGGGTAAGTGTGAACGCGGAAACACATCGTCTGAGAGACCGTATACAGATCAATGTGGTGATGTCTGATTCTATTTCCAATCCTGACGCCAAGGCATTGCTCACTCAAATATCGAAAAAGCCATATTCCCGAAATACAAAATTTATTAGCTCCGCTGAAGCTATGCAGCGTTGGAAATCACAGACCGGCGAGGACCTGGAGTCGTTGTATGGCGTCAACCCATTGAGCCCGGAAGTGGAATTTCTTTTAAACAGTGATTATTCAACCGCTCCGCAGATCGAATCCATTAAGAAGGAATTGATGAAGATGAAAGGAGTTGAAAGTGTAGATACCCCCGATTCATCGGTTGTTAAGGCAATGAACGCTAATCTTGCCGGAATTAGCTGGATTTTGATGATAGTAGCCGGCGTCATGTTGATAGTGACGATAGTATTGATTAATAATACAGTGCATCTTTCAATCTATTCGCGCAGGTTCACTATCCACACTATGAAGCTCGTGGGGGCTACAAACGGTTTCATAAGCCGTCCGGTTGTCGGAAGTAACGCTTTGTGCGGATTCTTGGGAGGATTGTTAGCGTCAATATTGACTTTCGGTATCTTCTATATAGCTGATTATTATGGACTACACATATTCTCCTACGTGCTTAACCCGGAGGTGATGCTAATCATTTCCGGATTCCTTATGCTGTTGGGAATCATAATGTGTGCCTTAACCTCATGGATAGCGACTTATAGATATCTCAGAAAAGACTACGATAAACTTTTTCGCTGATTAATCCTTTTCAAACCTACAATAAACTCGTGGATTAGTAAGCAACAACATCAAAAACAAACATAATGAAAGAAGTGAATAAGAATAAGAAGGGAGATATGGAGAGGGTAACACCCGATGAACGTCCATTCGCGAAGCGTAATTTTATAATGATGGGAGGTTGTATCGCTCTTATTATTCTCGGCTTCATATTGATGAGTGGAGGCGGTAGCCAGGATGCGTCGTTCAATCCTGATATTTTCAGTACGCGTCGTATAGTAGTCGGTCCACTCTTGGCATTCTTGGGATTCCTGCTGATGGCTTTTGCGATACTTTGGAAGCCGAGAGGTTAGTTTTCAGTTTTCGGTTATCCGTTTTCTGATTCCTGTTTTTCGGTTTTATGAACCGGAGTGGGAGTAATTCAAGTTAAAAGATAGAAAGATAGAAATATTATGGAATGGCTTGATGCCTTGATACTTGGGATAGTCCAAGGGTTGGCGGAGTATCTGCCGATCAGTTCGAGCGGACATTTAGAGATTTTTAGAGAGATACTTGGTATAGAACTCCCGGCAGCTGATGCGTTGGAGTTTGACGTCTTGCTTCATGCAGCAACCGTCTGCAGTACATTGGTGATATTGTGGCCGTTATTCAAACGCTTGTGTATTAGTTTCTTCACATTCAAAAGGGATTATGATTTCTACTACGTGTGCAAGATTCTGGTATCATGTATCCCTGTAGCCATTGTGGGTTTCTGCTTCAAAGATACCGTAGAGCAATTTTTCGGTGGTAATCTTCATGTAGTTGGAACGTGTCTGCTTATTACAGCATTCCTCTTGGTCTTTGCGCATTTTTCCGACAGATATATCCCTGCAAATCGCGGTAGGAATATCGGTTGGTGGGATTCCTTGATAATCGGTTGTGCTCAGGCGGTAGCGGTGCTTCCGGGTTTAAGTCGCTCCGGTACAACGATTGCTACCGGAGTGATCATCGGTGACAAGAGGAGCGAGATGGCTCAATTTTCGTTCCTGATGGTGATTATCCCTATCTTAGGTGAGGCTCTTCTTGATTTGAAAGATATGATCTTCCCGGATGCCGGAGAGGTTACTTCAACACATATTGGAGCGCTCCCGATGGTTATAGGTTTTGTAGCTGCCTTTGTTGTAGGATGCTGCGCTTGTAAGTGGATGATCAACTTGGTAAAAAGAGGTAAACTCGTATGGTTTGCCCTCTATTGTGTCATAATGGGAGTTATTTGTCTCCTTTGGAACTAATCGATGAATTTTATAGCCGGAGAGATAATAGGGATAGACAAGCCTTTGGAGTGGACGTCGTTTGATGCCGTGAAGCGACTGAGGGGTGCAATTCAGCGCAGGCTTGGAGTCCGCAAATTTAAGGTCGGGCATGCCGGCACGTTGGATCCCTTGGCAACGGGGGTGCTGATAGTGTGTACCGGCAAAGCTACCAAGGAGATTGAGAGGCTGCAGAATGGTAACAAGGAGTATATTGCCGAGATTGCCTTGGGTGCCACAACTCCGAGTTACGATCTTGAAACGGAGATAGATGCCACATATCCCACCGAGCATATTACCCGCGAATCGGTTGAAGAGATTTTGCCGAGGTTTATCGGTAAGGTGATGCAGGTGCCCCCCGTTTTTTCCGCGGTGAAGGTAGATGGCAAGCGTGCTTATAATTATGCGCGCAAGGGGAAGGATGTCGAGCTGAAGGCAAAGCCCTTGGAGATAGCCGAAATTGAGATACTCCAATTTGAAGAGAAAAAACTGACTATCCGGGTTGTATGCAGTAAGGGTACATATATCCGTGCACTCGCTCGCGATATCGGGGAGGCTCTTGAATCGGGTGCCCACCTTGTGGGATTGCGTCGCACGCGAGTCGGCGACATCAGTATTGAAGACTGTGTTACAATAGATAAAGCAATAGAGATAATAGCTAATGGTCCTGTAGAGGGATTAGAGGAACTGAATCAAACAAAGTAAAGTAACAAATAGGGTCACGAGATGACCGCAAGTGACATATATGAAACTATCACAATTTAAATTTAAATTGCCGGAGGAACTGATAGCTCAGTATCCGGTAGAGAATCGAGATGAGTGCAGATTGATGGTGTTGGATGCCAAAACCGGAGAGATCTCACATCATATCTTCAAGGAGTTAATCAATTATTTTGATGAGGGAGACGTAATGGTGTTCAACAACACCAAAGTTTTTCCCGCGCGCCTTTATGGTAATAAGGAGAAAACCGGAGCGTGCATTGAGGTATTTCTCCTGAGGGAGCTCAATAGTGACCAGAAATTCTGGGATGTATTGGTAGAACCGGCGAGGAAGATCAGAATCGGCAACAAACTCTATTTTGGAGAAGATGAGTCAATGGTGGCAGAGGTTATTGATAACACCACCTCACGAGGTCGCACACTTCGCTTCTTATATGACGGTGATCACGAAGAATTCAAGAATGCACTCTACGCATTAGGAGACACTCCGCTTCCGGAGTATATCACCCGTAAGGCAGAGCCGGAAGATGCCGAGGCATATCAATGTATATATGCAGAGAAAGAGGGAGCAGTCACCGCTCCGGCAGCAGGTTTACATTTCAGTCGCGAGTTGTTGAAGCGTCTCGAGATAAAGGGTGTAGAGAAAGGCATGCTGACACTTCATTGCGGTCGCGGCTACTTCAAGGATATTGATGTGGAGGATTTGACTAAGCATCGCATGGATAGTGAGGATATGGAGGTGAATGAGGTATTGGTGGATATGGTAAATGCCGCCAAGGACAGAGGTTCGCAGGTTTGTGCTGTAGGCACCAGCGTTCTTCGTGCGCTCAGCACAGCAGTGTGCATGAACGGACACCTGATGACCTACAAGGGCTGGACCAACAAGTTTATCTTCCCTCCGTATGACTTTACTGTCTGCAACGCATTGGTTACCAACTTCCATCTTCCATTGAGCACGATGCTGATGATGGTAGCTGCTTTTGGTGGATACAGTAAAGTTATGGATGCCTACGAAGTAGCAGTCAAGGAGAAGTACCGTTTCGGTGCCTACGGTGATGCTATGCTCATCCTGCGCTAATTAAAGAATTGAACGACAAATAAGGCGGTGTGTCCAAGACACATCGCCTTATTTGTTCCCTTTGATTCTGTCGTAAGGGGTTAAAAAATAAAAGATTAGGTGTCTCCCGACAACTAATCCTCTAACCTTAAATCTAATACCATGAAAAACACGTTGCAAAGGTAATATAAATTTTTGTAACAAAAAAATATTTAAACAATATTTTTTTAAACTTTATGATAAAATTTACCGAAAGACTATCCATTGTATGATAGTAAATCAAAGATTCATAATAGGATACAGAGAAATATCAGTCTTTAAAAATTTCCATTAAGATTTCAAAAGACTTCAGATTCCCAACTCCGGGAAAGTGAATCGAATAGTATTTGAGAATATTGTTAAGAATTTCGCGTCTTTGAGCTCCCGAAAATTTAAACTTGTGATAGTTTGTCGAAGATATTCTCAATAAAAAAGGTATCTTGGCGGTCACTTCACTCCCTAAGATATCACTGTTGAGCTGAGAGGGGATAACGGGTATTCCTGCACGCATATCGAATACATCGCCACGCTGGTAGTCCGAAAAGTCGGGCATGATACCGGCGATATTCAGAAATTTGATGAGGAACCAGATGTGAAAATTTGCCAACCCTTCTGTCGACATATCCAAAAGTTGCAGGGCAGCATGGATAAATCGCCATGCGGTCTCGTCAGGTTGCGATTCGCGGAAATATCGATTCAAGAAATCAGATAGGAAGTAGACCATGGCAGATTTCACCGGATTGAAATATGTATCATGCCAGACCTCGATAGGAGTGATGGCGCCAAGGAAATGCAGGTCTTGGTTCTCGCGAAAATTTACGTCTGATTCAATCAGCGACATTGGCATCAGGCGCGCGTTTCTCATCTTGGCACTCTTCCCCTTCCCATTCGGGGAGAGAAAAGCCACTCTTCCTCGCGTGCGGGTGAAAAGCGTTACGATATTATGTCGGTCATTATGTTTGAGGTTATTCAACACAAATCCCTGAATCTTTTCGTGTGCCATTTTTTTGTCGATTCTTGATAATTGTTTAAATTCGTAGAGCGATAGATCTGTCACATCTATCAGCAACCAATAAAGGCTGAAAATAAAAAAAGTCTACCTCTTTTCCCAAAGAAATAGACCGAAACCTTAATCTTAATTTAATACTATGAAAAACACAATGCAAAGATATAAATATTTTTTATTAAAGAAAAAGATAAACGATTAATATAGAGTATAACTATATAAAATTAACAAATTTTAATACTCTGGGCGCTATGGAGAGGTTATATCATTATCTGTGGAAACATAAAATTGTTGGATCGAATCTTCACCTTGTGGATGGGGAGAAGCTGAAAATTCTGTTTCCCGGAATTTACAATGAGGATGCCGGGCCTGACTTCTCCAATGCGCGTATTCAGATCGGCGACACAGAGTGGGTGGGTAATGTAGAGATCCATGTAAAGGCCTCCGATTGGTTCCGTCACAAGCACGACTCTGATCCCGCTTATGACTCCATATTGCTCCATGTTGTAGGCATTAATGACACCAAGATTGCAAGAAAGAATGGTGAGACCGTTCCCCAGTTCCTGATGACCTATCCGGCGCAATTCTTCTCACTCTATGAATCGTTGAGCAATGGTGTTGAGGATGTACGTTGTGCGCCATGGGTGAGGATGGTACCGCGGTTGGTCAATGAGGACTGGCTGGAGAGTTTGGCAACGGAGCGTTTGCAGCAAAAGGCGGAAAGAATATTGGATTGTGCCCGTAAGTGTCAGAACGATTGGGAGCAGGCAACCTTTATAGCATTGGCGCGTGCGTTAGGTTTCGGGTTAAATTCAGAGCCCTTTGAGCGCTTGGCTCGCTCACTTCCTTTGAATTATATCCGGCGCCATTCCAACAACCTGTTTCAATTGGAAGCATTGCTTTTCGGTCAGGCGGGTATGCTCGACACCTCCATACATATATTGGATCAATACTATCAGTCCTTATGTCAGGAGTATTTCTTTCTTGCGCGTAAATATGGACTGCGTCCACTCGAGCCGCATATATGGAAATATGCCCGTACGCGTCCGCAGAACTTTCCGCATCGTCGTATCGCTCTGCTTGCAAGAGCCCTTCACGGTGGTTTTAATCTGAACTCCCGTCTGCAGGAATGCCGGAAGGATATAGAGGAGCTGAAAAATATGTTCAATTGGGAACTCGACGGGTATTGGTCAACACATATCGGTTTTGATCAGGAGCAGCTCTCCGGCGGTAGGGTATTGGGAAAAGGTAGTGTTGACCTGTTGTGTATAAACTTCGCCGCTCCGATGCTCTATGCTATGGCTAAATCATACGGAGACCCGGAGATGGGGGAGGATGCCATGAGGTTGTGGGAAAGCATAGAGGCTGAGCAGAACAGGTATATAGCTCAATGGAAGCGCTTAGGTTTCGAGTGTAAGAATGCCATGCGCAGTCAGGCATTGATTCAACTACGGAAAGTTTACTGTGATTGTTCGCGCTGTTTAGAATGTCGCCTCGGTCACTGGCTCCTCCGCGACAGAGTCAAGAACCCCATTCAGCCGATACCAAACGCCTGAGGCTTAAGGTTTTAGGTGTTATATTTTAGGTGTTAGATTTTAGGTAAAATCAGTAGGGCCGTGGAGCAGCCGCGTATCAGGTTTTAGGTGTTAGGACACAAAACGTAGGGCTGTTTCGTGGAACAGCCGCTACATTTCGGAGCTATAATATTTTTTTGATGAACTTATAACTATCTTTATTCAAATTTAGTGAATTACTTCATTCTCTTGTATGTGGTTTTATAGTAGCTTTCCCATGTAATCCCCCCTTCTTCATCTTTCTCAGTAACAGACAATACGAGTGTATTCTTGCCGATATTTTCTATAAGATAGATTTCATCTTCATCATCTAAACCTGAAATGATTAGCTTGTTGCCACTAATTTTCCAGTCTGCTGTTTGATCCTTAATACCTTTATTGTAATCATTTAGATCATCGTAAATATCAACCTTTCCCGAAGCACGGAACTCATAAACAATATCATCTGCTACAGGCTCTGCTCCTTTGTCAACGATCTTACCATCTATCATATCCCACCATTCTGCATAAGATGCTTGCCACACACCAACGATACTTGAAGAATCAATGGGCTCATCATCTTTTTTACAAGAGTTGAAAGAAACTACACTCATAAGTGCAACTACACTTATGAATAGAACACTAAAGTACTTTTTCATTTTAATTAATTGTTGGTTGATTATTATTTAGTTATCTCTTAATTCAGTCTGACTTGAGAACTCTGTCTATCAAAACTTTCAGGATCTTGCTATTATCTTTCATTCAATTCATCTTAGTTAATGAGATACAGTAGTAAAACAGTAATTCCACAGAATGTAATTTAGTTCGTCATACAAATTTACACAAATTCTTAAATTTATTTAAACTCGCATGTTTCCAAAATAATATCTTCATCAAAATTTGTATTAATTTTAGGAATTTATTTACTTTGTAAAAAAGAGTAAGATATGGAAACTCCAAAAACAATACGAATACCAAATCCTTCAATAGAGTTAATTGCTTTCATGGAGAAAGTGCAGAAACAGAAGAAAGCTCGAATGGAGATGATGCGCGAAAGATTCTTCCAATCTCAATCTTAATACTTATAATGGAATTTGTTGAGCAAAGATTCTCAGATAAAGAGGGCAATCATTTATTGGTAGCCCTCTATTTTTGTGACGATGACTATAAACGAACCTCGTTATATATACCTGACGAGTATTCAGATATCTTCAAGCCAAACAACAATCATATATTTAGTCTGTGGTTTTAGGTTTACACCTCGTATTTTTTAACTGCAGATTACGCGGATTCCACAAATTTGATCTTGGAGATTTTAGGCGTCAGGTGTTAATCCTCGTATTTTTTATAAACCGCAGATTTCGCAGATTAGAAAGATTTGATCTTGGAGACATTACGTTTTAGGCGTTAGGTTTTAGGCCAACCTTGTAGGGCTGTTCCATGGAGCAGCCGCAAATCAGAAGTTAGATTTTAGATAAAACCGTAGGGGTGCTTCGCCGCATTCAGGTTTCATACCTTGTATTTTTTTGAACAGCGGATTACGCGGATTCCACAGATTAAAATATTATCCCGCGTTTTACGCGAATTAATCATATTAGATTAAATATTGAACAAAATCTTTCATATCTGCGTCTCTGCGGTTCGTTTTATTTAGCTGCTTCATGGAGCAGCCGCTACGATCGGATTCGGATGCGAGGCATTAGGAAACTGACATCTAATAAGGAGCAATAAAGACAGGAATTTACAGGAAAATATTATAACTTTGCAATTACCTTAGATTTGCATCGGCAAACCGAAACTGAAATAGAAATGGTAAATTTGCAG
>CAZEJY010000071.1:9196-10580 GCA_964512705.1 uncultured Sangeribacter sp. | reverse complement strand
AAATAAGGTTGAAAAGATTGATTTTTATTGGGTTTAATCAGATAGGCAGGCATGCAAATGCCGACCTATCTGATTCCTGCTATAAAAAATTATCATTTAGTTAGTTTTTTGGAACAACATAAATATTAATTGAATATGAGTAAAATTGTGACTTTAGGAGAGATAATGTTGAGACTCTCTCCCATGGGATGTAACCGATTCATCCAGGTTGATTCTTTCGATGTTTATTGGGGTGGAGGTGAGGCAAATGTGGCTGTCAGTTGTGCCAATTACGGCCACGATGCCTATTTTGTCAGCAAACTCCCGGAACATGAGATCGGTCAGGCTGCCGTTAATGCTTTACGTCGGTACGGCGTGGATACTCGCTATATCTCTCGCGGTGGGAAACGTGTCGGTATCTACTATTGTGAGACAGGAGCGTCCATGCGACCATCTAAAGTAATCTACGACCGCGCTGATTCGGCAATAGCTCAAGCTCTTCCGGAGGATTTCAATTTCGATGAGATTATGGAGGGCGCGGATTGGTTCCACTGGTCAGGAATCACTCCGGCTATCAGCGACTCTGCCGCCGAACTTGTGAAACTCGCCTGCGAGGCTGCAAAACGCAAAGGAGTTACCATCAGCTGTGATCTGAATTTCCGTAAAAAACTTTGGACTAAGGAGAAGGCTCAAAGCATTATGCGCCCGCTCATGCAATATGTTGACGTATGCATCGGAAATGAGGAGGATGCGGAAATGTGCCTTGGATTCAAACCATCTGCCGACGTTGAGTCAGGAATCACTGATGCTGAGGGTTATAAGGGCATATTCACTGAGATGGCAAAGGAGTTCAATTTCAAATATGTTGTCTCCACTCTCCGTGAATCTTTCTCCGCTACCCACAATGGTTGGAAAGCGATGATCTATGATGGGAAGGAATTCTATCAAAGCAAACGCTATGACATAAATCCTATTATTGACCGCGTGGGCGGAGGTGATGCTTTCTCCGGAGGATTGATTCATGGCTTGCTGACTATGCCGACCCAGGGTGAAGCATTGGAATTCGCTGTGGCTGCTTCAGCACTTAAACAAACCATTCCTGGTGATTTCAACCTCGTTACCGAACAAGAGGTAAAGGCATTGGCAGGCGGTTCTGCTAACGGAAGAGTTCAACGCTAAATATATATATTATGGCTAAATTCGATAAATTTCAAGTTATGGCAAAGATGGGTGAAGCTCCCATCATTCCTGTGTTTTATCATAAAGATCTTGAGGTGGCTAAAGCTGTGGTTAAAGCCTGCTATGAAGGAGGGATTCGCGCATTTGAGTTTACTAATCGCGGCGACTTCGCACATGAGATCTTCTCTGAATTGGTTAAGTTTGCAGATAAGGAGTGTCCTGAATT
>CAZEJY010000071.1:2091-9096 GCA_964512705.1 uncultured Sangeribacter sp. | reverse complement strand
GAACCGACAGAGGAGAACCTATCTGTATGGTTCAAGGCAGGTGTTTACTGCGTGGGAATGGGGTCTAAACTCTTCCCTAAAGATAAAATCGCAGCGGCTGACTGGCAATACATTACCGATAAATGTAAATCTTCCTTAGATATAACCCATTAAAATTCTCTGAAAATGAAAAGAATATTTTTTAGTTTGGCTCTCGCCTCACTTGCTTTGACAGCAGCATCCGAAACAACCTACACCATCCAGCGCGCATGCCATCCGGAGGATGTCAAGAAGTATGATACCGATCAGTTACGTTCACACTTCATGATGCCCAAGGTAATGGAGAACAATAAAATCAATCTCACTTATTCACTTTATGACAGACTGATTTTCGGTGGTGTCGTTCCCGTTGAAGAGACGGTGACTCTCGAAACAATTGAGCCCCTGAAGGCTGAATATTTTCTTGAACGCCGTGAATTAGGAGTGATCAATATCGGAGGCGATGGAATTGTCAACGTAGATGGTAATGATTATGAACTCCATTTTAAAGATGCCCTTTACGTGGGAAGAGGAAACAAAAATGTAACTTTCCGTTCAAAAGATTCGAAAAATCCGGCTCGCTTTTATCTCAATTCTGCCCCTGCACATAAAAGCTACAAGACTCAACTCGTAACAATCGACGGACGCAAGGGTACCCTCAAATCCAATACTTTTCCTGCGGGTAAACCTGAAGAGAGCAACGACAGGGTAATCAATCAGCTAATAGTGGCAAACGTGCTTCAGGAGGGACCTTGTCAATTGCAGATGGGTCTGACTGAACTGAAACCGGGTTCCGTGTGGAATACTATGCCGGCTCACACTCACGACCGTCGTGTTGAGGCTTATTTCTACTTCAATGTGCCGGAGGGTAACGCGATATGTCATTTCATGGGCGAGCCTCAACAGGAACGAGTGGTCTGGATGCATAATGAGCAGGCAATAATGTCTCCCGAGTGGTCTATCCATGCCGCAGCCGGAACTTCAAACTATATGTTTATCTGGGGTATGGCTGGTGAGAATCTTGACTACAATGATATGGACAAGCTCCCCTATTCTCAAATGAAGTAATCCGCAACTACTGATAATGAGGATGATATAATTCCTCAAGTATATGAATATAGAGATTCTCCTCGAAATTTATTAATTTTGTGGAAAATCTCTATATTCATGAAATCCAAGCGCCTCTTAGCTCTCGATGTGATGCGCGGCATTACCATCGCGGGAATGATTCTTGTAAATAACCCCGGTTCCTGGGGACATATTTACGCTCCATTGGAACATGCTGAATGGAATGGACTGACTCCTACGGACCTCGTCTTCCCCTTTTTCATGTTCATCATGGGTGTCTCTACCTATTTCTCCTTACGCAAGTATGACTTCAAGTTCACTGCCGCCTCTTTTTGGAAAGTGACACGTCGTGCGGCGCTGATATACCTTATTGGTTTGGCTCTTGCATGGTTCGGTATGACCGTCAGAGGACTGTTTAACGAGAAAACTTTTGCTGAAGCAGCTTTCAATTTTGACCGCATCAGACTCCTCGGGGTGCTTCCAAGACTCGGTCTGTGTTATGGTATCGGGGCAATATGCGCTCTTATGATTAAAGGGAGTGCTTTGGTTGTGACAATTGTCGGTATGCTTCTCCTCTACTCTATCTTACTGATTTGCGGTAACGGATATGAGTTTTCAGACTCAAATATTATCTCGATCGTTGACCATAAGGTGTTAGGTGAAAACCACATGTACCGCTCCACCATCGGTGATGTTTCTCTCAAATTTGATCCGGAAGGATTGCTAAGTACACTCCCATCCGTAGCACACATGTTGATCGGCTTCATCTGTGGAGGAATAATACTGAAAATTAAAGATAACCGTGAGCGAATCAACCGGTTGTTCATCATTGGAACATGCCTGACCTTCGCAGGATTTCTTCTTAGCTACGGATTGCCTATAAATAAGAAAATATGGTCACCTACATTCGTACTTACAACTTGCGGATTAGCCGCTTCTTTATTAGCTCTGCTAATTTGGATTATTGATATGAAGGGTTATAAGAAATGGTGTCGTTTCTTCGAAGTTTTCGGTGTGAATCCATTATTCTTATTCTGCCTCAGCGGTGTTTTGGCGATTCTAATGGGTGCTATCAAAGTACCCTATGCTGCTTCCGAATCAGGATTGACCTCACTTCAGGGCTGGTTCTACAGAGTTGTTCTCGTCCCGACATTCGGAGATGAAACCTTCGCCTCTCTCATCTTTGCTATTCTATTCCTACTTCTGAACTGGCTAATCGGACTCCCTTTATACAAGAAGAAGATTTATATCAAGCTCTGAAAACTGTTGAGCAGGGAGGTATCTCTCCTCTATAAAAGACGAGCAAGGATATATTCTCCTGAAAGGCTACTTAGTAATTTTACCATATAGTTAATTTTTAGAAGCTACTTATGTTTGAAAAAATAACAGAACAGGAATCATTATATAATAATTTGGAAGAGAAGTCGGTTAGAGAGATTCTACACGACATCAACAACGAGGACAAGAAAGTGGCTTTAGCTGTTGAGAAAGCTCTACCTCAAGTTGAAAAATTGGTCAACGAGATCGTGCCACGTATGAAGAGAGGCGGTAGGATATTTTATATGGGAGCGGGTACATCCGGTCGTCTCGGGGTGCTTGATGCTTCTGAGATTCCGCCCACTTTCGGAATGGATCCATCATGGGTTATCGGACTGATTGCAGGCGGCGACAGGGCACTGAGAAATCCGGTAGAGAATGCCGAGGACGATCGACAGCAGGGATGGTTGGACCTTCAACCATATAAAATTAATTCTAAGGATACAGTTATCGGCATTGCAGCATCCGGAACTACTCCGTACGTAATCGGGGTGCTTGAGGAGTGTAGGAAACATGGGATTCTCACAGCTTCCATATCCTCTAATCCTGACTCTCCGATGGCTCATGCAGCCGATATCGCTATAGAAATGGTTGTCGGGCCGGAATATGTCACCGGTAGTTCAAGAATGAAGAGCGGCACCGGTCAGAAGATGATTTGCAATATGATCACTACTTCGGTAATGATAAAAATGGGAAGAGTGAAAGGCAACCGCATGGTTAACATGCAGCTTTCCAATGCCAAGTTGGTAGATAGAGGTACGCGTATGCTGACAGATGAGCTACAAATACCCTATAACGAAGCTCAGCGCCTTCTTCTATTTCATGGTTCGGTTGCCGAAGTCCTAAAACACTACAAACATTAGAATTCATTGCCGAATAAGGATTTTTTCCTTAATTTTGCAATATATTTAATTATAACTTATGCCATTCCTTAAATCTATCAAAGAAGCCAAAGACTATGTGATGATTATAGTCGGGCTTTTCCTTTATGCCTTTGGGTTTTGCGCCTTTATTCTCCCCCATGAGGTGGTTATCGGTGGTCTATCCGGTGTAGGTACACTGGTTTATTTTGCAACAGATGGTAAGATTTCCGTAGCAATCACTTCCTATGCGTGCAACCTCATTCTTTTAGCTATGGCATATAAAATAGTGGGGAAAACTTTTGTGACGCGCACAATCTTCGGCGCAACCATCATTGCTTTGGGTATCGGAGTCTTTGAAAAGATCTTTATGGGTATCGGTCATCCACTTGTACCGGACACGGTGGTCAGTGTGGCATTGGGAGCGATTATGTGCGGTATGGGCGTCGGTACCGCATTCATACACAATGGTTCGACCGGTGGCACCGATATCGTTGCGGCAATGGTGTCAAAGAGAAGCAATGTGAGCATCGGACGAACCATGATTTTCGTGGATATGACTATTGTCTCGCTCTCTCTTCTTCTCCCCTTCTCCGGCACTTGGGAGCAACGTATAGAAGCTCGCATACCGATGATGGTTTATGGCTTTATGGTAACCTTTATCGTCTCATATTGCACTGATATGGTAATTAACACAAACCGCCAGGCAACTCAATTTTTCATCTTCTCTCCCAAATGGCAGGAGATTGCGGATATGGTGAATAAGGAGGCTCACAGAGGCGTTACGGTGCTGAACGGACTCGGCTGGTATTCCAAACAGGAGCAGAAGGTGTTGATGGTTTGGTGCAGAAAGATTGAGTCCGTAACTATCTTCCGAATTATCAAAAGCATTGATGAGAATGCTTTCATTACTCAAGGAGCAGTCAACGGTGTGTATGGCAAAGGTTTCGACACCATGAAAATCAAGATGAAGAAACATAAGCACTCAGGTGCTCTCACAGCAGGCGTGACTAAAGAATCGCAGACACCAATGCAGAGGGTGAGACGTAGCAATCGGGAAGAGTAAGACGTTTGATTACCTCATCTTTTGCCCACCATGTGAGCTGCTTTTTGGCATAGACCCGTGTGTTCTTCTTTATGCGCTCAATAGCTTCGGTGCGTTGCATCTTCCCATCGAACCATGCAAACATCTCTTTCAAACCAACAGTGTTTAATGAGTTGAGATGACGCAATGGATATACTCGTTGTGCTTCCTCTTCAAGACCCATTTCGACCATAAGATCAACACGGCGGTTGATTCGATCAAACAACTGCTGACGGGGCATATCTATCATCCATTTATCAATAGCGAATTCACGCTGCACTTTTTTACCGGTTCGCAATTCGGTATAGGTTTTACCTGACGCACGGATAATCTCAACAGCATGGATAATTCGCTTCGTGTTGTTACGGTCAACTATCGAATAATATTCCGGATCAAGTTTCTGCAATTCACCTAAGAGCCACTCAACACCCTTTTCTGCATATTCCTCTACTAATTCATTTCTGATAGCATCCGGAACTGTCGGCAACTCATCTATGCCGTTGCAAAGAGCATCGACATACATCATTGAACCGCCACAAACCACTGCACTCCCCTTCTCCTCAAGCAATCTGCGGATAATACTCAATGAATCCTGCTCGAACATTGACGCACTGTAGTATTGCTCCAAGTCCAGCATATCAATGAGATGGTGAGGAACTTCGCAACGCTCATCGGCTGTGGGCATAGCCGTAACGATCGGAATCCCTTTATAAATCTGCCGGCTATCGGCAGATACTATTTCAGTGCCGAGTCTCTTTGCTACCTCAATAGCAAGGGCCGACTTGCCTGACGCAGTCGGCCCCGTTATTACTATTACTTTTTGTTCCAAATATTCAATATGTTAAGCTTCTGCTACAATCTTGCAGATGTTTACAACTACATCGCGAGCTTTCTCCATTGACTGGATTGGCACGAACTCATATCGACCATGGAAGTTCTCACCGCCGGCAAAGATGTTGGGGCAAGGAAGTCCCTTGAATGAGAGCTGAGCACCATCTGTACCACCGCGAATTGGCTGAACTTTAGGTTCAACACCTGATTCACGCATAGCTTTTTCTGCTATTTCAATGATGTGCATCACTGGCTCAATTTTCTCACGCATGTTGTAGTATTGATCCTTGATCTCTACTGTGCAGCAACCAGGATATTCCATATTCGTTTTGCGCACAAGATGTTCTATCTCACGTTTGCGACTCTCGAAGCGAGCGCGATCATGATCACGAATAATATATGTTAGCACTGTCTTCTCCACATCACCCTCTATTCCAACAAGATGATAGAAGCCTTCATATCCTTCGGTGTGCTCCGGAGTTTCCCAACGAGGAAGCATTGCTATGAAGTTATTGGCTACGCGGATGGAGTTGATCATCTTGTGCTTAGCGTAGCCGGGATGAACATTGCGACCCTTGATAGTAACCTTTGCGGATGCTGCATTGAAGTTTTCAAATTCCAACTCCCCTACTGCACCACCATCCATAGTGTATGCGAAGTCACAACCGAAGAGTTCAACATTGAATTTATGCGCACCCAAACCAATCTCTTCGTCGGGATTGAATCCGATACGAATCTTTCCATGCTTGATTTCAGGATGCTTCTGAAGATAATCTACAGCATCGATAATTTCAGCTATACCTGCTTTATCATCAGCTCCGAGCAATGTTGTGCCATCAGTCACGATGAGATCCTGACCAACATAGTTGAGTAATTCGGGGAATTCTTCAGGCGAGAGATTGATACCCTCCTCTGCGTTAAGCACGATGGTGGTTCCATCGTAGTTCTTAACGATACGCGGATTTACGTGGCGTCCGGACATGTCGGGAGATGTATCCATGTGTGCAATAAAACCAACTACCGGAACATCTTTATCGATGTTGGAAGGGAGTGTGGCATAAAGATAGCCGTTATCATCAAGTACAACCTCCTCAAGGCCCATTTCATCAAGCTTCTCCTTGAGATACTTGGCAAATTTCATCTGCCCCGGGGTGGAGGGTGTCATATTGGTCAACTCATCGCTCTGAGTATCGAATTTCACAAATTCGAGAAATCTATTTATCAATTCCATGGTAATTTATGGAGTATTTGACTCCTAAATACAAAATTACGGAAAAATATTGATTCATCTATCAATTGTGTTTAGTAATTTTGTAAAATGATTCAGAATAACGACACTCAGAGTTCAAAAAACAATAGAATTGCCATAATTGCTCTTGTTGTGGCAGGCGTGATTTTTATAACCATAACTGCTATAGCGATAACCCGAAGATCTTCTTCCAAAGATCAGACTCAACAGACAGAGGTCCCTAAAAACTACACTGATCTTGAAAGTGTTGCGATTCCCGCATCTATTCCTTCGGAAATAAAAGAGTATGAGGGGTTCAAGCTATCTTTCAATAAGGAGACTCACGTACCGAACTGGGTCGGTTGGGAACTGCTTCGCAATGAAACTAACGGTAGCGAAAGCCGCTCGAATAAGTTTTGGGAGGATCAAAGCGTTGAAGGTTGTGCGACTTTGAATGATTACCGTCGCTCTGGCTTCGATCGTGGTCACATGTGTCCGGCGGCCGATCAGAAATGGAGCGACAAGGCCATGTCCGATTGCTTTGTTCTCACGAATATGGCTCCACAGGATCATTCGCTAAACAGCGGGGCATGGAAGAC
>CAZEJY010000071.1:0-1991 GCA_964512705.1 uncultured Sangeribacter sp. | reverse complement strand
ACAGTAGACACAAGTAGGTTTTCGAAATTAGTTTATATCCATTAATTTTCAAACTTACGTAAAATCCTTGATTCACATGGTTAACACAATAAACGATAAAGACACTATAGTTGCTATCTCCACACCACAAGGCACGGGAGGTATTGCCGTGATACGCGTATCCGGTCCCAAATCGAAAGAGATTCTTCGCAAATGCTGGAAAGGAGCGGATATAACTACGATTGCCTCACACACTGCACATCTTGGACAGATCATTGGAGAAAATAACGAACCGCTCGACGAGGTGGTGCTGACATCGTTCTGGGGACCGAACTCTTTCACAGGGGAGGATGTAGTTGAAATATCATGCCATGGATCCAAATGGATACAGCGCGAGATTGTTAACCTGTTAATTAATCATGGAGCACGTCCTGCTGGTCCCGGTGAGTTTACGCAACGCGCCTTCATGAATGGAAGAATCGATTTGGCACGTGCCGAGGGTATTGCGGACCTTATATCGGCCTCATCTAAAGCCGCACATCGACTCGCGATGCAGCAAGCTAATGGTAATTTTTCCGGGAAGCTGAATAGTCTCCGGGAACAGCTGATAGAGTTTGCCTCACTTTTCGAACTCGAGCTCGACTTCTCTGAAGAAGATGTTGAGTTTGCCGACCGCGAAAAACTGCGCGTGCTCTGCTATAATATAAAAAATGCCATTTCTCGCTTGGCTGACTCATATAAATCAGGACGAGTAATAAAAGAGGGCATCCCCGTAGTTATTGCCGGTGCCCCGAATGCCGGTAAGTCTACCCTCCTCAATGCAATTCTTGGAGAGGAGAAAGCTATTGTCACCAATGTTCCCGGTACGACTCGCGACATCATTGAAGACTCCTGTGAACTCGACGGCATACTCTACCGCTTCATTGACACGGCAGGTCTTCGGGAAGCAGAGGATGAAGTGGAACGCATCGGAATCCAAAGGGCGGAACAGCGACTCAATGAAGCCACCATAATCCTCTGGTTAGTTGATATATCTCAAGAGTGCTATACAGAAGAGATTCAAAAGATTCAATCCCGCATAGAAGCTATGCCGGAGAAGTCACATATCATACTGCTGAACAAGATAGACAAACTCCCTGAAGGTGATAATACACTATCTAAGTTAACTGAATCGGTTACAGCCGTTAAGCTTAATCCAAATAATTTATCGGTATTGGCAATCTCCACCAAACGAGGAGATGGTTTGGAGAAGTTCAAAGAGGAATTGGGTAAAATTGGTAATCAGATAGCCGGAACGGAAGAAGATATTGTGGTGACCAATGCGCGCCATTACCATGAACTGCGAGAAGCCTTGACATCGCTCGACAGGGTTGAAGAAGGACTCGAAACAGGCTTAAGCGGAGACTTCATCGCCCAAGACCTCCGCCAGGTCCTCCACCACCTCGGCTCCATCACCGGCACCATCACCACCCCCGACCTCCTCACCTCCATCTTCACCCACTTCTGCGTGGGCAAGTGAACTAAAGCTATATTTATAATAATCAATAATTTAAGTTTACATCAAATAACAAATAGCTACTAAAGTCTTTTATTATTTAGGTAAAGTATTTTGACACAAAAATTGAATAGGCACTGATGGATTATGTGGAGACAAGATACATCTGCCTATTCAACTCGCCGCATTTGCTCCGCAAATAATACGCCTACACCAGCAATTAAGAGAATTTGGTATGATTAAATTCTGCTCAATCTATCATATAATAAATATTTTTACTATCTTTGCACTATTAAAAGATATATTGAGTATGGCAAAGTCATCGGCTTAGCCGCTTTGCACCATTAAAAGATAAGTTAAGCATGGCAAAGAATACTATGGGTACGAAGTTACCCCGAAAGTTGGAGCAGAAAATGGCTGTTATGGGTGAGCAGATAAAGCTTGCCCGGTTACGTCGCAACCTATCGATAGCGCAGGTTGCTGAACGAGCCACCTGTTCACCTCTTACAATAAACCG
>CAZEJY010000070.1:0-10714 GCA_964512705.1 uncultured Sangeribacter sp. | reverse complement strand
TACACTTGTGAGCTACGCACTTGTCACGTAGCCGTTCAGTTACGAAGGGTATTTTCAGATACAAATTTAATAATAATTTCGTATCCTACAAAATTATAACGAAGAAAAGTACGTTAAAGTTTATCCCCTACTCCCAACGCTGCTCTCAACTTTACGTAGATTCACATTTTACACATTTTTCGAAAGGAAATGTGGCTTTTTTTCTCTATGGAGCTAATTTATTGGATAATTGTATTATCTTTGCGGGGAAGCTTGATGATAATGGGTTAGGTTTCAGCCCTAACAGACATTGTTTCGGGCTTACTTTACCGGCTTCGGCAACAGAGGCGCCGGGCTTACTCGCATTTAGTAATCACTCCATAATAGCTGCTTTATGAACTATACCTACAAATTATTATTTCTCTTTTCAGTGATTCTTTGCTCGTTGAGTTGCCATGCACAGGACTTGATAATTACCAACGGCGATGCTACCGTTACCACCGTTAATAATGTTGTGATGGTAAGCGACAGTATTGCTGCGGAGAAGCTTATGGAAGAGGATTTTTCAGAGATAGAATCCGCACAAGCTGTAGGGTTTATGGAAGGAACTCCGGTTGCCGGAAACACCGTTTTTGACTATAAGAAAACTAAATATTGGGAAAGATATAAGACTCTTCGCACTACAGGCTGGTTGTGTTTTTTCGGCTCCTATGCAACGGCATTCGTTGGATATGGTTTAATACTTGCAGCCTTTGCTTCTTCTTCTAAATTTACACTTGCATTAGGATACTTAGGCTTTGGGCTCATGTATACTTCGCCTTTCATATTTTTGGCAAGTATCCCGATTCTATCCATTGCATATTACAATAAGCATTTAGCCAAGAGAATGAAATTCGATGTGGGAGTGTCGCAAATTCCTGCTAATAATTTCTCGCGAAATAAGTTTTCCTCTCCTGCCTTAAGCTTAGCTTTTAATTTCTGAGTTTATTAAACTCTGCGTTTTATTTATAGAAGAATTGTAGTCATTAAAACGATTATCAATATGTGGAAGTATCTGTTATTATTTATCTTTTTAATTACCGTCTCCTGCGCGGGATCTAATGAGAAATCTAAGGAATCAGGAGCGGACAAGGGCAATTCTGTTAAGTCTACTATTACCAATATATCGGGTCAATGGGATATTGTAAATGCCGTAGAGAATGACTCTTCTTATGTGCGACCATCAGAAATCGAACAAGGTGTGACTGCCTACATTGACTTTAGAGAGGATAATACATTTGGAATCATGACCAACTGCAATCATCTGGGAGGAGAATATCATCAATACAATGATTCTATACGCTTGACTAACATATTATCTACCGAGATCGCTTGCGATAATATGGAACTTGAAGAATTGCTGAAAAAGATTTTGCCCAATGTAAACACCATTGACTGTATCAATGACTCGATTACACGGCTAAATTCCAACAAAGGTGATTCGTATATTGTCCTTAAACATAGAAACCGATCTCTAAAATAGTATGAAAATAAAACAATATCTTCCAAAATATCAAGAGCACGAGCATGGACATGGGCATCACCACATAGAAGTGGATTCTCTCAACAAAGCATTTATCATTGGCATATCTCTCAACGTGACTTATGTTGTGATCGAGGCGATATTCGGGTTTTATTACGAATCCATGGGATTGCTTTCTGATGCGGGACACAATCTCAGCGATGTGGCAGCATTGATAATCTCCTTGGTTGCATTCAAGATGTCAGGGAAAGCGGCTACCAAGAGGTATACATACGGCTACCGAAAAGTGACGATACAGGCATCTTTAACAAATGCCATATTGCTTTGCATTGCAGTGGGTGCGATTCTTGTGGAATCCATTAGGAAGCTCACCCATCCCGTAGCTGTTGACGGGGATGCCATAGCATGGGTAGCGGCGGCAGGTGTCGTAGTCAACGGTGTCACAGCATGGCTCTTTTTAAAAGATAAGGAGAAGGATCTGAATGTTAAAGGAGCATATCTGCATATGGCAGCCGACACACTCGTGTCAGTAGGTGTAGTTGCATCCGGAATAATTATTCACTTTACGGGGTGGTACCTTATCGATCCCATCGTCGGAATTATTATAGCTATCTGTATTGCGGTTTCCACCAAAGACTTGTTAGTACAAAGTTTCCGAATGACCCTCGATGGTGTACCCGAAGGAGTAGACTATGACAAAGTTAAATCCACAATCGCAGCTATTGATGGTGTGGAAGATGTGCATCATCTGCATATATGGCCAATCAGTACTACGATCACAGCTATGACCACACACGTACTCGTAAATGACCCGAAGCAAATAGACATCACTATTCATAGAATCCGCAAGGAGATGGAGGCCTTGAACATCCAGCACAGCACAATTGAGGCTGAAACTCAAAAAGATGATTGCGGATGCGACAGCTGCATTTGAAAAATCTCAAAAAAACCTCCAAACCATCCGAATAGCATTTTGTTATAATTATGTAAGGTTTTTAAAGCCATACATACTAAATTCAACATATTCATCAACTATTTATAGCTTATGAATAGCAAAAATAAACTTTTATAAAAACATTATACTATGAAAAATTTTATTGGATCTCACTTTATTTACACCTATGCAAACGGCTGGATGTATGAATTGTATGTAAAGAATGAAAACACCGTTGATTATCGAATTCACAGTGGAATGGTCGGCGGTCGTTGGGTAAGAGACCAGAAAGCAGATATCGTAAAACTTACAGACGGAGTATACAAGATTTCATGGACAGAACCGACAGGCACAGATGTCAGTCTAAACTTCATGCCTAAAGAAAATAAGCTTCACGGAGTAATTTTCTTCCCGAAATGGGTTCAAGAGCATCCGGAAATTACTGTTTGCTTCCAGAATGAACACATTCCATTGATGGAAGAGAGTCGTGCCAAATATGAGACATATCCTAAATATGTAGTTCCCGAATTCGGAGAAATATTCTATCAAAAGAATGAGGGTGCGAACAATGAGAAGGTAATTTCTCAAGCTCCTTACGAAGGGATGATTGATGATATGGTAAGTGGTAAATTAAGTTTTACAGACTAAATCAAATATGAAAAAGATATTTATTGCTTCCATTATGGCAATATTAGGATTATTTTCCGCAAATGCACAGACCTCAGACACACTCCGTCTTGACGGCTCCGTAGGTAAGCTGTTTACCATCATAGAGCGACCGCAAGCAACCGGCAAAGTTCCATTGGTGATAATTTGCCATGGTTTCAGCGGGCATTGTCAGAGACCATTGCTCAACGACCTGTCGTCAAACATTGTAGCGCAGGGTATGGCAACGCTGAGATTTGATTTCAACGGTCACGGACATAGTGACGGAGAATTCAAGAACATGACCGTCTTGAATGAGATTGATGATCTGAAAGATGTGATTGCCTGGGCTCAGAAACAGCCATGGGTAGAGAATATCAGCCTTGTCGGCCACTCCCAGGGTGGCGTGGTTGTCAGCATGGTCAGTGGCGAGCTCGGAGAGAAGACTGTTAAAGCCGAAGTACTTCTCGCAGCGGCTGCAGTCCTTCGCGACGACGCATTGCGCGGTAATACCATGGGCGCGACTTACGACCCATGGAATTTCAAAGGTGATTATATAGAGCTGCCTCATTCGCCGGAAGCAGGAGCTTTACTTCTCGGAAAGAATTATGTTGAAACAGCCATTCACCTCCCGATATATGAAACAGCTGCCAACTATACGGGACCGACTTTGATAGTTCAAGGGACACATGACCAGGTAGTGCCTTATACGTATGCGGAGCGCTATAAAGAGAAGATTAAGAATAGCGAACTAAGACTCGTTCCTGATGAGAACCACGTCTTCTCCAAGACACAAAAAGACACTTCGATTATGGTGGCAGACTGGCTTCACTCCGTTCTCTTCAAAGATGATAGTGGCAATAAATAGATTATTTAAAAGTCAAATAGAAACAGGGCTCCAACTCTTGACGGATATAAACGTCAGGGTTGGGGTCTTTAAATTTGCGAAAGTTATGGGTTTTAATTAATTTTGTAATGTCATGACATAAAGAGGTTGTAAATTAATTATAATCATTTATCACCTCAACTGGTTAATTAACACTTTTCAAATGGATATATCAGTAGTTGTACCCCTTTTTAACGAAGAGGAGTCTTTACCGGAATTGGCGGCATGGATCGAAAGAGTAATGAAAGAGAATGATTTCAGTTATGAGATTATTTTCGTTAATGATGGAAGTACGGACCGCTCTATGGAAGTGATCCATCGTCTTGCCGAGTCAAATCCTAACATTCACGGTGTGGCATTTTCACGAAATTACGGTAAGTCGCCTGCCCTCAACACCGGCTTCCAGCGTGCACAGGGAGATGTGGTTATAACTATGGATGCAGACCTGCAGGATAGTCCGGATGAGATTCCGGAACTATACCGCATGATCACCGAAGAGGGCTATGACCTTGTATCCGGCTGGAAGAAGAAACGTTATGATCCCCTTTCCAAGACCATCCCCACCAAGCTTTTCAATGCTACTGCACGCAAGGTGAGTGGAATTAATAATCTTCACGACTTCAATTGCGGCCTTAAGGCATATCGCAAGGATGTGGTCAAACACATTGAGGTTTACGGAGATATGCACCGCTACATCCCCTATCTTGCTAAGAATGCCGGGTATAAAAAGATTGGGGAGAAAGTAGTTCATCATCAGGCACGAAAATATGGTGTAACAAAATTCGGACTTGACCGTTTCGTGAACGGTTACTTAGATTTAGGAACTCTCTGGTTTCAATCCAAGTTCGGTATCAAACCTATGCACATTTTCGGTCTGTTAGGCTCCTTGATGTTCATGGTAGGATTCATAGCAGTGGTAGTGGTACTGATATTGAAGCTAATATCAATGAACTCATCTAATTACCATTTCTACCTGACAAACTCCGTTTATTTCTACCTGTCGCTCGCTGCGATGGTTTTGGGAGTACAATTTTTCTGTACCGGACTTATCGGAGAACTGATCACACGCAACTCTGCAGAGAGGAACAATTATCTTATTGCTGAAGAATTTTGAGGAAACTGATTCTATTTATAGCATTGGTAGTGGGTTTTGGTGCACTCTGGGGGTGCTCCACAGATGAATGTGCCCAGAACAAGAATGCACTTCCCTATGCCGGCTTCTACAATTCTTCAGATCCGACAAAGACGGTGAGCATTGACTCCCTCGAGGTTTACGGCGCGAAAGCACCCGGAGATTCTATATTATTCGCCGGGAAGAATGCAATCTCAAGGCTATACCTCCCATTCCGTATAGATAGAGACACCACTACCTATGTATTCCGCTACCTCCATAAGGTCTTGGAGGAAGCAGACATAAGGGATACTGTCAGATTTATATACACGCGCAACCCGAGATTTGTATCGTCAGCCTGTGGAGTAAGTTATGTGTTCGATATGGTTAAGATTGAGCACTCTACCGAATTCATTGACTCTGTGGTGTGTCCCATGAATATGATTGATAACAAGGATTCTGAAAATCTCAAGATTTATTTCAGGGTCCAGACAGAAGAATCAGGAACGTTATGAGAATGAGTATGAGATATCTTCCGTTGTTATTAATCCTGATAACCAGTTTGTCGGCGATGGCGCAGAGTGAGACTCCGGATTCCGTAGCAGTTACAGAAGAGATTGTGCCGGAGATAGTTCCGGACACTGTTAAGAGCGCTACACCATCATTAACTAAGACGCCCCGCAAAATCACGCCGGTGGATGTCGATGACCATAAACCGCAGACCACCCTTCATTACTACGATAAACATGGTAATGCTTTACCGGAACCGGTTCGATTTTTAGCTACTCTCGACACAGTCACCAAACCTAAATCTAAACCTATCTACCCGCTGATTAATGGTGGAAGTATCGGTATAAATTTCGGCGATGCGATTTTCATGGCATGTGGACAGAAGCACGGTGGATTCGACCTATGGGGAGACCTTTCACTCTTCAACTGGATTTTCCCGGTTGTGGAGTGTGGAGTAGGTTTTGCCAACAGTACTCCCGAGAAAGGAAATTTCACATATAAAGGGAAACCATCCTTTTACGCTAAGGTTGGCTTCAACTACAACTTCATGTACAAAAGTGATCCTGCATACCAGCTCTTTTTTGGTCTCAGAGTCGGCTATTCAAATTTCAGTTATGATGTTGAGAACATAACTATCAACGACTCCTATTGGCAGGAAACAGAGAATATGTCGCTGCGGAATCTCAAAGCATGGGCATTTTATGGCGAAGCTGTTGCCGGAATCAAAGTAAAGATAGTTGGAAATTTCTCATTAGGATGGAATGCACGTTATCACATGAAGATGAAAGTTAAATCCAACTCCCTCTCTACACCATGGTATATTCCCGGATACGGCACCACTTCACCATTCTCCATAGCTGTTTCCGCGATTTATAGTTTCGGACAAAAGAAGATCGATCCCGCTGAAACCAAATAATATATCCTCGGTACGGAATCCCCACCGGACACAAATAATAGCGGCACGTCAAATTAAGTTCTGACATGCCGCTTATAAATTTATATGTTTACTCTTATTTTACCTTGAACCCGAGTGCGATGCGGAAGATACCGTAAGCGAAGAATGCAACTCCTGCGAATACCAAGAAGTCAACACCTGCGATAATCGGTGATATCAAGCAAAGGAAACCTGCGATCAATACGAGAATGTTGATAAGCAGCATCCAGCTCCAACCGGAAAGAGGCTCCTTGGCAAGAACGCATGCACGTCCGATACCCATAATGGAAGTAAAGATCAACCAGAAGGCAAATACATAGATCATGGTTGTCATAATCTGATCCATTGGCATTGTAAGCAACCAGATACCCAAGAGCAGTTCAAGGATACCGGTAGTCAAATCCCAGCCCCACTGACTGTCATAATGTCTGTTGGCAATAGACTGGATGATGTTTGCACATCCCATACCAAGGAAGATAGCGATAAACAGATAAGACATCGCTGCCAAAGATGCAACCGGAGATGTGAAGCAGAGCACACCCATTGCGATACTTAAAATACCAATAATAATTGACATCCACCACACTTTGTGGCCACTTTTGAAGATTTCATAATTTGTTTTCATAGCATATATAGTTTAAGTGCTTAATAAATATAATACATTAATAATTTTCTATCTGATAAATAAACAAATCCGAACCAAATTTGGTTCGGATTCATCTTTATCTATTATTTTATCGTCCCTTCGAAGTCCGTATCATTTATCCACCCATGTGGAACCTTCTCTCCTGATTTAGCGCGTTCCCAGTAATCATGCGATGGACACATGTTATGATATTGATCGAAAATTTTACCATCACCAAACATTCGGGGATCCTGCTGTTGCTTAAGCTGCGTCTCCATCTCTTTCTCCATCGAACTGACTATCTTTTTATATTTGGGATCTTTGGAGAGATCGTTCATACAGAGCTTATCCTCCTTGATGTTATAAAGTTCGCGTTCACCTCTCTTTCCCATGGATAATTCCCACATCCAGTGACGCTCCGGATCGTTCTTGCATTTAAGTATCTCTGTTTTAGTAGGACCGCCATCCACATCCATATAGCCTGTTTCCGGATTACCGGCGGGCCAACGGTCAGGCTCATAATTTCGAAGATAAAGGTAATCACCCTTTATCATGGCACGTATCGGATAACCCTCATCATTCGGACGGCCTACATCGTGGCGTTCCCTTCCCAACAACAGGGTCTCGCGACCCTTACCCGTATTAGCCTCATCCTTGAGAATATCCATAAAACTTCTTCCCTCAATCGGTTGCATACCTAAAGATTCCCCGTCGACACCGGCAGCTTCAAGAAATGTGGGGGCGAAATCTATTACACTCACTAAATCCCCACACCGACGGCCACCATTTTTCAGCTCATTACCCCACATCACAGCCATCGGTATATGATTACATTCATAATAATCCTGACCCTTCACCCTCGGGAAAGGCATTCCGTGATCGGAAGTAACCAACACAATAGTATTATCCAGTTCTCCGATTGAATCAAGATGAGAAAGGATTCTGCCAAGGTGATTATCGAAATACTCTATCTCTACGGCGTAATCAAGCATGTCAGTCCTGACCACTTCATTATCGGGCCAATATCCCGGCATGGAATCGATATCCTCCAATTTTTTGCCGAAGCGGGCGGAGGAAGCATATTCATAACCTCTATGCGGTTCACGTGCTCCATACCAGAAGCAGAAAGGTTTATCCTTATCCCGCTTATTCATAAACTCAACGAAATTGGCGGAATAGTCAATTTTATTTATTTGTGTAGTAGGCGGAACAGTCTTTATTTTATTATAAGCCTTACCGGTCAGCTCTCGATTGGAACCATCCGCATTTTTAGCAATTCCGGGTCCCCAGCCCTTACCGGTGTAACCCGTGACATATCCTGCTTTCTTCAACACCTCCGGGAAAGAGGTAAACTTCAGAGGAAAATCACACCAGTGGTTAGCTGCCTCCTCCAATTGCCACGAATTTCTACCTGTTATCATACAAGCTCTCGATGGAGCGGATTTGGCATTACACGTAAAAGCATTATCGAACAATACGCCCTTCCGTGCCACACTGTCAAAGTTTGGTGTTTTCACCCAGTCATACCCATAAGCGCCGAAATGCCCGGCATCATCCGCCACACAAATAAGAATATTCGGGCGCTTGGAATCATGCTGCGCGTATGCGGAAGCCACACCGCCAATTGCGCCTACAGCACAAATTACCGAACCGGGAAGAGTAGATTTTATAATTGAATTAATCATGGTCTAAAAGTTGTTATTATCGTTTATTGAAAGATACATAATATAGTTGATCAATTTCGGCTCACGCCTTACATTGTCCTCATTAATGGTAAACCTGATTCGGTCAAAGTAAAATTAATGAAGTCGTTGAATCTCTTGATTTGCTTGAGCATAGGTAGCAGATTCTCCACAAAATCCGGATTCTCGAAGAAACTGTCGGGCAAAGGCATTATGACTCCGAATTCACGTGGGCGAACATAATCGATATACTCCCAATTCTTATCAAAACCCTTCGGAGCGGTCTTAAGCAGGTTTTCACCTACTGTTGGAAAAAATTGCTTAAACTCCGGAGATTCCACAATCTCTATATATTCCTCGATATTATCACGAATGTCAGCACGAATAGCATTCAGATGCTTGGTCGGCAGGCAGTAATTACCTCCACATATAAACGAAGCTCCGGGCTCGAGATGAAGGTAATAACCTGAAAGCAAAGACTTCTTACCGAGAGGCGGACAGACGAAGATACCGATATGAGTTTTATAAGGTGTTTTATCCGGAGAGAAGCGGGTATCTCGCATCAGGCGATAAACACTGTTTCTCACAGGGTACCCGACAGCTGACTCATCAATTGAAGCAATGGTATCGATAAATTGTTGAGCGACGCCATCTCTCATCGCCATTACCTGCTGATATTCCTCCTTATGTTCATTCAACCACTCACGGTTATTGTTCTTCGCCAGCCGGCCCAAAAAACTCAATATCTTATTCTTCATAGCTTTTTCGCTAATAATGTATTATCTTAACAACGAATTTTATTTAGTTATAGTACTGTCTCGCATTGGAAAGAGTTATTTGAAGAGAGAGAAATCAATTCGGCTGTTGAATTTAGGAATAGGAAGGTGTCTCTACCTGATGGAAGTGGTATCATCGGTGCAAGAATCAACAGCCTACCCTCTGCGCAAAGCATAAAATCATGTTCTGCAGGTTTCTCTCTTTCTCCAAAAGGCACATTCGATAGAAGAATTATCTTTCCCCGTGCACTCTCACACATATGCCTGACTTCCTTTTCCCCCTTAGAGATAAATGGAGACACAAGCACACCCCCATTTTCCATCAGGTGCATCCAGCGTCTCATCTTATTATCCAACATATTTGTAGAGTCTGAACGATGGATGATTACCGGTGCTTTAAATGGATTCTCAAGCAATTGAATATTACCATATGCCTGCCATAACCGATCCTTAATCCTGATATTATTGCATTGGCGAAAAAAATCGGGATTACTGCGTCTGATCAAGAGCCTGCATGGATTCTGACGGATATATTCTATGATTACTTCTAAAGAATGTACAGGGCGCAGATATCTATCGTGGAAATCCTTGTTAAACACAGATATTACTTCGGGGAATTCAGCCCGGATTAATTGACCGCACTTCACTTTCATCATCCCGATATAGCTTCCTAAAGATCGGGGAAGATATTCTCTGGCAAATACTGCGAAATGAATATGATCGGGCATTATCACATATTGAAGTATCTGAAGATGCGGACAGAGATTATTTAAATTAAGAATCTGGCTTTCAACAATCTCTCCTATCCTTGATCGGGTAACTAACGGACTTTCGGGTGAGCCCGACACCCGAGAAAATGCGGGACAACCGGGGGCTTTCCCGATTGTGATATGATAGATACACCGGCTTTTATAGTCATGTTTGGGATCGCGACCCATGGATAAAAAGATTTGTTAATTACTAATATAGTCGCAAGCGACTTTTGCGAAGAACGAACTCTCTGCACCCTCTCCAAACACCCCACTCACATCCGCTTAGCCCTCCTCAAATCCTCTCAAAGCACCCCTCTAATCCCAGCATAGCCTGCAAAACCCTCTCCAAGCCTTCGCT
>CAZEJY010000069.1:0-12497 GCA_964512705.1 uncultured Sangeribacter sp. | reverse complement strand
CCGATGATACCGTCAACATCCCCTCCGGACTCATCCCCCGCCTCGCCCGCACCATTGCGGAACACCTAAAATCTAACGCCTGACACGCGGCTGTTCCATGGAACAGCCCTACAAGGTTGGCCTAAAATCTAAAACCTGATACGTGGCTACTCCATGAAGCAGCCTTACAGGTTATTTTGACCTAAAATCTAACGGCTAAAACCTAAAACCTCCAAGATCAAATCTGTGGAATCCGCGTAATCCGCGGTTCATTAAAAAATACGAGGATTAAAACCTGAATGCGGCGAAGCACCCCTACGGTTTTATCTAAAACCTAACGCCTAAAACCTAAAACCTGATATGCGGCTGCTCCACGAAGCAGCCCTACAGTTTTTTGTCCTAAAACCTAAAATCTAACGCCTAAAACCTAAAACCCGATACGCGGCTGCTCCACGGAGCGACCAAATAAAACGAACCGCAGATGACGCAGATTTGAAAGATTTTTTCAATATTAAATCTAATTTGATTAATTCGCGTGAAACGCGGGATAATATTTTAATCTGTGGAATCCGCGTAATCCGCGGTTCATTAAAAAATACGAGGATTAAAACCTAAAATCTAACGCCTAAAACCTAAAACCTTAAAAAAATTTTTCTTTGAACCAACTTGAACTAATTTGAACTAAATTGAACCAAAATTACGTTTGTAAGATATAGGAAATTATATTTATATTTGCATAATTTCCTATGCCGACAGGCTGAGTAAGCTTTTGCTCAGCCATATAGCGGTAAGGATTAAAAATTGGAAGGCGTTTATTAACGTGCGTTCTGGGCCCCTTGAAACTACCACTTTCATATCCACGCCGAGGATGTTGCGACGATAGATGCTCACATGTATGGCATGAATGCCATCGGCCTCTCTTTTGTGTAAAAGAGGGGTCGTCCGGCATACCATCATATCAGCGTGAGGTCTACGTTGCTTGTCTGCGTGGAAGGGCTGTGGTAGGCCTCAGGGGCGTGACGGGCAACAATAAGGCTCTCACGCTTTCCTTTTATACTAACCTACCGCCCGAGTCGTGAGCCCGAAGGCAACATATTCGATTCATGAAGCGAACGCTCCTATTGGTTTTAGGTTTCCTGATGGTGTTAGTATCTAAAGCCGACGACATCAAGAAACCAACCGTGATGATCCTACCCAGTGACAACTGGTGTACTCAACGTTATTTCACTCAATCATTCGACAATCAGGGCACGAATGTAAAGGTTCCCGATTATCAGCGGGCTTTCACAGAGGATCTCGAACTTCCACAAGTTATTTCCAAAGTAGGTGGTGTGCTAACCGGAATGGGGTATAGTCTGAAAGATGCCGAGATGGAGCTCAAATCCTTAGGTGTGAAGCAGGCTGAGGATAATGCTATGTCAAGCAAAACATCCGGAGCATCTATTGCTGAAACACCCCTCGATATACTGAAACGCCGGATGAAATCCGATATCGTCATTCAGCTCTGGTGGAATATAACGAAGGATCCCGCCGGGAAAGTAGTCTCATTTACTCTTGAAGCATTCGATGCGTATACCAATAAGCGTATAGCAACAGCCACTGGTAATTCTAAACCTACCACCGCATCAATTCCCGTTGCGCTCGAAGAGGCTGTAAAGGGTAATATCAAGGAATTTGACAAGCAACTTGACAAATGGTATGCCGACCAAAAGAAGAACGGTCGTGAGATAGTGCTGACCGTAAGATCTTGGGATAATTGGGATAACGACCTTGAGACTGAATATGGTGGAGAGGAACTGACCGACTGTATTCAAAAATGGATGCGTGACAACACAGTGAATGGCAATTTCAATCTTAGTGACGCCACCGAATCATTTGCGCAGTTCGAGCAGGTTCGTATTCCGCTCAAAGATAGCAAAGGTGGTGCTATGGATGCGAGAGCATTTGCAAATTCCCTGAGGAAATATCTCCAGAAACCTCCATATAATATCACATCGAAAATAGTAATCCGTGGTCTCGGAGAGTCTATCTTAATTTTAGGAGAGAAATGATGAAGAGAATACTTACAGCACTTTTAGCTATCGTCAGTTTCATTGGAGCGGGAGCAACCGAGACATCAGGTAAAATTGCATATTTCCCGGTAGTAAACGGTAAAGATATGCCCGCGGAGGCACAAAAATTACTCACCACAAAAATGGAACAGATTGCTGCTAAGTATGGTTATGGCTCAGCGAACCATACTGACAGATTTCTATTTGTGGCTAAAGGGAATGTGTTGGAAAAGGATGTTACGCCTACGACACCTCCTCGAATCAGACAGGAGGTAGAGGTAACTTTCCTCTTGGGAGATGTGATTGAAAATAAGGTCTATGCCTCCACATCATTAACGCTGAAAGGTATAGGCATAAATGAAACAAAAGCATGGCAGACCGCAATAAACAGTCTTAATGTGGATAATGCTGCTTTCCCGAAACTTTTTGAGGAGGCAACCGGAAAAATAGAGAGCTATTACCAAGAGAATTGCACGGATATAATGGCGAAAGCACGAGCGTTGGCATCAACAGGAAAGTTTGATGAAGCAATTGCATCCCTGCTATCTATCCCGGAGATTTGTACCGAATGCTATAACAATGCTTTGAATGAGGCGGGGAAGTTATATCAGGAGAAGATTGATAATGAAGGGGCGGCGCTAATAATCAAAGCTCGAAACGCATGGTCCATGACAATGGATCAGAAAGGAGCTGATCAGGCATTATCACTGATGAGTGAAATCGATCCGCAGTCTGCCGCATTTTCTGAAACCGAAACATTGTCAAAGGAGATATCCTCCAAACTTTCCTCAGACAAAGCACGCGAATGGGAACATAAAATGAAGAAATATAATGATGAGATGGCACTCCGCCGCAGGGAACAAAGGAATGCCCACGCTCAGTCGATGGCAACGATAGCCGCAGCCCGCTCTATAGCCGAAAAATGGGCTGAAAATCAACCTGAAAACAAAGTTTATATTAATTGGTAAAAATAACATCATGAAATCAATTTTGAAACTTCTTTTAGTGCTTTCGATGAGTTTATCAAGCACACCAATTTTTGCACAAAGCGAGGGAAGCTCTTCCAAAGAAGAAATTACCCTAACAGTAAGTTCGGATGGTCCTACTAAGGACGAGGCATTAAAAAATGCGTTGCGTACTGCAATTGAGCAGGCATACGGGGCCTTTGTATCAGCAAACACCACAATACTTAATGATGAAGTGGTCAAAGATGAGATAGTTACCATCTCAAACGGAGCTATCAAGGAGTATAAAGAGATTTCTTCGTATGAGAAACCGGACGGGAAAGGTTATAATGTAACAACCACAGCAACTGTGAGCCTACCTCATCTTATCACATACGCCAAGAATCACGGCAGCGAATGTGAGTTTGCAGGAAAAACCTTCGGAATGCAGATGAAACTTTGGAATATACAGAAAGAGAATGAGAAAAAAGTTCTGGATAATCTGCTAAAACAAATAGAAGAGCTTTTGCCAAGTATGATAACTTGTGAACTCACGGTAAATGAACCCACTGTATGTAATATCAATTTTAGTGACTGTGATTATCTATATAAAGAATATAGGTACGATAAGGTAAAAGAGAAACCTGTTGAAATTATTAATGAAAAATTAAAGAAAAGGATAGACAATCTCCCATCAGATTATTATGAGGTTGGGATGGATCTTAAATTTACAATATATGATGTCCGAACCCTAATATTAGAAACATTAAAGAGTTTGTCAATAAATGAAGAAGAACGTGAAAATGCAGAACAAAGGAATGTAAATTGTTTAGGATTAAAGTTCGATTATGATACTAAATATTGGTTAAGAAACGATGGGGATACAATAAGTAGATGGCTATATAAACTAAACGATATGGTAATATGTGAAATGAATAAATTTAGTATTGAAGATAATACCGGTGAATTAACAGATTTAAGTATAAGTGATTTTATTAGTAGCTTGTACTTCGATAATCTCGCGGTTCCATACTCAGATCTCATAATCGGCAATACAGGGTATCATTATGATGCACGTAGGAGTGGAGTTGGAATCTCCAAAAGTGAAAGGGGCTTATTTAAATATCCTTTTACATATGTAACGAATTCATTCGACCAAAATGGAGATGTCCGTTATTATGGTGGTAAAAAGTATGTTGGATCTCCTGTGCCGTTGGGTATGAATATAAAATTAGGAAGTGATAATTATATATATTGTGATTTTTTTTACGAGAGGAATCAAAATTCTTGGACAATTTCTTTCAGTATTAGAATTCCTGTTAACGAAATTGAAAAGTATTCATCTTTTAAGATTGTAAAAGATGATTCAAAATTAAAGGACTTTGATTCAAAGCATGGAATTATGGGAAGAATCATAAAGTATTGCCAGAGTAACGGAATTAAAATGTAATAATATCATACTACATAGTTGGGATAAAAGGATAATATGGGTTCTTCGACTTTAATAAAATCCTTAAATTTTTTAGAAGAGATAATTAAGGATGCAATTCAACATGCGAAAAATTTAGATAGAATAATTAAAGATTATTCTACTATTTCCGTCAAATTGAAAAAAGAGATGCAATATCATCTTAACATTATTGACGAGTTACATATTAACGAGAATTCCAATAGCAGAATACTGTTCAAATTATTGAGCTATCGTAATTCAGAAGAAGAATATGAGTTTCTGAATTCATTCCTGAATTATATAGGACAAAAGAATGAAAATTTCAATTCAATAGAATTGAACGAGGTTAAGATATATCAAGAAAAATTTCGGATTGATCTATTGATTACAACCAATAATAATGCAATTATAATTGAAAATAAGATTTATAATGCAGACGATAAAGAGTTACAGATATCAAGGTATATTGATAAAATCAAGGAGATATTTAATGATGAATCAGAAATATATGTAATCTATTTATCTCAGACAGGACAGGAACCCACTTCACAGACTTGGGGCCCATACAAGGGTCAATTCAAAGAGAGGTATGTGAATTTATCTTTTTGTGATGATATTAGGAATTGGTTAAAACACATAACTCCAGACTCCAACCAGAGATTCTTGAAGAGTGCATTACATCAATATTCAGATTATCTTGACGGCTTATTTAATAAGAGAGAAATAAATAAAGAAATTTACATGGAACTACAGAATATAATAAAGGAAAAGCTTAATATAACGGAAAATACATCAAATGAAGATACGATAAATTGCTTACAGACTGAAATAGCTAATGTTGATGATATCAGGCAACAGATGTATGGACTTTTGAAAACATATTATGAGAAGGAATTCACCATTTTTAAAGAAGACACAAGTAAAGACTATAAAGATCTTCAGCCTAATGGAAAGAGATCGTATGTTGTTAGTATCTGTGACGTAAGTTTGAAATATCAGTCTTTAGATCTTGTAGTAAGTATTACAGACAATGGATCTAAATTATATTGTCAAGTAGAAATTTACCAAAAGGGTGAAAATTCTAAGGAGGTAAAAATCCCGGATACTCTTGTAAAAGAATTGAAGAACGGAAAGATCTTAGATAACACCAACGATTGGGCTATTTGGAGATATTTTGAATATGATAAATACAAAGATGCTTATACTTGTTTTAAAGAAGCTATAAAATGTATTCAAAATCTCGATAATCATGACAATAAATAACATCGTTAGAAGGATAAGATTGAGAGTACTCTCAATCTTATTGGTTGCACTACTTTTCCACGTCTTCAATTCTTATGCTCAGAGCTACAATCAGGAGAAAACGGCTTTGACCAATTTCTTGGTGAGGATGTATGAGAATGCGCCGTTTGACGGTGTGAAAGCTGTGGAGGATTATGAGAATTCATATCTTATGTCGGTTGTAAAACTCGACAAGGCTAAATATAAGACGGAGTCAGCCCTCAACCGTGTGGCTTCTGTAAAAGCTATGTCTCAAGCCTCCCGGTTTTTCAATGGCTCCAATATCACTGAAGATATGATTATCCGAACAACCGAAAAAGCGGACGGTTCATCCGATACTGAGATTATCGAGAACATCAGGGAACACTCCGTCGGCTACGTGAAGCAACTGGAGCACCTCACCAACTTCCCCGCCAAAGACGGTCAGCAAGTTTTCATCTTCCTAACCCCTTTAAATAAATAAACTTAAAGCATCATGAAAAAAGTATTATTTGGATTAATTCTATTGGTAATATTACCGACAGTTTCAAGTTGCGACTCTGCCGAGCGCAGAAAAAAGAATGCCGAAGAGATTATTGAGAAACATCTATTCGAGTCTTTGGACAATTATAAAAGCTATGAGAAAGTGTCAACGACAGTTGATACTCTACAAGACTTGTGGATGGTAAACGATGAATTACTCGCACTTGCGGATAGTCTTCAAACTGAATATTATCAATATAAATCTATTGATAATGAGTTGATAGAACTAAATGGGCAGTTGGAATATAATCAGAACTCAGCGGTTAATAGTTTGTTTTCAGGTAGTAGTAATAGCTTACTTAATTACTTAAATTATTCATCAAAGTATGAAAACTGCAAATCTAAGATAGCTAAAACTAAAAAATTATTACAGGAACAGACTGAGAAAATAGATGAAATAGAGACACGTATCTACAAATTGAATAAAGCTTTACCAAATCCGAAGAAACCATATTGGCTTGTAACGCATAAGTATCGCTATTCCGACAGTGGAGAAAATACACGGATTTTTACTATGTACTTTATTTTTGACCCTAAAGTTAAAGAAATACTTTATTCATGGGATGATGGTCAGCTTGGTATCTTACATATGATAGATGATATGAATGCTGTTATTGAAAGTAAAAGTACTGAGGGTAAAACTGTTGAGCCGGTAGATAGTATTTAAGAAAAATCATAGTTATTACGACATCATGAAGAAATTTTGTTTTTATCTTTTTGCTACATTGTTCTCGATTGTAGCTTTTGTCTCATGCGATCAAGATGAGGAGCCCGTAATGACAGGAGAAGGAGTCTTTACAATGTCATTGAAAGATGGTTACATTATTAAAGAGGGGAATAATAACATTTTAAGTTTGAGTGTGGATTATCCGATGCTCAAAGTTTCCTCCGTATTCAGTCTCACAAACAAAGCTCCGGAGATTACTTATATCGGGCAATTTTCAGATATCGTAGAGATACCTCTGGAAGCGACCGGAACATTTTCCACGCAAGCAGCAATACATAATCAAGGCGGTTATCTGGTAAAAATTGGGCTGATAAAATCCGGCACTTCCGAGTCTGAAGAGTGCTTAATCAAGATGCTTGTGAAAGAGGGTACTAAAAATGAGAAAGGAGAGCCCTCCAATCTCACCATCCACTATCAATTCTACCGCACCGGCAAGAAGTATACATTGTAACATTTAGCTTATTCTCCGGATTAGCCATTTTGAGTAGAGATCTATGTAGCACAAAGAAGTGGATGCCAATATAGAAAAATTGTGATTAGATAATGAAAATAGTGTAAAGTAAAATACTGAAATTTATGAAAATGAATGCCCACTTTAAAAGAAAATATTGGTATATAGGAATAGGATGTGTGGTAGCTATAGTTGCTGGAGTACTGATTTATATTTTTGCTTCAGGAAAGTCCTCTTCATTTGATTATGAAGAACTTTTCAATAAATACTATGGAGAATCCACACCCGAAACAATAACTCATGAGGGATGGTGGAGTGTTACAGGAAAATTTGATGGAAAGAATGAAGAAACGCTTACAATATTTCCTATAGAATCTTCCCTCTGCTCTCATGGAGAATATGATCACGGAAGTTATTCTGAAATGCTGATTAAGAGCAAGGATGGACGCTCTCCCGACTTAATTATAGACATTAAGGAGTTGGATTTAGAAGATAACGGTTTCGGTTTTGAATTTGGAAACGTTTACGGGAACGATATATTGCTGAGTGTTGAATCACAATCAAACGGAAAGACAGAGCTAAATGATGGACTTGGGATACTTATCCATCCGGAAGGATCAACTCTTATGCACAAATATGTTTACAGCCTTATCCAAGGAAAGTGGGTTCTGACAAATAAAGAATTAGATAAAGGCGAGGAATATGCAGATGAGGAGGATTTTTATTAGTATTAGAATCCCCTTCAAAGATGATTGATGGAGTTAAAACTAATAAAGAAGTGGATGCCATTATAGAAACATGGTATTAGATAATGAAATGAGTGTTATGGCAAAACACATTTATGCACGTCGGAGCACTCATTTCAATTTACTTTCTTTTATTTTCAAGACTGGAAATATATAAATCTTACGAAATTTTAATTAGAGATGAATAAATGTATATTATTAATAAATACGTTATTAGTATTATTGCTTTCAATCGTATTTACAGGATGTGAAAGGAGTGATCCTGAAACCGAGAAAATAATTGAAGGGTCATGGGAGTGTAGGTATTTTGAAAAGGAAGATGGTGATGAAATAGAAATTGTAAGGGCAGAAGAATATATGCTTAATGATCACACCTTTAGTTCTATTAATACAGTTTATGGAATTGATGACTATGAAAGAGTATATATATTTACCCTTAGATATAGAGGGACATGGATGGCTTCTAAATCTCAACTGATAAACACAATAGATCCTGAATCAATTGAAATTTCCGGTAATGCCTCCATTTTTAACAGGGGGGAAATTACAAAGTTAAAAAATGATTTATTGAAAGACCTAAAAAAGTCAAGATATAAAGAAGCAGTAGAAATAAAAAATGTGACCTCCGATTCATTTTTAGTAGAAGATGACGAAGGTGAAATTATCAAATATGAGAGGGTCTATTAATCTAAGAAAACTTCCATAATTTAAATCTATTCGATATGAAACAAAAAATTCAAATAGATGCTCTCCCTTGCAAATCAGATTCTTTTAAGATCTGGTTTTGGTTGATGATTGTTGGTGAACTTATTTCATTTGTCATTGATCTCCTATCCATTACTGTCTATGATCCTCATTTGTTAGATTATATAATTAGTACAGTTTGTGGTGTGCCGGGGCTTATTTTTGGTTATATATTTGCTAATAGCATTAAGGCCGTTTCCAAAGCAATATATAATATCATTATTGCTATCCTCATACTGCTGATTTTACACTCCATATTTTCCCTGTCTGACGACATATCCCCTGATGAATCTCTTATGGCAGTTTCATTTTACATTTTCCTTGCTATTACCATATTATCACTGGTAATAATGATAATGATGTATCGGGACTACAGCGGATTATTAGGAGATTTAGGATTATATTCCCTTAAGACTTTAGGATACTCATTCCTTGCTATAGTGCTTTTAATACTTTATATATACCGTCACTCTTACAGCCGCTCCTTCAAAGCACTTGACTTGAAAGACTTGAAAATTATTATTGCGGGAAGTATCTGTGGAGGCTACATTGTCTATTATATTATATCTAAAATATTAAAGACTCTTTATTTGCTTCTTAAGAATGGGTATGCGTCCAATCTCTTCCCTCAGGAAATGGAAGCCTACATAGCCCAGGAAAGGTATAATATACAGAATAACTATTATCCTCAGGCTCCGGATACCGGTTCTATTCCATTGGATAAATCTGTGGAGGTTAATTCTTCTGAGCAATCAAAGGAGACAAGTATTCCCGAGGAACAAGTGAAGGAGGAGTATGAGAGTCCGGATAATTCTATTCACGAAGTGAATGATTATCAGGCTCAGAACCAATCTTTGTTTAATGAAAATGTGACTCCTGATGAACCCCAACAAGTATATGTTGAATTTACAGAAAATAAAGGTTCTAAAAGAAAATATTGGTACATAGCCTTAGGATGTGTGGTAGCTTTAGTTGCCGGAGTACTGATTTATATTTTTTCTTCGGAAAAATCCTCATCATCCAATTATGAGGAACTTTTCAATAAATACTATGGAGAATCCACACCGAAGCCTATAACTAATGAGGGATGGTGGAGCGTAACAGGAAAATTTGATGGAAAGAATGAAGAAACATTGACTGTATTTCCATTGGATTCAACGTTAGGGCAGCATGGAGAATATGAAGTAAATTCTTATTCTAAGATGTTAATTTGCAGTAAAGATGGTAAGGCTCCGGATTTAATTATAGATATGGAGAAAGCCGGGCCCAATATTATAGGATTTGGATTTGGCGATATTGCCGGTAGCTCGATATTATTGAGCTCGGTTCCTAAATCAAAAGGAAGCCCTGATCGGAAAGATTTGCTTGAAGTAAATATTTATCCATTTGAATCCACTATCTCTATTACATATAGGTATGAATTGATTGACGGAGAATGGAGTTTAGTTAGCGAAGTAACAGTCGTAGATGGTCCTTCACCGGAGGAGAGTTATTCAACCCTTACAAAAGCTGTGACAGATTCACCTTATCAGATTATTGATGGAGTTAAAACTCATTTTTTCAAGGGATATTTCAATAATGAAGGAAAACGGTATCCTATAATGCTTGCGTTTGCTGAAAATGATAATAGTCCAGGGCATATTTCAGGGGCTGTATACAAAAATCTCAGCTCTGGAACTGTGTTGGATTTAGATATCCTATTTGACAAGACAATAGACTTGAGAGGATATGATGGGAATAATTTCATTGATATTACTCTTGATTCATTTGAGAACAGTATTTTAAAAGGAACGGCCTCTTATGGAAGTCTACATACTACTGTAGAAATAGAGTCCACTAATGACAGATTTGATCTTACAAAATCAATACTGATAGATGGCAGGAATTCTTTGCCGGATTGGTTACCATCTTCGGTTTTAAGTACATTCGGCAGAACAGATCTTTCAATGAAGTCAGAAGACTGGTTAAGGGAGAATATGAAACCTATAGAAAATGTTACTCTTAATGGGAAATTTGATACTTATCCGATCGTAACAGAAATAAATGTTGGTAGCGATGGAAGTGTTAGTGGAAGATATGCATATAAAAGTACTTTAGAAAAATACGGGGACAAGTCTTCAAGTTGGTTTAAATTAAAGGGGCAAGTTCTATTTGATTCTAATGATACGCCATTCATAGTAATGCAATCCATTAATCCGGACTCAGGCGATGTGTATGAGTATGCGCTTGTTGAATATAAGCATTCCTCTGGGTCCGGAAAGCTCTTTAATAAAAAATATTTAGATTCTGAATCACCTAAGTTCCATACCTTGTCGTTCGATTAAAACCATTGATATTTCAACGCAAACACGCCACTCATATCCGACCTGTAGGGCTGCTCCACGAAGCAGCTCTCCAGAAGGTTATAATTCCCACGTTTAACCCATGGTCTTTTCTTAGATACTAAAAGGAAAGCTCTTGTGGTTATATATTATTCTCTATTTCTTCAACTGTAGGTAAAGTTCCTTTGAAATCAGCAGGGAATAGTTTTGCTAATTCATATTCTGAAATTCCAATCGGCTCGTTTATAGCTTCTAAAGCATACTTAGCCAATACATTATCTTTAGTCTTGCATATCAGTATCCCTATTGTTGGATTATCTGTTTCTTCCCTTAACTCATGATTGACTGCAGCAACGTATGTACCAAGTTGCCCAAGACTGCTCGCTTCAAATTTTCGTGTTTTAATTTCAACCACTACGTAACAGTGGAGTTTAGTGTTGTAGAACAACATATCTAAGAACTGCTCAGTATTCCCGACCTTAATTCGTTATTCTCGTCCCATAAATGCAAAACCACTTCCTAATTCAAGAAGAAATTTAGCAATGTTATTCTCTAAGGCATCTTTTAGTTCTTTTTCTCTATAATTTTCTGCTATACTAACAAAATCAAATGTATAGGGATCTTTTGTTATCTCTTGTGCTAAGTCCCCGTGAGGTTGTGGTAATGATTTTCTAAAATTTGTAATTGCATGTCCTTGCCGTTCATATAGATCTGTGTCAATAAAATTTTCAAGCATCCCTCGCGACCAGTTGTTTGCTATTGTTTTACGAACAAAAAACATAGCTTTATTCACGTTATACTGATACTTATCTATAATAACTTTATGATGTCCCCAGGGTCATAAAAATTTCTTCCCCAACTTGGGGAACTATTTCTTTTTCTATTATAGTTAATTCTTACCCAGATTGAGGAATAATTATATCTGCCTTAGGATAAAGAAGATAAAAACGATGCATATAGCGTAAATTTGTGGCCGAGAAACTCTTGATCCCTGGTATCAATACCCTTAAATCATGACTAAGGTTTTCAAAGAATTTGTCTCCCCAATGATATTGCGATTTCTTCTCTGTTATTTCGAGACCTAAATTCCAATAAAATTTAAGCATTTCAGAATTGACAGATGTTGCAGCCTTTATTTGACTTCGATGGAATTGCTCACTAATTCCTGTAATCCATTCGGTATAGGATTTATCTATGTTGAAAAGTGTTCTCATATCAGCATCTTATTATATTTTTATGATTTGAGCAAGCCTAAACTGTTAAAATAGGTTGGTAAACTCG
>CAZEJY010000068.1:0-12629 GCA_964512705.1 uncultured Sangeribacter sp. | reverse complement strand
CTACGAAACAGGTAAGCATCAAACCTACGATAGGGAAGATGATCTTCTCATTCTGAGAAACCACGCGAGCCGGTTTCATCTTAATCAGGCGCTCCTTCTCAGTAGTGAAGAGTCTCATCAATGGAGGTTGGATCAGCGGAATGAGAGCCATGTAAGAATATGCTGACACAGCTACTGCACCCAAAAGGTCAGGATTCAACTTAGAGGTAGTGAAGATGGCTGTAGGACCATCGGCACCACCGATAATAGCCACACAACCTGCCGAGAGGGGATCAAATCCACAAAGCAAAGCAAGCATGTAAGCACCGAAGATACCAAACTGAGCGCAAGCACCGATAATCATTAACTTCGGGTTAGATAGCAAAGCAGAGAAGTCTGTCATTGCACCGATACCAAGGAAGATCAGCGGTGGGTACCATCCCTTTTCAACACCATTATAAAGGATATTCAACACTGAGCCCGGTTCGTAGATACCAATCTCCATTCCGGACTGGAAAGGGATATTACCGATCAGCATACCGAAACCTATCGGTACGAGCAAAAGGGGCTCAAAGTTCTTCTTAATTGCCAGCCATACGAAGAAGCATCCTACGGCGAGCATAACGAGGTTGGTCCATTCGCAGTTATAGAATCCGGTAAACTTCCAGAAATCCTCTATAGTCTGCTGCATGAAACCACCGAACGAGTATGAATCAGCTAAAATCATAATTAGGTTTTGTTATTTTATTCGATAATCATGATATCAGCACCATCAGCAACAGCGTCACCGACGTTAACGAGAATTTTCTTCACTGTACCACCCTTAGTAGTGTGGATATCGTTTTCCATCTTCATTGCTTCGAGAACGCAAACAGTAGCACCTGCGGCAACAGTATCACCTTCCTTAACAGTGAAGCTCATGATTGTTCCGGGAAGCGGACTCTTTACAGCAGAAGCACCTGCAGATGGAGCGGGAGCAGCCTTAACTGTCTTTTCAGGAGCTACAGCCATCTTCACAGATTCGGTTTTACCTGACTGAGAAAGAGCAGGCTTAGCCGGTTTAGATGGAGCAGCCTTATCGAGTTCAACTTTATAGGGAGTACCGTTAACTTCTACAGTAACCTCATTATCGTTAACATCACCAACAGCTACGGTGAATTTCAAGCCATTGATTTTATATTTATATTCTTTCATTTTTAGTAAGTAAGATTTCTAAATTATAGATTTATTTTAATGGACGGCGTGCAGAAGCGGATGCAGGTCTAACATCCGGGGTCTCACGTAAATTATATATTTTTGAATTCCAAGGAGAATAAGCTTTCTTCATACGCTTGATAGTAAGGACGGTGTCCTCCATATCATGTCCTTGACCGAAGTGCTCAGCCAAAGCCATACCGATAGCGGCAATAACCTCTCCGGAATCCAATTCATCATGATGCTCCTCTGAAGTCTCAGCTGTCACACCATGAGCCTCACGTTTCTTTTTGGTGAGGGTCGCAGATGAAATCTTACCAAAGAGAAGGAAGAGCACGCTCAAGATGATAAGAGCTGACAAAACAATGCACATGGCAATGATAGTGATAGCTCCACCGAAGCTATCATTCTCAGCGGCATTTTTTGCCTTTTCAGCCTGGATAGCTTTTCTTGTCAGTTCACTCTCTTGTACAGTGTTAACCTCTTCGGAATTAACCCAGTCACCTTCTACATTAGTTTGTTTCCCATCTACAGAAACCTCAGTATATTCTTGTTGCGGGTCGGCATAGTTGCTTGCAACTGCCGGAGCAGTAGCAAACAACAAGCCGCAAAATGCCGCACTCAAAATAACTTTCTTAATCATTTTGAATAATTTATGCGTAGATATTATAAAGGAATATTACCGTGCTTCTTAGCAGGGTTAGTAAGTTTCTTGGTTGCAAGCATGTTGAGAGCCTTGATCACGCGGAAACGGGTATTTCTCGGCTCGATAACATCGTCGATGTAACCATATTTAGCTGCCTGGTAAGGATTAGCAAACAATTCGCGGTATTCCTCCTCCTTCTCCTTAATATATTCAGCAGGATTCTCCTGAGCCTTAGCCTCCTTAGCATAGAGTACGCCAACAGCACCTTCAGCACCCATAACAGCGATCTCAGCAGATGGCCATGCATAGTTTACGTCGCCACGCAATTGCTTACAGCTCATCACGATGTGGCTACCACCGTAGCTCTTGCGCAAAGTAACTGTTACTTTTGGCACTGTAGCCTCACCGTAAGCATAAAGAAGTTTAGCACCATGGAGAATAACACCATTGTACTCCTGACCTGTTCCGGGCAAGAAACCGGGAACGTCAACCAATGTTACCAATGGGATATTGAAAGCGTCGCAGAATCTTACGAAGCGAGCAGCCTTGCGAGAAGCGTTAGAGTCGAGCACACCTGCCAAAACTTTAGGCTGGTTGGCAACGATACCTACAGACTGGCCGTTCATACGAGCGAAACCTACGATGATATTCTTTGCAAAGTCACGAGAAACCTCGAGGAACTCACTGTTGTCCACGATAGCACCGATCACGTCATACATGTCATAAGAACGTTTTGCGCTGTCAGGAATGATATCGTTCAACTTATCCTCAAGGCGATCGATCGGATCATCGCATGGCATAAGAGGAGCCTCCTCAAGATTATTCTGTGGAATATAGCTGAGAAGTTTTCTTACAGTCAGGATTGCATCCTCCTCGGTATCAACTGCGAAGTGAGTTACACCACTCTTAGAAGCGTGAACTGAAGCACCACCGAGCTCCTCCTGAGAAACATCCTCACCTGTAACGGTCTTAACAACAGAAGGACCTGTAAGGAACATATAGGAGAGACCCTTGGTCATGATAGTGAAGTCAGTCAAAGCTGGGCTGTAAACGGCACCACCGGCACAAGGACCAAGGATAGCGGAGATCTGAGGAATCACACCGGAAGCCATGATATTGCGCTGGAAGATTTCAGAATAACCTGCAAGAGCATTGATACCCTCCTGGATACGGGCACCACCTGAGTCGTTAAGGCCGATAACGGGAGCACCCATCTTCATAGCCATATCCATTACCTTACAGATTTTCTGTGCCAAAGTCTCAGAAAGAGAACCACCCAAGATTGTGAAATCCTGAGCAAAAACGTAAACAAGACGTCCTTCAACAGTACCGAAACCTGTTACAACACCGTCACCGAGAGGGTGCTTTTTGTCCATGCCAAAGTTTGTGGAACGATGAGTCACGAACATATCCAACTCCTCAAAACTTCCCTCGTCGAGGAGCATAGCAATACGCTCACGTGCAGTGTATTTACCACGCTGGTGCTGCTTTTCGATAGCTTTTTCACCACCACCAAGACGCGCTTCAGCTCTCTTCGCAATAAGCTGGCTGATTTTTTCTTCTTGTTTGCTCATTTTTTATAAGATATTATTAAAGAAATTGGAGAAATAATTGATAATCAACGATTAAGATTATATTACCTCCTTTTTCTTCTTATGTTATCAAAATACAATTTCACTCATTATAGAATATTAGTTGAATTCTATAATGAGTGAACTATAAATAATTATTTCTTAGCCGGATCTTCGCAAAGTTCAGTAAGAACTGCTTCAGTGGATTTCGGGTGAAGGAAAGCGATCTTCAAACCGTCGGCACCGTTTCTTGGAGCTTTGTCGATAAGTTTTACCCCTTTCTCCTCAGCCTCAGCCAAAGCGTTAGCCACACCATCCTCAACAGCGAAAGCCATGTGGTGCATACCACCGCGACCACCATTCTTCTCGATGAACTTAGCGATTGTGCTATCAGGAGAAGTAGCTTCGAGAAGTTCGATCTTGGTATCACCGACTTTAAAGAAAGCTGTAGTTACCTTCTGATCTTCAACCACCTCTTTTTTGTAGCATTCAAAACCGAGAACGTTTTCATAATACTTAATAGCCTCTTCGAGGTTCGGAACAGCAATTCCGATGTGCTCAATGTGTGAAATTTTCATTGATTTTTTGGTATTTAGGTTAGTTATAGTTTAATAATTACTGTACATAGAATAGAGATTTTTAGGGTAATAGAACCCTTGAAATATCATTAATTCCATATATTGAGTGCAAATATACAATTTTTCTGCTTTTAAATCTAAAAAAAATTGTAATTTTGCAAAAACATCAATCTTAAGAAATGGAATTTACACCACAACTTATAGCCAATCTTATAAATGGCAAAGTTGAAGGGGATGGCGATGTAAAGCTCACAAGCTTTGCAAAAATCGAGGAATCCAAGCCGGGTTCACTCTGTTTTATAGCCAATCCTAAATACGCGCACTACATCTACGATACCGATGCTTCCGCAGTATTGGTGTCGGATGATTTTGTAGTAGAGAGAGAAGTAAAACCGACACTTATACGTGTAAAGGATCCCTATTTGGCACTTGCAGACCTGATGAACATGCTTGAGCAATCCAATCCGAAACCTTCAGGAATTGAGCAGCCTGTCTTTATCGATTCCACAAGTTCGTATGGCGAGGATTGTTACATCGGAGCATTTACCTACATCGGTAAGAATTGCAAAATAGGTAAGGGAGTGTTGATCTATCCTCAATGTTACATCGGGGATAACGTAACGATAGGGGATAACACCACGTTATATGCCGGAGTGAAAATATATAAGGATGTACAGATCGGAAGTAAATGCGTATTGCATTCCGGAGCTGTGATCGGTGCGGATGGTTTCGGCTTTGCACCGCGTCCTGACGGCACATACGAGAAGATTCCTCAGATCGGAAACGTAGTGATAGAGGATGAAGTTGAGATAGGTGCCAACACGACCATAGACCGTGCTACATTTGGCTCAACAAGAGTTAAATATGGTACAAAGCTTGATAACCTTATTCAGGTAGCTCACAACGTCGAGATCGGTAAAGGGAATGTGTTTGCCGCTCAAGTCGGTGTGGCAGGTTCCACCAAGATAGGGGATTACAATCAAGTTGGCGGACAAGTCGGTTTTGCCGGCCATATCCATATCGGTAACTTGAATCAAATAGGAGCGCAATCGGGTATCCCGTCGAATGTCGGTGACAATAACCGCATCATCGGGTCTCCGGCAGTTCCTTTTAAAGATTTCGCGAAGAGACAGGTTTATTTCAAACGTCTCGGCGATCTTTTCAATAAATAGCTTTAATAAATTAAGAAACAACATATGCAACAATTAACACTCAAAGAAGCCTTTGAAGTAGAAGGGAAAGGTCTTCATTCAGGAATAGTAATTAAAGCTAAATTCAATCCGGCACCGGAGAATCATGGCATCAAGATAAAGAGAGTAGATTTAGAGGATTCACCTGTTATCGATGCTGTGGCTGAAAACGTTGTTGATACCAAACGCGGAACCGTATTGGGAAAAGGTGATGCAGTAGTAAGCACCGTTGAGCATGGTTTGGCTGCCCTCTACGCAGCCGGAGTGGATAACTGTCTCATTGAAGTAGACGGTCCTGAGTTCCCGATTCTTGACGGAAGTGCGATCATCTATGTCAACGCTATCGAGCAGGTAGGTCTCGAAGAGCAGAAAGCGGATAAAGACTTCTACTATATTAAGGAGAAGAAGCAATTTAAGGATGAGCAGAGTGGCTCTGTCCTCACCATTTACCCTGACGATGGTTTCAGTGTTGAGTGTATGGTTGAATACAATTCACCTATTCTTCCGAACCAGTTTGCAGTGTTGGATGACCTTGCCGAGTTCAAGCAGGAGGTGGCAAGTGCAAGAACATTCGTATTCGTTCGTGAGATAGAGGAGCTCCTTAACCACAACCTTATCAAAGGTGGTGACTTGGAGAATGCCATTGTCATCTACGACCAGGAGATACCTCAGGAGAAGGTTGATAAGATCTGCGACATAGTGGGCGTACCTCACATGCATTTGAGTAACCTTGGTTATATCAATCCTAAGCCCTTGCAGTGGGATAATGAGCCAACCCGTCACAAACTGATGGATATCATAGGTGACCTTTCACTGATCGGCAGACCAATCAAAGGTAGGGTGGTAGCTATCCGTCCCGGACACTCCGTGAACAATAAGTTTACAAGAATGGTACGCAAGGAGGTTAAGCACACAGAGGTTCAGAGCCCTAACTACAATCCCAATGTAGCACCATTGATTGATATCAACGGGATCCGTAAACTGTTGCCTCACCGCTATCCCTTCTTGTTGATCGATAAGATTATCGAGTTGGATAGTAAGCACGCTGTGGCAGTGAAGAATGTAACAGTCAATGAGCCTTTCTTCCCGGGTCACTTCCCGCAGGAACCGGTTATGCCGGGCGTTTTGCAAGTTGAGGCAATGGCACAGGCTGCAGGTGTGTTGGTATTGAACTTCCTTGATGATCCGGAGAAATATTCCACTTACTTCCTCAAGATCGACAATGTCAAGTTCCGTCAGAAGGTTGTTCCCGGTTCCACATTGCTTCTGAGTGTTACACTCACAACCGAGATTCGCAGAGGATGTGCGGTAGTGAAAGGATATGCTTTTGTTGGTGATAAGGTTGCCTGCGAAGCAGAGTTCATGGCTCAAATAATAAAGAATAAGTAAGATGTCACAGTTATATAGCGTACATCCGGACGCGAAGATCGGAAATAATGTTTCCATAGGTAATTACACCAATATTTACGACGATGTAGAAATTGGAGATAATTGTGAGATTTATGGTAATGTTACAATTTTCCCGGGAGCAAGAATCGGTAACAATGTAAAGATTTTCCCCGGAGCAGTTGTTTCAGGTATTCCGCAGGATCTCAAATTCCGCGGGGAGACCACCTACGCCTATGTTGGCGACGGAACCACCTTGCGCGAATGCGTCACCGTCAACAGAGGTACGGCATCAAAAGGGCAAACCATCGTAGGTAAGAACTGCTTGATCATGGCATATAGCCATGTAGCCCATGATTGCAAGGTCGGTAACGGAGTAATCATCTCCAATGCAAGTCAATTGGCAGGAGAGGTCGTAATCGATGATTGCGCTGTCATTGGCGGTGGTTCATTGATTCATCAGTTCTGTCATTTAGGACGCAACATCATGCTTCAGGGTGGAGCATTGGTCAATAAGGATATTCCACCGTTTGTGAAGGCAGCGAGAGAGCCGATCTCATACGTCGGTCTGAACACCATCGGTATGCACCGTCATGGATTCACAGATGAGGAGATCCGGCACATCAATGAGATTTATCGCATCCTTTATCTGAGTGATCTGAATGTGACCAATGCCGTGAAATTGATAGAATCAACCATCCCCGAAAGCAAATTCAGAAACGAGATAGTAAATTTCGTAACCAATTCCGAAAGGGGTATAATTCGTTCGGTGATATAAGCCGGAAGGTGTGGATCATAGCGGCCCGATTGTAATTTCCGGAATAAGATAAAATAAGAGTCGCTGAGCGACGATATTGTTGTTAACCCCGCATGACTGAGTGAAGCGAAGGAATGCGGGGTTAATCATCCTAAATCTGAGTGCCGGAGGCACGATGTTGTCAAGGTAATATATAATATCATAACGGCCCCTCTGGGGCGCAAGAGGTATGTCCTTCAGACATAATTTGTTAGAATGAGTGACCGTGGGCATGGTGGCATCGCCACCATGCCCACGGCTATTAATAGGGATGTCTTTCAGACATTTGAGAGCATTTCCCACAACATCGTCGCTTCGCGACTCATTTATATTTTGATTTGTTCCGGGCACTCCCGTTGGTCGTACCCGGTTTACTACAACATCATGCCTCCGGCATTTCTTCAATTCACAATGCCCAACCACATCCAGATGGTTTTATCCGTAGGGACGCGATTAATCGCGTCCGCCAATAAAATGCAAAACATTGCGCCCAATGAAATTTCCGGAATAATATTAAAAATAGTCGCAGAGCGACGATATTGTTGTTAACCCCGCATGACTGAGTGAAGCGAAGGAATGCGGGGTTAATCATCCTAAATCTGAGTGCCGGAGGCACGATGTTGTCAAACATCCTGTCATTGCTGACCTTACTCACAACATCGTCGCTCCGCGACTCAATTATATTTTGATTTGTTCCGGGCACTCCCGTTGGTCGTACCCGGTTAACCACAACATCATGCCTCCGGCATTTCTTCAATTCACAATGCACAATCACATCCAGTTGGATTTATCCGTAGGGACGCGATTAATCGCGTCCGGCGTTTGGGCGCAATACATTGCGCCCGATTGTAATTTCCGGAATAATATTAAAAATAGTCGCTGAGCGACGATATTGTTGTTAACCCCGCATGACTGAGTGAAGCGAAGGAATGCGGGGTTAATCATCCTAAATCTGAGTGCCGGAGGCACGATGTTGTCAAACATCCTGTCATTGCTGACCTTACTCACAACATCGTCGCTCCGCGACTCAATTATATTTTGATTTGTTCCGGGCACTCCCGTTGGTCGTACCCGGTTAACCACAACATCATGCCTCCGGCATTTTTTCAATGCCAATTCACAATGCTCAATGCCTAATGCCAATGCATAATTCACAATTCATATTGGATTTGGAAATGTGTTAAAAATTTGGTTGATTGTCAACAAATTATTATATTTGTTTGATATAAACTAACCGATTTTTTAATACACATCATTAACAATCGTAATATGTCTGAAAATCAAGGGAATACCCCCCCCCCGATGAAAAGATAAAGAAATGCTTTCAGGAGCTGAAAGAGTCCGTTATTCTTCCACTTTCTCAGGGTTCATCTGAGCTATTCCACAGTAACTTCCTACATTATCTTGCAAATAAATACCCTGATTTCTTTAAGAAAGTCCTTGATGAAGTTAAAATAACAATTCCAGCTCTTAAGTCTGCTAAAAGGGAATACAAAGACACAGACCTTCTATTTTATGATGTAGACTACGATCAATATAAAAAGGAGCATAAGAAAGACCCGCGTCCAGTTCTTATCATTGAGAACAAGATGAAATCGTTGCCTACCAACGAGCAACTCAAAAAATATCTTACAAAATTCAAGTCGGAAGATAATAAGAAGCTTATAGCTCTTCTGCTCCCTTTTTCTACTAAACCTGAGGGAATAGATGAGTATAAAGTTTTTACCTATGCTCAATTAGGTGAGGCTATAAAAAAATTTATTTCTGATATTGATGATGCGTTTATTCGTGAGCTTGTCGAAAAATACGCAGATTTCATTATAAACATCTCTACATTACTTGATGAGATTTCTTCACAAGATTTAGAAATAACCACAGTTGAAGAGTACTTCAGTCATAAAAGTGCTGAGATAAAAAGGTTTGATGAACTTAGACTCGCTTCAATCGCTTGGAAATTGAAAATATCCTTTTTAGCACAAGATTTGAAAAGCCGTCTGAAAGGGGAGAAGTTCACAATATTCGACAATTTCAAAGATTATAAGAAATCAACAGAAAAGATTCCTTTGATGATCGGAGTGTCGATATCCAATCAGAAGCCGATATTAGATTGCTTCATGAAGCTCGATCCGGAAACGGAATACTTCATTCAGCTCGACAATGGCATCTATAATCATGGGGTTACGATCAAAAGTGATGAAGGTGAGGCTATCAAATTAAAAAGTAAGAAAGATAAAGAGGTAGCTAAACAGAAACTTCTTAAGAACCAGGCCGAGGGCTCTAAGCAAGCCAAGCTTCTATCCAAACTTGGCATAAGCGTGGAAAACTTCTTAAGCTATAATAATATGTTTTACTGCCACGGAGATGATGTAAGGAAAGAAACATTGGATGCAACCCTCAAAAAGATGGCAGAAGAAATAGAAGAAGTTTCTAAGGAATTCGGTAAAACTGAAAAATAATAAAATCAACATAATATTCAATACAATGACAAAACTTATAAACCTTAATGTTTTCAAAACTCATTTGTTTCGTCTTCTTATGGTTTTGTTTTTAGTTGGATATTGTCATTATCCGACTATCGCAAAACAACTTACGCCAGATGAAGCTCTGTCTCGTTTAAAGGTGTCTTCGTTATCTAAAAAATTCGGAAATAAAAATATTCGAATTGGTACAAACGTGTCCTTAGTTCGGAGTATTTCTGCGGAAGAAGAGAAAGTGCCGGCTGTATATCTGTTTGAGCAAAACAATGATAGGGTGCTTGTCGTATCTGCAAGTGATTGTGTACCTGCGTTATTAGGATATTTTGATAATCCTGAAGATAAACTCCTGACCGACAAACTTCCAGATAGCTTTGAATATTGGCTCAATGAATATGCTTCTCAAATACACTATGCTGAATCTCATCCAGGTACGATGAAAGTGGAATCCATTAAAACAACTAAACCAGCTATTGACTATCTTGTAAGAACCAAATGGGATCAAGATGAACCATATAATCTACAATGTCCTATTATTTCAGGCTCACATGCCGTAACAGGTTGCGTTGCTACAGCATTTGCCCAAGTCATGAATTATCATAGATGGCCGCAACGAGGTAAAGGGGAACATTCTTATTCAAATTTATACATCAATTTTTCAGATATTGAATTTGATTGGAATGCGATGCTTGAAGAATATGATGAAAATAGCAGTCAACGGAGCAAGGATGCTGTGTCTACTCTCATGAAAGCGTGTGGGTATAGTGTTGATATGTCGTACGGATTAAATGCGAGTGGTGCTGTAACACGATATATTGTTGGAGCAGCTAATAAGTATTTCGAATATACAGATAAAGCATATTTCGCTAATAAAGGTAATTACACTTCACAACAATGGGAAGATCTTATCTACGACCAATTGTCTAAAGGTTTACCACTAATTTATGATGGAAGAGATGGCATTTGGACCAATTCCAACGGACATTGTTTCATTTGTGATGGTTATGATGGCGATGGTTATTATCATTTTAACTGGGGCTGGGGTGGTTATTGCGATGGATATTTTCTCTTATCAGATTTAACTCCCGGAGGTGTAGGAATCGGGGGCTCATCAAGTGGTTACAATGTATCTCAAGGCTGTATTGTCAATTTTTATCCTTCTAACAAAGAAATAGAGGCGGTTACGGGATATATTGGTGAAAACTTAGAATTTAATAATGAAACCAAATTCATTAAACTAAATGTTAGACCTGAGAAAGAGTCTCTCGCTAAGCCGGAATTGTCCTTTGCTTTAGAATTTATATCAGAAGATTATGGTAAATCATATTTTCTAAAACTAAATGAATTCTCTTTTGAAGGAAATAACTCCTATCATCCTCAATGCACATTGACTTATGATGATTTACAGTTAATTGGATTAACTGATGGAGATTACCGAACTCGTTTTGTTTATAATGATAATGGGAATTGGCGCTCGTTATTATTCGGATATAGTTCTTCTTCAGACGTGATGGTGACGATAACCGGAAAAGAGATATCTATTTCATCAATAAAAAAACAATGTCCTGTTAAAATTTCAAACGTAAAATTCAATAATTCTAATAATATAATAAGAGGATTAAAAAATACACTAACATATACAGCAACGAATGAAAGCGACGAACCAATTTATTGGGCATCTAAGCATTATATAGTAAAATCTGGAGAAAGTTCTTCAAATTCATCTTCAATATACAATACTAATTTAGTTCTCCAGTCTCATGAGACTAAAACAATCTCATTACCAATTGGTCGATTAATGTGGTTAACGGATGAAAAGTATTATTTACAAATATATGGGGGACTTGGTGGTAATGATTGTATTTATGCAGATGAGTCTCAAACTTTTAATGGTATACTCCCTCCATCCGATGGCACATTCTTATATGAAGAGCTTGGGAATAATAATTTAGCTATTATTGGTGTTGATTCAGATGCGCTTCCTTCCGGGGAAATAATCCTTCCGGATAAAGCAACTATCAATGGTTTAGAATATTCGGTTAGTCAGATTACTTGCTCATTTTCTGATATTCTTAATTTGAATAAAATAACAAAAGTAGAAATTAGAACCCCAATTAAAGCAATACCAACAGGTGCCTTTGTAGGTTCATCAAATTTAACTTCTATAATCTTTCCGAACTCTGTAATATCTATTGAAGAATCAGCTTTCAACGGGTGTAGTGGTCTGACATCAATAGCAATTCCTAACTCAGTTGAAACAATAGGCGATTATGCATTCTATTTTTGCACTGGATTGAATTCTATAATACTTCCTAATTCAGTTAAAACGATTGGAAGTGCGGCTTTTGCCCAGTGTTCAAATTTAAATGATGTTTTTTGCGATGTCGACGATGTTAATCTTGGAAACAGTGTATTCTCCTCAACCCCTATAAAATATGTTATTTTTGGAAATTCAGTGAAGACTGTTAATAATATGTTTTCCGGACTTATAACTCTGAATTCAGTCATGATTCCCAACTCTGTTAAGATTATCGGCGATTATTCTTTCAGCGGATGTAGTGGTCTGACTTCAATCGTGATTCCCAAATCAGTTGAGACAATTGGAAACAATGCTTTCTCTGGATGTAGCGGGCTGACCTCAATTGCAATCCCTATTTCAGTTAAGACAATTGGTAACAATGCATTCAGCGGATGTAGTGGTTTGACTTCAGTAGATATTCAGAATTCAGTTGAGACGATTGGCGACTGGGCTTTTAGCGAATGTAGTGGTCTGACTTCAATCGCAATTCCTAATTCAGTTATGAACATTGGTGTG
>CAZEJY010000067.1:0-13200 GCA_964512705.1 uncultured Sangeribacter sp. | reverse complement strand
CCATGCCGGATGTTCGCGGCGTGAGTCTCCGTAAAAATAGAGGTCATAGCTTCCGTCCAGTCTGCCGAGACCCTCCACCTCATTCTTCACTGCATGGGAGTGGACGATATCCATGATTACGGCTATGCCCAACTTGTGTGCATCATCTATCAGATGCTTCAGGTCATCGGGTGTGCCGAAGCGTGAAGAGGCTGCATAGAAATTGCTGACATGGTAACCGAACGAACCGTAATAGGGATGTTCCTGAATTGCCATTATCTGAATGGCATTGTAGCCGTCGGCAACAATTCTCGGAAGAGTCTTGGTGCGGAATTCCTCGTATGTTCCCACTCTCTCCTCATTCTGAGCCATACCCACATGGCACTCATAAATCAGGAGCGGTTTGGTATCGGGAGTAAATTTCTTTACCTTGAACTCGTAGGGATGTTCCGGGGCATAAACCTCTGCCGAGAAAATATTGGTCTGAGGGTCCTGAACAACCCTGCGGGCATAGGCAGGGATTCTTTCACCGCTACCGCCATTCCATTCCACAAGCATCTTGTAGAGGTCTCCGTTGTGAATCTTCTCTCCCGGAATAGTTGCCTCCCAGACACCACCCTCGATGCGGTTGAGCTTAAACTCATCCCGGCATTTCCAGTCGGAGAAGGTACCGATCAACCAGATTGCGGTTGCGTTGGGAGCGAACTCCCTGAAAACCCAGTCGCCGTTCTTTTCGCGATGTAGTCCGAAATAATTGTAGGCGTTGGCAAACTTGGTCAGGGAGCCGTCAGTTGCGGCAGTAATCTCTGCAAGTTTGTTGACCACATCCTGATGGCGACCTTCAATGGCGTCGCTATAGGGTTCCAGCCACGGGTCATTTCGCAATATCTCAAGTTTTTTCTTCTTCACAACTTTCTTTGCCATAGGTATTTCTATTTAAGGAGATTAAATAATATTTGGAGAGCTCTTCACGACTCAGCCTGCGTTTGGGCGTGCTTATAGAGCGGCGAGTCGTGCGAGGTATTTCCCGAGAATGTCAAATTCTATGTTTACTTCCGTTCCCGGTTTTATGTCGCGGAAATTGGTGTGATCATGAGTGTAAGGGATGATGCAGACGCTGAAGGAGTTCTCCGTGGGTTCGCAAACAGTGAGGCTTACGCCATTCACCGTTACGGATCCCTTATCCACAGTCATGTACCCCTTGCGAGCCATTTCGGGAGAGACGTTATACTTGAAAGTGTATTTCCAGCTTCCGTTCTCCTCCTCAACAGAGGTACACACTGCCTTCTGATCTACATGTCCCTGCACGATATGACCATCCAATCTGCCGTTCATAATCATGCTCCGTTCAAGATTAACAAGTTCACCCACTTTTAGTTCACCTAAATTGGATCGGTTCAGTGTCTCCTGAATGGCTGTCACGGTGTATGTTCCGTCGCCGGGAAGGGCGACAACAGTCAGACAAACACCATTGTGAGCCACACTCTGATCTATCTTGAGCTCATCGGTGAAGGAACAGCGCATGGTGATATGCAGGTTGGTTCCTTCCGGTCTAAGAGCTACCACTTCGGCAGCTTCCTCTACTATTCCTGAAAACATAATCAATTGATTTTTTGAGTGAGTGTAGTACTGAAGCCGATGCAGACACCATCATACTGAGAAAGGAGTGAGGAGAATGTCTTGGCAACGGAGATGTTGGAAACCTTAGCAACCGTGTTCACGATCTGCATAAGCTTAGAAGCGTCAAACATTACGTCTAATGTAGATGAACTCTTCTGTACGTATGTCTTAACTTTCCCGAGGTTCACCTTGTTGAATGCCTGGAAATTAAATGTAAAGATACCCTTCTCTGAGGTTTTCTCAATTGTACCTTTCAGAACCACTTTCTTAATCTTTAGTTCAAACTGACCGTCAGCCTGAATGGTGAGAACGGCACCGGTGAGACCATACTTCTGGAAATAGGGGTCGAGTTTGGTCTTCAATGCAGCGGAAGCCGCAACACCACCCGCTTTCTTGAGGAGGTCATCACCCTGAAAACAGATCGCAGAACCCTTTGCAGTCCATACACCCTTCATGTCATTGACTGATATGTTGGAACTTGTGAACAGTCCGTCGATAACATTACCGACTGTGCTACCGGTAGAGGAGCCTTTCAGTTTTCCTAAAAGGTCAGATAACCCCTGTGCATTGGTCAAATTAGAACAAATCGCGATTGCTGCGAAAATGATTAAAAATCGTTTAATAAATTTCATATCAAAAAATTAAATTGTTTTTTATTCAAAAATCAATACCAATAATTATGGTGCAAATGGGATAATTTGTAATATTTGCACGTAAAAATTTGGTCTAATTGGTGCAATTGTGTACAAAATTACGTTAAAATTAGCAATTTTTATAGAATTACCATAATTTTGCGCTGTTCTTTAGATTTTAGTAGCTTCAAATCCGCTTTCGAGAGGAGTTGTTAAATCCAAGGAACCCACTATAGAACTAAATAACTAACCAATATGAAACATTTATCAAAGGCAATTGCTTTGTGTGCGTTGTCCGCTTTAATGTTTTCATCCTGTTCCGAGACTAACCCTTGGGATACGGGTGATGGCACAAAGGGGGCAATTCATCTCTCTTTGGAGTCTGATGGCTCTGTGCTGAGATCAACTCGTGCTGATGATACCAAAGCGAGCATTCTTCCCTCTCCCGTTGAATTTGGAATAACATTGTCCCGCACCGATGGCTCCTCCAGCCAGAAGTGGGATAATTTGGATCAGTTTAATAAGGAAACATCTTTCCCTATTGGTGAATATAAGTTGGAGGCAAAGTTCGGAGACCTACAGACTGAGGGCTTCACTAACCCATATTACTATGCTTCGCAGGTTGTGTCAGTGACTGCCGGCGATGAGAAGACAGTAAATCTTCGCGCCACATTGGCAAATTGCATGGTTAGTATTCGCTATACGGATGAATTTGACGCCATCTATCCTCAGCACAGTGCAGCTGTCCGCTCTACAGGTCATGACTACGTTGTGTTTACCGGTGATGAGACTCGTCCTGCTTATATGTATCCATCCGCAATGTCTTTGTCCCTGACAATGACTAATTCGGCCGGGAAACAGGTAACAATCCAGCCTGCAGGCTTCACGGCGCAGGCTCGTCGCCATTACGTGGTGACAATCGGCGTTACCGGTACACAGGATCAGGGTAACCTTCAGTTGGATGTCCAATTTGAGGAGAATGTAGTTGCTGAGACGGTTAATGTCTCATTAGGTGATGAATTGTTTGAGGCTGAACCTCCAACAATTACAGCCCGTGATTTCACCCCCGGAGAAGCTCTGCAATCATTTGAGAACCTCACAGTCTCTACAGATCCGAGATTTGAGATTTATGCATTCGGTGGCTTGAGGGAAGTTAATCTCTCTTTAATTAATTCTAAATACAACTCACCATTCGGTAATGAGGTTCAGTTGGTTAATGCATCCTCATTGGATCAGTCAAATGTTGCGGCTTCCGGTATAGAGGCTTACGGTCTATATCGTAGTCCGGATAAAATGGGTATCGTCAAACTTAAGGGACTCCTCGAGAAGCTTCCTATCGGTACTCATACGCTTCAACTTGAGGTTGTAGATGCCATGACAAGAAGATCTGAACCAATGACTTTTATTGCTGAGGTATCAGCTGTGGCAATAACAATACGCCCCGCTGAGGAGATAAATTATATGACAAAAGATGTTGTTGTATATGTTTCTACAAACTGTCCCGATATTCGCAATAAATCATCCTTCACAGTTTCCCAAGATGATTATGATTCTGAGGTTGTTTCAGTCGAAACTCTGTCGGGTGCCCCTTTGCAAGATATTCCCGCTACCTATACGTATCACTATAAGTATACTCTGAAAGCTGCGAAAAACCTTGTAAGAAATAACCTTCCGGTAAAACTCTATTATGGCAATAAGGCTGACGCACGCGCTATGGCGAATTTCCCGATGAAGTTCCCTGAATTCAAGTTGGAGGTTGACCCGATGGCTACATTGACAAAATTCCACGTTGTTGCAGCTGATTCGAAGATAAGTGAAATGATATGTGACAATCTCATCATAATGAAAGATGGGAAGCGTGTCGATGTTGAGGATTTTATACCTATGGAAGATGAGAATGGTGAGGATGTTATGGAATTATTGGGATTGGAACCGGGAACTACATATTCCAATATTGAGTATTGTCTATCTTATACTACTAATCCTCGAACTCCTATTCCTGCATTCACAACTGAAACAGCAGCTCTGGTTCCCAATGGAAACTTTTCCGCTACAACTCAAACTTTGAATTTTAGCAATATTCAAGTTGGAGGAGGATTTAGGGTTTCTCCTACAAATTATGATATTACTTCAAGTATAGTTAGAGATGAAGCTAATGGTTGGGCATCCCTGAATCAGTTAACTTGTTATGGAGGAAGCTTAAATAAAAATACTTGGTTTATGGTGCCCTCTACCTTTGTAGAAAATGGTGCTGTAACAATCAGAACAGTCGGCTATAATCATAATGGAACTACTCCCGCAAGAACAGGTGGAAGTGGTAATACAACATATTACTGTGAAAATGCACCGGCAGCTAATCAATTGAATATTTCTCGAGGCGAACTGTTCCTTGGATCTTACACATATAATGGAACTCCTTCCCGCAATGATAGCATAAACTTTAGCTCTCGCCCTCTATCAGTGAGCTTCAAATATAAATATACACCAATTTTAATAAAAGAAGAAAATGGTAAAAGTGAATATGAAGTTGCAGAAATGGAGCTAAAAGTATATGATGCTGATGGTAAAATTCTTAATGAAGCAACCGAAGAACTTGAAGCTTGTTCGCAGTTGTTGACCAAATCCATCAATATTTATGGCTATCCATTTGGTAGAAAACCCGCGAAACTTAAGATTTGTTTCCGTTCAACAACTTCAAAAAATAAATCTCCAAAAATTGATATTCCTACTGGATCAAGACTTGATGAGGGCTTAAAGTGGACTAATTTTACAAATTCCAATGCGCGACATTTAAGTGCCAATTCTTACCATGCTGTAGCTATAGGATCAGTCTTAGAAGTTAAGGATGTAACTTTGGGGTATAAGTTTATAACTCCAGATAAGAGATCTAATAAAAGAGTAAAGAAGTAAGCATAGAGACATAAATATTTAAGAAAAAGTATGAAAAAGATATATTCATTTCTATTATTAATTACGGTATGTCTCTTTGCCGGATGTGAAAAGGAGAAGCCGTTTATGATAACCGAAGAGGGAGAGGGGCAGTTTCGTAAATCTGCTATTGGTATCGACCTTCGGGATGACGAGCGCATACAGACTCGAGCGGAGAATGATGTAAATGTGGATGATTTTGTCATCACCTTCACTAAGGAGGGATCAACAACACCTTCAGCTGTATATCGTTTTGGAGATATGCCGGATGTTGTTACTCTTGCTGCCGGAACCTATACAGTTAAGGCTGAACTTGGCGAGGATGTTATTGCCGATTGGAATTCACCATATTATTCAGGTGAATCTGAAAAGTTCACAATTGAAGCCGGTAAAATAACAGATACAATAGGTGATATCGTTTGCAAGATGGAGAATGTAAAGGTAAGTATTATCTTTGCTCCATTACTCTCAGAGAAAATGTCTGATGATTCTTATGTTGAAGTGCGAGTGTGCCCAGATGGAACCGAAGCGTTGGCAAACTATCTCCGTTTCAAAAAGAGTGACCAATTGCGAGGCAACACCGGTCATTTCCATCACGAAGAGGGAGTTTCTCTAATTGCCACTTTCCGTGGAATGGTAGAAGGAGCTCAATTCGTAAAGAATGTCTCATACCCAAATATTCAAAAAGGTTATCATTATCAAATAACATTTAAACTAAATACACAGGACACCGAGCATAGAGGAGATCTAACAGGAGGCTTATCCGTTGACGCCTCCGTTACAGTAACAGATGTAGAGAGAAATGTAAATGTTGAAGAGGATGAAATCCTCCCCGATGATGAACGTCCAAAAGAGGAGGACCCGGAAGATCCTAACCCGCCAACACCTCCCACTCAAAATGGTCCAACAATTGAACCGGAAGCTCCAATCTCCTTGGATAAAGTTAACGATGTAAATAATAACTCTCATGTAGTTATTAATATAACAAGCGAAACAGGTATTACGGAATTTAAAGTTAACATCATTTCCGAAGATCTTGCGGGAATGGCTCCGGACGTATTAGATTTAGTTACTCCAGGAGAGAATTTAGATTTCCTTCAAGAAATAGGACTTCTCGCAAATGGTAAAGAAACTGTTCAAGGCGATAAGAAAGTTACGTTTGATGTATCTGGATTCATGGGAATGCTTTGCGCTTTAGGTGGAGATAAATATCATACATTTAGACTTACAGTTAGCGATGCTTCAGGTACTGTTGTAAAAGAACTCAAACTTCATACTCTATAAATAAATAATTATGAAAATTAGACATATTATATACACTGCAACTCTTTTTGCAGGACTTTCAGTTTCTTGTGTCTCTGAGGAGCCGTTTGGCTCCGGTTCTGAAGGTCAATTGTGTCTCGTTACTGAGATCAATGGAGATGTGAAGGTTGAGACACGTGCTGATGATGATAATCTTACCTCAAATGCTTCACTTCGCGAAAAATGCGTGGTTTATATTGAGAGCAGTAAGGGTGTTGTAAGGAAATTTATCGGTCTTGATAATGTTCCTCAGGCTCCAATCACACTTAAAAATGGTCACTATGTAGCTGAAGCATGGACCGGCGATAGCGTTTCTGCTTCATTCAGTTCTAAATTCTATAGAGGGAAAGAGGAGTTTGATATTGCCGGTGGTGATAATAAAGTGCAGGTCCTGAAATGTAATATTGCCAATGTTATCGTTTCAGTCAATCAGGATGTTCTCCAATTAGGGCTAAAGAATGTAAAGATCGTATTCAGCCACTCTCGTGGTTCTCTTGAATTCACTGAGGAGAATATCGCAACAGAGAAGGGTTACTTCATGATGCCAAACGCAGATAAGAATTTGCAATATACTGTTACCGGTGAGAAGATTGATGGTACGCCCATTATGCGTACCGGCGTTATTGAGAATGTGCAGCGTGCTCATGAGTATATCATGAACATTACTGCTGAGGCTGGTGAGAATAATGAGGGTGGCGGTCTCATAAAGATATCTATTCAGGATGTACCTGTAATAAATGAGACCGTGAATATCTATGGCCGTCCCACTATAGCCGGTGAAGGTTTTGATATAGATGAACAGATAATTGGTGATCGCAGTGCAACAGCGGGAACTTCCAAGGCATTTACTGATCATATTGTTTTTGTTCGTGCATACGCTGCTATTAATCATATTCAGTTGGTATTTGGTTCTGAATTTGCGGAACCACTTAAGAATAACACCATTCACCTGTTTCATCCCGATGGTTTGACTAAGTCTGATCTTGCCGATTTGGGTATAGATTGGGATGGTCCTACTGAGCGATTTGATGCCGGTCCGGAGAATATGAGAATGGAGGAGATGCGAATTACATTTAAAAAGAAATTCTTTGATTCTCTCGCACCTTTAGCAACTGAATATAAGATTAAAATAATTGTTCAGGATAATCAGGAGGATGGTTCCAAGACATCTACAGCCACTTTGCGAATTGCAACATCTGAGGAGGCTATAGAACATAAGGCTCCGGTTGAGACTGCCGATGCTCCCGATCCTGTTGCTGAACCTATGGCAATCTTGGCTCATTCAGCCACAGTTTACGGTAAGTTAGTGGATGAAACTGTAAGCGATTATGGTATCAAGTATCGCAAACAGGGTACTTCTAACTGGACTGCAGTCTCTGCCAAAAACACAAGAGCTACTTCAACTAAGTATTCTGTTAACCTTACAGGTCTTGAAGCAGGCACAACCTATGAGTACAAAGCTTATTCAGATGAGTATGACGATGGAGCGATCCTGACATTCACTACAGAATCTCATTTTATTATTCCTAATGCTTCTATGGAGCAGTGGAGTAATTATTCATCAAATGAAAAGATCCTTCTTCCCGGCGCAGGTGGAGAACGTACATTCTGGGATTCCGGAAACCACGGCTCTGCAACTATGAGTGTAACGTTGACTCAAAGTTCGGAAGATCTGAAACATTCCGGAAACCTCTCAGCAAAGTTGCGTTCTCAGTTTGTTGGAATTGGTAGTGTTGGTAAGTTTGCTGCAGGTAATCTTTTTGTTGGAGAGTACTACAAAACAAATGGAACTAATGGTGAAATATATTTTGGTCGTGAGTATAACGGTAGTCACCCCAAGGCATTGAAGTTATATGTAAATTACCGACCTGCAGTTGCAGATAAAAATGGTTCAAAGAATGGAAAATTAAAGCAAGGAGATCTTGATAAGGGTCAAGTCTATGTTGCTTTAACTACTGAAAAGATTCATATTGATACTCGCTATCCGGATACAATGCTATGGAATACTGATGCTGAGTCCGTTTTGGCTTATGGCGAGAAAATATTCTCAGAAAATTATGGTCCGGATGGTTCTTTACAGGAATTAATCATTCCACTGGATTATAAAGCTTCTGCCAAGAGTATTAAGCCTCAGTATCTTGTGATTGTATGTACAGCGTCGTACTATGGTGATTATTTTGATGGAGGAGAGGGTTCAACCATGTACGTTGATGATTTTGAATTAATTTATGAGTAAAATATTTTCTCGGATAATTAATATCTCTTTAAGCTTGACTCTGTGCTCTTTTGCAGCACAGAGTCAAACTGCGTTTTCTCCGGATACTGCCTCAATATTTTCTGCTAAGAATGAAAATGTTGAAGCACACGCTGATACCCTGCATCTGACTCCGGCTGAGATTCAGAAAATTCAGAATTCCCAACCTTTGAAGGAGTTCTCAATGGATACTGAGGGTGTGAAGTTCGTTCCAAAGGGGCAGTGGGTGACGGGAGTGTCAATATCCTATTCACAATCATCGCAGAATGATTACCAGTTTCTGATTCTTCAGAATCTTTCGGGTGACACCTACAGTTTCAAGGTCTCACCGATGGTCTGCTATATCTTTGCTGATGATATGGGTGCCGGTGGTAAGTTCTCCTACAACCGTTCGTTGACGAAGTTGGAGAATGCCGACCTCGTGATTGATTCCGAAACGAATTTCGGTGCTGATTGCCTCTATTCGCTCTCCCACAATTATTTTGTGACCGGCATTTTCCGTAACTATTTCTCACTTGGACAGAGCAAGCGCTTTGGTGTCTTCACTGAGATGCAGCTAAAGCTCGGTGGCGGTCAGTCAAAGATCACTACCGGGACGGGTGAGGATCTGACGGGAACCTATGAACGGAATTTCCAGTTCGGAATCGGTTTGGCACCGGGAATGGCTGTCTTCCTCAACAACTATTCAGCTTTGGAGGTGAACGTCGGTGTGTTGGGTTTCAATCTCACGGACACAAAGTCAATCAGTGACCAGATTTATGTGTCGCGTCGCAAATCGCGCTCGGCTAACTTTAGAATTAATTTGTTTTCAATCACGTTCGGCGTGGCATTCTATCTATAAATTATGAAAAGTATCTACAGATTTGCTTACAGCTTAATGATGATTGTATTCGGGATGCTCCCCGCTGTGTCCGCTTCGGCTCAGGAAACGAAAACTCAGGATTCGATTAATCAACAGCCAAAGGGGAAATATATATTCGTTCCGGACTCGTTGCAGAATGACGTGATAAAACTGCTTATGGGTAACTCGAAAGTGGTGGATGATCCTGCTAAATTCGATTCCTCCGAAAGGGTAATCTGGAAAGGTGATACCATCCCGATGAAATTGCGAGACCGCAATTTGGGCCGCTTTGACAGAGGATTATTCAATTATCTCTTTATTCCTAAAGGACACTGGGGATTTGGTGCGACTGTCTCTTACGGCGAATTCTCGACAGATGATATGGAGATTTTCGACCTCCTCTCCGACATAGATCTTGGTGGGCACATATTCTCTATCAAGCCGTATTTAGAGTATTTCGTTGGTAACAACATCTCCTGCGGTTTGCGTTTTGGTTACACTTCCGGTAAAGCTCATGTTGACTCTTTCAAGGTCGATATTGATGAGGATATGAATTTTAATCTTCATGATATTGCTTACAGCAATGAGTCCTACAGTGCATCATTCTTTTTCAGACAATACATCGGACTGTCACGTCGTGGACGATTTGGCGTGTTCAATGAAGCTGAACTATCGTTTGCCTCCGGTTCATCAGATTTTACGCGACCGTTCAACGGTGAGCCGTTGACCACTCGCACCACGACATCGAGCGTGGCTCTCAACTTCTCTCCGGGTGTAAGCGTCTTTATCATGAAGAATGCTTCTTTCAATCTCTCTTTGGGTGTGTTCGGTCTGCATATCAAGAATGAGCGCCAGAGAGAGAACGGTGAACTTGTAGGAAACCGCACTACCTCAGGAGCTAATTTCCGTTTCAATATCTTCAATATTAATTTCGGTATAGCTATACATGTTTAATATGTCAAATATAAAAACTTATATATCTTGTGGGTTATTGGGGATTCTGATACTATCCTTGACCGGGTGTATCAAGAATGATCTGCCGTATCCCCGCATACAGCAGAATATATTGAAGATAGCGGTAGAGGGTGAAGCGAAGCCTGCCGTTATTGATGAGGAGAAATGCGAGGTCACTCTCTATTTAGAGGAGACTGTGGATATAATGAAAGTGAAATTCAATGAATATATCTACACTGATGGAGCTGAATCAACACCGGATCTCCTGACGGGCACCTACAATCTCTCCTCTCCGCTCTACGTTTCTCTCTATCAATATTATGATTATGACTGGATTATCCGTGCAGAGCAAACTATAGAGCGATATTTCACTATTGAGGGGCAGATAGGTGAGAGCGTGATCGATCCGATCGGCCACCGAATCATTGTAACTATGCCGGAGGGTACCAATCTGAAGAACCTCACTCTCCAAAGCATTAAGCTTGGACCAGCCGGGTTGACTTCATTGGTGCCGGAACTCGAACCGGGTAAGATTGATCTCTCATATCCGATGAAGGTTGCCGTAGCTTGTTTCGGTCGCACGGAATACTGGACCATTTATGTGGAACTTTCTGAGCTTGTGGTGTCAACATCGCGCGTGGATGCCTGGTCGGAAGTTCTATGGGCTTATGGCGATGGTCCTTCTGATGTGAGAAATGGTTTCCAATATAAGGAGGCGACTGCTACTGAATGGATTGACGTACCGGCTTCGAGGGTTGTGCAGGTTCAGGGTGCTTTCTCATGCTCTATTCCGCATCTTAAACCTCTGACTGAATATGTGGTCCGTGCCGTTTCAGGTAATGATAAGGGTAATGAGGTGAAAGTGACGACCCACGCCACTGCCGATATACCTGACGGAGATTTTGAGAATTGGTGCCAGATCGGAAAGATTATTTTCCCGTATGCCGAGGGCGGTACTCAGTTCTGGGATACCGGTAACACCGGTTCCTCTACCTTGGGTCAGAATCTGACCGTTTCCTCTACCGATACACCTACCGGCTCAGGATTGTCGGCGCAATGCACCACTCAGTTTGTTGGAATCGCCGGTATCGGTAAGCTTGGAGCCGGATCCATCTTTACCGGTAAGTTCGTGAAGGTTGACGGCACAAACGGTATCCTTAACTTCGGGCGTCCGTGGACACTGCGCCCGACCAAGATGCGTGGCTATTTCAAGTATAAGGGTAAGAATATAGACTATGTGTCTACGGAATTCAAGGATATCAAGGGTCAGCCTGATACTTGTGTGGTATATGTTGCCCTGACTGACTGGACAGCGCCCTACGAAATCCGTACCAATCCTAAAAATAGAATCCTCTTTGATAAAGATGCTTCCTATGTAATAGGCTATGGGCAGATGCAGTTCAGTGGTGATTCCAATGGATGGCAGGAGTTTGTGATACCGGTAACATATCGCACGACTGAGAAGGTGCCCACTTATTTGCAGATCACATGCGCTACATCCAAATATGGTGATTATTTTACCGGTGGTAACGGTTCGGTGATGTGGGTAGACCAGTTATCTTTTGAGTGGGATTTAGAGTAGCACTCGATTGTTATTAGCATAAATTGTGATTTGAATGAAATGAAAAATATTATAGCTGCCTTATTATTGATTCTCTCTTTCATGAGAGCGAATGCCCAGACCTATTTTGAACCGGCGGCACAGGATGTGTATGTCCCGACTAAATCGCAGAAAGCCGTAAGGACCGCAACTGATGTCGGGTTGGTCTTCCTCCCGGTTGCTGCGTTGACAACAACATTGGTTCAGAAAGACTGGAAGGGCCTGATTCAGGGCTTGGAGGTTGCCGGTGGAACCATCGCCACAACTTTCATACTGAAGGGTATTGTGCATGAAAGAAGACCGGATGGATCCAATATGCACTCCTTCCCATCCGGGCACACCGCCTTTACTTTTGCTTCAGCTGCTTATCTCCAGCGTAGGTATGGCTGGAAATTCGGTGGCCCGGCATACGCTATCGCATCCTTTGTTGGCTGGGGACGCGTTTATGCAAAGCGACACCATGTGTGGGATGTGGTAGCCGGTGGCGCGATAGGAGCCGGTTTTGCCTATCTCTTCACGACTCCATTTGCTAAGAATCATAACCTTGTGGTTTCTCCGGTTACGGATGGCAATAATGTGGGGCTATACGCAACAATGGAGTTTTAATTTCCTTGCTTTATCGCAATACTAAAATAGAATTTGAGTATGAAAGATGGATTCTGGTATAAACGAATGCGCTCTTTCGGATACGCTTTTGATGGATTGCGCTATCTCTTCTCGCATGAGGGTAACGCTAAACTCCATCTTTTGGCAACTCTCTTAGTTGTTGCTGCCGGATTTATTTTTGGAATTTCGGCAGGGGAGTGGGTCGCAATCGTGATCTGCATCGGAGCTGTTATCTCTGCCGAAGGGATGAATACAGCTTTGGAAAAACTGTGCGATAAAGTCTCTCCGGAGCGTGATCCACTGATTAAAATAGCAAAGGATGTTGCAGCCGGATCTGTCCTTATGTTAGCGATTGCCTCTGTGGTTGTGGCAATGTTAATATTTATACCCAAATTTTAACGAAAATTTATTTGTCGAAATATCAAATTGTTAAGTTTGCATGAACAATTTTTTTGAAAATTTGTTTTAGAAAAACTTGCACAGG
>CAZEJY010000066.1:0-13249 GCA_964512705.1 uncultured Sangeribacter sp. | reverse complement strand
ATCGCCAGGGTGGTTACGGTAACCAGAACCGTCAAGGCGGCTACAACCAGAATCGCCAGGGTGGTTACGGTAACCAGAACCGTCAAGGCGGCTACAACCAGAATCGTCAGGGTGGTTACGGCAACCAGAACCGTCAAGGCGGCTACAACCAAAATCGTCAGGGTGGTTACGGAAACCAGAACCGTCAGGGCGGCTACAATATGCAGAACCGCAATGGCAAAGGTGGCTACCGTCAGCAGAACAACCCCGGCATGCGTTTCACCCCACGTCCGAAACAGGTGGATTATGTTTTGGATGATATCGATCCGAATGAGGAGATCCGCTTGAACAAATATATGGCAAATGCCGGTATCTGTTCACGTCGTGAGGCTGATGAATATATCCAGTCAGGTAAGGTGAAAGTAAACCGTGAAGTTGTCACTGAATTGGGAACAAAGATCTCACGCAGCGATGTTGTGGAATTCGATGAAAAGGTTGTGACTCCCGAGCGCAAATGCTATGTATTGCTCAATAAGCCGAAAGATTGCGTCACAACCAGCGATGACCCTAACGGTCGCACCACAGTACTCGATATAGTCAAGAATGCTTGTCAGGAGAGAATTTACCCTGTAGGGCGTCTTGACCGCAACACAACAGGTGTGCTCCTTCTCACTAACGATGGTGATTTGGCGTCCAAGCTTACTCATCCCAAGTTCGTCAAGAAGAAGATTTACCATGTGTGGACCGACAAGGATATCGCCGAGGAGGATATGCAGCGCATTGCCGACGGTATTGAATTGGAGGATGGCGAGATCCACGCAGATGCTATCAGCTATGTATCCGACACAGACCGCAATCAGGCAGGTATCGAGATTCATAGTGGTCGCAACCGTATCGTACGCCGAATCTTCGAACACCTTGGCTACCGCGTGACCAAACTCGACAGAGTTTACTTTGCAGGTTTGACTAAGAAGAATCTTCCGCGCGGACGCTGGAGATACCTCACTCAGGAGGAGGTCAACTATCTCCGCATGGGTGCATTCGAATAAAACAGAATTAAGATTATTTCAGATCAAATAAAGAAATGGGAAGCTCCCGGAGAGTGCCCCAAGATTAAAACGACAATGAAAGATATCAGAAGAAAGACAATAAAGGAACTCCTTGCGTCCCCGGCAGAATATGTTGGTAAGGAGGTAGATGTGAAAGGTTGGGTGCGTACCCGCAGAGGTAACAAGCATGTTCAGTTTGTTGCCCTCAATGATGGTAGCACAATTAACAACCTTCAGATTGTGTTCGATCTGAGTAAATTTGATGAGGAGTCACTCAAGGCAGTGACTACAGGTTCGAGTATACATGTGCAGGGTCTTTTGGTTGAAAGCCAGGGTAAAGGTCAGAGCATTGAAGTGCAGGCAGATGAGCTGGAGGTTTACGGTACTGCAGACCCGAATGAATACCCACTTCAGAAGAAGGGACATTCACTTGAATTCCTGAGAGAGATCGCTCATTTGCGTCCGCGTACAAATACTTTCGGCGCAGTGTTGCGTATTCGTCACGCCTTGGCTTATGCTGTGCACAAGTTCTTTAACGATAAAGGATTCTACTACTTCCACACTCCGCTGATTACCGAATCGGATTGTGAAGGAGCGGGCGCAATGTTCCAGGTAACCACACTCCCTCTCAATGATCTGCCCAAAACTGAGACCGGTGAGGTTGATTACAGCGAAGACTTCTTCGGTGGTCAGGCAGCCTTGACCGTGTCAGGTCAGCTCGAGGGTGAGCTCGGTGCCACTGCTCTCGGTTGCATCTACACCTTTGGTCCTACATTCCGCGCGGAGAACTCCAACACACCCCGTCACTTGTCTGAGTTCTGGATGATTGAACCTGAGATGGCATTCTATGAGATCGAAGACAACATGGACCTCGCGGAGGAGTTTATTAAATATTGTATCTCCTACGCTTTGGAGCATTGCAAGGATGATATCCAATTCCTCAATGACCACTTCGATAAAGATCTGATCGAGCGTTTGAACTTTGTGTTGGCAAACGATTTCGTACGTCTCCCTTATACTGAAGGTATCAAGATTCTTGAGGAGAGCGGCGAGAAATTTGAATTCCCCGTATATTGGGGTGTTGACCTCGCTTCAGAGCATGAGCGTTATCTTGTGGAGAAACACTTCAAGCGTCCGGTGATATTGACAGACTATCCGAAGGAGATTAAAGCCTTCTACATGAAGCTCAATGAGGATGGTAAGACAGTGAGGGCAATGGACGTTCTCTTCCCGCAGATCGGCGAGATTATAGGTGGTTCACAGCGCGAAGAGAGCTATGAGAAACTGAGAGGAAGAATCGATGAACTCGGCATGCAGGATATACCTTGGTATATGGATACCCGTAAGTTCGGTACTGTGCCTCACTCCGGTTTCGGTCTTGGATTCGAGCGCTTGGTTCTTTTTGTGACCGGTATGCAGAATATCCGCGATGTGATACCATTCCCCCGCTATCCTAAAAACTGTTCATTCTGATTTGAATAAATATATCATCATACTGATAATGTGCATCTTGTTTGGATTTTCGGCTAAGGCTGAGAAATCTGAACAAGATTCGCTCATTGTAAGCGTCATCACTTGTGAGCCCGGCAGAGAGATTTATGAGCTGTGCGGGCATGGAGCAATACGCGTCAGAGGTATGATGAACGGCGCTCCGATCGACTCCGTCTGGAACTACGGCATATTTGATTTTGCCCAACCCAATTTCGTTTACCGTTTTGTCAAAGGTGAAACAGATTATCGTGTCGCCGGCTACCCCTTTAAATGGTTCATGCCGGAATATGTTGAAGCCGGTAGAGGGGTTACGGAACAAGATTTAGCCCTGAGCCAGAAAGAAGCGAAGAGGGTACTCGGTCTATTACGGGTAAATACCCTTCCGGGAAACAGAGTATATCGCTATAATTATGTCCGCGACAATTGTGCGACAAGGATTACGAATATACTCGACGCTGCAACTGAAAGGCGCATAATCTATCCCGACTCGATCAATTATGGAACATTCCGCAAGGAGATGCGTGCCTATCACAAGGCTTATCCATGGTATCAATTCGGGATAGACTTGGCATTAGGCTCCGGACTTGATCAATCCATCACGGGACGTGAAGAGATGTTTGTACCCGTGGAGATGATGAGGAAGAATGCTTATGCCAAATTCGAGGATGGTTCTCCATTGGTCCGGGAAACAAGAATATTGAATCCCGATTCAGGTCATGCGGTAGATGCTCCCACACCCTGGTATCTCACCCCGATTGCGATTGCCGTACTGATTCTGTTGATCAGCCTCACGATCGCAATTGTTGAAATTAAGAAAGGTCGTGTATTCAGGATTGTCTACTCCCTATGGTATGGAGTGTGTGGTTTGGCAGGTTGTTTGGTTTCCTTTCTTGTATTCATCTCCGAGCATGAGGCGACCTCTCCAAATCTCCTGATCATCTGGCTGAATCCGTTGCAACTGATCTTCGCGATAACCATCTGGAGCCGTAAGCTAAGATGGCTCAACATCGGGTTGGCATGGTACAACATCATCACTATGGTCTGCATGCTGTTAGTGTGGGCGTTTCAGGGTCAGAGTGCAAACATAGCCTTCTTCCCGCTTATGGGGGTTACATTGGTTCTCGCAGTTGCTTATGCTCTTGTGGGAGCTCAAAAAGGAAATAATATTTATAATGAAAAGAATCGTATCTTCGGTGCTGGTGAGTATAGTCGCGATAAACGTGGCGGTACAAGCCGCAACCCGAACCGCCGACGAGCCCAAGCTCGTGGTGGGCATCGTGGTTGACCAACTGCGCACCGACTACATAGAGTTTCTTCAGAACTATTTTGGAGAACGTGGATTTAAGCGCCTGATGAAGGATGGCGCCTACCTCCGCAATGTCGATTTCAAGGTCGAGAACCTGGATCCGGCAAGCGCCACCGCCATGCTCTTCACAGGAGCCTATCCTTATCAGACAGGAGTCTCCTCAGCCATGGTTTTCAATCCGGCTACCGGTAAGCTCCAGCCCTCCCTCTCCGATCCAAAGACATTGGGAAACTTCACCAACGACTCCTTCTCCGCCGAGAACCTTCGTCTATCCACACTCTCTGATCAGATTCAGATAGCAGGCAACGGTCTCGCGGCTATATATTCATTTGCGGCGGACCCGCAGCAGTCCATTATCATGAGTGGACATGCCGGAACCTCCGCATGCTGGATCAACAATACTACCGGAAACTGGGCGACCACTACATATTTCAAGCCCCTTCCCAATGCAGTGTCGGCACGCAATTACTCCACACCGTTGGCGAGCCGCGTAGACACCATGCAGTGGAAACCCTCCATCAACCTGAAGGAGTATCCCGGATTGCCACCGCAGAAGAAACTTTACCCCTTCCGCTATACATTCCCTCGGTCTGATAAGGAGGTTTATAACCGCTTTTCCGCTTCACCGTTGGGCAACCAAGAGGTGACTGACATGGCTATCGAATGCCTGAAGCAGCTCAATATCGGTGGAAATATCAATGCTACTGACGTACTGAACGTAGCTTACACAGTAGCACCCTATAAGTATTCTACCGACGGGGATACCCGCGTGGAAACCATGGATGCCTACTTGCGACTCGACTCGCAGATTGGCAGACTGCTCGAGGCGGTGGATAAATATGTAGGAGCTGCTAATGCTGTAGTTTGGCTCAGCTCTACAGGCTATTATGATGATGCGGTAGTTGAGGATAAGAAATATCGTATTCCGGGTGGAGATTTCTCCATGAAGAGAGCGAAATCGCTACTAAACTCCTATCTCTCTGCGTTGCATGGCAATGCAGATTATGTCACGGCATTTCGCGATAATCAGCTCTATCTGGACCACAAGGTACTGGAGGAGAAACAGCTCGACGTAAGTAAGATTGTGGCTGACGCTCGGTCATTCCTCACCAAGATGAGTGGTGTAGCCGACGCTTTCACCATGTATGATATCCTGTCACCCACTACTCCCGAAGAGGAGAGTCTGCGCTTGGGACTCGATCCCAAGACAGGTGGCGATATAATTATTGATTATGCACCCGGATGGACTGTGGTCAATGACCTGGAGTATCCTACGGTAAGCAAAGCTGTAAGACACACATCCGTAATGTCTCCGGCATTTATCATGGCTCCCGGAGTGAGTGCTGCTAAGATCTCAACCCCTGTTGAGGCGGTCAGCATTGCGCCCACCATAGCCAACCTGCTGAGAATCCGTGGACCGAACGGAGCTCGGGCAAAGCCCATATTATTGAATTAAACATGCTGATGTTTCAGCAAATTAAAATAGAATAGATAAAGAAATAAAGAGATTAAGTTAACCTCTATAAAAGAGGATAAAATAAATAATTAAAAAAAGAATTTAATAATATGCTTTCCAAGCTTTTACATAAAATTTTCGGTAATCAGTCAGAAAGAGCGGTGCGCCCGTTGTGGAATCGCCTGCAGAAAGAGATCAACCCTATCTCAAAGGAAATTGAGAGTATCTCCAACGATGAGTTGAGAGAGCGTATCACAACAATCCGTGAAAACATCCGCAACGGAGCTAAAGAGTATAAGGATCAGATGGCTCAATTGCGCGAGGAGATCGAGACCCTCGAATACGACAAGCGTGAACCCTTATGGAAAAAGATCGATGAGTTACGCGAAGAGATGTTTGACAACTACGCCGTTGAACTGGACAAAGCATTACCGGAGGTATTCGCTGTAGTTAAGGAGACCGCGCGTCGATTCAAAGATAACGAGACAATCGAAGTGACAGCTACCGATGCCGACAGGGAACTGGCTGCTGCAGGTAAAGACTTCGTGAAAATTGAGGGTGACAAAGCTATCTATAAGAATGAATGGATGGCAGGCGGTAACCTGATGAAATGGGATATGATGCACTATGACGTGCAGCTTATCGGTGGTATGGTGCTTCATGGTCTGATGAACAATGGTAAGGTTACCAATAATATCGCTGAGATGGCTACCGGTGAGGGTAAGACTCTTGTGGCTACATTGCCGGTATTCCTCAACGCTTTGACCGGTGAGGGTGTGCATGTGGTGACAGTGAATGATTACCTTGCAAAACGTGACTCCGAGTGGATGGGCCCGTTGTATCAGTTCCATGGTCTGACTGTGAATTGTATCGACAAGACACAGCCAAACTCTCAGGAGCGCCGTGATGCGTACAGATGTGATATCACATTTGGTACAAATAATGAATTCGGTTTCGACTACTTGCGTGATAACATGGCTACCCAGACTCAAGATCTGGTGCAGCGCGATGACCATTATTATGCGATTGTCGATGAGGTTGACTCCGTACTCGTGGATGATGCCCGTACACCGTTGATCATCTCCGGTCCTGTGCCTAAAGGTGACGACCAGATGTTTAATGAGTTCAAGCCAAACGTTGAGAAGGTTGTTAACGCACAGCGCAAGTTAGCTCAGAAACTTCTTCTCGAAGCTAAAGAGAAGATTTCAGCCGGCGACACCGAAGAGGGTGGACTCGCATTGTTCCGTGCATACAAAGCTCTTCCGAAGCACAACGCACTGATCCGCTATCTGAGCGAGGATGGTATCAAGCAGTTGATGCTTAAGGTTGAGGCTAAATATATGCAGGACAACAACCGCGAGATGCCGAAAGCTGTTGAGCCTCTCTACTTCGTGATTGATGAAAAGAATCATTCAATCGAGTTGACTGATAAAGGTATCGAGGTGTTAACCGGCACAACCGAGGACCCTGATTTCTTCATTCTTCCCGATATCGCCGCTCAGCTCTCAGAGGTAGAGAATGAGGATCTGAACGCAGAACAGAAGCAGGAGAAGAAGGATATGTTGCTGCAGAACTATGCGGTCAAGGCTGAGCGCGTTCACACCGTCAACCAGTTGCTCAAGGCATATACACTCTTCGACAAAGATGTGGAATATGTTATCGATGACAACAAAATCAAGATTGTGGATGAGCAGACCGGACGTATCATGGAGGGTCGCCGTTACTCCGATGGTCTTCATCAGGCAATAGAAGCCAAAGAGGGTGTGAAGGTTGAGGCTGCCACCCAGACCTATGCTACAATCACACTGCAGAACTACTTCCGTATGTATCGCAAGTTAGCGGGTATGACCGGTACTGCAATGACAGAAGCGGGCGAGTTCTACGATATCTATAAACTGGACGTTATCGAGATACCGACCAACCGTCCCGTTCTCCGTAACGATATGAACGACCGAGTATACCGCACCAAGAAGGAGAAATATGCAGCCGTAATCCAGGAAGTCGAGGATATGGTCAATGCCGGGCGTCCGGTACTTGTTGGTACCACATCCGTTGAGATTTCCGAGCTCCTTTCCAAGATGCTTAAGCTCCGCGGAATTCCGCATCAGGTGTTGAATGCGAAGTTGCACCAGAAGGAAGCGGATATCGTTGCACAGGCAGGCCGCAAGGGCGTTGTGACCATCGCTACCAACATGGCAGGTCGTGGTACCGATATCAAGTTGACCGATGAAGTTAAGGAGGCAGGCGGTCTTGCCATTATCGGCACAGAGCGTCACGAGTCCCGTCGCGTCGACCGTCAGTTGCGCGGTCGTGCCGGTCGTCAGGGAGACCCGGGAAGCTCAGTATTCTTCGTCTCTTTCGAGGATCAGGTTATGCGTCTCTTTGCCAACGACCGCGTAGTCAAGATGCTCGACCGTCTCGGTTTCAAGGAGGGTGAGATGATTGAGAACAACATGGTTACAAAATCAATCGAGAATGCCCAGAAGCGCGTGGAGGAGAACAACTTCGGTATCCGTAAACGTCTTGTGGAATATGACGATATCATGAATGCACAGCGTAAGGGTGTATATGGCCGTCGCCAGAATGCACTCAAGGGTGAGCGCATCGGAACTGATATCGCTAACATGATCTACGAACTCGCTGATGAGTTGGCAAACGGCAAGTTTGAAAGCTACGACGCATTCTCAGAGGAGGTTAACCGCTTGTTGGCTATCGAGAGCCCTGTGACAGAACAGGAATATGCAAAACTCGACCAGCGTGAAATTGCCGACAGATTGGCTGAGAGTGCCATGCACACCTTCGAGCGCAAGAAAGAGAAGATGGCACAGAGCGCCGCTCCATATATCAAGGAATTCGTTGAGGAGCGCGGTGCCAAAGGTCTGATCGGTGTACCTGTCACAGATGGCAGAAGAATGTTTAATATCCGTGCCGATATCGAGGAATGTTACAACAACGACTGCCGACCGCTAACCAAGGCATGGGAGAAGGCAGTTCTGCTCTCTTCAATCGACAGCGCTTGGCAGGAGCAGTTACGCGAGATGGATGAGTTGCGCAAATCAGTGCAGAACGCATCCTATGAACAGAAAGATCCGTTGGTAATCTATAAGATTGAAGCTTACGAGTTGTGGAAGAAGATGTTGTTTGAGATGAACTCCAAGGCAGTTGCAACCTTGATGCGCGGTAAGCTTGCAGTGCCCGATTATTATGAGGCTAAGGAAGCGGAGGCTCAGGCTAAGGCAATGCAGGAGAAAGCAGCTCAGCAGTCTACATATAACCCTTACGCAAACTATAGCACCACCCGCGACACATACCCGGGAGAGAGCGCTCAGCGTCAGGCTGCGATGAACACCAATCGCGGTGAGCAGGCTGCAAAACAGCCCGTTAAGGCAGCCCCGAAGGTTGGTCGCAACGATCCTTGTCCTTGTGGTTCCGGTAAGAAGTATAAGAATTGTCACGGTAAAAATGCTTAAATCCCTTAAGTAATGAATACTCAATATTATATCATCAGTGATGGTGCGCAGAAAGGTCCGTACAGTTTCGATCAGCTGCGCATGATGGGGCTTGATCCCAACACATATGTGTGGACTCCCGGCATGGAGGACTGGAAGAGAGCTGCCGATATGCCTCAGCTTGCCTCTTTGTTCGGACTCTCCGAAGAGGAGGAATCAGCATTCGGCGGTTATGCTCGTCCCGAGGAACCTGCTCCCTACCGTCCTCAGGCACAGGTTCCCCCGGTTCAGCAATATAACATACCTCATACGAACTGGCAACCTTGGGCAATCTGCGCTACAGTGGTTGGAGCACTGTTTTCATGTATCGGCATGATTTTCGGTATCATCGGAATCGTCAATGCCTCCAAAGCCAACAAATACTATATGATGGGAGATGAGGTTAACGGTAAGATGTCCAACTCAACAGCGCGAACAATGACCATTATCGGCTTGGCATTGGCTCTTGTGGGTATCGTTCTCTCAATCCTCGGTTTGCCGTTCAAGATAGCCACTGAGTTAATGCAAAATCTCAATTAAGGTTCCTTTATAATTATAAGGGCAGCTTATATATTGAACTCTATGACTAAATATTTCGCGATAATTGATTCACAGTGCAAAGGTCCTTTCCTGCTTGAGGAGCTCCAAGATGCCGGCGTGGGTCCCGAGACCTACGTCTGGGCGAAGAAGATGTCCGACTGGCAGATGGCAAAGGATGTGGAGGAGATCCGGAACTACAACCGGATGCTGTTATCGCGCAAAAAACATGAAGCGGAAGCGGCTCAGCGTGCCGAAAAAGAGAGGAGAGTATCACTCAAATCCGGCAAGAGCTTCCGCCGTTTCGGTATAGACTTTGAAATTGTGGAGGAGAAGGTGGATACCACCACTCCCCCACAAGTATCTATTGTGTCTGCAATATTGGTAATGCTCTTCTGCTTCCCTTTAACCGGTTTGGTTGCACTCATCTACGCCATCCGATCACGTAAGGAGTGGGCAAAAGCTGAGAGGAGCGAGACAACCGGCGAAAGTAAACTATACACTCCCAAGGAACGAGAGGAGTGCAAACTGAGAGCCTATCATTTTGCATTGCAATCAAAGATGTGGATCGGTATAAGTTTCTTCTTAGGATTCATTGTTTATGCTGTATTGTTAAATAATAAGTGATCGTAAAGGGAATAAATGGAGGATATAATCAGAATGATCCGCTCGCGATTCGGAGCGAAGGAGGGTGATCGAGTGATGTTGCACGCTCCGACATTTGCCGGAAACGAGAAGAAATATTTGGAGGAATGCATAGACACCACTTTTGTTTCCAGTGTCGGCGCCTTCGTGGATCGCTTTGAACAGCAGGTCGCTGAATACACCGGTGCAAAACGCGCGGTCGTATGCGTGAATGGAACCAATGCCCTTCACATGGCATTGCTCCTAAGCGGTGTCCACAGTGGAGATGAAGTACTCACACAGTCCGTATCCTTTATCGCTACCTGCAATGCCATTTCATATATCGGCGCACATCCGGTCTTTATCGACGTAGACAGGGACACGATGGGTATGTCGCCGCGAGCCCTCGAAGAGTGGTTAAAAGGAAATACCTATCGCGATCAGGAGAATGTGCTTCGAAATAAGCTTACAGGAGCACGGATTGCAGCATGTGTACCCATGCACACCTTCGGTCACCCCTGCCGCATAGATGAAATAGCTGAAATATGCAATACCTATGGAATTGAGTTGGTTGAGGATGCAGCAGAGAGTATAGGTTCCTTTTACAAGGGTAAGCACACCGGAACATTCGGTAAAGTAGCCGCTATAAGCTTCAACGGTAATAAAACCATCACCACCGGAGGTGGGGGCATGCTTCTCTTTATGGATGAGGAGATGGCTGCACATGCAAAACACCTGACTACTCAGGCTAAGATGCCTTCGCGTTGGGAGTTTATTCATGATGAGGTCGGCTATAATTATCGCATGCCAAACATCAACGCAGCCTTGGGTTGCGCCCAGCTTGAGCAGATAGATAAATTCCTGGATTCAAAGAGAACCACGGCAGAGATCTATAAGGATTATTTCAAGGATGAACCGGAAGGGATCAAATTTAAGGCTGAGCCGGCTAATTCTCAATCTAACTACTGGTTATGTGCAATAGAATTCCCGGATAAGGTGAAGAGGGATGCGTTCTTGGAGTATTCCAATGACAACGGGGTAATGACACGTCCGATATGGGAGTTGATGACAAGGTTACCGATGTTCAAGGATTGCCAGAAAGATAGTCAGGTTAACTCGGAATGGTTGGCAGATAGAATTGTGAATATCCCTTCTTCTGTGGTATGGTAAACCATACCCACGCGACCGGGTGTTGGTTTCTATTTAAAAGGGCACTAAAAATCTGATTTATGCAGAGAGAATTAATACTTGTCGGTGGCGGAGGCCATTGTCGATCGGTTGCAGAAGCCGCCAAGGCTAAGGGATGGAAAGTTCGTGGCGTACTCGACCCAGCCATGAAACCGGGAGAGGAGCATTGCGGCTTGGTGTGCCTTGGCAATGATGATAATATCCCTGAATACGTTGCTGACTGTGATTTTGTCTGCACGGTTGGAGCGATCGGCGTACCGGAACTGCGTAATAAAATCATCTCGAAGATGGAGATGGCGGGAGCCAAATTTGCTACGATAATTGCTCCTACCGCCTACATAGCCTCAGATGCCGAAATAGGTGAAGGTACGGTGGTGCTTAATCGGGTTATAGTTAATGCAAACGTAAAGATTGGGAGGAATGTAATTCTGAATACCGGTGCGATTGTGGAGCATGATTCTACCGTCGGGGATTCTACGCATGTATCCACCGGAGCGATTATGAACGGTAACTGCCATGTTGGCAGCAATTGCTTCATGGCAAGTGGCACGATAATGATGCATGGCACATCCGTAGGCGATGAAGTTGTAGTTGGTGTCGGAAGTATTGTTAGCAAGGATCTAATGGAACCGGGTGTCTATTTAGGCTCACCGGCTCGTAAAATCAAATAAACAGAGGCATGATCATAATAGCTGAAGCGGGAGTGAATCATAACGGTTCGTTGGAGCGCGCCATGCAGATGGTAGATGCTGCTGCGGATGCCGGAGTGGATTTCGTGAAATTTCAGACCTTCAAGGCTGAAAAATTGGTTACACGCGATGCTAAGAAGGCAGAATACCAGCAGAAGAATATGGGTGATCAGTCCGATTCCCAATTCGAGATGCTTAAGAACCTCGAACTCTCCGAAGATGATCACCGTCAGCTTAAAGCCTATTGCGAAAAACGAGGTGTAGGCTTCCTCTCTACCCCATTCGACTTAGATAGCATGGATTTCCTGCACTCCTTGGGAATGCCATTCTGGAAGATACCCTCGGGTGAGATAACTAATTATCCCTATCTCCGCAAGATTGCGCGATATAACCAGCCGGTTGTGATGTCTACCGGTATGTGCGACGAGGAGGATATCGAGGCAGCAGTAAAGGTTCTGAAAGATAATGGTCAGGATATGAGTAAGGTTACTCTGCTGCATTGCAACACCCAGTACCCTACCCCTTACGAGGATGTGAATCTGTTGGCGATGCAGAGCTTGAGAAAATATGCCGACCATATAGGATATTCCGACCACACGTTGGGTATCGCCGTTCCGATTGCAGCCGCAGCTTTAGGAGCGGAAGTAATTGAGAAGCATTTCACCCTCTCGCGTCAGCTACCCGGTCCGGATCACAAAGCCTCCTTAGAGCCGGATGAGTTGAAGGAGATGGTAAAGCAGATCCGAATAGTGGAATATGCTTTGGGTTCCGCGCAGAAGGAAGTAACGAAGTCCGAGGCCGCAAATAAGGCTGTTGCACGTAAAAGTATTGTTGCTGCACGCGATATCCATAAAGGTGAAACACTTACGGATGAAAATATCTGCGCTAAGCGCCCCGGTACCGGTATCTCAGCCATGCGGTGGACGGAGGTTGAGGGCACTCAGGCTATTCGCGATTTTCAACAGGATGAACAGATAGAGATTTAAGATGACAAAGATTTGTTTTGTGACCGGCACCCGCGCGGATTATGGTATCCTGAGTAGCCTCATGCGCGCCGTGAAAGATTCGAATTGGGCTGAATTGCAGATTATTGCCACAAATATGCACCTGAGCGAGGCCTACGGTATGACGGTTAATGAGATAATCTCAGACGGATTCACGGTCAACTGTCGGGTTGATATGAATCTTCATGGCGATTCTCCCTGTGATACTGTGAAATCTATGGGCGCGGAGATGTTCGGCTTGGCAGATGCTTTGCAGCAACTTAAGCCCGATCTGTTGGTGATATTGGGGGACAGGTATGAGATGCTGATTGTCGCTTCTGCAGCACTGATTTTCCATATTCCTGTTGTTCACCTGCATGGCGGTGAGATTACTGAGGGTGCGATTGACGATGCGATACGGAACGCTATCACACAACTTTCCACTGTTCATTTTACATC
>CAZEJY010000065.1:0-13917 GCA_964512705.1 uncultured Sangeribacter sp. | reverse complement strand
TAGAGCACTAGCCTTCCAAGCTGGGGGTCGCGGGTTTGAGCCCCGTCTTCCGCTCTCAAACAAACAGAGCGTTGCTGCTTTAGCTCAGTGGTAGAGCGCATCCTTGGTAAGGATGAGGTCCCGAGTTCAACTCTCGGAAGCAGCTCAACTAAAACTACGAATAGTATTACATTATATAATATTAACAAACTTCGTTATGGCAAAAGAAAAATTCGAACGTACCAAACCCCATGTGAACATTGGTACTATTGGTCATGTCGACCACGGTAAGACTACTTTGACCGCAGCCATCACCACTGTACTTGCTAAAGCAGGTCTCTCTGAGGTGAAGTCTTTCGATCAAATTGATAACGCACCCGAAGAAAAGGAGCGTGGTATTACCATCAATACCGCTCACGTTGAGTATGAGACTGCAAAGCGTCACTATGCGCATGTTGACTGCCCGGGCCATGCTGACTATGTGAAGAACATGGTAACAGGTGCTGCTCAGATGGACGGTGCTATTATCGTATGTGCTGCTACCGATGGTCCTATGCCCCAGACCCGTGAGCACATCCTGCTCGCTCGTCAGGTGAACGTTCCCCGTCTTGTTGTGTTCCTGAACAAGTGCGACATGGTTGATGACGAGGAAATGCTTGAGCTTGTTGAAATGGAAATGGGTGAACTCCTCGCTCAGTATGAGTTTGAAGAGGATACTCCTATCATCCGTGGTTCTGCTCTCGGCGCCCTTAATGGTGTAAAGGAGTGGGAAGATAAGGTTATGGAGCTCATGGATGCTTGCGACTCTTGGATTCAGGAGCCCGAGCGTGCTATTGACAAGCCCTTCTTGATGCCCGTTGAGGATGTCTTCTCAATCACTGGCCGTGGTACTGTTGCTACTGGTCGTATTGAGACTGGTGTTGTGAAAGTGGGTGATGAGGTTCAGATTTTGGGTCTCGGTGAGGACAAGAAGTCAGTTATTACCGGTGTTGAGATGTTCCGCAAGCTCCTTGATCAGGGCGAGGCTGGTGACAACGTAGGTCTGCTGCTCCGCGGTATTGATAAGCAGGAGGTTAAGCGCGGTATGGTTATCACTCATCCCGGTGCCATCACTCCTCACAAGGGCTTTAAGGCTTCTATCTACGTCCTGAAGAAGGAAGAAGGTGGTCGTCACACTCCCTTCGGCAACAAGTATCGTCCTCAGTTCTACCTCCGCACCATGGACTGCACGGGTGAGATTCATCTCCCCGAAGGCATCGAAATGGTTATGCCTGGCGACAATGTGGAGATTACCGTTGAGCTCATCTATGCTGTGGCTCTGAACGTAGGTCTGCGTTTCGCAATCCGTGAAGGTGGTCGCACCGTTGGTTCTGGTCAGATTACCGAGGTATTCGACTAAAAAAAACATGCTCCGGGTACACTTGGAGTAGATAATAAAAGCCGGACGGTCATGGCCGTCTGGCCTCTTACGGGAATAGCTCAGTTGGTAGAGCACTGGTCTCCAAAACCAGGTGTCGGGAGTTCGAGCCTCTCTTCCCGTGCTAAAAAGAAGACGTTATGTTTGCAAAGATCAAGACATATTGTATAGAATCATACGAAGAACTGGTGAACCAAACAACTTGGCCTACTCGTTCAGAACTTATGAACAGTGCTATTGTAGTTCTTATTGCTTCCCTATGTATAGCATTGGTGGTTTTCGTTATGGACTACGCATTCCAGACAGGAATGGGTGCCATCTATGGTTTGCTTCGATAATTACTTCTTTCGGAAATGGCAGAAACTGGAATGAAATGGTACGTTCTACGTGCTATCAGTGGAAAAGAAGGCAAGGTTAAGGAGGTGATAGATGCTTTGATTAACAATCAAGGCTACTTCTCCCAGCATGTCTCTCAAGTGCTTATTCCTACAGAAAAGGTTATTATCAGCACTCCTGCTGGCAAACGCAAGATTAAGGAGAAGAATCGTTACCCGGGTTATGTCTTTGTTGAGGCGGAACTCGTTGGTGAGGTTCAGGCTCAATTGCGTGAAGTTAGCAATGTGATGGGATTCCTCAATGAATCCCGTTCGAGCAATAAGCCTATGCCTCTGCGTGACTCTGAGGTTAGTCAGATGCTCGGTACTATCGATGAATTGGCACAGATACCAGAAGACATTAACATTCCTTTTGAAGTGGGTGAGAGTGTCAAGGTTTCTGATGGTCCCTTCAGTGGATTTGATGCCATCATCGAGGAAGTTAATAGCGAAAAGAAGAAGCTGAAAGTGATGGTTAAGATATTCGGGCGTAAGACCCCGGTCGAACTTGGTTTTAATCAGGTCGAAAAGCTTTGAGGCAGTTGTTACATGCCTACGTAGCTTTTTAATAAACATCAACAATAAAGAATAATCAAATGGCTAAAGAAGTTGCTGGATTAATCAAATTACAGATTAAAGGAGGCGCTGCAAATCCATCTCCCCCAGTAGGACCTGCTTTGGGTTCTAAGGGTATTAACATTATGGATTTCTGTAAGGCATTCAACGCCAGAACTCAGGATCGCGCTGGCAAGGTGCTTCCTGTTGTTATAACTTACTACACAGACAAGAGCTATGACTTTGTTGTCAAGACTCCTCCCGTAGCAGTACAGTTGATGGAAGTTGCCAAGATTAAGGGCGGTAGCCCCGAACCCAACCGTAAAAAGGTTGCCGAGATTACTTGGGAACAGGTTCGTGCTATCGCTGAGGATAAAATGCCTGACTTGAACTGCTTTACTGTAGAGTCTGCAATGACTTTGGTAGCAGGTACAGCAAGAAGTATGGGTATCACCGTCAAGGGTGAGTTCCCTGGTAAATAATTTAAACTTCAATTTGAAATGAGTAAACTGACAAAGAATCAGAAGTTGGTAGCTGATAAGATTGAAGCAGGGAAAGCATACACCTTGAAAGAAGCTGCAAGCCTGGTGAAGGAGATTACTACCACCAAGTTTGATGCTTCCGTTGATGTTGATGTGCGTCTGGGAGTTGATCCCAGAAAGGCAAACCAGATGGTCCGTGGCGTGGTTTCTCTGCCCAACGGTACTGGTAAGGTGACTCGTGTCCTCTGCCTTTGCACACCAGATGCTGAAGCTGCTGCTAAGGAAGCAGGTGCCGACTATGTAGGTCTCGATGAGTATATCGAGAAAATTAAGGGTGGTTGGACTGATATCGATGTAATTATCACTATGCCTGCTATAATGGGCAAGATTGGTGCTTTAGGTCGTATCCTCGGTCCCCGTGGCTTGATGCCTAACCCCAAGAGTGGAACTGTCACTATGGATGTAGCTAAGGCTGTCCGTGAAGTTAAGCAAGGTAAGATAGATTTCAAGGTTGATAAGACTGGTATTGTACATGCCTCTATCGGCAAGGTCTCTTTTACTGCTGACATGATCGCTCAGAATGCAAAGGAATTCATCTCGACTATTATCAAGTTGAAGCCTGCTGCTGCTAAGGGTACATACATTAAGAGTATTTATCTTTCAAGTACTATGAGCCGCGGCATCAAAGTTGATCCAAAGGCTACTGAGGAAATCTAATAAAGCTGTAACATCATGAGAAAGGAAGATAAAACCACTATTATCGCCCAGCTCGGCGAATTGCTGAAGCAGTATCCTCACTTCTACTTGGTAGATGTAGAGGGCATGAATGCTGCAAGCACAAGCGATTTGCGTCGTAAATGTTTCGAGAAGAACGTTAAGATGGTTGTTGTCAAGAACACCCTGATGATTAAGGCTCTCGAAGCAGCAGAAGAGAACTTTGACGAGTTAAAGCCTGTTTTAGTTGGCACTACAGCCGTTATGTTTGCTGAGACTGCCAACGTACCTGCGAAGCTCATCAAGGAACTTAACAGCAAGAAGCAGGAGAAGCCTGCATTCAAAGCTGCTTATGCTGAAAGTGCTATCTATGTTGGTGCTGACAAGTTGATGACGCTTGTTGCTCTGAAGAGCAAGAATGAACTGATTGCTGACGTTATCGCTGCTCTCGAATCTCCGATTATGAACGTCCTGAGCGCTCTGGAGAACAAGGATGCGGAGAAGGATGCTGAAGCAAGTGCAGAATAATTACTAAGAATAATAACAACTTAAATACATTAAAGAAATGGCTGATATTAAGGCTATTGCTGCTGAGCTCGTTGCGCTCACAGTACAGGAAGTAATTGATCTTAAGAATGAACTTAAGGAGACTTATGGCATTGAGCCCGCTGCTGCTGCTGTCGTAGTTGCTGCTGGTGCTGAAGGTGCAGGTGCTGCTGCTGAGGAAAAGACAGACTTCGATGTTGTCCTCAAGAGCGCTGGTGCTAACAAGTTGCAGGTAGTGAAGGCTGTCAAGGAAGCTTGCGGTCTCGGCCTGAAGGAGGCAAAGGAGATGGTTGACGGCGCTCCCAGCACTCTGAAGGAAGGTATGCCCAAGGCTGACGCAGAGGCTCTGAAGAAGACCCTTGAGGATGCCGGTGCAGAAGTAGAACTGAAGTAATCCATTCCCTTTTTCGTAAGGATAAACGGTAAAGGATCCTCTGGTAGAGGGTTCTTTGCCTTTTTGTGTCTATAAACTTTCACGAGAAAACAATACGAGTTTAGATGGCTAATATCAACAATCAGAGAGTAAATTTTGCTTCCGTTAAGAGTCCTCTTTCATATCCGGACTTTCTGGAAGTGCAGCTGAAGTCTTTTAAGGACTTCCTCCAACTCGACACTCCTCCAGAACAGAGGAGGTTCGACGGTTTGTATAAGGTCTTCTCTGAGAATTTCCCGATTAACGATACACGCAATAACTTTAATCTGGAGTTTCTCGACTATTTCGTTGACCCGCCCCGTTATTCAATCGAAGAATGTCTGGAGCGCGGACTCACCTATAGCGTGCCTTTGAAAGCAAAGCTCAAGTTGAGTTGCGACGATCCTGACCATGAGGATTTCGACACGGTTGTACAGGATGTCTTTTTGGGATTCATCCCCTACATGACAGACAACGGTACCTTCATAATTAATGGTGCCGAGCGTGTTGTCGTGTCGCAGTTGCACCGCTCTCCTGGTGTTTTCTTTGGCAGTAGTGTACATGCTAATGGCTCTATGCTCTATTCTGCCCGCATCATTCCTTTCAAGGGAAGCTGGATTGAGTTTGCCACTGACATTAACAATGTCATGTATGCTTACATTGACCGTAAGAAGAAGTTGCCTGTAACGACACTTCTTCGTGCCATCGGTTATGAGAACGATAAAGATATTCTCCAGATTTTCAATCTTGCCGAAGAGGTAAAAGCCACGCGTGAAAATCTGAATAAACATCTCGGAAAGAAACTCGCTGCGCGTGTGCTTAAGAGTTGGCTTGAAGACTTCGTGGATGAGGATACCGCAGAAGTAGTATCCATAGAGCGTAACGAAGTCATTCTGGAGCGCGAGTGCGTGCTGACAGAAGAAGCCATTGACATGATTCTGAGCAGCAACGTACCGTCTGTTCTTATCCATAACAACGATGCGCAGAGTTCAGACTACAGCATCATTTTCAATACTTTCCAGAAGGATGCTACGAACAGTGAGAAGGAGGCTATTGCTCACATCTACCATCTGCTCCGCAACGCTGACCCGGTGGATGACGCAAGTGCAAAAGAAGTTATTCTCAATCTGTTTTTTAGCGAAAAACGTTACGACCTTGGCGAGGTCGGTCGCTACCGTTTGAACAAGAAGCTCAACCTTGACACCGACCCGAATGTACGCGTGCTGACCAAGGAGGACATCATTGAGATAATCAAGTATCTCATTGAACTTGTGAACTCCAAAGCAAGCGTGGATGACATTGACCATTTGAGCAACCGCCGTGTTCGCACCGTAGGCGAGCAGCTTGCCAACCAGTTCGCCATCGGCTTGGCGCGTATGATTCGTACCATTCGCGAGCGTATGAATGTTCGTGACAATGAGGTATTCACTCCGACGGACTTGCTTACAAGTAAGAGTTTGGGTGGTGTAATCAACAGTTTCTTCGGCACCAATGCCTTGAGCCAATTTATGGATCAGACCAATCCGCTGGCTGAGGTTACCCACAAGCGTCGTCTTTCTGCGCTCGGTCCCGGCGGCTTGTCTCGTGAGCGTGCTGGCTTTGAGGTGCGTGACGTACACTATACCCACTATGGACGTCTCTGTCCTATTGAGTCACCAGAAGGTCCGAACATCGGTCTGATTTCTTCTTTGTGTGTATTTGCAAAGATAAATAATCTGGGTTTCATCGAAACCCCCTACCGTAAGGTGAAGGATGCCAAGGTGGATCTTTCGCCAGAAGGTGTTGAGTATCTGACAGCAGAGGAAGAGAATGGCTTGATTATCGGTCAGGGTAATGCTCCTCTCAATGATGACGGAACATTTATCCGCACGAAGGTAAAATGCCGTCAGGATGACGACTATCCTGTAGTTCCTCCCTCCGAGGTTGATCTTATGGATGTCGCTCCCCAGCAGATTGCTTCCATTGCCGCTGCTCTGATACCCTTCCTGGAGCATGACGATGCTCACCGTGCACTGATGGGTTCCAACATGATGCGCCAGGCCGTACCTTTAATGCGTACAGAAGCGCCTATTGTCGGTACAGGTATCGAACGTCAGGTCTGCGTAGATTCTCGCACAATGATAAGTGCTGAAGGCAGCGGTGTTGTGGACTATGTTGATGCTACGACCATCCGTATCCTTTACGACCGCACTGAGGACGAGGAGTTCGTTAGCTTCGAACCTGCCCTTAAAGAATATCGCATCCCCAAGTTCCGTCGCACGAACCAGAACATGACCATAGACCTTCGTCCTATCTGCAACAAGGGTGACAGAGTAGAGAAGGGTCAGATACTTACAGAAGGATATTCTACCGAGAACGGCGAGTTGGCATTGGGTAAGAACCTTCTTGTGGCCTATATGCCTTGGAAAGGTTACAACTATGAAGATGCCATCGTGCTCAACGAGCGCGTAGTTCGTGAGGATATTCTCACCAGTGTGCATGTTGAAGAGTTCTCTTTAGAGGTTCGTGAAACTAAGCGCGGCATGGAGGAACTGACCTCGGATATTCCAAATGTCAGCGAAGAGGCAACAAAGGACCTTGACGAGAACGGTATCATTCGTATTGGTGCCCGTGTTGCTCCTGGCGACATCATGATTGGTAAGATTACACCTAAGGGCGAGAGCGACCCCAGTCCGGAGGAGAAGTTGCTGCGTGCCATTTTCGGCGATAAGGCGGGCGACGTTAAGGATGCCTCCCTGAAGGCCAGCCCCTCTCTCAATGGTGTGGTTATCGACAAGAAACTCTTCACCAAAGTTTCCAAGACAGGCAAGGCGAAGTTGCAGGACAAGCCCCGTCTGGCTGCCATTGATGAAGAGTTTAACAGCAAGGTGGATGACCTCAAGGCCATCCTCGTCGATAAGTTGCTCGAACTCACGAGCGGCATGAAGAGCGAGGGCATCATGGACAATGTCGGCATTGACATTATTCCGAAGGGCGGTACCATTACTGCCAATTTGCTCAACAACATGGACTATACTACCGTCCAACTCAGTGGATGGACTGCGGACGAGCATGTAAACGCTCTCATCGGCAAACTCATCATCAATTATCTTAAGAAGTACAAGCTCCTTGAGACTGAAATGAAACGCAAGAAGTTTGCCATCAGTCTTGGTGATGAGCTGCCTAACGGCATCATTCAGCTTGCTAAGGTATATATCGCAAAGAAGCGCAAGATAGGTGTTGGCGATAAGATGGCAGGTCGCCACGGCAACAAAGGTATCGTCAGCAAGGTGGTGCGTCAGGAGGACATGCCATTCCTGGCCGACGGCACACCCGTCGATATTGTGCTCAACCCTCTGGGCGTGCCTTCGCGTATGAACATCGGCCAGATTTTCGAGACAGTCCTTGGCGCCGCAGGCAAGAAGCTTGGCGTGAAGTTCGCTACCCCCATCTTTGACGGTGCTTCTCTGGAGGACCTCTGCGAGTGGACCGATAAGGCCGGTCTGCCCCGCTATTGCTCTACACAGCTTTATGACGGTGCCACCGGTGAACCTTTCGACCAGCTTGCTACTGTCGGTGTTGCTTACATGCTCAAGTTGGGACACATGGTTGAAGACAAGATGCACGCCCGTAGCATCGGGCCGTACTCTCTCATCACGCAACAGCCCCTTGGCGGTAAGGCTCAGTTCGGCGGTCAGCGTTTCGGTGAGATGGAGGTATGGGCCATCGAGGCATTTGGCGCGTCACATGTACTGCAAGAGATTCTCACCATCAAGAGTGATGACGTCGTGGGCCGCAGCAAGGCCTATGAGGCCATTGTCAAGGGTGACCACATGCCCACGCCGGGCATACCCGAGTCACTGAACGTGCTGCTCCATGAGCTTCGCGGTTTAGGACTCCATGTAAGTTTGGATTAAATGAATACTCTTTTCAGAAAGGATATTATAACATGGCTTTTAAGAAAGAAAACAAGGTAAAGACGAATTTTACCAAGATAACCATCGGTCTGGCCTCACCCGAGGAGATTCTCGAGAACTCCTACGGTGAAGTACTCAAGCCCGAGACCATCAACTACCGAACCTACAAACCCGAGCGTGACGGCCTCTTCTGCGAACGCATCTTTGGTCCCACTAAGGACTTTGAGTGCCACTGTGGCAAGTACAAGCGTATCCGTTATAAAGGCATAGTCTGCGACCGATGTGGTGTTGAGGTGACAGAGAAGAAGGTACGCCGCGAGCGTAGCGGTCACATCCAGTTGGTTGTGCCGGTGGCGCACATCTGGTATTTCCGCTCTCTTCCCAACAAGATAGGCTATCTTCTTGGCATACCTACCAAGAAGCTTGACGCAGTCATCTACTATGAGCGCTACATCGTCATTCAGCCTGGAGTTATGGGCAAGAATAAAGAGATGCCTATGCAGAAGTTCGACCTCCTCTCGGAAGAAGAGTACGAGGCCGTCATGGACCGCCTGCCGCAGGGCAATGAGTATCTCGATGACACCGACCCCAATAAGTTCATTGCCAAGATGGGTGCAGAGGCCATCTATGACCTGCTCGTCGATATAGACCTGAACTCACTCTCCAATCAGTTGCGCGACGAGGCAAGCAAGGAAAGTGCTCAGCAGCGCAAGAACGAGGCTCTTAAGCGCTTACAGGTTGTAGAGAGTTTCCGTGCAAGTGCCAAGACGAACAAACCCGAGTGGATGATATTGCGCACGTTGCCTGTCATCCCGCCAGAACTTCGCCCTCTCGTTCCCTTGGACGGTGGCCGTTTTGCAACCAGCGATCTTAACGACCTTTACCGTCGTGTCATCATCCGCAACAATCGTCTGAAGCGCCTTATTGAAATAAAGGCACCTGAGGTTATCCTGCGTAACGAGAAGCGTATGTTGCAGGAGGCCGTAGATAGTCTTTTCGACAACAGCCGTAAGAGCAGTGCCATCAAGACGGAAAGTAATCGTCCCCTCAAGTCGCTGAGTGATTCGCTCAAAGGCAAGCAGGGCCGTTTCCGTCAGAATCTGCTCGGTAAGCGTGTTGACTATTCGGCACGTTCCGTTATTGTTGTCGGTCCTGAGCTCAAGATGGGTGAATGCGGCTTGCCGAAACTTATGGCAGCAGAGCTCTATAAGCCCTTTGTCATCCGTAAGCTCATCGAGCGTGGCATCGTAAAGACCGTCAAGAGTGCCAAAAAGATAGTGGACCGCAAGGAACCCATCATTTGGGACATCCTCGAGTTCGTCATGAAGGGTCATCCTGTGCTGCTTAACCGAGCTCCAACACTGCACCGTTTGGGCATTCAGGCTTTTCAACCCAAGATGATTGAGGGTAAAGCTATTCAGTTGCATCCCTTGGCATGTACTGCCTTCAACGCTGACTTCGATGGTGACCAAATGGCTGTGCACCTTCCTCTCAGCAATGAGGCAATCCTGGAGGCGCAGATTCTGATGCTTCAGTCGCACAACATATTGAATCCTGCCAATGGCGCGCCCATTACGGTTCCTTCGCAGGATATGGTGCTCGGCCTGTACTACATCACTAAGTTGCGTCCCGGAGCTAAGGGTACCGGCCTGAAGTTCTACGGCCCGGAGGAGGCAATCATCGCCTACAACGAGAAGCGTGTTGACGTACATGCCCCCGTATTCGTCATTGTTGATGACAAACTTGAGGACGGCAGCATCGGCAAGCGTATGGTAGAGACCTCGGTAGGCCGCGTCATTGCCAACGAAATAATCCCCGTAGAGGTGGGTTTCTTCAACGATGTCATCTCAAAGAAAACACTGCGCAACATCATTACCGACGTCATCAAGACCGTCGGTGTGGCTCGTGCTTGCGGATTTTTGGACGGCATCAAGAACCTCGGTTACCGTTTGGCATACGAGGGCGGTCTGTCTTTCAACTTGGGTGATATTATCATTCCCGAGGAGAAAGAGGAACTTGTTCGCAAGGGCAACGAGGAGGTAGAACGCATCGCTGGCGACTATGGCATGGGCTTCATCACTGACAAGGAGCGTCATAATCAGGTTGTCGATGTTTGGACTCACGTCAATAACGACCTCTCCAAAGTCCTTATGAAGACGATGAAGGAGGCCGACCAAGGTTTCAATGCCGTATATATGATGCTTGATTCCGGTGCCCGTGGTAGCGCGGGTCAGATTAGCCAGCTTTCGGGCATGCGTGGTCTAATGGCCAAGCCCCAGAAAGCAGGTGCAGAACCCGATACCATCGAAAACCCCATTCTCTCGAACTTTAAGGAAGGCATGAGCGTGTTGGAGTACTTCATCTCTACTCACGGTGCACGTAAAGGTCTGGCAGATACTGCTCTGAAGACGGCCGATGCCGGTTACCTCACTCGCCGTCTGGTCGATGTCAGCCATGATGTCATCATCAATGAGGAGGACTGCGGTACCCTGCGTGGTCTCGTATGTTCTGCTTTGAAGAATGGCGACGAGGTTATAAGCAGTCTCTACGACCGCATTTTGGGACGCGTCTCTGTCCATGACATCATCCATCCCCTCACGGGCAAGCTCATCTGTGCATCTGGCGAGGAAATCAACGAAGCCAAAGCGCGCGAGATAGAGGAGAGCCCCATCGAAACAGTTGAGATACGTTCCGTACTCACTTGCGAGAGCAGAAAGGGCGTCTGCATGAAGTGCTATGGCCGCAACCTTGCCACCAGTCGCATGGTGCAGAAAGGTGAGGCCGTTGGTGTCATCGCCGCTCAGTCAATCGGTGAGCCTGGCACGCAGCTGACGCTTCGTACGTTCCATGCCGGTGGTGTTGCAGGCAATGCCGCAGCAAATGCCCGCATCAAAGCCAAGTACGACGCTCGTCTCGAGTTTGAGGAACTCAAGACGGTTGATATCGTTGAAGAGGACGGCACCCGGGCAATGGTTGTGACAGGCCGAATGACAGAGGTCCGCTTTGCAGATCCAACCACAGGCATCATCCTGCTCACAGCCAACGTTCCTTACGGTAGCATACTCTACAAGAACGATGGTGACGAGGTGAAGAAGGACGAAATAGTGGCCAAGTGGGACCCCTTCAACTCTGTCCTCGTCACGGAGGATGCCGGTAAGGTCAAATTCGAGGATGTCATTGAGGGTGTCAACTACAAGGTCGTAACCGACGAACAGACTGGCTTGCAGGAGTTCATCGTCATTGAGTCGCACGACAGGAACAAGGTTCCCTCCGTGTATATTCTCAACGAGGAAGGTGATATCCTGCGTCACTACAATCTGCCCATCGGTGGTCACATAGCCGTTCAGGACGGTCAGGAACTGAAGGCTGGTGAGGTTCTTGTCAAGATACCCCGCGTCATCGGTGGCGGCGGCGACATCACCGGTGGTCTGCCTCGCGTGACGGAACTCTTTGAAGCGCGTAATCCAAGCAACCCTGCCACAGTATCAGAAATAGACGGTGAGGTCACCATGGGAAAACTCAAGCGTGGCAACCGCGAGGTAATTGTCACACCTCGTCTGGGCGGCGAAGAGGCGGCGAAGAAATACCTCATTCCCGCAAACCGCCAGATTCTTGTGCAGGAGAACGATTATGTGCGTGCAGGCACACCTCTTTCCGACGGTGCCATTACGCCCGCTGACATCTTAGCCATCAAGGGTCCCACTGCTGTGCAGGAGTATATCGTGAACGAGATACAGGACGTGTATCGTTTGCAGGGTGTTAAGATCAACGATAAGCACTTCGAGGTCATCGTGCGCCAAATGATGCGCAAGGTGCAGATAGAGGATGCCGGCGACACCCGATTCCTCGCCCAGCAGATTGTAGATAAGCTTGACTTCGCAGAAGAGAACGATAGCATTTGGGGCAAAAAGGTAGTAATTGACAGCGGTGACTCAGAGACCATGCAGAATGGCCAGATCGTCACGGCCCGCCGTCTGCGCGATGAGAACTCGCAGCTCAAGCGTCATGACAAGAAAACAGTTCAGGTGCGCGATGCGCGTCCGGCCACATCTAAGCAGATACTACAAGGCATCACCCGTGCTGCTCTTCAGACAAGCAGCTTCATCTCTGCAGCATCCTTCCAGGAGACAACGAAGGTGCTCAATGAGGCAGCTATCAACGGAAAGAGCGACCGTCTGGAGGGCATGAAGGAGAACGTTATTTGCGGACACCTGATTCCCGCCGGTACAGGCTTGCGTGAGTTCGACAAGATCGTAGTTACCAATCGCGAGGACTATGACCGCACTCTTGCCAACCGCAAGATGCTGCTCGGTTTTCCCGATGAGATCTGATAGTCAGCGACTGCGTCAATAGAAAAGATTCCCCGCAGGGCTATGTGCCTTGCGGGGAATCTTTTTTTGTTGTTCACCATGCGAAACAATCCTCTGCCACGTGCTACATAGACTTCTGTCGTGTGTCGTGCAGCCCTCTATCGCGTGTTGTAGTTTAACTTGCAAATGTAATGATGAAATTTCTCAACCCTCAGATTTGTAATATTATGTTTGTCCGCGTCTATGTATTTTCCTTGCACCAACTGTTCTGTATCATTCCCGGTTTGCGTAGGGAGTTCCTCTTCGTTTGAGTCAAGTGATGCCTTAATCAGCATCTCTAATTTGTGCTCTAATGAATTTGCTTCAAGAGCTTCTTGAAGTGTCTGCATAATATGTTTCTTATTGTTTAGGATATTTGTCATAGAAGAAAAATTATCAAAGCACAATTTTATTTCCTCAAAATTTAACAAAACCTTTTTCGGGCGGTATAATTACTTTGTAATTCAAAAACCGAACAAAGTAAATGACTCCATTCCGCTCAATAATAGAAATGATAGATACGCTCCACACCGAGACGGAGTGCAGGGAGTATCTGGAAACTCTGCTGTGTGGAGATACTCCCGTGTGTCCTCATTGCGGAGCGGTGGATAAAGAGCATTGAAAACTGACCTCTTTTGGTCAATTCAAAGGTCAATACAAATGCCGTCATCGCAGAAGTAAGTGTAGTGTGCATATAGGTACTGTGTTTGAGGGAACACACATTCCACTCAGAAAGTGGTTCTATGCGATCTACCTCTTTATCTCCCACAAGAAGGGTATTAGTTCTGCTCAACTTGCGCGTGAAATGATGGCCCATGTTAAATGCTTATGGTCTGCACTGAACAAAAACAGTGCAGATTTTTATGTCATAAAACATATTTCTAAGCAGTTCTGCGATATGCGCTTGCGTATGTCTGAAATTTTTGCTTAATTTGCAAATTGTAAAACTCAAAAAACAACAACCGTAGCAAGAAACAGAAAGACTAAGCAAGACATATCTCAAACACGTCTTTTAGACAAATTATTTGGACTTTAGCAAATCTGGTAAATTTCTATTGAGTCACCGAATAATAAGTCAGAAGGTTGGTTTGTACCCGCTAAGGGCGCAGACTGCTTTTTACTTATTTGGACTCTCGGTTTACCAGAACCTGCTAAAGCGAATAAGGAAAAGTTTTGCCTGTTGCTCTTTTTTC
>CAZEJY010000064.1:0-14812 GCA_964512705.1 uncultured Sangeribacter sp. | reverse complement strand
TCAAGAATTCTAAAGTATTGATAGACAAAGAACTTAACACCCTTCGGGATAAATCCCACCGGGGTCACATAAAAGGGATAAATCATTTGATTTATCCCTTTTTTCGGCTTTTTTTTTCGGCTAAAGCCGAATCCCAGTTAAAAGAAATAATATCCCAGTTAGAAAGAAAAAGTAGGTCTTCTTTATGAGTAGTGCTGCTTTAGCCATCTCGGGATAAGTAATTCTTCAAATAGGCTTCTAATATCATGAAATTGCAAAATAGCACTCCTAATCCCAGCAAAAATAAAAGCATAAAAGCGCCGCGTGCACATTTTCATGATTATAAAGCTCCGGGATATTATCTCATCACTATTACTGCCTACCCGGGCATTCCAAGATTATCCGATATAAATTTGGACAGCGATACTATTCTGCGTCGAAGGGGAATGATCATCCCTAACAATACAGAGTTGGGAGAATGCGTAAAGCATGAAATGCTTTCAATGTCAGAAGTCAATCCGAAATTGCAGATAAAGCGCTATGTCATAATGCCTGATCATATACATTTTGTACTTCATGTGGCTAATTATTTAGATAAGCCAATAGGCTCATATATTGCGACTTTTACGAAAGGTTGCTCTCAGGCTTATACAAGACTTTTCAAATTATCAAAGTTCACCACCTTGTTTAAGCCCTTTGATGACGAGATTATCTTCAATTATGAACAACTCAATCGTGCTATCAAATACGTAGAAGATAATCCACGTCGTTATTTGCTGAAAAGAAAATACCCAAATCTTTTCAAACGGCATTTACATTTAGTCATAGATGATCATGAGTATGCAGCTTATGGGAATATATTCTTACTTAAAAGCATTTATCTGCTTCCTATAAGAGTACATAGATCTTGGAGTCAAGCCGAGTTTGATCAGTATACGGCAAAGTGCCTTGAGGAAATTGCCGCCGGCGCCATACCAATTACTCCTGCTATTCACAAGGCGGAAAAGGCTATCGTTAAAAACACAATTGAAAATGGAGGCAGCGTCATTCTCTTGCGAGACCTTGCTTTTGATGAGCGCTTTAAGCCACAAGGAAAATATTTTGATCTGTGTGCTGCCGGCCGATTGCTTCTTTTGGCTCCTTGGCCCGATAATTTGAAGCGGCGATCTATTGCAGGCTATAGTGAATTCCACAAAATGAACGATTATGCAGCCAATATAGCCGCTCTTCCGGCTTCTGCCCGTCTAACACTTCGCTTCGACTCCAACTCTTAATAATATAAACCTCCTTGATGGCATATAAAAAGCCTCATTTACTGTGTGAGGCTTTAGCCGTCTTTCGGGCACTTCCATTTATTCCGATAACTTTCATATTGAACTATTTAAGTCTAAATTTAGAAATAATATATAGAAGTAAATAGTTTTTTATGTTAACAGAACAACTTAATAATCAAATGGCCTATCGTAGAAAGTATTATTGCAGAGAACACGCCGATAACCATTCTCCAACCCCATTTGATGCTCTTAGGTAAAACCTTGATAATAACCACACTTATTATAGCGGCTATTGTAATGATGAAATCAGATATCCCTTCGTTCATATAATTTATTAAAAAGTTAGATAAGTATCCGATAAAAACTAAATATTTGATGAATATATTAAGTTACCATTCAGGTGAATATATAATTGAGAAGTATTTTGATCAGCTTCTTACAAAATTAATAAAAAAACTTACAGTAAACGGATCAAATACATAACACCTTATATAATTTTATCACTAACGAGCTACGATTCTAATAATCTTATTATTTTTGTAATTGTGCAGTATGAATAATATACTCAAGGTTCATTCCCCAGTTAGATAGGGGTCAATGTTGCAATGTGTAATTTTTTGATTAGTAAAAAGCAAAAATTGAGATGATACAACAGTTTGAGTTTAGACTGGAGGCAAGACGGCGAGGATGCCACCTTATAACGGGCGAGATTATGAGACATTTGCCCAATCTTCCGGAACAGGGATTACTGAATATTTTTGTAAAGCACACCTCCTGTGGATTGACAATCAATGAAAATGCCGATCCGGATGTGCGCACTGACTTGGATAATATTCTTGATCATATAGTACCGGAACGTGAGCCTTACTATATTCACACGTTTGAAGGGGATGACGATATGCCGGCTCATGCCAAGTCTTCTCTGGTAGGAGTATCTCTGACAATTCCAATTTCTAATTATCGATTGAATCTCGGAACATGGCAAGGAATTTATCTTTGTGAATTCAGAGACTATGGAGGTCCTCGTTCAATTGTTTTAACTCTTTACGCTTAAGTAATTTTTCAAACTTACTAAATGAAGAGTGTTGAGGATAAAATGGAGTTTGTGAAGGATGTGGAGGAGGTAGTGAATGCTATCCCCTTAGGGAAGGTATTGACCTATGGAGATGTTGCAGCCCTCGCCGGACAACCTTCCTCTGCCCGGCAAGTTGGAAAGATCTTGGGTTCCTTTGGCTTTGACTCTACTGTTCCATGCCATCGGGTGGTTAATTTTCAGGGACGCACTGCACCACATTGGCTCAATCAGGCTGAGTTACTGAAAAAGGAGGGTGTTTCCTTCCGAAACGCCAACCATGTAAACATGTCTCTTCATCATTGGGATCCGTACTCAGATTTTAAATAAATTGTAGGATTACAGGTTATTTTTGCGGTATTCTTTGGGTGTCATACCGGTTACCCGACGGAAGTATTTCGTAAAAGTTGGAGCGTCCGGAAAATTGAGCGAGGTGGCAATATCCTTTATACTTCTATGTGGGTCATTCAACATTGACTTTGCTTCACCAACTACCACAGTCTTTATCAAATCCGAAGGGCTTTTACCGGACAGTTGTCGAACTATGGTGGAGAAATATTTAAGACTAAGGGAGGAACGCGATGCATAGAAGTGTACATTCCTTTGCTCCCTGCAATTTGCATATAAATCAAACATGAAGAACTGAAACACCAGATCCCTGTGGGAATACCCTTTCATATCCATCGACAGATTGCTGAAGTATACTTTCATAACTTGTGCAACCAGGAGTCGGCTATGACTTTTAATAATCTCTTGCTGGATAAAAAATCTTGTATTATCGTTTTCACCATGCCTACTATCTGAAATTTCATTGAGATACAGCTCTATTGATCCGATTAGATAGTTGAACTGAGAATCATCTATATCCACCAACGGAGTCTGCTGAATAGCAAGTAGATTACTGCTGTTTACCGTAGTGTTGATCACCTCCATTACATCCTCAAGCTGAATACCTCCCAAGATGATTTTACCGGGTTTCCGAATTCGCAAGATCTCAACATTGACAAAAGGCATACATGCAAAAATGCAGTGATCCTTTACCCGATATTCCTCATTAAGAATTCTTATATCAAAATCTCCCTCTACCCAAATTGCGAATGCACAGCGGCCGGTCATATCCAATACGCGCCCCGTATCGTGCTCTGCACATAGCTTAACAATAGATATATTTAAAGGTGTCGCCATAGGATAATTGTTGAAGAGTGGAGTTCAAGTTACAAAATAAGCATAATTATTCTATTATTTCAATTATCCATACTCCAAATCGAACATAATGACAATTTTTTTCATAAAGCAGACATTTATCTGCGATGTAATAGAATTTAACTTTGTAGCTTAAAACATTATAAACTTTCTTAACCGCTTTCATATGAACTATCAATTGACGTTTAGGGTACTCCCCTTGACAATTTTATTGACTATGCTTTCCGCATGCGGACATGATTCAAAAGAAAAATCGGTTTCACGACCGGCTGTAAGAGTAAAAACACTGACTGTCGCTAATAATGGCGTCGAAGAAAAATATACGTATTCCGGTACCGTGGAAGAGGAAAGTGGTACGGTGGTTAGTTTCTCAACAGGAGGGACTATTAAAACCCTGACAGTCTCCGAGGGGGATCGTGTGAGAAAAGGACAGCTTATAGGTACACTTGATGACGGATCTCTACGTAGTGCCTACGATATTGCTAATGCAACCTTAAATCAGGCTAAGGATGCCTACAACAGAATGAAGCTTCTTCATGAAGCTAATTCTCTTCCTGATATTAAATGGGTTGAGGTTCAAAGTAAATTAAGTCAGGCTGAGAATGCTGCTGAAATCGCGCGTATCGCACTTAATGATGCAAAGCTATATGCACCCGTTTCGGGAGTTGTCTCTGAGAAAATGGCTTCAGTTGGACAGACAGTGGCTCCGGGTCTGCCAATTATTAAGCTTGTTGATATAAATTCCGTTAAGGTGGGTATCTCTATTCCGGAAAATGAGATATCAAAATTTAGTATAGGTGATCAAGCGACAATTACAACCAATGCCTCAGAGGAGGTAGTTTATTCTGGAAAACTTGTGGAAAAAGGTGTTACTGCCAATCCTCTTTCCCGCTCATATATGATTAAATATCATGTTAATAATTCCGACGGCAAGTTATTGCCCGGAATGATATGTGATGTCAATATCGACAATGCATCAACTACCGATGGCTTAATACTTCCGGTTTCGGCAGTGCTCCTCTCTGCCGACAATGACAATTTCGTATGGCTTGACTCTGCAGGAGTGGCAAGAAAACGAATGGTGATAGCCGGAACCATGCTACCTGAAGGTATAATGATTGAATCGGGATTAAGCAGTGGAGATAAAGTAATAGTTGCCGGGATGGAAAAGGTATCTCAGGGTACTAAAGTCACATCTATAAATTAACCTGACAGAAATGGATTCTTCAAAAAAGAAAATTGAAGGAGGATTACTTTCAAAACTACCTCCTGTTAAAAACTCCCCGCTTGTTGTTTGGGGAGTGAAGTATGCCAATGTCGTAGTGTTGATGGTGTGTATATTGGTCATTTTCGGTATTTATGCACTCCAGACAATGAATAAAAATGAGTTTCCGAACTTCACTATTCGCGAAGGGGTTGTGGTTGCTGTTTATCCGGGAGCGACTGCTCTGGAGATGGAACAGCAAGTGATGAAACCCTTGGAAAACTACGTTTTCAGTTTTAAAGAGGTAAATAAAGTCAAGACCACATCAAATGCCACTAATGGCATGGTCATGATCTATGTGGAACTTGACGATAAGATAACTGATACTGACTCTTTCTGGAATACTTTCAGTCGGGAAATGAGCAGTGTCAAAAGTCAGTTGCCTCCCGGGGTGTTGGCCGTGGAAGTGATCTCTAATTTCGGTGACACCTCCGCATTGCTGATAACAATGGAGAGTGAAGACAAGACTTATCGCGAGTTGGGAAATTACATGGATGCCCTGCAAGACCGGTTGCGCACCGTGGAGAGCGTAGGCACCATGAATGTCTTCGGTAAACAGAATGAACAGATTTCAATAAATATCAATCCGGAGAGATTATCCCACTATGGTATTTCAGAGAAAACCCTTGCCGCTACACTTTTTGCAAAAGGATTGCAGACAACCGGGGGTGAAATAAGAACCGACTCGTATACATCTCCGATTTATGTGACCAATCCTATAAATTCGGTTGCAGATATTGCGGATCAGATCGTGTTGTCTACTCCGGATGGTGAGGTGGTTCGTCTGAAAGATATAGCCGAAGTCAAGCGTGAATATCCTGAACCTGCATCTTTCACCACAAACAATGGGCGTAAATGTATCCTCCTCTCTGTAGAGATGAAGAAGGGGAATAACATTGTTGAGATGGGACGCGAAGTCGAGAAAGAACTTTCAGCTTTCGAAACCGAACTCCCGGAAGATGTCAATATTTTCCGTATTACCAATCAGCCGGAGGTTGTCAATAGCAGTGTGATGGATTTCCTTCGTGAATTGCTTATTGCAGTCATTGCCGTGATAGTGGTGATTATGTGCCTACTCCCGATCAGGGTTGCCTTGATAGCAGCTGCAACAATTCCTATCACAATCTTTATCTCCCTCGGACTCTTCTATATATTCGGAATTGAGCTAAACACGGTAACGTTCGCTTGCCTTATCGTATCGTTGGGTATGATTGTGGATAATTCAGTTGTCATAATTGATGACTATGTGGAATTAATCGGTGAAGGAATGGATAGAAAGGAAGCCACTATACGCTCTGCCTCTGAATTTTTTAAATCAATATTTTCGGCAACACTTGCGATTTCAATCACCTTCTTCCCGTTCCTGATTACTATGACGGGTATGTTCCGTGATTTCTTGACAGACTTCCCTTGGGCGATAAGTCTTATCCTCATGGGTTCTCTACTGATAGCCGAGCTTTTGGTTCCATTCCTGCAATATCGTTTCATCAAACCTGCAAAGGTTTCCAATCTGGAAGAGGGTGATGGTAAGCAAGAGAAACATTTCTCCTTATTGCGTATGCTTCAAAATGGTTATAATAAGCTAATTGCAATTTGCTTCAATCATCCTTGGCCGGTGTTGATACTCGCGGTGATACTTACCATAGGCGGAGGCTGGTTACTGATGCAGCGACCGATGCAACTGATGCCTATAGCCGAGCGCAACCAATTCGCGGTAGAGATCTATTTGCCCACAGGAACACCGCTTGATAAAACCAATATTGTAGCCGATTCCCTTGCCAACATCCTTAGAAAAGATAAACGTGTAGTATCGGTCGCGAATTTCCATGGGTGCTCCTCTCCCCGCTTCCAGACCACTTATGCTCCTCAGGTCGGGGGGCCGAACTTTGCCCAATTTATTGTGAATACAAGTAGCAATGAAGCCACAGTGGAGATTCTGAATGAATACACGGCCAAATACCGTGATTATTTTCCTGAAGCAAGGATTAGGTTCAAGCAATTGTCTTATTCCAATGCCGCATACCCGATAGAGGTTCGTGTAAAGGGTAATGACTATTCCCGGCTACAAGCTATATCAGACTCTGTGATAGATATCATGCATTCGATTCCTGAAATCAATCTTGTTAGCAGTAGCCTTAATTCACCTTTGGTGGCTGCGGAAGTTTCCCCGGACTTCACAATGTTGTCGCGCTTGGGACTTAGCGATTTAATGTTAGAGGCAAATCTTGCAATGCGATACACCAATACAGGAATACCGGTTGCTACACTGTGGGATGGCACTTATGCAACCCCTGTGGTATTCCGCACACCTACATCTAACCGTTCAAACGTGAATGACTTGCGCAATGAGTTGCTTCCTGTCATGGGTTTGGCTTCGGCACCACTTAGACAGATGGCGGAGGTTGTACCAACCTGGAACTACGGACAACTCTCACATCGCAATGGGATTCCTTGCGTAACAATTAGTTCGGAGGTAGAGCGTGGTGCCTTTGCTTTATCCGTGACTGATGTCTTGAAGAACCGTTTGGATCAGCTGCGTCTTCCTGAGGGAGTGACAATTGAATATGGCGGTGACTACAGTCAGTCTGAAGAGATGTGGCCACCGATCATCTCTGCGCTTCTCATGGCTGTGGTCATCATATTCTTCATTTTGCTCGCGCACTATAAAGATGTAGTGACATCACTTCTGCTCCTTTTCTGCATAGTGCTCTGTGTCCCCGGTGCAGGCATAGGACTTGCAATACAAGGAGAGGTGCTTTCACTCACCTGCACGCTTGGATTCATATCTCTGATGGGTATTCTTGTCCGAAATGTAATTATAATGATAGACTATGCTGAGGAACTTCAGAGATCCGAGGGTATGACTGTAAAAGAAGCAATCTTCCATAGTGCCGAAAGACGTATGCGTCCCATATTCCTTACTTCTGCCGCCGCTTCTATGGGTGTGCTTCCTATGGTACTGACCGGTACTCCTCTATGGAGACCTATGGGAACTGTAATATTCTGGGGTACACTCATCACATTCTTCTTCATCGTGACCGTTATTCCTGTTCTGTATTGGAAAGTAATGGATAAAAAAACAGTAAAATCCAATTCAAAATGAAAAATATATTAAGCTTAATAACGATATTGACTCTGATATGTTCGGGGTCACTCAATGCCCAGAAGCTGACTCTCGACGAGTGTGTGAGAATGGCTCTTGAAAATAATGCCAAGATGCGTACGGCACAGTATAGTGTAGATGCATCACGCCAGACATCGCAAGAGGCTTTCACAAAATATTTCCCTTCAGTCAGTGCTACCGGAATTGCCTTCACGGCCAATCATGGTATGCTTCAGCATAGTTTTAATCTCCCCCTATCGGCGTTTATCCCGGGAATGGCTGATATGGATTTTAATATAGGTCTGCTCAAAAAGGGATCAGCTGCCGGCATAAATCTTGTTCAGCCGATTTTTTTAGGTGGACGGATTGTTAACGGTAACCGTCTGGCGCATGTTGGGGAAGAAGTGAGCCGGTTGCAGCAGAGGCAAACTGCAGATGAAGTGCGACTCGATGTGGAACAGTATTATTGGCAACTGGTTTCATTGCACTCCAAGCAACAGACTTTAAATAAGGTAATAGCTATGCTTGACACACTGACATCTCAGGTACAAAGCTATGTTGATGCGGGTATCACTACCACCAACGACCTATTGGAGGTGAAACTGAAAAGAAACGAGATGCTTGTAGCTCAAAGCGAGTTAGATAACGGTATCTCTGTTGTCAGAATGCTTCTTTCGCAATATATCGGCAAGGGAACGACCGGTGCGATAGATGTGGCGTCTGATATAGACCCCGGAGTTCTACCCGCATTTCCTACGGAGATATTCAGGGCTCCCGAGGAGTGTCTTGAACAAACAATAGCCCACGGATTGCTCACCCAGAATGTGAAAGCGAAAGAGCTGGAACAGAAAATGGCGGTGGGTAATAACCTCCCTATGGTAGCTGCCGGCGCGGGATATAATTATGAACATCTTTTGGATCAATCCCACACATTTGCCAATGTCTATGTGACAGTCAGTATCCCATTGACCGACTGGTGGGGTGGATCACACAACATGAAAAAGAAGAGACTCGAAACCAAAATCGCAAACACACAATTGGAAGACAATTCTCAATTGCTTATAATCGCTATGACAAACGCGTGGAATGATTTGAAAACTTCGTATAAGCAGATGGAAATATCCAAGGAGTCTATCTCCCAATCTGCAGAAAATCTAAGACTCAACCAGAATTTTTATAAAGCCGGCACAACAACCATAACCGATGTGTTGAACGCGCAGACTTTGTATCAACAGTCTCAAGATAAGTTTGTGGAAGCCTATGGCAATTTCCAAGTAAAGAAACTTGCCTATCTTCAGGCAACAGGCAGATAAAGAAGTTTTATTTTTAGATTATGCACGACCCTTGAAGTCTTACATGTTTCGAGGATCGTGCATTTTTTATTTTATTTGTCTCAATTACTTATTTCGTTATTGCATGATAAATCTCACGAACCCAAAGAACCAGAGAAGAGGCACTGATGATGATAATCAGGTCGAGTGTGCCGCTCGGATTGAAGTGCCAGTCGAGGGTGTGGATCATCGGGGATACGTTGAAGAATTCGTAAGCAATCTCGGTGATGAAGAGCTGCCCAATGACTATTATTGCAACGATTGTCCAGAATCCCTGACTCATTTTTAATTTAAAGATACTTTCTCCTGTTTCGAAACTGCGGGCATTGAACATATACCAGAAGTGGGTCCACACGAAAATAGAGAAGAGTAGTGTGGCTTCGTATGGGGTCATATTGTGAACCGCAATAAGTGAAGCGTGAAACATCTGGGGGATTGAGGTCACATCAGCATGATTAAACAGCCAGTAGAACCCTAATGTGATTGCGAAGAAAATCAATCCTACTACCGTCAGTTCCCAGATCATGGGGCGAGTGAGAATGGATGCTTCCCGACGGCGGGGCTGCTCATCCATCACATTGCGGGAAGGGGGTAGCGACGCTAATGCCATGGCTCCGAAAGTATCCATTATCAGGTTCACCCATAGCATCTGAGTCACGGTCAGTGGTGACTCCGTGCCCATAAAAGAGCCGAAGAGCACTAAGAAGCAGGCGGCAACATTGACAGTGAGCTGGAAGAGAAGGAAGCGCTGGATGTTCTTATAGAGTGAGCGTCCCCACATCACTGCCCTGCCGATGGAAGAGAAAGAATTGTCGATGATGGTGATGTCGGAAGCCTCCTTAGCTACAGAAGTTCCATCACCCATGGAGAGCCCTACGTGGGCTGCTTTCAATGCGGGAGCATCATTGGTGCCGTCACCGGTGACTGCTACCACCTCTCCATTAGCTTGCAACGCTTCCACAAGACGTTTCTTGTCCAGAGGTCTCGCGCGGGCTATGATCTTGAAATCCTCCACGCGCTCCTTAAGTTCCTTATCTGATAGCAGTCCGAATTCAGGACCCGTAATGATATTCTTTTCACCATCTACCGCATCATTCCATAAACCTATCTGTCTGCCTATCTCCTTGGCAGTTCCGGGTGTGTCTCCTGTCACGATCTTAATCTTGATGCCGGCATCGGTAACTTCAGCCACGGCATCCGGTACATCGATACGCACCGGGTCTGATATTGCTACGATTCCAACAAATGTCAGATTATCGGCTTCGACTTTGCCGTCCGATATTACAGCCTTCCCATCAGTTACCTCCTGATAGGCAAAACCGAGTGTGCGCATTGCCTGATTCTGGTATTCCAAAAGTTGGGCGTCTATCTCCTCTTTGGTCACGCCATTGCGGTTTTTACACATTCCGAATACAATCTCTGGTGCACCTTTCAGATATAGAATCCTCTTCCCGGTTGCGGATTGTACCACGGTCGCCATATACTTCCGCTCGGTAGTGAATGGGAGTTCCTCAAGTCTGACGGCATTTCGGCGCAACTGCATGTAATCGGCACCATTCTCCTTTAACCATAAAAGCAAAGCCCCCTCGGTAGGATTACCCAACACTGCCGGTTTCTCCCCCGACAGATCCAATTGGGCAGTAGAGTTTACAGCCATACCCTCCATTATCTTCAGTGTGTCGGAATCCGGTACGAAGAAATTGGTTTTATAAACCTGCATGCGGTTTTGGGTGAGAGTGCCGGTTTTGTCAGTGCATATTACGGTTGTAGCACCCATGGTTTCGCATGCGTGCATCTTCCGCACAAGGTTGTTAGTCTTGAGCATCCTGCTCATGGAGTAGGCAAGTGAGAGTGTCACAGCCATCGGTAAGCCCTCAGGCACGGCAACTACAATCAAGGTCACGGCAACCATAAGGGTCTGGAGTGTATATGCAAGAAAAGGTACCCACTCGAAATCTCCCATGCCGATGAAATAACTCACAAAGCGTCCAATGATAATCAGAGCGGCGAATAGGTAACTGGCTTTCGAAATGAGCGACGCAAGTCGGTCGAGTTGTTCATTGAGAGGAGTCTTTACCGAGTCATCGATCTGTGCTTCCACAAACACTTTACCCATTTCGGTGGCATCTCCAACCTTAAGCACGCGCATCACGCCGTGTCCCTCCATAACTTTGGTGCCACGCATCACGTGGTTTGAGGGGTAGGTAGCATCTTTATCGAAATGCTCCGGATCAATTGTCTTGGCAGCGAGCTGCTCACCGGTGAGTGTAGATTCATCCACACTAAGGGTTACGGCATCCAACAGTTCTCCGTCGGCTGGAATCTCATCACCGGTGCTGATTACAACAATATCCCCTACCACCACATCTCGGCGTGGAATGTTTGTTGTCGTTCCGTTGCGCATCACCTCCACAGGTTCATCGTCATTGACCTGGTTGAGGATTTTAAATGCCTTGTTCGCCTTTGACTCAAATAGGAACGCAAGAGAAGTTGCAAGCCCTATTGCCACAAAGATGCCTATCGGCTCGAAAAAGACTTTCCAATCTTGTCCCAAGCCATAGTACTCATAACAGGATATACCGACTGATAACGCTCCCGCAACCAAAAGAATTATGATGAGAGGATCGGAGAACTTCTTAAGAAACTCCTTCCACCAAGGTTGCTGCGCAGGTTGTGTCAAGATATTTTCGCCATGTTTTCTGCGACTTTCAATTACTTCGCTGTTATTCAGTCCTTTATATTGTAATTCTTCTGCCATGCTTAGATAGTTTTTACTCCTTGAGGAATTTATTGCAAAGTTAATAAAAATCATGGGTGCTGGGGTTGGATAATGAGAACAATATTAATTCTAAAATGGTTGTTGTGTCAACCATTTTAGAATTTGCGATGTTATAATGGTGATGAAAGATGAAAAGAACATATATGGAATGCCCAATATGGGTTGCCTGATTGGAACGGCATATCAGACCTTGGTTGGTGAATTAGGCGAGGAGCTGAGGAAAGCTAAAGTTGATATCACGGTTCCGGAGTATTTGGTACTGAGGGCGCTCTATACCCGCGATGGAATGCAGCAATGTGAAATCGGTGACTTAATCGGTAAAGATAAAAGTGCGATCTGCCGTACTGTATCAGGCATGGCACGAAGAGGGTTGGTGAATACGGAAGCTATAAGTCATAAGTGCTTGAGAGTGTGGCTGACTGAAGACGCGAAGAGAATCCGGCCGGAAGTGATGATGATCGCTCTACATCGTCAGAAAGAGCTTGAGGAGCTTTGCAGCGAAGAGGAGTTGAAGATTTTTAACAATGTTTTGCAAAAGATTATTAATAAAGAGAATAAGTAAATTTAAACGGTTAATTAGAAAGGATTTAATATTATGATGACACTGACAGTTTGGAGTGATTTTGCATGTCCCTATTGCTACATAGGTGAAACTCGTCTTGAACGTGCGATCGCACAGCTTGGATTGAAAGATCAGGTACAGATTGATTACCGAGCCTTTGAGCTCGATCCAACCGCCCCGAAGGAGGTAGTGAGTTCAACGCCTGAGCGGGTTGCAATGAAATATCGTCTCTCATTGGAGGGAGCCAAGGAGCAGATTGAGCAGATCTCTAATTTGGGTAAAGAGCTTGGCATAGATTTTCGTTATGCTACCACTCAATATTCCAACACTCGCGATGCCCACAGATTGATGAAACTCGCTGAGGCTAAGTATGACAGAGATACTGTAGCCAAACTTAACGAGGCTTTGTTTAAGGCTTATTTTGTTGAGAATCTCGTTTTGGCTGACCATCAGGTACTTCTCGACAAAGCATTGAGTGTAGGGATGAAAGAGGAAGAGGTCAAGGGGGTTCTTGATTCCGATAAGTATGACGATGAGGTTCGTTTTGACGAACGTGAAGCCGCCATGCGTGGTGTCAGAGGTGTTCCTTATATTGTATTCGGTGGAGATTTCGCTGTGCCCGGAGCTATGAGCATTGATGGGTTCAAATCGGCTCTTGAACGCGAATTGAAAAAGCAGAAAGCTGAGGAGGCTACAACCGAGCGCCCCCACGTCTGTGGTCCTGACGGTTGTGAGTTGCTGTAAAATTAGTATGATGGATAAAGGAGGAAATCATGATCAAAGAATTGATGGTTGAAGATGTATTTGCCGAAAACACCTATTTCTATATCGATGCTCATACAAAGGCTGGATTTCTCATTGATCCGGGTGCGCAAGCAGGCTTAATCTATGATGTAATCCAGCGCAATGGATGGCATATAGAGAAGATACTGTTGACTCATGGACATTTTGACCACATGGGAGCAGCAGAACTTCTCAGGGAGAAATTGGTAGCACCCATATATATCTATCCCCAGGATGCACCCTATCTCATGGATCCATATCTCAATTTGAGTGGCAACTATGATCCGATTGTAGTTCCGCACTATGAGGAATTATATGATGGTGAGATTTTGCGGTTAAAAGCCAACTCGGGGTTCTATCTTAAAGTGATTCATACACCCGGACATACACCCGGTTCAGTTACTTATTACTCACCGGAGGAATCGGCAGCCTTTGTTGGCGACCTGCTTTATCAGCATGGTCCAGGGCTCACAAATTTCCCCGGCGGGAATAGAAGTGAGTTGGAAAAGTCGATTGTATCGAAGATTCTTACACTACCTGAAGACACCGTGCTCCTGTCGGGTCACTCCTCCCCCATAACAGTCGCCCAAGAGCGCCGGATCTTAGGGGCCAATGTATAAATCCGGTTGTTAGAATCTATGTAAATTAAGAATGCCGGAGGCATGATGTTATGGTTAACCGTAACTTCGTCGCTCCGCGACTTAAATTTAGCACCTCCCAGTTCCTCGGTGTACGCCACATACCCTACTTTCTTTTTAGGCTTTCTAAGCTAACTGCCTAAAACTTTTATCTCCTCATCATTTTTAACATTTTAACCGGATATTTATATCGATCCGATATTAGGCCTGTGATATACTTATCCAATATTGAGTTTTAATATAAACGGAAAGCGGCCGGTTTCGCAACCAGCCGCTTTTCGTGTTTTCCATAATACTTTTTCTAACTAACCTAACATCATGAAACGATTTATCTTTCTTTCGATATTAAAACACTTGGAGAGCAGAAAAAGTTCTTAAGAGGAGGAAATTTATGTCAGAAGTCATAGTTATGAGTGATGAAGTATATCGTTTTTAGACTCATACTATGTGGTTTAATAATATAATGCAAACATTATATATAAAATATTTTCTATATAAAAATTTTTATATAGCGGATATCAGAGAAGCGAGTGGTCTGACATCAGGTATATTGACTCCTTATCTCAAAAGTCTAAAGGATAAGGGTATAATCTCAAAAGATAGCTCCGTAAAACGTAATACAAAGTATTTTATAAAAGATCCTCTGTTCAGAAAATGGCTAAAAAAGGAGACGTTATAATTTATTAAAAATAAATCTATTAAGTCGAACCTTTTTAGCTGGTATTGTTTGGCAGCTTAGAATTGATTGAGTTGGATGGAATTTGGAGTTGTGACCAACCGTGTATGGGCCCCTTCGACGAGGGGATAGTTGGGAGTCACGTGCC
>CAZEJY010000063.1:0-14841 GCA_964512705.1 uncultured Sangeribacter sp. | reverse complement strand
CCGATGTCCGTGTTTGTCTTGGGCGAAAGCGGAAGAGTAGGTAATCGCCATCTTATGAGAGGCTGCTGTAAAGCAGCCTCTTTTTTTGCTATTCAATGATTTCTCCCGGGGTGAGAATCTCTAAGGCGCGTGTGCCGAGTTTCGTTCCTGTGAGATATGCAATCCTATCAGTTAACCCTATATGATCATCTGCTACTATCTGTTTTACTGCATCTACAGAATGCCTTGGATCCTCTTTATTCTCATGTGGGAAGTAATATGCTGTCACTCCATAACTCAATGCCAACCATCGGTAGACCTCCATATTATGACAGATTGCAAATGTTGGGTTATTCCCACGGAAGGAAGCAATGAAACGCGCTGCAATGCCGCCAAACGCGTCTGTAAAGATCGCCTTCGTCCCTACGCGAGTTTCAGATAATACTGCCTGACGTGCCAAGAATGAAGTTATATCATCATCTGTCAACGGTGGAATCTCCATTTTCTGACGTAATGATGACTCTACCTCAATAGCTACGCTCGTCATTGTTTTAACTGCCTCAATAGGGTATTTCCCGTTAGCTGTCTCCCCGGAGAGCATCATTGCATCTGCCCGTTGATAGACTGCATTAGCTACATCAGATATTTCTGCTCTTGTGGGACGCGGGTGCTCTATCATAGTGTGAAGCATCTGTGTCGCTACTATTACGGGTTTGTGAGCCTTTATACATTTATGTATCATCATGGACTGAATGCCTGGAATTCGCTCTGCAGGTACCTCTATGCCGAGATCTCCGCGGGCAACCATTATTCCGTATGATGCATCAAGTATTTCGTCGAAGTTGTCACAGCCTTCCTGATTCTCAATTTTTGATATTATTTTGATTGAGGATTGACGCTCATCAAGTATTGACTGCACCTCCTTGACATCCGCTGCAGATCTTACAAATGAATGCGCAATAAAATCCACTCCTAAATCTATCGCATATCCAATGTTTCTTTTATCTCGCTCCGTTACGGCTGGAAGATCTACTGCAACTCCCGGAAGATTTACGCTCTTGCGTGAACCTAAAGATCCATCGTTGTCTGAAACTGCTAATACAGCATCTCCATCAATTTCCTTGATAGTGAATTCAAGTTCTCCGTCATCAATAAGAATTCTATCACCCGGCTTTACTATTTTCGCAAAGTGAGTATAATTTAAATTGACGATAGTTGAGGATGTTTTACCATCCGGATTGCCGTAAAAGGTTACCTTGTCACCAATATGGAATTCGATAGGATCACCGGTTGTTGTGGCTGTGGTTCTTATCTCCGGACCTTTGGTATCCATCATGATTGCGAGAGCACTATTTGCTGCTCGCGTATTATCTACAATCTTCTTGAAGCCATCATACTCGAGATGTGCGGAATTCATGCGCACTACATTGACGCCTGCTGAAGCGAGCTGTTTAATAAATTCCACATCGCATCTTTTATCAGATACTGTGGCTACTATTTTTGTAAATTTATGCATATTTTAACGGCTATGTCTTAAATATTTAATCTATTTATAATATATTAACACCGTAGCAGAGGAAATAGTTGATGCTTGCTATATCCATTATCAAAATAAAAAAAGAGTTCGGTGTGATTCCGAACTCTTTGCTAAGATATGAAATTATAAATCTGTATTATATAGCTGGAATATCCTTAAATAAAGAATAATATTACAAGCTGTGCTGCAATTACTCGCATAAACATAGTGAGTGGATAGACGGTTGAATAGGCTACGGCCGGAGCATCGTTGTTGGCGAGTTTATTAGCATAAGCCAAGGCGGGTGGATCCGTATAACCTCCACTCATCATACCGATAATGGAGAAGTAATTAAGTTTATATTTCGCGCGTGCAATGATACCGATAACCAACAATGGAATAGTTGTGATAATGAATCCATATCCAACCCATATTGCTCCCTGAATATTGAATACGGTAGCGAAGAATTCTTTTCCGGCAGCTAATCCAACAGAGGCAAGAAACAAGCATATTCCCATTTCTCGAAGCAGGAGATTGGCAGAGGAATTGGTATAAGTCACAAGGTGCACCTTATGTCCGTATGCTCCAATTAAGATCGCCACAATTAATGGCCCTCCCGCAAGTCCCAACTTCATCGGTACAGACATGCCCGGGAAATTAAATGGAATGCTTCCAACTAAAATTCCTAAGAAAATGCCGATAAACATTGTAATGAGATTCGGTTCATTCAGTCGCTTCATTGAGTTACCGACCTTGCGTGCAAGATTATTGATGTCGTCAAGCTTACCTACTACTGTCAGACGGTCTCCCATCTGCAGTCTGAGGTTTGGAGTTGCTACAAGATCCACTCCTGCACGGTTAACTCTGGTTACATTTAATTTATAGGCTGAATGCAATCGAAGTGAGCCAAGTTTCACACCGTTATATTCTGTTTTTGTAATCAGGATTCTGCGTGACACAACCGGACCTTTCTCCATCTCCCATACCTTCTCTACAATAGGTCCGATGAATCGGGTGAAAACCTCTTCATCCTGCTGGCTGCACACAACCAGACAGATGTCACCAACTTCGAGAGTATCTTGAGATGTCGGGATTATTACGTTTCCATCAGGCTTCTCAATACGTGAGATAACGTAATCGCAGCTGATAAGGGTGTGAAGCTTCATCATTGACAACCCGTTGATCATTTCATTGGTCACCTTCAAAGATACGATATGAGGTGCGAGCATGGAAGCTTTTTCATCATTCTCGATCTCATTTTTCTCTTTCTGAACGTCAATTTTGAAGAACTTCCTAATTAAAATCATGCTTAACAGGATACCAACCACTCCAAGAGGGTAGGCGGCAGCATAGCCCATTGACATCTGCTGGCTCACATCGTAGCCATCTGGATTGACTTGTAGAAATGCCTGTTGAGCTGCACCAAGGCCTGGCGTATTAGTCACGGCGCCACTCATTATACCGACCATCTGTGAGATTGAAGTGGAACCGCCTGAGTAACTCTGAATGAAATAAATACCAAGCATCAGAGCAACGTTGAGACACACTCCGATAACAGCAAGCAGATTCATCTTCACGCCTCCTTCCTTAAATGAGGAGAAGAAACCGGGTCCTACCTGCATACCGATCGAAAAGATAAAGAGGATAAGTCCGAATTCCCGGAGGAAGTGAAGCACATCACCATCTACCATAAAACCAAAATGACCCATCACAATTCCCACAAAGAGCACAAACGTTACTCCTAAGGAGATGCCGAATATCTTAACCTTACCAAGATAAATTCCGGCAAATATCACAAAGGAATAGAGGAGAATAGTGCTCGCTAATGAGACATTGTAGGGTCTGATAAGCTCAATTAACCATTCCATAATTTTACCTGTAAATGCAACTAAGTTGCAAAATTAGTAAAAATTTATGAGATAGCCTTGGTATATGAGCTCATCGGCATAAAATTGTTTTCTACTTCATTGGAAGTAACCGAGCAACCAATTCTTTATCAGCTCCATGTTCGAGAGCGATTTTTCGGTCAAGGGTCGCTGCGTCATTCTCAAAATTCTTTTTGTGGATTACTCCTCGCAAGAGAAACAGATTTCCTGATCGTGGATAGCGCTTCATGGCAAGAAGAAGATCCTCTTTGGCCTGTGAAAGATTATCATTCTCTATCTGAAGTAGTACCAAAAGAAACCACGCTTCTTCATTCTGCTTGGTTTCAATGGATTGCTTGAACATCTTAATTGCCTTTTCAGTGTCACCTTTGGCAGATGCAATCTTTCCCAAGCCTATGTATGCATCTTCCGAAACCGGGAAATACTTGAGCAAGGTTATGTAATCTCTCTCGGCAGCATCATATTCCCCCGCCGATAGACTCATAATTGCTCGAACTTTTAATGGCCATTGTTGTATGGAATCCTGTTGCAAGGAGAGATTGATATCTTGGAGCGCCGCTTCGGTTTCTCCTTTCTGGAGAAAAGTATAGGCGCGTTTAGTTAGAATTGAGGGATTGGTAGGATTTGATGCCAATGCAATTTCAAAGGCTTCCAATGCCTTGTCCGTTTCACCCTTACGGCTCCTGATTTCTCCTAAATTAGACCAAAGGAGATAATTGAGTTTATTGGCAGGCATTTTCTTCAGTGCTGCTATTGTCATCTCTTCAGCCTTATCCCATAATTCACGTTTTATATAATAATCCGCCGAATCAACATATTGAATATAGGTCTGTGCCGACAGTGTGCCGGCAAGACAAAATCCAATAATTGCAATAAATTGCCTTATTCTATTCATTTTGTAGAGTTATATTGTCATAATGCAGATTTCAAGAAAGTAATGTAGGCATCTACATTTTCATTATAACCGTAAGAACCTGACATCGGTTTGCCGTCGCTGTTAACCACAACATAATAGGGTTGAGCATTCGAACCAAACTTGATTCTTTCCAGATAGCTCCATTTGTCTCCGACAGTGCGTAATGTTCTCTCTTTACCATTACTCTCTTTGACTTTAATTGGTTCAGGAAGGGGAGTTTTATCGTCAACCATTAACGAAACCAAAATGAAATCATTATCGATTAATGATTTTACTTCCGGATTTGTCCAAACTGCAGCTTCCATTTTTCTACAATTTACGCATCCATAACCTGAAAAGTCAAGGAGTACGGGTTTACCCGTTTCTGCTGATAATTGCAGTCCCTTTTCATAATCATCGGTCTTAGCATGTACGCTACCATCATACAAGTTGAAGTCCTGAGTATAGATAGGAGGGGTAAATGCACTGATACTCTTTAATGGTGCACCCCATAGACCGGGAACCATGTAAATGGCAAATGCGAGTGAAACAGATGCAAGTAAAAATCTACCAACTCCAATTTTCTCAACCTTTGAATCATGAGGGAATCTGATTTTTCCTAATAAGTAAACCCCGAGAAGAGCAAAGATCACTATCCACAGGGAGATGAAGACTTCGCGGTCAAGAATACGCCAACCATAAGCCAAATCAGCTACCGATAGGAATTTGAGTGCAAGGGCAAGTTCAAGAAAACCTAAAACTACTTTGACTGTATTCATCCATCCTCCGCTCTTTGGAGCTGCTTTAAGAAGACTTGGGAACAAGGCAAATAGCGTAAACGGTATTGCAAGAGCCAAAGCAAAACCAAACATTCCTATAGCTGGAGAAATAAAGTTGGAAGAGGCAGCTGCTTCCACAAGCAGGGTGCCTATAATAGGACCTGTGCATGAGAAAGAAACAAGCGCCAATGTAAATGCCATAAAGAAGATAGAGAGATAGCCTGTAGTTGAATCAACTTTTGAATCAATTTTATTACCCCATGATGAAGGTAGAGTCAATTCAAAACCTCCCATAAATGATATGGCAAAAATTACTAACAAGAGGAAGAATGCAATGTTGAATCCGGCACTTGTCGCGAGTTCATTGAGAGCGGATGCGCCGAATATAGCGGTGACAACTAAGCCTAACAGGACATAGATCACTATAATAGAAGCTCCGTATATCGCTGCTTGGCCAATAGCAGAAGCTCTGTTTTTATTCTTTTTCAGGAAGAAGCTCACGGTCATCGGTATCATTGGCCACACACATGGAGTCACCAATGCGATGAGACCACCTATGAAACCCGCAATAAATATAAACCAAAGGCTGCGTGCTTGCTGAGATGGATCTTTTTCAAAAACTTTCATCTCTGTCTGAACATTTCTCCAAAGATTATGAGTATCAACGTTGGACTGATTTGTTCCGGGCATCAGAGGTGCATCAGCGGATTGGAGAGAATCCATCATAATGGTCTCTGCCAATACTTCCGCAGCTTCCTTATTTTCTGCAATTTTCTCCTGAGCTGCGGGAGTAGCGTTCTCCGTATCATTTTTCAACTGTGCTTTCCCCTGCAGCGTGTTGGACTCAAATGTTTGAACACAGGAGCCTTCATCACATGCCTGACCTTGAATCTCGACGTGTACCTCATAGTTGGAGGAAGTTGGGGTTAATTTTTGAGTAAAAGTCACAGAACCACTGTAATAATGCTCATTGGACATGAAGATGTCATTGTAAGCGATGGTGTATTTCTTGTTAGGAGTAATTTTACCGTCAGCTTTGCAGCCTTTCATATCCAAATGTATGGAAAGAGGTACCCCTCCCTCAGGATTATCCATAGCATACAGGTGAAAGCCCGGGTCAATCTTAGCCGTAATCTCTAATTTAGGGTTGGAACCGGATTCATCAATCAGTTTCATTGTCCAATGAACCGGATCGGCGGCGTATGAACACACAACGGTCAATAGTAAACTCAGAAATATCGCAATTCTTCTCATATTCATATTATCTATTTTATATTCAGGTGCAAAATTAATCTATATAATTATAACGCCAAAATCGCATCATTAATGTGATTATTTAATCTATGTTTTATAACATAAAATCATCGAAATTAAATCCTGAATTTGATTATGAAAAGAATGAATAAATTGTTTATATTTGCAACATAAATCTAATCCAACATTGAATGAAAAATAAATTGTTGCTTCTCGGCGATGAGGCTTTTGCTTTGGGAGCTTTGAATGCGGGACTTTCCGGTGCGTATGCTTATCCGGGAACTCCTTCAACAGAGATAATGGAATATGTGCAAAATCATCCGCTCACAAAGGAGCGTGGCATTCATAGTCATTGGTCAAGTAATGAAAAGACTGCATACGAATCGGCATTGGGAATGTCATATTGCGGTAAGCGGGCCATTACATCAATGAAGCATGTGGGGCTTAATGTCGCGGCCGACCCGTTTGTTAATTCTGCGATGACGGGTGCCAACGGTGGTTTTATTGTTGTTGCAGCCGATGATCCGTCAATGCATTCATCACAGAATGAACAGGATTCAAGATTTTATGCTGATTTCGCAATGATTCCTGCTTTGGAACCATCTTCTCAGCAAGAAGCCTATGATATGGCTGCATACGGTTTTGATTTGTCAGAACGCTTGCAAATCCCTGTTCTTCTACGTTTCGTGACACGTCTGAGTCATTCAAGAGCAGTTGTTGAGACCGAAGCAGAGGCTAACAATGAAAACACTTTCTCTTATCCGCGCAACCCTAATCAGTGGGTTCTGATGCCGGCAATTTCAAAAAAACGGAATAAGCAATTGATTAAGGATCAAGTGGAATTTGAAAATAGTTCTGAATCTTCTCCTTTCAATAAATATATTGATGCTTACGGTTCAAACGAATCTCAATCAGGTAAGGATGGTTATGAAATTGGCATAATCGCCAGCGGAATTGCTTTTAATTATCTGAATGAACTATATGATGGAAAAGTTCCGTTCCCGGTCGTAAAGATCAGTCAGTATCCATTACCAAAAAAGCTAATAGAGAAACTATATGATACTTGCGACTCAATTTTAGTGCTCGAGGAGGGACAGCCCTTTATTGAAAATAAGATGCGGGGACTACTGAGTGTCGGAAAGAAAATCTATGGTAAATTGTCAGGAGATGTAATTCGTGATGGTGAATTGTCGCCTGATGAGGTGAGAAAGACACTCATTAAGTTATCACCAGCATCATGCGGACTTACACCAATTGAGGAAAAAGGTGTTGCGGAGATAGTTGCTCCCCGTCCGCCAATGCTCTGTCAGGGATGTGGCCATCGCGATGTATATGGAGCATTGAATGAAGCTTTGGATAGCTATGAGAACGCGAAGGTTTTTGGCGATATCGGTTGCTATACATTGGGTTTCCTCAAGCCGTTTAATGCCATTAACACTGTAGTGGATATGGGTGCATCTATCACAATGGCAAAAGGTGCTTCCGATGCCGGACAACATCCCTCAGTCGCTGTGATCGGTGACTCTACATTTACTCACAGCGGTATGACGGGATTGCTTGATGCTATTAATGAAAATACGCCGATGGTTGTGATTATATCCGATAATCTGACAACCGGTATGACCGGAGGTCAGGATTCGCAAGGTACCGGCAAAATTGAGGAGATTTGCCTTGGCCTTGGAGCTGATCCCAAACATGTTCGGACAATAGATTCTTTGCCAAAAAATCATGATGAGATGGTTGCCTTGTTCAAGGAGGAGATTGATCATGATGGTTTGTCGGTAATAGTTTCAAGACGAGAGTGCATACAGACAGCTCGACGTCACGCTTCAGCAAAAAAATAAATCTTATTAGAAATCATTGAAATGAAAACAGATATAATATTAGCCGGAGTTGGCGGACAAGGAATTTTGACTATCGCAACAATTCTTGGTGCAGCAGCATTAGAGCAGAATCTCTACTTGAAACAAGCCGAAGTGCATGGTATGAGCCAGCGAGGTGGTGATGTTCAATCAAATCTTCGCATCAGCTCCACCCCGATTCATTCTGATTTGATTCCTAAAGAGGGCGCGGACCTAATCGTTTCACTTGAACCGATGGAAGCTCTGCGATACATACCATTCTTAAAGAAAGATGGATGGATTGTTACTAATTCTGTGCCATTTATCAATATTGAAAATTATCCGGATATCAATTTGGTGCAAAATGAGTTGAATAATCATGGGGAAGTAGTGATTTTCGACATGGAAGCTATGGCAAAAGAAGTAGCCTCACAAAGGAGTTCGAATATGGTGCTATTAGGAGCCTGTTCCCCATTTGTAGAAATAGACAAAGATAAAATTGAGGAAGCCATCCGGAACCTTTTTGCAAAAAAAGGTGAGAAGATGGTTGAGATGAATTTAGCTGCTTTCAGAGCCGGCAGAGCTAAGGCGGAAAAGGTCGCATCACTTTGAAATTTTATGCACGGTACTATAAAAACTTATAGATAACTTTTTACCTAAATCTGATATTGCAATGTTCCCGATAACCAATGATATATTTAACTCCGCCATGGAGCGAGTAGGCATAATTGACATTAAGTCTGCCACTATCCGACAAATTTGCGCTCTTGCTGCAGAATTGGAAAGAATTGCTGATGAGAAGATGGTTCATCTTGAGATAGGTAACCCGGGATTAAATGCAGAGTCTATTGGAATAGACTCTGAAATAAAAGCTCTTCAGGGTGGTGTCGCCAATAAATATCCTGCGATTGAGGGCATTCCGGAATTGAAGGATGCGGGTGAGAAATTTATCAAGGCATTTCTTAATGTAGAAATGCCCGGGAAATGTATAATTCCTACCGTGGGGTCAATGCAAGGGAGTTTTACCCTTATGCTCATTCTCGCCCAGCGATTGAAAGGAAAGGACACAATCCTGTTTATTAACCCCGGATTCCCAGCAAATCGTTGTCAGGCAAAACTTCTGAATATAAAAGAGGAATCTTTCGATATATATGAATATCGTGGAGAAAAACTGAGGGAAAAACTTGAAAGCATATTAAGTAAAGGGAATATTACAGCTATCCTGTATAGTAATCCTAATAATCCGGCATGGACTAACATGACCGATGAAGAACTGCGGATTATAGGGGAGTGCGCAACAAAATATGATGCAGTTGTCATGGAGGATCTCGCTTACATGGGAATGGACTTCCGTTCAGACTTTTCACATCCCGGAGAGGCGCCTTTTATTCCGAGCGTAGCTAACTACACGGATAATTATATTCTGTTGTTGTCCGGCTCAAAAATTTTTAGTTATGCCGGTCAGCGAATAGCTATTGTTGCAATCAGTCCTAAACTGTTCAACCAAAAGTATGAGTTCTTTGAGAAGTTCTACGAGATGCCTAAATTTGGAGATGCTTATATTTATGGTGTGCTCTATTGTTGTTCATCCGGTACAGCTCATTCAGCTCAATTTGCCTTAGCTTCCATGATGGATGCAGCCGCAAAAGGTGAATTGAATTTTGTAGAGCATTGCAGGGATTACGCAAAACGTGCAGAACGGACTAAGAAATTATTCCTCGACAATGGTTTTCATATTGTCTACAGCAAAGATGGGGATCAATTGATTTCAGATGGATTCTTCTTTACTATCGGCTATGGAAATATGTCGGCAGATGAGATAAATATTGAATTGTTAAAGCATGGTGTGGCTTCTATCGCGTTGCCCAGCACCGGTAGCGAGCAATCCGGAGTCAGGGTATGTGTATCCCTTCTAAACGATGAGGATTGCTTTGAGCGTCTTGAGCGCTTCCTTCGCAAATTTAACGAGGAACATAAATCAAAAAAGTAATACTTAAACCAATTGATAAAAACATGGTTTCAGCATCAGAAGCAGTAAAACTGATAGAGAGTGGTGATCATATATATCTTCAAGGTTCCACCTCTTTCCCGGAGGTGCTTGTAGCAGCGCTCGCTGAAAGAGGAAATGAATTGAGGAATGTCACAATCTATTCAGCATTCTCGGTAACCAAGGGCCCATCTCCTCTATGTCAGGAACAATATAAAGACTCTTTTCTCATTGATTCGTTTTTCGTGTCTCCTGCATTTCGCGATTGGATTGCGAAAGGATATGGCTCGATGACCCCAAAATTTTTGGGAGAGGTTCCGGATCTTTTTCGTGATGGAACATGTCGGGTTGACGTAGCTTTTATCAACTGTTCATTACCGAACGAAAGGGGAGAGGTCAGTTTCGGTGTATCTGCAGATTTAGCTGTCAGTGCAGTCGAATGTGCTGATAGGGTGATCGCCCAGATCAATCCACATGTGCCGTTCACACCGGGAGATGGTGTGATTCACATGGACCAGTTGGCTGCCGCCGTTTATGTTGACCAACCACTTGTTGAAGTACCTACTACCGCTCCGACAGATAAGGAAATTGCTATTGGAAATTATATAGCGGAATTAATTCCGGACGGGGCGACGCTTCAAATTGGTGTCGGTGGTATACCGAATGCCGTGATACGCGCTCTTTCTAATCATAAGCATTTGGGATTACACACCGAAGCAATGACTGATGGCGTGTTGCCACTTCTTGAAAATGGAATCATCGACAATTCTCAGAAAAAAGTTATGCCTGGTAAATCCATTGCTTCATTGGCTATGGGTTCTAAAGAGCTTTATAAGTTTCTTGATAAGAATGAAGATGTGATATTCCGGGACTGTGCCTGGACTAATAATCCTTATGTGATAGCTCAGAATCCCAAAGTTGTTTCAATTAATTCATGTTTGGAAATAGACTTGACCGGTCAAGTTTGTGCCGATTCTATAGGTAAGAAGATTTTCTCAGGAGTGGGTGGTCAGCACGACTTCGTCTATGGTGCTTCCAAGAGTGAAGGAGGAAAATCCTTTTTGGCAATGCTTGCCACAACCAATAAGGGGATGAATAAGATTAAACCGGTTCTTACGGAAGGAGCAGGTGTTGTCACTACACGCTTTCAAACAAACTATATAGTTACTGAATATGGTGCTGTGGACCTCAGAGGAAAGAATCTTGCGGAGCGTGCTAAACTAATGATTTCTTTGGCTGCTCCTGAGTTCCGCGAAGAATTATCACGTGAGGCTGCTGACCGTTTTGGCTATTCATTTCTGCGCTTGAAATAAATTTGAAATAAAAATTAAAAAAGATGTGAACCAATCCATAGTTAATAATGTTGATATAATGAAAGCAAATTAAAATTATATAAACATTATTAATTATGGGTAAGATCAAAGATGCATTGAAGAATGCTTTGGACAAAATTGGCGGTTTCGCTGCTCCCCAGTTGCAACCAGTGCCCGTACCTGTACGCACTCGCAGATTCTGAGAGTATACTGCTGCCGCTATACCAATGAACCGATTATTCCTTTGCGTTCGTTGGATAATTCAAGTGCGATGTTTATTAGCTTGATACATTATTAATTTAGGAATGAGTTGTAATCCGTCATGAATCCCTTGAACGGATTTTTTTTGTGATACGACTATGATTTGCTAAATTTGTATTAACTTTATTCTATAGTAAGAGAAAACCCAAAATATATGAAACATAATCATGCCCATCAGATAAATCTGGCTGGATTGATGGATTTCCATGGTCTCGAGGAGGCTAAACAGATTCGGCGCGTAGTAACCATTGGCTGTGCCGTGAATGTTCTTCTGATGGCTACTAAGCTTCTGTTTGGATACTTTGGGCATAGTGAGGCATTGGTTGCAGACGGTTTTCATTCATTAGGTGATGTAGGAACAGACTTGATTATGTTGACATTTGTGGGACTCTCTTTCCGAAAGCCTACCAAGCATTTCTCTTATGGTTACGGTAAATTCGAGACGTTTGCTTCAATGCTTGTCTCCGGAATCCTTGTTACCATATCTATTTTCATTGCAATCGAGGGAATTGAGTCCATTCAGGCATATTTGCGTGGAGAGGAGCTGGAGCGCCCTGATATCTGGACACTCTTTGCCATTTGTGCTGCTATATTGGGTAAGGAATTCCTTTTTAGATTTTATAGAAGTGCAGGTAAAAGAACCCGTTGTAATGCTTTGATTTCAGCCGGCTGGCATCATCGTAGCGACGCCTTGGCTTCAGTAACAACATTGATTGGTGTATCCTGTGCTCATTTCTTTGGCGAAGAATGGCGTGTGTTGGATCCATGCGCTTCTCTAATCATAGTGATATTTATTCTTATCCCGGCTTGCCGTCTATTCTTCCCTGCCTTCAGGGAACTCATGGAGGGATCTATCCCGAAGCATGATTATGAAGAAGCAGAGGAGATCGTGGCTAATGTGGAAGGAGTTGATGGACTTAAATTACTTCATACTCGAAAAAGCGGTCCATTCCTGATTTTTGATGCCGAAGTTTATGTCAATCCCATGCTTAATATCAATCAGGGTGCTGAGATTGCTGCCCGCATTGAAAAGGCACTCGTCGAGAAGTTCGGCTCCAATATTCGTGTTAGCGTAATCACTCTTCCGAAGTGATTTATGGCTCTAAGCGAGAGGGTCTTTCCTCTTTATGAATCTCTTTGCTGACAATTTTTGATAGACGTCCTGCTCCATATATTGAAAGATGATCAGTATCGAAGAAGTCTTCTGAAGTAAATTCCGCAGAATCAAAGAGGTCAATCAGAACAAGATTATGACGCTTTGCTAACTCTTTAGCTTCCATTCTCATCAAGGATAATTGAGTAGTATCGGCATACTTTCTGAATTCACGCCATACTGGCGTAACAATCAAGATTGCTTTAATATTCTTTTCCTTGCAAAAGTTAAGCATAGCATCTAAGCATTCCCTAACCTCCTTTCTGCGCTTCGAATCTTTACGAGTTAGATTGGCAACCCTTCTGGCTGCCGTTGATTCCCAGTTTGGATCCCTGTTATCCAGAGTATAACCAAGTCCGAATCCAAGGGAATCACAGCGATTCTCTTTTGATTCAATTTTAAGAGCATTCTTTATTCGGGCAGTGAAGGATGGAAAATGAGAGAAGGTGAAGTTGTATTTGGAGAAATTGGATAGGTTTTCTCCTATTCGCATATGTATTTTATAATTAATACAAAGGAACCATTCTTCGGAGTCTTCGAGTCTCAGGTCTGTAAAAGTAAAATATGAGATAGGAATTATTACTCTTCTAAGGTTTGGAAGAAACGCAATGTTCTTTTTTAGTAACTCGTAATCCAATTCAGGGGTTTGGGAAATGTTAGCAAGGTTGAAACAACTGTCTCCAATCCATTTAGGATTCAAACCATAGTATGTATGAGAGGATCCTAATATCAACGTGGAAATTTCGCTTCCGTGATCGCGCAGATATTCTGCCTTGATGGAATAAGAAGAAGGTCTGGAACGAAGGTATAATTCTGTTAAGGTGACCAAAGAAATCAGTATGCAGCCAAAAATGGATGCACTAATGATAAATTTTCGTAATTCCCTTTTATTTGATGAATTTATACTCATGTAATTCAGAACTGAAAGTATATGAATTGTTGACTATGACCTGCAAATACAGTAATTATTGAGATCACTATGATGTAGATTACCCACCTTGTTGCTCTGAATCGCCATATTCCGGAAGACTGCTTTGCAAATGGGGTTTCTTTCTTCCTGCTGAGTAGTTCTGTTATAATCAAAACTGCGCACCATAATAGAGCTTGCTTTCCCATTATAGGACGTAAAGCTCCTGTGTGAAACATCCTTTCGATATACATGATTGCATCAGAGAAATGATCAGCTCTGAATAATATCCAACCTATAGTGACAATGAAAAAAGTCAAACCGCATAATAGGGTGGTGGTAACAATATTTCGATTTGGATTTTCGTAGCCTTTCTTACGCTTTAAAATGAATTGGGGGGGGAGATATAATGCACCGTGATAGGCTCCCCATAGAATAAAAGTTAAATCGGCTCCATGCCATAAACCACTTATTAGAAATACTGCCATAGTGTTGATAGCTTTCCGGAATCGCCCTTTGCGATTACCTCCTAACGGAATATATACGTAGTCTCGGAACCATGAAGTGAGGGATATGTGCCAGCGTTTCCAGAAGTCATGAATGTCAGTTGCCAAATATGGCATATTGAAGTTCTTCATCAGCGAAATTCCAAACAATCTGGCAATACCGATTGCCATATCTGAATATCCGGAAAAGTCTCCATAAATCTGAAAGGAGAAAAGAATAGCTCCAATCCATAAATTTATTGGTTCAGTTCCGGTTATATTGGAGAATATGGTATTGACAATGGGTGCCGCATTGTCTGCAACAACAACCTTCTTAAATAGTCCCCATAGAATCATTTGTAAACCGGAAACACCCTCTGAGTAGTTGAATTTAGCGGGTCTCTGAAATTGCGGAAGCAAGTTGGTCGCTCTCTCTATTGGGCCTGCAACTAACTGTGGAAAGAAACTTATGAACGCTAAAAATGCCGGAAGATTTTTAGTAGCTTCTATATCTTTGCGGTATACATCAATAGAATAGCTTAAAGCCTGGAAGCTGTAGAAGGATATACCTACAGGCAGAATAAG
>CAZEJY010000062.1:0-14998 GCA_964512705.1 uncultured Sangeribacter sp. | reverse complement strand
TTTTGATGTTTGACCTTGATGTGCCGGGTATGCTGGAACATTTGAAGAAAATAAAGGATGCCGTGCTGCTGCTTTCAAATCCCTGCATTGAATATTGGTTTGTCCTACATTATAAGGATACCAATAAGGAATTATCGTCTTCTGAATGTCTTGCCATGTTGAGAAGTTTTGACCCTGATTATGTGAAAGGAACCTTCTCTACGACCATGAAAAAGGGATTAATTGATTTAATTGAAGAAGCTACGAATCGCTCCAAATCCAAAGTTGCATACACGAATCCCTCATCTACTATTCATCTTCTAACTGATGAAATAATTAAATATAAGCAATAATTTGACAATCTAAATACTTTTTACACCGAACTATAGCACATTTTTCAGTATTTTTTCAATTAAGTTTATTAACTGATTTTGTCAATTGGCGGGAATGTATTAACTTAGGCGGTGAGAACTCTTTAGCGCTGAAAAGTAATAATCAGTGATGAGGTTCAGGGAGAAATTAATGCAACATTTCAATAATATGGGATTATGAAAAAGATTTATCGATCAGTTTATTCTTTTACAGCGTGGCTTTGTGCCGCAGGTATGTCTCTACTCGGCTATAGCTGTGGAGAACCTGCCTTGATGTATGGAACTCTTACAGGTGATTACGAAATAAAGGGCACAGTGACTACCGAGGGCGATAAGCCCGTGGATGGTGCAACAATTAGAGTTACCGGCGTTAATATACCATCCGGTGAATATTCCTATTCTACTACTACTTCTAACGCTGAAGGCGCCTATGAAATAAAGGATGAAGGTTGCCACGATAATCTCAAGGTAGTTTGTATCCCGGATGATCCCACTTTGGAACCGGATTCAACCGTGGTCAAGATGACCTATGAGAAGTCTGGAAAGAAAAAAAATGACGGATGGTATCAAGGTCTTGCAAAGAAAGTCGTAGACTTCAAACTCAAAAAGAAAACATCTAATTAATCAGGAGGGATTTGAGTGATGAAAAAGCCCTCTCTAAAGCAAAGGGTAGCCCTTGAGCTCTACCGCAAGGTTAAGCAACAACAGCGTCAGAAGCATGAATTGACCCAACTCTTCTGGGAATGCACTTGGCGCTGCAACCTATCATGTCTTCATTGCGGGAGCGACTGCAAGAATTCCAGTATTCTGCCGGATATGCCCGCGGAAGATTTTCTTGCTGCCATCGACCGATTAATACCGCATATCAACCCAAACAAGGTCAATATCATCATCACCGGTGGAGAACCTCTGATGCGCCAGGACTTAGAGTTAGTCGGGCGCCAATTGTATGACCGCGGATTCCCCTGGGGTATCGTCTCCAATGGACTTATACTCACACCTGAACGTTTCGACAAATTGCTGAAAGCAGGAATACACAACCTAACTATCAGCCTCGACGGACCGGAAGCTGAGCACAATTGGATGCGCAATAATCCGGCCTCATATTCCCGTGCTCTCGATGCCATCAAGATGGTTGCAGCCGACGGCAGCCTGAATTTTGATGTGGTCACATGCGTCAACCGCCGATCTCTCCCTAAATTGGAGGAGATAAAGGAGACGCTCATAGACGCCGGTGTAAAGCAATGGAGACTCTTTACCATATTCCCCTCCGGACGAGCAGCCGATCATCCGGAATTCGACCTCTCTGACAGCGAGACGACCCAACTTATGGAGTTCATATCAGCTACGCGCAAAGAGGGTCGTATTCACGCCAATTTCTGCTGCGAGGGTTTCTTAGGCGGATATGAGGGTGAGGTTCGCGATTACTTCTTCAATTGCGGCGCTGGAGTAAACGTTGGTTCAATCTTATTAGACGGTGGCATCGGTGCGTGTCCGAGCATCCGTGCTGACTATCGCCAGGGGAATATCTATAAAGATGATTTCTTTGAAATCTGGAATACGCGCTTCGAAAAATATAGGAACAGAGACTGGATGAAGCGCGGAAAATGTGCCGACTGCAAAGCATGGAGATATTGCGAAGGTAATGGAATGCATCTACGCGATTCTTCCGGCGAAATTATGCATTGTCACTACACAAAATAGAACTATATTCTCCTACCTAATAAAAGCTCCATTCCCGGACTCAATTAACCGGAAATGGAGCTTTTTATTTATCAGTATTTAACTAAATCAAAGCGACAAAAGATGCGGCGCCAATTCTGACCAGTTATAATAGTAGGGAGACTCAGCTGATGGTACTATGCCATTAAGTTGTACCGGCTGCTCATTAAGGCGGAACCCAACAAGCACGTTCCCATCAGGATTACGGAAGAAGACCATCTGCAGGTTAGCGCACATAGGGGTCACATAATAGCTCTTCCAGACCTCTGCAACATTCTCTATTCCCTCTGCTGCGGCATCAACTCCCTGCACGCCCATAAAGGCAAGCAGCTTCATCAGACCTGTGTCATGGCCGAATCGGAGGTCTACACTGTTCCCCTCTCCGGCGAGCGCAGCATTGGCACGATCCACAATATCCTTCACAAGGTTTCGTGAGCTCACAGGACCTGCAGCGTTAGTCAGTTTTGCATTACCGTGCTTAACATACAATCTGTAATTACTTACCAACCACTGATCATACAGGTCTTTTGGTTCAAACACATAGAGTATATCCTCTTTCAGTTCCGGAATATTCTGAAGATGTGTGGCAATCTCACGGATCTGATTCATCATTTCCGGGAGTTCATTTACTTTTGAAACATCCTTGAAAAGCTTCTTTGCAGAAGTTTCTGAACGCTGTAGCTCCTTGATTTTAGCTTCATTACCGATTCTCCAGATCGAATCGCTATCCTCTATTTTCTTAGCTTCCGGAGTCTTGTAGATAATCATATCCATATCACCGGGGGAAGCATGACGCAAGACTGTCACATTCGGATTACCCTCTTTCAAACCCTCAGTGAATGAGGTCATGGATACAATACATCTTGGAGCTGTCGATGAACGCGCGTCTACCGTATCATTGTTCTCGAACAATGTTGGGAAACGCTTATACATACGCTTAGCCACATCCTTATGCTGCTTCACACCCAATGGAGAAAGTTCTCCGATATGTCCGTTTGTATAAGCCTCGCTCTTACGCATCACACGCAGAACCTCCTCTCCCATATAAGTCAGGTTACCAAGCTTCTCCTGCTCCTCAAGTCGTTTCAACACTTTAGAGTGATACTTTGAACTCAGAACCCAGCGTGAACCATGGCGACCGTAATGTGTCAGATACACCGGTTCATATCCGGTAGGAACCGCTGCCAATGAATCTGTGGTGAAAGGATAGGCATAGTACATTCCACCGGCTTTTGCCGGATCGGCTGCCAAGTCCTTGTGGGCTTGTGTAGTGCCGGCAGGAAGAAGACTTCTTGAATATGCTGTATTTATCTTTGAATTCCATTTATCCTTGAGATCATTCCAGGTATAGAAACCGGGAGCAAACTCCTTGACACCGGCAATTTTTGCAGGACGCTCATTAATTCTGATAGATACGATCTCCTGATTATTGTTATCGCGGAAGAATACCATCTGCAGGTTTCCTGCCATCGGAGTGATGCGATAGCTCTGCCATACACGTATGGCATCATCTATTCCCTCAGCGTGATCCGACATTGTCTCAACATCCATAAGTGAATAGAGATTCATCAGGAATACGTCGTGTCCGAAGCGCAGATCTACACTGTTACGCTCGCCATTGAGACCCTCATCTGCTGTCATGATAATATCCTGCAGCAGACTGATGGCACTCTTTGCACCGGCACAATTGGTCTCAACAGCATTTCCATGGCGGAGATAGTTCACATAGTCCTCACCTTTCCATAGATTATACAAATCTTCTGAATCGAAATATTGAAGAAGGTCGTAGTTAAAGTTGTCGAGATTCTGGAACGATTTTGCTATGTCCTGAAGATTTTTCATGAATGTAGGAAGCGTCTTAACTTTCTTAGTATTCTTAAAAATCTTCTTGGCTGTTGGAAGAGACTGATACAGTGAATCCCTTTTTACCTCATACGGTGCTCGCCAAGGCTGGGTTGTATCGTGATAAACAGCCTCCTCTTCAGGGCAATGATATTTGATGAATGCGCCATCACCTGGTGAAGCATGCTTCTCTATATTGAGTGCCGGATTACCCTCTTTCAATGCTTCGCAAAACGCAGCCATGGAGATGATGCAACGAGGGGTATCGCTGCTTCGTGCCACAATATATGCATTCCCCTGAAAGAGTTCGGGAAAACGAGCCATCATACGCTTGGCGATACCGGCATGCTGCATCTCTCCGAGTCGAGTCAACTCTCCTAAGTGAGGGTTTGAATATTTATCACTTGCCTCGACTATCCCAATAATCTCATCTCCAAGTTTAGTGAGATTACCGGCCTTCTTCTGCTTATAAAGCACATCAAGCACTCTCTTATGGATCTTACTGGAGTCGATATAGCGTGAGCCGTGTCTTCCATAATGAGAGATATAAACCGGCTTGAATCCGGCGGGGATGCCAGGCATTTCATCAGTAATATATGGATAAGCATAATAGTAGCCGCCGGATTTTTCTGGAGTGGCGGCAATTTCAGCACGAATTCGCGCATCGGCATCATTACCCGTCTTCGCGACCACTGTCTTAGCGCAGTACGCTGCAGGGATTACCGGCAATGTCAAAGCAAAAAATGTAATCAGTCTTTTCATGTTTATGTTAGGTTTTCAGTTTTCAGTTTTCGGTTATCAGTTTTCAGTTATCAATTTCGGGTTTCGGTTATCCCTGAATGTAGGGCTGTACCATGGTGCAGCCAATATGATTTTTTGTTAACGTTGTTTGCGGATGCACCGTGGTGCATCCCTACGTTCACGCCTCAAACTAACGCCTTTTCATCGTTTCGAGGACGTCAGCTTCCGTACCGCTGAAGGGTCCGCGGGAGGCGAGCTTGAGCGTGCACATGGCGGCTGCGAAATATCCCGCTTCTTCATAGGTAGCGCCTTTACTGCGCTTGTAAAGATACCCTGCCATATAGGTATCTCCACAACCGGTGGCATCTACTATCTGAGTCGGTGGAATTGCAGGAATCTCATAAAATTCACCATCGGCATAAATCAATGAGCCTTTGTCTCCGAATGTAAGCACAATCTCTTTACAACCCCAATCTGCAAGTACTTTCGCAGCCTCTTTCGGATCGCTATAGCCGGTCAGCACTTCCATCTCAGCTTCATTGGCTTTCAATGTATGGACATAGGGCATAATCTCTTTCTTCAGATCATAATCCACATGAACTACATCCTCACCCACTACTTTCCGAAGAAATCCTTGTATATCCATAGAGACCTGACCTTTTGTCGCAAGTCTCTTAATTGTTTCCACATCAAAGTCATCCGCTAAGAGCGTTCCCAAATGGTAAATCTTCGCATCTATCGATTCAACCTTCTCCGGTGTGAACGGATCGGCTTTGGCACGCACTTTCTGAGTACGCTTGTTGCGGTCGTGACCATATATATTTTCAAAAAATACCGATTTACGGCTTGGAACCACCTCAACATCCACTCCTTCGTTACGGAGCTCCTCTACAACCCCGTATTCCGTTGCACCCAGAGAGGTCAACAATTTGAAATCATCATGGTCGAGTTTGCGCAGTGCCTTGGCAAAGTAGTAAGCTGTTCCACCGGGCATATAAACCTCGAATTCAGGTGTCACCACCTTGTCGAGTGTTATGTGTCCGATACAACAGATTCCGGTATTCTTCTTCTCATTCATTTTATTCTTCAATTATAGATGTCTACCTTATTAGTCAGACATCTTTGTTGTGTGCATTCTTTATTATCACAGAATAGAAGAATACACAGGCATAACCCAACGCGGGCACAACAAATGCCATCGAAATGGAGAGGTTATCTGAAATCGCGCCCATCAGCATCGTTCCTATAGCACCCCCTATCGGAGTCATCATAAGCAGCGAGGAGGCTGTTTTAACCATCCCCTTTGCATATCCGATGGTAATGGCAAATATAGTCGGAAACATTATGGCCTCAAATGCATAGCATATAAACAAACCGGCTTTAGACACCACACCGATATTCATCATCACAGCTACGGCACCAATTACGGTCATCATTCCGCAAATCATCAGGACCGTTATAGCCTTTACCTTTGTCATTATCCAGCTGCCCAAGATTCTCGCAAGCATGAAGAGTCCTAAGGCACCAAATGAAAGAAGCACTGAAGCTGTAGCTTTATCCATCCAGCCATCGGATGTCACATAGTTTATAAAAAGGCTGTTAATCGATATCTCTGAGATTTCGTAGAAGAGCAACGCTATTAAACCCAATAGGAACTGATTTGTCCGGAGAAGTGTGCCAATCTCACTGAATGCTCCCTTGCATGCTCCCTCCGTATTCTCAATCCTATTCTCAACGGGGGTAGTTAGTTCAGGAAGATTGACTTTGGAGAAAATCAGCGCTACGACGAGCACTACGACTCCCATCGCCGTGTAAGGTAATGCAACGCTTGCATCAGCATTTCCGAAAAGGAACCCACCAACCAATACAGGAGCCAAGATGCAGCCGAGACCATTAAAGGATTGAGCGAAATTCAAACGGGAAGCAGCCGTAGACTTATCGCCCAACTCAGCAGCATAGGGATTGGCAGAGGTTTCAAGAACAACAAGTCCACAACCAATCAGAAAGAGTGCTATAAGGAATATGGGAAAGGAAACCAAACTTGCTCCGGGTATAAAAAGAAATGCTCCGGCAGCAAAGAGGAGCAGGCCTCCCACAACCCCGCGACGATAACCAAACCGGTTTATCACCATACCGGCGGGAATAGCCATCAGGAAATACCCAAGATATGTTGTAGCCTGAACAAGCGTGGATTGGGAAAGAGTGATATGAAGCGTGTCCTGAAAATGCTTATTGAGTACATCCAACACTGCTCTGGCAAATCCCCACATGAAAAACAATGTGATGATCAGCAGGAATGGAACTACATATTTTTTCTCAACCAAGCGCATATCTGCTACAAAATTAAAAATTTATTTCCGAAGTTCAAAAAAGGGATTGAGTTCAGCGACTCAATCCCTTTTCCCTATTCTTTCAAGTTCATTTATTGATGAACTCTCTTACGTTGTCAAATATTATTTGAAACGACGGTTACCCTCGAGTACCGGCTTACCGTCAGCTGCTACAGTAGTGTTCTTCTTGTTGCCACGGCTCATAATGTAGTAAGCTACCGGAGCAGCACAGAAGAGTGAGCAGAATGTACCTACTACAACACCGAAGATCATTGCGAATGTAAATGAACGGATTGTATCTCCACCGAGGAAGAAGATGCACAAGAGCACCAGGAGAGTAGAGAATGAAGTCATCACCGTACGACCTAATGTCTGGTTCAAAGACTTATTGAATGTCTTCTCTCTGTCCTCCTTTGGATATAGTCCTATCATCTCACGTACACGGTCGAATACTACCACGGTATCGTTGATCTGATAACCGATGATGGTCAACACTGCAGCGATAAATGACTGGTCAATCTCCATTGAGAACGGCAAGAAGCCCCAGCAAACTGAGTAGAAGCCTACGATGAGGAATGCTGTCAAAGCAACCGCACACACAGCACCGACTGAGAACGCAACGTTACGGAATCGAAGCAAGATGTAAAGGAACATACAGATGATTGCAATACCGAGTGCCCAAGCTGCATCACGCTTCATATCGTCTGCTACAGATGGCCCAACTTTCTGGATGGAGATGATACCATGGCTCTCGTCAGATACTGAGAATGCATCGAGATCCATTGTCTTACCATTTACTGTCAACTCATCCTTCAAGCCTTTGTAGAGGAGACCTGCGATCTCTTTCTCTGTCTCGTCAGATTCGTTCTGGATCTTATAGTTGGTAGAGATACGGAGTTTTGATGGATTATCGATGTTGATTACAGACACTGACACAGTCTTGTCGTTAGCCTCTGTCTGAAGAAGGTTGAGAAGCTTCTGCTGAACTGCCTCGCGGTCTACATCCTTTTCAAACTGCACAACATAGTTGCGACCACCGGAGAAGTCGATACCCTGGTTCATACCGCGGATTGCAAGAGATGCAATTGAGATAACGATCAGAGTTACCCATACGGCAGCTGCGGCTTTTGTCTTACCAAGGAAGTTAATCTTTGTGTTGGTAAGGAAGTTGCGGCTGATTGCTGTAGCGAATGTCATGTTCGCGCAACGACCGTTCTTTGTGATCAGGTCGAATGCGATACGAGTCAAGAATACTGCTGTGAAGAATGAGCAGACGATACCGATAATCAATGTTGTTGCAAAACCCTTGATCGGACCTGAACCGAAGAAGAGAAGGATAACACCGGTAATCACTGAAGTGAGGTTGGAGTCGAAGATTGCAGAGAATGCGTTGCTGTAACCCTCGGAAATAGCCTGACGAAGTTTCTTGCCATTCTTGAGCTCCTCTTTCGTACGCTCGAAGATAAGCACGTTGGCATCCACAGCCATACCAAGCGCAAGCACGATACCGGCGATACCGGAAAGTGTAAGCACTGCCTGAAGTGATGCGAGGATACCGAATGTGAAGTAAAGGTTGAGAATCAAACCTACGTTAGCTACAAGACCGGGAATCCAGCCATAGTAAGCAATCATAAGTACCATCAACAGGAAGATCGCCACAACGAAGGAGATGAATCCCATCTGGATGGCTTCGGCACCAAGGCTAGGACCGATTACGTTGTTGCTGACTACGTTAACCTTTGCTGACATCTTACCTGATTTCAACACATTGGAAAGGTCATTAGCCTCTTCAGGAGTGAAGTTACCTGTGATTTCTGAGCTACCACCGGTAATCTCATTATTTACATTCGGGAATGAATATACATGTTCATCGAGCACGATAGCGATCGGACGACCGATATTGTTGCGGGTGATTGTAGCCCACTCCTGAGCACCGCGATCGCTCATCTTCATTGTTACGAGGTTACCGCGCATGTTATCATACTCGGAAGCAGCTGATGTCACAGCGTCACCCTCGAGAACTGCATCACCCTTGAGAGCGATAAGTTCCCAGTAGCCTACTGTCTTATCCTGACCGTTAGCTTTCTTAACTACATTGCCTGCAGCATCTGTAACGGGGAACTCAGCCTGCTTAACGCTCCACATAAGTGAAAGATCTGAAGGAAGAGTGCGTTTCGCAAGATCACTGTGCATGATAGAGTCAACAAGCATCTTGTTGGCAGGAGCTACCATACCTACAACCGGGCTACCGGCACGCTGACCGCCACCGAGAAGCTCTATCACGTTGAGATGGTTAACTGTGTCCTGCTGAGCGTAAGCCATAGCGAAGCGCTGCAAGTCACCTGCGATCTCGTTGTAGTTATACACTTCATAGAACTCAAGGTTAGCGCTTGATTTCAAGAGGTCTGTCACACGCTCAGGCTCCTTCACACCGGGAAGTTCAAGAAGGATCTGACCATTCTTATCCTGGAGTTTCTGGATATTCGGAGCAACAACACCGAACTGGTCGATACGAGTGCGGAAGATGTTGAACGCAGCGTCAACCTGACTGTTAACCTGCTTCTCAAGAGCTTCAGTCACCTGCTTGTTATCTGAATTGGACTTGAGTGTGCCGAGGAATTCACCTTCTCGCACGAAGAGGCTCGCCATAACGCCCGGCTGGATGTGTGATGCCACGCGCTGCACGAAATCCTTGTCGCTACCTTTGGCTCCCTCTGCCTCTGCCTGCTTGATTGCATTGTTGATCTGTGCAAGCTGAGCATCGCCGGAGGCATACTGGCGAAGAATGTCAGGTACGGAAATCTCCAATACCACGTTCATACCACCCTTCAAGTCAAGACCGAGACCAACCTCCATCTTGCGAACCTGATTGTAGGTGTAACCCAAGTAAACTTTCTCTTTGTCGATAGAGTCGTTGAATTGCTTCAGACTTTGTTTGTAAACATCATTTGTCTCATCTGTGGTCTTTGCCTGAGCTGCTGCAAACTCTTTTGCTTTCTCTTCATAGTGTGAAGTAACAAAGCTGAAAGAGATGTAGAAACCGCAAATCAAAACCAACAAGATGGCAATGGTGCTGATAAACCCTTTGTTCTGCATTTCTTATTGTTATTTTATTGTTATTTTTCCGGTTAGTTTTTTATACTGCCTTTCGGATTCGATACCACATTTCAAATGAAATTGGAGCATCTATTCCGCCATTGTTTTTACACAAATTCTCCTCCGGACACAACGATTGCCTCCGAAAGATAATTTTTCAGCTTGCAAATATACTCCTTTTTTTTGATGTTTCAGCCATCCGGCTATTAATTTTCTGCTTCAAACCGTTTTTTCTCAATATTTTTATATATTTTTGACGTTATTTTCTACGGAAAACCTCTTTTTATTCCCTATTTTGAGGCCTCTCCCCTAACTCCTCCGTTTAATCAGGGATAAAAGAACGAAACATTTTTTGATCAGACAATGCAGAGCAAGATAAAAGTCATATTCAAGTATATTCTACTCGCAGCAATCCCTGTAGTGGCTGCTGCCTGTGCCAATATCGGAAACCCCTCGGGTGGTGCCCGCGATGAGGATCCACCAATTTTCGTGTCGGCAAGTCCGGCACCGGGTGCCACGAATATAAATGTGGATAAGACCAAAATCACACTCAGCTTCAACGAGCTGATCAACGTAAAGGATTCCTACAGCAAGGTTGTGGTCTCTCCACCATCACGTCAGGTACCGAGAGTTTCCGCCGTCGGTAAGAGAATTAATGTGCAGTTCGACTCCCTCCAACCCAACACCACCTACACTATCGACTTCTCAAATGCTATCGAGGATAATAATGAGGGGAACCAGCTCGAAGGATTTGCCTATACATTCTCCACCGGTCCTACTCTCGATTCCTTACGTATCTCCGGAATGGTCCTCGATTCCCGTAATTTGGAACCAAAGCAGGGTATTCTCGTGGGTGTACATGAGAATTTGGAGGATTCCGCGTTCACTAAACTTCCTCTTTTCCGCATTGCCAAGACCGATGACCGTGGACGGTTCACCATCCGTGGACTGCAGGACAAGGAGTATCGAGTATTCGCCCTCGACGACAAGGATAACGATTATATTTTCGCCAATCAGGAGGAGGATATGGCTTTCTATCCAATGACAGTGCGTCCCTCGAGCGAAAGAGTGGAAGCGACCGACACCGTTTTCAATGCTTTGGGAGAGATTGACACCATCACTACCCGCGGTCGTACCCGCTATCTTCCCAACGACATCCTCCTGCGCACCTTTAATTCCCTCAAACGTCCGCAGTATCTGACCAAATATGAGCGCATCGACTCCACAAAAGTGTTCCTTAAGTTCAACACCAAGATGGAAACACTCCCTCAGATCTCGGTTGCAAACCCGGATGGGGTGGAATTCAAGGATGTGATTTTAGAGAGTAACCTCACTAACGACTCTCTCGTATACTGGTTACCGGAACCACTCGTCCGCACTGATTCATTGACGCTTGCAGTCAACTACCTGCGCACGGATTCCGTCGGAGCATTGACCGAATATGCTGACACTCTCAAATTCTTTACCAACCGTCCTCGTGCCCCGAAGAAGAAAAAGGAGGAGAAAGTGGAACCTATGAATCCGCTGGATTCCATTAAACTGATCACGCTCGATGTCAAGTTCGACGCCACATCATTGGATGTGAATAAACCCTTGGAGTTCTCTTTCCCCACTCCGTTGATCAGCCTTGACACCGCCAAGTTTGTTTTGGAATTCACCAAAGACAGTGTTTGGCGAAAGGTACCGAAACCGATGCGACTGACACCGCGGGATTCCGTATCCCCACGCCACTTCAAAATTGAATATCCGTGGGATTACGACACAAAATATCGCGTTGTAGCCGATACCATGGCCGCCATTAGCATGTACGGCAAACCTACGCGACCTATCTCTCATGAATTCTCTACAAAGAAGGAGGAGGATTATTGCTCGCTGACACTAAAGATTTCCGGCGAGGATCCCGACTTACCTCTTTTTGTGGAGTTGCTTACAAGCTCCGATCAGATTGTTCGCGCAGAACCGGTTGTGGATGGTAAAGTTGTGTTCAAATACCTCAAGCCGGACAAGTACTATGCCCGACTGATTGAGGATTATAACGGCAATGGGCTGTATGATACCGGCGATTACGATCTCATGCTACAACCCGACTTAGCCTATTATTATCCTAAGGTTATAAACATCAAGAAGAATTGGGACAAGGAGGAGGATTGGGACGTGTTTGCTACCGCGATCGATCTCCAGAAACCTGATCAGGTCAAGAAGAACAAGCCGGAGCGTAAGAAGCACGAGCAGAACCAGAATAACGAGGAATATGAGGATGAAGAGGAGATCTTTGATCCAACCGCCAACCCGTTCGACCCCAACAACAAGACCCGCCGAAAAACCGGCGCCTACTAATATAAAATAGACCGACAAAATAAATTTTGTCGGTCTATTTTAACGATTAATTTACGTATCCGTATACATTTGTGTCTCAAGACGCATTGATATATCCGAACGTATTTATGTATCTGAACGTATTTATGTATCTGAACGTATTTATGTATCTGAACGTATTTATGTATCTGAACGTAGGGATGCTCCATGGAGCATCCGCCATTCGAAGCCAGATAGAATGAAGGGATTGTCAAAATTTGAACATAAATCCCAACTCCAAATTCCCATTCAATGCGAAGCCTATATCGGAAACGCCGGAATAATGGGTATAACTGAGCATGGTGGTGCGCAATTGCAATGCAAACTTCTTACTGGTGTTAACTACAAATCCGGGACGCAAGGCGGCGATAAAACTTCCGGCATTATAACTATATGTATAACCCCCAACGCCATAGTCGAGGTTATCACCTCTTTCATAACCGTATCCGGCTGTAACCTCACCGAAGAAATCAACTATTCCGGCATGAGCGAATGTTGCACGCAGATACGGTAGGACCGAAAACTTTGAGACATTTAAATCACTATAATTTGTAAAACCCAAAGTGATACCTAACGCCCAAGTGTCGTTGAATTTATGTCCACCCTCCGGAGCGATGGTAAACACACTTGACGTTTCAGAATACCCTTCCATCTTGACATGCTCCAAAGCATACCCGATGTTTCCACCAATATAAGACTCAGCCTTACCAACCAAAGCAATACACGCAAACAGCGCAACCAATAACACCTTTTTCATAACAATATCAATTAAAAGAATAATTAAGTTCTCAAAAATACTTACGATCCCCGGATTCAAATTATGATTTGACTATCTATATATTCCTTATTTAAAATTATATCCGATGGTAAAACATAATTCTGTTATGTCAAAATTTCCTGAATAAAATTGACTATTATATTCAGAAGTCTTGAATAAACCTCTGCCGGATAAATCCCACTTAAAGCCAATCATATATTGTTTGTAATTCATTGATGCACCCATTATAAAACGACAATCAACTCGTCTTAAATAATCATCATTCGGGGACTGATATGGCTTAAACAACGAGGTAGCGGTTTTGTATTCCTTCCCCTCCTTCTCTATTTTTATTCTCGCATCCATACCCAAACCAATATCAAATCCGGGTCCCAAGAATAGAGACAAGTTGAAATCTTTAAAAAAATCTAAATGATAGCCAATCATCAATGGTATTTTTAGATTGGTATACATTACAGAATGCTTCTTCAAGATTCCACCATTCTGAAGCAGGTCTCTATTTTCCCCAATTAAGGCTTCTTGATTAATATGAAACTTCTCTAAATTAATATTTAACCCTGGCTCAAAATAGAGATTTGCGATTATTGGAAGATGATAAATTCCACCAAAGCCTACTCCATATCCCTTACTAAATAAATCATAATGTTTTTCAATATCTGTTCCCTTCTCCCGTAAATAAACATCCGGTGTTGCTTTAAGAAAACTAATACGCGCTCCAAAATATTGACGGTTATTAGGATTCTTGAAAATGTTGCTTGCCTCTATTGTATATGAACACAATAATAAAAAGCTGATAGTTATTATTATAGGCTTTGACCTATTTATTAAGCTTTTAAATCCTTCCATAACTTCAGAATAAATCAGTTTCTAAATCTTTTGAATCTTCCGGATAATAAATAGTGTAGTTCATATTAATTATCTCACGGGGCGTGAGAACAAACATTGCATCATAAATCTGTCCGTTGACAAGTTGGTCAATTGTATGAGATTTGAATGTTTCCTTTTTAAGTATCAGTACATAATTGATCTTTACATCCTCAGAGACGTTGGAAGGTTTATATTTAAAATTCTCGTGGAGATCTTCGGGATAATCAAACTGGAAAGCGCCTTCACGTCCGTCGGGCGCAATAATTTTGAAAGGTTGTTTATATACGGAATAGTTCTCATTGAATACATCAAAATCCTTTTTGGCAATGATATTCCACACATATATACTGTCCGTATCATTATTCTGAACGCCAAAAGACATATTATTAGAGAATGACTCTACACATGTATTGGCACTGCACATGAAACCCAATGCCACTATCAAAAGTGAAAATATCTTACTAAAATTCTTCATAAATCAAATTTTACAGCCACGCAAAACAGAATTCTTTAAAATCCCATAATCTGTCTACAATTTTAATCATTAAAATTAAATTTAACAAATTTTGTCAATATTTTTCATCTTAATCTTTAAAATTTGCGGGAGATTGATTTTTAACAACTATATAATGGCAAATAATCAAATAATTTGCCGTTGTATAGTTTGGGATAATGGTAAAATCTCAGGTTTAGCAGATTTAAAAGATTAATATCATTGATTACCACCCCGAACAGTGTAATAGTCAAATTTCTATCAACTATACTTTCTTATAAATTTTGAGTTTTACACCTAATTTTCGTAATAGTTCACGTTTGCGAAGAACTACAATGTCCTTAATAAACCATCGGGCATATAACAATTTTTGCAAATACCTTAGATTTGCATCGGCAAACCGAAACTGAAATAGAAATGGTAA
>CAZEJY010000061.1:0-15061 GCA_964512705.1 uncultured Sangeribacter sp. | reverse complement strand
CTGAGGGCGCTCCATTCATCATGGGTGCTCCTAACACAACAGTTGATATTCCTGCCATGTGGGAACTCGCAGAGAAGACCAAGATGCCTATCGCAGGTAAGGACTTCAAGACAGGTCAGACTTTGGTTAAATCAGGTTTCGCTCCTATCATCGGTGACCGTTGCCTCGGCTTGAACGGTTGGTTCTCAACTAACATCCTTGGTAACCGCGACGGTTTGGTACTTGACGAGCCCGCTAACTTCCGTACAAAAGAGGTTTCAAAGCTCTCTACTTTGGAGACAATCCTCGTTCCTGAAGATCAGCCGGATCTCTATGGTCATGGCAACGATGAGGATACTCAGTACTATCACAAAGTACGTATCAACTACTATCCTCCACGCAACGATAACAAAGAGGGATGGGATAACATCGATATCTTCGGTTGGATGGGTTATCCAATGCAGATCAAGATCAACTTCCTCTGCCGCGATTCAATCCTTGCAGCTCCTCTCTGTCTTGACCTCGTTCTTCTCAGTGACTTGGCTGCTCGCGCAGGTCGTTATGGTATCCAGCGCTTCTTGAGCTTCTTCCTCAAGAGCCCGATGCACGACTACACTGTTAATGAAGTGCCTGTTAACAACCTTTATCAGCAGCACACCATGCTCCGTAACGCTATCCGTGAGATGGGTGGTTACGAGGCTGACGAAGAGATGGATTAATCCAATCTTAAACAACATAGATTTTGAGGGTTTCCTTTTCGGGAGCCCTCTTTTTTTTGAGCTCTTGCCTAAAAATTATCCGCATTTTTTGCTGGTTATAACAGACTTAAAAATAGTAGAAGGGAACAATTTCTGAATCAGTGTTGTTATAAGTTTGAAACTGAGCATCGTTGCCGGTATCGGAGGTGGTACTTCTTTGAAGAGGTTACGAAAAGATCCTTTTCCGGTTGATGCCTTATTATTTAATACTTATAAAAACACAAAATTATGCAAGTAAAAACTGGAAAAGGCCCCATCTCGATGATGGTGGTTCTCGCAATTTGGTCTTTGTCACTTGCGGTGGATCTTCCCGGTCTGGCGGTGACACCTATTGAGGGTAGCTTGAGAAGTATTTTTGCTGATGCTACCGATTTAAAAATTCAGATGTTGACGGTGCTCCCGAACCTGATTATCATTCCGTTCGTGTTGCTCTCCGGTAAATTGTCTGAAACTAAACACAAGGTGACAGTAATTACTTTGGGTACGGTGCTCTATTTGGCAGCCGGAGTGCTTTCAATCTTCACCAATTCACTTAACATGTTGATTATCCTCAGCTGTGTCCTTGGTGCAGGTTGTGGTTTGATTCTTCCGTTCTCCACAGGTTTGATCGCCGATGTATTTACAGGTAAATATCGTGTTAAACAGATGGGTATCATCTCTGCGATCGGTAATATCGCTTTGGTACTCGCAACATTTGCTGTAGGTTACCTCGTAGCAGGTGATTTGTCACACACTTGGCACCGCGCATTCTTCGTATATTTGATCCCGCTTCTCTCTTTGATTCTTATCCCGTTCCTTAATAAGATTCCAAAGTCAGATTATGCTGCTCAGCCCGCTGATGCGCAGGCTACTGCTACTTCTACCTCCTCAGCTACTACTGCTGCAACATCAACTAAGGCTGCAGCTCCTGCTCAGCAGACAATCCCTGCTGTTGATGCCGACGGTTTCTCAACCAAGGGTCAGACAGTAAAGGGTGGATTCTATGTTGGTAGAACTATCTGGTTGCTTCTCGCTTATTTCTTCTTTGTATTTGCAACTTGTATACCTTCCTACTATCTGCCGAACTTTAAGTGGATCTCATCTGAGGATGCGTCAACCATGACCTCAATGTTCTATTTCGCAATGTTCGTTGTCGGTCTTGCATTGACTCCTGTGATGAAAGCGTTTAAGAAAACAACCTTTATTGTTGCGGCTGCGATGATTGTATTGAGCTTCGCTCTCTTCGTCTTCGTTCCGAATAGCACCGCCGTTTATATTATCGCTGCAGCTCTCTGTGGTATTGGTAACGGTATTATTCAGCCGATATTCTACACTAAGGCAACCGAGGTTGTTACCAGCGACAGCAAGTCAACCCTTTCTCTTGCATACCTTCAGGTAGCTAATTATGTTGCTATCTCTTTGGTACCGGTTATTGTAGGCGCAGGTGAGAAGATTTTCCACACAACCTCTACAATGTTCCCGTTCATCTTCGTAGGAATCGCAACAGCCGTTGTATTGGTTGCAGTAATCGTACGTTGCCGTCACTTCGTATTTGGCATGAGCAAGAATTATTATGAATAAATTTTTAGGTGTTAGGTTTTAGGTTTTAGGCGTTTGAAATCAGGAACTGTGCATTGAGCATTGTGAATTGTGCATTCCCCTTCGTCTCATCAGTTCTTTTCCCTAAAATCTAAAACCTAACACCTAAAACCTAAAAAACAAATATTATGGAAACCACAACAAAACCAAAAGTATTAATTATTTACACAGGAGGTACAATCGGAATGGTTGAGACGCCTCAGGGTTTACAACCGTTTGATTTCTCACATCTGATGGACAATGTGCCGAAGATTGGAAAACTCGGCTACGAAATAAAGAGTGTTCAATTCCCGCAGCCTATTGATTCATCAAACATGAATCCACAGTATTGGGGACAGATTGTGAAGGCTATCGCCGACAATTACGATGATTTTGATGGCTTCGTTGTACTACACGGTACAGACACCATGGCATACACAGCCTCAGCTCTCTCCTTTATGCTTCGCAATCTACGTAAACCGGTCATAATTACTGGTAGTCAGCTGCCGATCGGTGATGTTCGCGAGGATGGTACAGAAAACCTTATCTCTGCCGTAGAGGTCGCAGGAGCAAAAGATGAAAATGGTGATCCTATGATTCAGGAGGTAGCTATCTCATTCCAGGATTATATTGTGAGAGGTGTGCGCTCAACTAAGTTTACATCAACCGGTTTCCATGCGTTCAAGAGCTTCAATTATCCCGTGCTTGGAACTATTGATCTTCACATCAGCTATAATAAACCATTCCTGATGCGTCACGATACCAAGCTTCCTTTGGAACCCTTCTACGCAATGGATCCGAATATATTGGTTCTCTGGTTATATCCGGGAATCACAGAGGAGATTGTAAAGGCACAGTTGGCAACACCTGGTATCAAGGCAGTCGTGCTCCGTACATTTGGTGCCGGTAATGCGCCTACTGAGAAATGGTTCCTCGATGCTATTTCAGATGCTGTTAACCGCGGACTGATTGTCTACAATGTTACTCAGTGTCTCAATGGTGGTGATGAACAGAAGCGTTATTACACAGGTGATATGTTGTCAGATGCCGGTGTAATTACCGGTTATGATATCACTGCAGAGGCTGCTATCACAAAACTAATGTATCTGATCGGTAGCGGTTACACTCCTGCGGAAATCAAGAATTACCTCCAGATCTCCATGGTCGGAGAAATAACAGAGTAAGTGAGGCGTTAGCTGTTAGGCATTGGGCGACAGGTTTTAGGAGTTAGGTTTTTGATTGGACCCTAAAGGCCTTAAGGACCCTAAGCTCCTTTTCTCGAAACCTAAAGCCTAAAACCTAAAGCATAAGACCTACAAATAAAAAAGTAGTGGTGATATCACCACTACTTTTTTATTTGTATAATCTCTCCTTCGCTGCCGCGACTTTCTCGTCAACAATATAATCGTCGTAATCCATCATCTTGTCGATGATACCATTGGGTGTAAGTTCGATTATGCGGTTGCAGACGGTCTGGATAAACTCATGGTCGTGGCTCGACATAAGAATAACTCCTTTGAAGTTCTGCAGGGTGTTGTTGAATGCCTGAATTGACTCAAGGTCAAGATGGTTTGTCGGTGAGTCAAGAACCAATGTGTTTGCATCAGTGAGCATCATGCGGGCAATCATGCATCGAATCTTCTCACCTCCGGAAAGAACACTTGCTTTCTTAAGCACCTCTTCGCCACTGAATAGCATCTTGCCAAGGAATCCCTTGAGATATATTTCCGAAGAATCATCGCTGAACTGACACAGCCAGTCAACAAGATTCAGGTCAGATTCAAAGAATGCTCCGTTGTCTAATGGTAGATAAGCATTTGTAATGGTCTGTCCCCATTCGTAATCTCCGGCATCCGCTTTGCGGTTATCCATGATGATTTCAAATAGCGCGGTCATAGCTCTGGGGTCACGGCTGAGGAATGCCACTTTATCCCCTTTCTCTATCTGGAAGTTCACATCGTCGAAGAGAACCTCTCCATCAACTGAAGCCTTCAGACCCTTAACTTCGAGAATCTTGTTACCGACCTCGCGGTTGGGAGTGAAGATGATACCCGGATAACGGCGTGCGGATGGCTGAATCTCCTCGACATTGAGTTTCTCGAGCATCTTCTTGCGACTGGTGGTCTGCTTGCTTTTGGCAACGTTCGCGCTGAATCTCTGGATAAACTCAAGCAACTCCTTACGTTTCTCCTCAGCCTTCTTATTGGCTGCCTGCTGCTGACGCAAAGCCAACTGGCTTGATTGATACCAGAAATCGTAGTTACCCGCAAAAAGAGATATCTTATTGTAATCGATGTCAAGAGTGTGGGTGCTGACTGCATTGAGGAAGTGACGGTCGTGGCTGACAACGAGCACGGTATTCTCAAAGTTGGCGAGATAGTTCTCCAACCATGCTACGGTCTCGAGGTCCAGGTCATTGGTCGGCTCGTCGAGAAGTAGATTGTCAGGATTACCGAATAGAGCCTTTGCCAAAAGCACGCGTACCTTCTCGTTTGCACTCATGTCTTTCATCAGCATGTAGTGGCGGTCCTCCTTTATACCGAGTCCTGAAAGAAGTGCCGCTGCATCGCTCTCTGCATTCCAACCCTCTAACTCAGCGAATTTCTCCTCAAGTTCCGCAGCTTTGATACCATCCTCATCTGAGAAGTCCGGTTTGGCATAAATGGCATCTTTCTGCTGCATTATATCCCAAAGCACCGTGTGTCCGCGAAGCACTGTCTCGATAACTGTGCATTCATCGTAGGCGAAGTGATCCTGGGAGAGGACGGATAGTCTTTCGCCGGGTCCGAAGGTCACTGTGCCATGAGTAGGGGAGAGCTCACCCGATAGAATTTTCATGAAAGTGGATTTACCTGCTCCGTTAGCACCGATGATGCCATAGCAGTTTCCACGATTAAAAGTAAGATTCACATCTTGAAAGAGCACGCGTTTACCAAACTGCATGCATAAGTTGCTTGTCTGTATCATTTTTTACCTGTTGCGTCTATACTTTTTTGGGTCACACCCTTGTTGTGAGCGTTGAACACATTCAATGCGCCACGCTTGAAGAGCTCCCAATGTTGTTTCTGGTTTGACGGTATTAAGGATTCCTTATTTGATGGATAAATTTTGAAGTTTGATTTACCTGCACCCGGCTTTGCCGAGAAGAGAATGTCGTAGTTGGCGTGGGATAGTTTTGCTTTACCATCTTTGTCACGCGTCAGATAAGCTCTGACCAAGGCGCCACCTCGAGTATCGGCGGTCTTCATATTTGAAATGAAGTTACCTAATGAATAGACCACCAACACATCTTTATTCTCCTTTGCATTGTGGCGTATCTCCATAGGTTGAATCACATGCGGATGACCTCCGATTATCAGATCCACACCCTGTTCTACAAGAAAATCTGCTAAATCCTTCTGGTTCTTGTTGGGTAACAGCACATACTCTATGCCCCAATGTGGAAGTACCACGATAATCTCAGCTCCTGCCTCGCGCGTTTCCTTAATCTCGCGTGCCATAGCCTCGCGATCTATCATGGCTACCTCAATATTCCCTTGCGGGGGTATGCCATTTGTGCCGTAAGTATAATTCAGGAATCCAACCTTGAATCCATTTATATTTTTAATAAACGGTACTTTAACATCTCTGTCAGATTCGCTTAGATAGGTGCCAATCTGGTCAACGTGTAGTGAGTCGAGTGCACTGATGGTTCTCCGGGCAGCCTTATCCCTGCGGTCAAGACAATGGTTGTTAGCTGTAAGAAACAGGTCGAATCCTGCATCTTTCAGTGCTTGGGCATAGGAATCCGGCGCAGAGAAACATGGATAACCGGTGTAGTCCGGGCCACCTCCGAGAGGAACTTCAAGATTGCAGACAGCATAGTCAGCAGCGGTAATCTCCGGTGCAATCAATGTGAAGCAATCCGAATAATCATATTTACCTCCGCTTCCCACCTCCTTGGCGCGATCAAGCTGAGCCTGATGCTGCATGGCATCTCCTACAAAAAGGAGTTCCGCAGATGGTGTGGTCGAAACAGAGTCTGTTCCGGTCAGGAAAGAGATTAGACTGAAGAGAAGTAACTTGCAAATCATCCGGGTATTCTGACTTTAGTTGACAGATATTAGAATTGTTGCTATTTATTCAATTTCCTGTCGGGAGAAGTAGAAGTAGATTTTAGCTTTATCGGTATTCAGCTCTGTCATGGTTGGGCGTCCGATATATGGTGCGCAACGGGTCACATAAACCGTCGGGGAACCGTAATAGTTAGAAACTGATTCAGTGTCCAGAATCACAGGGACGAGTGAGAATTCTACCTCCTTATCTTCGATTGTTTCACCATTGCGATATTTCTCAATCAGGTCGAGGATATATTGGCGGAGACCGGTGAATTTGTATGCTTCTGCATCTGAGTCATATTCGCTGGAGAAAGATGTCTTACCATCAGGAACCTGATTCTTGGCGAAGAATTCCTCTTTTTTATCCGTGCGAACCATCAATAGATAAGGTGCAACCCCTAAACCGTAATCATTCTCAATGGTAGATGCCGGTATCTCAAATGAGAGAGAGGATACGGCAGATAATCGGGATAGATCGGCATTGTATCGGTTGATGATATCCATTGCGGGGAACTTAAAGTCTACCGTGTATCCTCCGGGAGTTGTAATAATAGATTTGCCGTCGGCTACCATATCCTTCAGGTAGTCGGCAACCTCAAACTTGATGAGATTGGATGATACTACTTCAGGCTGAGAAGCGAACAGACAAACTGAGTCGCGACGAATGACGGGAACGTATTCAAATTCATCCTTCTCATCCTCTTTCCCTTCCTCCTTCTCTTTCTTTTTGTAATCAAGGTCTGTGCGGTGCCAGTAGGTGTAGATGCTGAGGGTGTTGATCAGACCAACACAGCCGTTACCGAAGTTCTGCTCCACATATACTCCGGGAAACTCCTTGGCGAAAGTCGATGGCCACTGGAAGATGGGAGCTGTGACAGAATCGCGGTACATGTTGAAATATTTCACAGCCATATCTCTACCGAGGTCAATCGGAATACGTATGGAACCACCCAACTGGAACAGAGAGTCGCTGAGAGAAAGAGAAGAAAGTGTGTAGCTCTTCACACCAAGCTTCTTGTTCATGTCCACATATCCCTCTGCCAAAGGATCAAAAGAATTGTTTATATTGGTCGGAAGAACCTTGGCAAGCTGATATACTGTCAGTTGCTGGGGAGTCAATGAGTCACCGGTGAGTGATCCGCGGGGCACAGTAAGAATCATGCGCATGGAGTCCACATCATTGGCGGTTATTGAATCCGGGATATTCATTTTTGTGGCACTCATCAGCTGGCTCACGAAGGAACAGTCAAGACTGCCATATTCGGGAATATTTATTCGTCCGAGCAGTTTGGACTCTGAGCGGGTGTCAAGGTCTGTAATCAGTGAGGCTTTTGCCACGAGCTGGGTCTCGATTGTGTCTGCCACAATCAGAACCTCGCCACTGACAAGCGATCCGCCGATTTCACTGACTTTATCCTCGCAGGCGCAAAAGGCAATAGCGGGGAGAGCGAAAAGAAGAGTTTTTATTGCTTTTGTGATTGACATATAAATGTGTATTATCCTAAGAGGGTTTGGTAGAAATTGTGATAACTGTCAACATTATCTTCTGCAGGATTCAGGTAGAGGATAGGTAAACCTTTGGATTCTGCATAAGCTATCAGTTCGGGATCAGGTGTCTGGTTGTTGAAAATCACAGCATCTGAATTGGCGATTCCTATTTTATGGAGCAGATTTATATCCGCAGTCATATCCTTGAATTCTTCCAAGTCTGACGAGTTTATACCATCCTCGGTGAGTTTACGGAAGATTTCAGTATTCAGCGATTCCAATGGTGTTTCATCAAGCACTGAATAAATTATCTTAGTGCCTGCAAAAGATATACCGTTGGAGAACATCTTTTTCACATATAGAGGAACCAGTGAGCTGATCCAACCCGAAACCTGCAGGATGTCCGGTTCCCATTGGAGCTTTCCGGCAGTGTCGGCTGTGGTGCGGCAGAAGAACAGTATTCGTTCATCGTTGTCCGGACGGTTGGTTCCGATAACATCCACATCTGAATCAAGTTTCTGAAAATAGTCATCGTTGTCGATGAAATAGACCTGTATTCTTGAGGGCTGAAGGGATGCAACCTTTACAATCAGGGGGTGATCCGTATCATTTATCGTCACATTGATACCGCTAAGGCGAATCACCTCATGGAGCTGATTCCTACGCTCATTCACTGAGCCGTAATCAGGCATGAAAGTGCGTACCTCATATTTCTTCCCGTGCATGGATGTAGGGAGTGCCTTACCTAATTTGGCATTTTCCGTAGCAGGAAGATAGGGAGCGATTTCAGGAGAGACGTAAAGTATTCGTTGTTTTGCCATAAATCTTATCGTTCGCTCTGCTCTTGAAGCCGTATGACACTTGTCGCGCTTCAAGACAAAACGTTTTGCAAAATTACAAAATTTTTCTGATATACCGAAATTTAGCCTTCCCTTTGCGGTTTTTTTACCCTTTCAACCGTATAAAGAGAATTGAGATGAATGAATTGTGAGAAATTTTACGGAACTAAATAAACTTTTTTGTGTTGCCGCTTCTAAACTCTAAATATCTCTCTTCTAATGTTAGCTCCGGATTGTCCTCCCGGGGCTAATTTTTTTTAGGTCAATTGATAAGGAAAGGTGAGAAATAGGGAATGTTAAAATTTTAACATATTTTTAGTAAATTGTGATGATAGAAATTCTGTGGGGAGTGTTATTTAGGTATAGAACTTCAAAAATGAATTAATTAATAATTGATTTTTAAAGAAAATAGACAGAGACAACTTAATTTAATACTATAAACTAAAGACTAAAGATTATGGCTGACAATTCAACATTCAAACAAAAATTGATGGGTTTACAAGGTAACTTATTCAATTTCGCCTGTCAGCTCACCTCCAACCGAGATGCAGCACAGGATTTGGTACAGGATACCACACTCAAAGTGCTCGACAACGAGGAGAAGTATGTGGAGAATGTCAACTTCAAGGGTTGGGTATTCACCATCATGCGCAACATCTTTATCAACAACTACCGTCGTCAGGTTCGCAGTGCTACAGTAGTTGACACAACCGAAGATCTTTATCATCTCAATATCTCACAGGAATCAGGTCTGCAGACACCTGAAGGTTCATTTGCCGCTAAGGAGATTTCAGTTGCTATCAACTCTTTCTCTGATGAATACAAAGAGCCGTTCACAATGTATATTGAGGGTTACAAGTATAGCGAGATCGCTGAGAAGATGCAGTTGCCTCTTGGCACCGTGAAGAGCAGAATCTTCTTCGCACGCAAACGTCTTCAGACAATGTTGAAAGATTACAGATAATAAGATTGCAGATAATTGATTTAGAATTATATAAATAGCAGACGTTAGAAATTATTAATAACCCGGAAGAGTCCCGAAGCCCCCAAACCGGCTTCGGGAATTTTCATATAAAACCTTTTTTTACTAATTTTGTACTTATGATTACGGCATCAGCAAAGAAAAGAGAAAATATAGCGGAGTATCTTCTTTATATGTGGCAGATTGAGGATCTGATAAGAGCCAACAATCTCGACATGGAGAAGATAGAGGAGAGTATAATCGCTAAATATACCAATCTCACCGATGAGCAGCGCAAGGAGATGCGCGAATGGTATGAATCGTTGATTGATATGATGCGTAGGGAGGATGTGGTAAAATCCGGCCATCTCCAATTAAATAAGAATGTTTTGATAGATCTCAATAATTTGCATCGCCAATTATTAGGAAACCCGAAATTCTCGCAATACTCTGCGGAGTATTATAAGACTTTGCCCTATATCGTCGAGATTCGAGCCAAAGCAGGTGAGAACAAGAAAGATGAACTTGAATCTTGTTTCGATGCTCTCTATGGAATACTGATGTTGCGCCTGCAGGGGAAAGAGATTTCACCAGAGACATTGGGAGCGGCAACACAGATCTCCCGCTTTCTTGCTATGCTTGCCAATTATTATAAACTGGATTATAACAACGAGCTGGAACTTTAAATAGTTGAGAAGACCCGGAGTTGAGCGGGTGAAATCGCTTGCCATATTTCGTGGTTTGATAAAAAGATAGTTACTGGAAAAGTATTATGAAGATATTAGTGACAGGTGCTAACGGACAATTAGGGAATTGCCTTCAGAAAGAGTTATCTAAAGATGATTCACTTGAGGTGTTTTATACCGATGCCAACGTTCTGGACATAACCGATCCCCAGGCGTTAAATAGGTTCTTGGAGGATAACCCCGTGGATATAGTGGTAAATTGCGCTGCTTATACGGCTGTGGATCGCGCTGAGTCCGATACATTGAAAGCTGCCGGAATCAATACTGCCGCAGTGGGAAATCTCGGGCAGGCAGCTTCTAAATTCGGATTTAAGGTGATTCACATCTCTACGGATTACGTTTTCTCCGGAGAGAACTATCGTCCGTATGAGGAGAACGATGAACCCTATCCCCAAAGCATCTATGGTCGTACAAAGCTCGAAGGGGAGGGATTGCTCACCTCTTTTTGCAATGACACCATTATAATCCGCACAGCTTGGTTATATTCCGAATTCGGTAATAACTTTGTAAAGACCATGCTTCGCCTCGCATCAGAGAAAGATGAGATAAATGTGGTTTCGGATCAGATCGGCTCACCGACCTATGCCGGAGACCTTGCCGTAGCGATTCACGCAATAATAAGCGCTGAAAAGTGGCAGCCGGGTATATATCATTTCACGAACGAGGGTGTGGCGTCATGGTATGACTTTACTAAAACCATCTTCGAAATCACCGGTAAGGATGTTAAGGTTAATCCGATCCGTACCAAAGAGTATCCCACTCCTGCCAAACGTCCGCTTTATTCCGTGCTGAGCAAGAACAAGATAAAGAATACTTTCGGGTTGGAGATACCTTACTGGAGGGATTCTTTGAAAAAGTGCATTGAGAAACTTCCGAAATAAACCCGGAGAGGAATTGAGTTTAAGATAAAGCTTGGCAGCTAACCTATTTACAGAATCATGAGCGAGCAATTAGATAAAGAGATAGAACGCAGACGCACATTTGCCATTATTTCACACCCTGATGCGGGTAAAACCACCTTGACTGAGAAGCTTCTTCTATTCGGAGGTGCTATACATGTGGCGGGTGCTGTTAAAAGTAATAAGATAAAGAAAACCGCTACCTCCGACTGGATGGAGATCGAGAAGCAGCGCGGTATCTCTGTCGCTACTTCCGTGATGGGTTTTAATTATGGCGATTACAAGATCAACATTCTCGACACCCCCGGTCACCAGGATTTTGCCGAGGATACTTTCCGCACGCTCACTGCCGTAGACTCAGTAATCATCGTTGTAGACGTGGCAAAAGGTGTGGAAACTCAGACACGCCGACTGATGGAGGTGTGCCGTATGCGCAAGACTCCCGTAATTATCTTTGTCAATAAGCTCGACCGCGAGGGCCGCGACCCTTTCGACATTCTCGATGAATTGGAGAAAGAGTTGCAGATCTCCGTGCGTCCCCTCTCCTGGCCAATAAACATAGGTGCGAAATTCAAGGGCGTATATAATATCTATGAGAAGGGACTCGACCTCTTCACTCCCTCGAAGCAGACCATCAGCGAGCGTATCGAAATCTCCGATGTCAATTCCAAGGAGGTTGATGAGCTTATCGGAGAAGCAGACGCTGAGAAACTTCGCGAGGACTTGGAGCTGATTGAGGGAGTATACCCTGATTTCAGCGAGGAGGAATACCTGAAAGGTGAGACTGCTCCCGTCTTTTTCGGATCCGCACTCAACACCTTCGGAGTCAAGGAGCTTCTTGACTGCTTTGTAAAGATAGCACCCTCTCCGCGTCCCTTAATGGCACAGGAGCGTGAGGTGAAGCCTGAGGAGGAGGGTTTCACAGGATTCGTGTTTAAGATTCATGCCAACATGGATCCGAACCACCGCTCATGTATCGCCTTTGTTAAGATATGTTCCGGTAAGTTTGAACGTAACGTCAACTATAAGCATGTACGCTCTGATAAGATGATGCGTTTTGCTGCTCCGACAGCCTTTATGGCGCAGAAGAAGAATATTGTGGATGAGGCATATCCCGGTGACATTGTCGGTATTCCGGACACAGGTAACTTCAAGATCGGTGATACCCTAACTTCCGGAGAACAGTTGCACTTCAAAGGTTTACCAAGCTTCTCACCGGAGATGTTCAAATATATTGAGAATGCTGATCCGATGAAAGCCAAGCAACTTGACAAAGGTATTAATCAGCTGATGGACGAGGGTGTGGCGCAGATGTTCACCAATCAGTTCAACGGTCGCAAGATTATCGGAACAGTCGGACAGTTGCAGTTTGAGGTTATTCAGTACCGTTTGCTGCATGAATATGGTGCACAATGCCGCTGGGAACCTATCAGCCTCTACAAGGCATGTTGGATAGAGAGTGAGGATGAACAAGCGTTGGAAGCCTTCAAGAAGCGCAAGCATCAGTTCATGGCTACTGACAAAGAGGGACGCGACGTCTTCCTTGCCGACAGCAATTATGTGCTTCAGATGGCGCAAGCCGACTTCCCCAAAATCAAATTCCACTTCACCAGCGAATTCTAATCAGGAAGAAGCCGAGGCTTCTTCCCGATTAGTCGCTATGTCCATTACTGTAATTTGTTTAGCACAGATTCTATGGGTTGCATCAGTAACTAAAATCTTCCATTGGATATTTCACAACACTATCCATCTCAACAATCTGTTGAGTAGTCAGTATGTATTTAGCATCATAGATATTGCTATCACATATTTCCTCCGTCGAATATTTATTTAAAGTTTCATTTCTGAAAATAAATATGTGGTGAAAGTCATTGTTGTTAATTAACCGTTCAGGATGCTTCTTCCATTCGTAATATCCTAAAAATAATTCATCATATTTCTTCCCGGGTGGAATTATTGGACTTTTTTCAAAGCCGCGTCCGAATAAATCTTTTACAGTTATCTTTGTTGTGTCTTCAGAAGTTACATGATAAACAGTAATACTATCTGTGTCATTGTTTTCTACGGAAAAAAATACCCAATATTCCTTGGGAAGCTCACATGATGTGAAAGACATTATTCCTAAGAATATTGCAACACCTACAAGACTAATATTTCTTAAACACTTCATAAAAAAAGACGTTATATGCAAAACTAATACATAAGATTACGGTTAGCAAAATTATTAAACATGTTTAATAACATACTCTGATAAGAACTTTTCAGAGAGCTAATGTCTTTGGAATTTGGGTCACTTGCGGTTGGAATGGTTATTTCGGCTTATCATGGATATAATGACAGTGCAACCATTCTTTATTAATTAATTTAAGTCTTAATAATTTGCAGTAACTAAATTATACGGAGATTGTATATCTCACTTTGAGGGAACAATAAACCTCGTGAACTGCTTTTAATTTTAAAACTGTAAGTGTCCCCACCTGAACGCCTGCATAATAATAAATCCACTGTTATTTGACCTTGGTCAAGCAACACATCGAATTGTGCAGGAATCGGGTTCTTGGTATGAAGAATTTCTGTACATCTGAAATACTCTCTCCCATTCTCTCTTTTTGTTTCAGCATCAATCCAAAATGTTTCCCTATGTTTCGTCAGTAATCTATCGTGCAGTTTCAACAATCTCCAAGCAACAACATCTTTTATTTTTTGATAATAACCATCTTCTAATTGTATAAGTGAGAATTCATCGGCTTCAAGAAGATCATTCTGTGGTATAACCAATAATCCGAGACCTTGTGGATTTGGTTTATTCGCAGAAAGGGTCACGTGTAGAGATTTATGGTCATAACCATTTGGGACATATCCATATTCCTCAACGATAGCCCTTCCACTTTTTAGTCTGCTGATTTCCCATTCTGGCGATTGAGTGAACAAAGTATTTCTTACCTTTGAAGCTTCTCTATGACTCTTTAATTCAATACCCTTGTAATCGGGCGTTTTGTCGGCGTTCATAGGAATTCCCAAAAGTGATTCAACTGTTCTACCAACACCAGTGTCTGCAAATTTTTCTGTGGGAGTCCAATCTGACATTCTATCTTTTATCAAATTTAACAACTCCTCGCTCACTCTATTCTTGATGGTGGAAATCTGTTTGATTAAGTCTTGAAGAGGAGTTGCAATGGGAGACTTAAATACTGCAGCAATATCTGTGGTGGTAAGATTCATTGTATAAAGAATCCCTTCATAGGCAATTATGGCAAAGATGTCATTTGCTCTTAAAAACTCAACACCTCTGACTTTATTAACCCAAAGGCGAGGGTCACCCTTTTTTGTAATTGGTCTGTAAAGGGATGTCTTTGTAAGATATTGGCTTGTTTCAGTAAGGATATATGTGTCGATAAGTCTCTTCCCCAATTCACCTTGTGGCTGGACCTCATAATCGTGGATTCCATTTTCTTTGAAGTATGCTCGAACGGGCGCGGTTGCATCCAAAATACTTTTCTTCAATCCAGTTTCTGTAATCTGAATGGTTGCAAACTGTATTTGGTTATCGACCAAGAATTTCACATTTTTGGCTTCAAAAGAATTATATGGACGCATGTGTATCATATTGGCTCACTTTATGTGATTCAGAATAGTGTTGGCAATGGCTCTTGCCATTAGAGGAGGGACAGCGTTCCCTACTAAAGTAAACTGAGGTATTTCTGTTTTTCGTTTGTTGCCACCAGTCTGTCTTTTAC
>CAZEJY010000060.1:0-15201 GCA_964512705.1 uncultured Sangeribacter sp. | reverse complement strand
CGGATGGCCTATTTTTGAATGAGCATCCGGCCCACTTTTCAGTGAGCGGTTACAGTTTCAACTTGTTTCGCACGTGCAACTTCACTTGATATAGCTGCTTCATTGACATTAATCTTTGCTTCAAGCTCAACATCTTTGGCAGTAGACTCGGCTATATCTGCAATGACAGTAGCATTAAGCTCATTATACTTATTATTTAGCTTTTCAATTTCCGCGTCAATCTTATCGGAATTTGATTTCTCGGCTGCTTTTGCACGGTTGATTTCACCTGCAAGATTAGCCATAAAAGCAGAAGCATCATCAGCGGAAGTCAACTCAATATTAGTGAGTTTGGTATTGAGATCATCAATCCTACTGTTAAGAGTGGCATCTGCATTATCTACCTTAGTTTCAAGCGTTGAAATAGAGTTGTTAATTCCAGTAACAGTAGTGTCAATTTCTGATTTTGTATAGACATCTTCACTGTTTGCTTTTCCACTAAGCACCCCATTAATTGCTGTTATGGCATCAGAATCGGAAGCCAAAGCATTAGAGATTTTTCCGAGAGTGTCAAGAGCTTCCGGAGCTGTACCCACAACATCAGCAATCTTTTTGTCTACTGCATCATTAGTTGCATAAGATTTAAGAGTATCAGCGAGAGCGGAATCATTAGCTAACTTTGCTTTTGTTATCTCTGCATCAGTATAATCTTTTGCATCAGCAAGAGATTTTTTAATGCTTCCGGCAGTTGCTACATCACCGTTAACCACATCAATAGCATCTTCCAAAACCTTTTCAGCTGCCTTAGCACGTGCCACTTCAAGAGTGAGATTCGCTTCAATATCACTGATATTACCCGCGTTTACAATTTCGGCTGCTTTTGCCCGGCTTGCTTCATCAGCAAGAGCATCTTCCAAAGTCTTCTCAACTGCTTTAGCTCTGACAACTTCTGCATCTACTTTACCTTCAACCACATCAGCTTTAGCCTGAATCGTCAGATCTGCATTCTCACGAGCATTAGTTTCGTTAGCCAAGTCAATGTTAAGTTTCTCAGTGTCAGCAACTAACTGAGCGACCTTAGCCTTAAGCTCATCAGTGTTGTCATTGTGATTTGCTTTCCAATTCTCAAGAGCAGCAACAGAAGAATTAATATCACTTACTGTAGAATCAACTTCAGCTTTGGTATAAGTAGAGTCTTTAAGCGTCTGAATTTCAGTTGCTAACTTATCATTCTCGGCATCACACTTGGCTACTTCTGCAAGAATATCTGCCTTAGCCTTATCTACATCTGTACTCAGAGCAGTTACTTTTGCTTTCAATTCATCAGTATTATCTGTGTGATTAGCTACCCAATTTTCCAGAGTACTAACGTCATTCCTGACATCAGAAACTTTCTTGTCTACTTCTACTTTTGTATAGACATTGGTTGCAGTAGCCAAATTGCTCACAACATCTTGCACACCATGCACTTCATCAAGAAGATGCTTCTCGGCATCCTTAGCTCTACCAATCTCAGTCTCCAAGTCAGTAGCAATCTTATTCTCGACTGCCTGAGCGCGATTACTCTCAGTAGTGACGAGATTAGTATGCTCAATATCCTTTTCAGCTGCACGGCTAACTTCGCTCTGCAAGTCATTCACAACACCCTGAATCTTGTCATTAAGAGCTGACTCAGTAGCTTTTGCTCGCTCAATTTCGCTCTTAACTGTCTCAGTGTTAAGCTCTTTGTAAGCGTCAAATCTATCAGTGAGAGAAACAAGACGGTCATTGATATTCTGCTCGTTGGAGGTAGCTCGTTCTTTCTCCATAACAATCTTAGTATCAATGACTTCTTCAACAGATTTCGCACGTGAAACTTCACCCTGAATCATCTGCTCCAGCTCAATCTCTTTGGCAGTGGCACGTACAACTTCCGCTTTAAGATCCTCTGTGTTAGCCTTAATATCAGTATCAACTTTGCTCTGATTATCACCAACGCTTCCGGAGAAATCACTGAGCTTATTTTTGAGAGCATCAAGCTCACCAGCAAACTTTTCATCTTCTGCAGTGCTTCTTTCTATCTCTGCATCCAGCTTATCACTAAAACCTTCGCCGAAAGTAGCTTCAAGTTTTTCAACGTCCTTTTCGCGGTTTATCTTCTCACGCTCAATCAATCTGTGCAATCTCTCAATATCTGTGAGAGTTACGGCATTCATGGGACGCACCGGATGCGGATGTGCGATATTACGCCAGTAGATTGATGTAACAACTGCCTTAGAGTGAATAAGTTGCTCATGTCGGTGGTGTGGACGATAGCAACCCTCATCGTTCACTTTATCAACGTTGAAACCTGCGTCACCAGTTTCATCAAAACCACCGAACTCATCATCTACCGGATCAGTGTCAACATTCTCATCGCCAAATTCAGGTGCTGCATACATCCTTGCTCCACCACCACCGCGCTCAAACTTGCAGTCGTGAGCAACGGGCAGATAATGATAAGTGTACTGCACCACGCCTGACTGCAACTGTTCCATTTGGTGCTTCGGAATCACAAGCTCGTCATAACCGCGATGCTGACAAATATCTCGTTTTGAGAATGTTAGATAAAAACGAGGATTGTCTGTGAAAATGTGCATGACAAAGACATCACAATCTCTTACCCGGAGAGTCTTCCCTGCTCTGTCTTTGGCTGCTATTTGAATAGCTACATTGTTATTTTGGATATCCATTTACTATATAGGAAATTTCTTTCTTATAAAGATTACACCCACTTAAAAGAAAAATGCCCGGAGTTACCAGCTCCGAGCATCATATATAATATTCTTTACTTACCAAATAGAAATTTCCGAAATAATCTTTATCGCTTAACCTATTGGTATAGCGAATGTCATAGGTGTTGCAGCCGACGGCGGATAGTTGACTACGATCTGACTGTTCTCTTCATCGATGTAAGCATCATTAGTTAATTCACCAGTCTCCAGATTTGTAGTCTTTATGACAATCGTCTCGCCGTCAATAGCAGCTGTATAGCTGACTCCTTCATACACCTGATCAGTGAAGTACATGATACCGCCGTTGGCTACCTGAATAAACTCAGTGCCAAGACGTGAATACTCGATTCTGCTCGGACCATTGTCACTGTACTTATCATTGCTTGTATGTGAGTCTCCTTTGTTCAAAATTAAAGAGACACGGGGCAACCAAATATCATCAGCAGCTATATATGCCGCGTACTCCGTTTGATTTTTAAACAAACGGAGATATTTTGTCTTTGTTTGTGCCATATTTTATGTTATTTTATTTTGTATCTTCATTTTCCGATTCTTCCTGAGTTTGTTCATTTACAGATTCATTAGATTCATCGGATTTATCTTCCTGTTTAGGAGTGGTTTCTTGCTCTGCTTCTGGACGTATCATTGAGTTAGCGGGCAGATTTGAGCCACAAGCAGTAAGAGAGAGCAAATTGGCAGAAATAAAATTAGTGTCTCCACCTTCTACCGGAATTAAGTTAAGTTCTTTCCTGACTTCATTGACTGACATCACACCATTGAGTATCATCTTCTGATAGTATTCGGATTGGCTTTGTTTATCAGTCCTGAGAAGTTCAGCCACATCAAAACGGATATCAATATTTGAATGATTGTCAAATAGTTTACGCTTAAACTCTAACTCAATTTTAGAGAGAATAGGTTGCAGAGTAGTAGAGAGAAAGCTAATGTTAGTGGCTTCTACAGTTGAGTAACTTGAATGAGTCAGATCAAAAGCCATAACCGGAGAGACGTTGAAGAACCTGCAAATGTCAGTTACGTTAAATGCTCGTGTTTCAAGCAGTTGAGCGTCTTTAGAGTTAACAGAAATTGGTTGATATTGCATATTACCCTCAAGCACTGCAAGACCATTTGACTGCCCCGAATTTGCGCTAAACGCCTTATTCCAAGACGATTTAATATCTTCCTTCTGTTTTGCATTTAGAGATGCTTGCACCGTCAAAATACCACCGACGTTGCAGCCACCCCCAAAAAAATTCCGAGCGTGTTCTTCAGAATTAGATGCAAGCTCAAGCGTATCTCTTGCAAATGCAAGTGTAGAGATACCAGTTACACCGTCATAAGAGTAATTGAGTAGATGAATCATATCTTTTGCAGCAACGTCAAAATCAAACCCAGTAACCTTATAACTCACAGGCTCAAAAATGTATTTAGGCGGAATTATACTAACATACTCTGACGGTAGATAAATCAGTTCCTTCACATCACCTTTTTCATCTCTGACTATGTAAGCATAGCCATTGCCACGAAGTAACATACTGCTTATCAGCAACTTGATAAATGTGTAGCGTGTCATTCTTGCATTAGGCTCACAGTTCAGAACGTGATAGGACGGATGCTTCTGAAACTTCTTTTTGTAGCCTTTGGAGTCAACTCTGTATGGTTCAAAAGGCAACTGAGCCACAGAGTCAGAAATAAGATTAACACATCGGTAGACAGTACTCAATAGCATCGCTTTATCTTGAGAATAATTGCCACCACCGCCGAAAAGCAAAGCTCCGATACCACCATATCCGGCACGTCTTTCTTCAATTTCTTTTTTCCGATTTCGACTCTCAAAAACAGAGTCTAAAAAATTAAAAAACTTCATTATTATTTTGCAAAATAATCTTTCTAATAAAGATTATATCGCCATGATGCTTCCTGAGTAGTGGGGCACGGATAGATAACCGCCAAGAGACATGATGATAGCCACCACGCCATCAATTTTGGAGTCCTGCCCACCGCCCTTGACAACTTTAATGTTTTCATTCCAATCTGATTTTGTAGTCGCATTTGCAAAGCACCAACGAGTTATCTCATTGTTATCTATAGTGATATTCTGCATTTTGATAAGTCTTTCAAGTGTCTTCGTCGGCTTTGACATGGCCCCGAAACTTTGTGACATCGGCTGCATTGGAAGTCCTTGTTCAGTGGCTTTAATGACGAATTGTGTGGCATTCCAAGCATCGTAAAACACTTTGCTGATATTCAGTTCATTATATAGTTTCATCAAGTCATTAAGCACATAATCATAATCAGTTACATTACCCGGAGTTATGATAAGTTGCCCTATCCGGTGCCAATATTTGTATAGCTCTCTGTTAGGAGATTCAATCAACGCGGACTCAGGCAGATAGTAAAAATTTTTGAAGCAAAGATTCTCATTCTCATCAACGAGCAAGAGAGAAAGACAAGTCAAGTCCGAAGTCGCTGCCAAGTCTATACCGACATAACATATATAGTTGTCAGGATTATATAACTTTACATTAATCGGCTTAGACACTTTATTGATGTAATCGGCAGAAATCCACGTTTGAATCGATGAACACCACTTATTAAAAGTCTTAGTCAAGATACCGACTTCAGCAGAAGGATTATTTTTCGCCTGTTGCACTTGCTCACGGAGAAATTTTTTATCTACTGTGATACCGAGATTTGGAGCTATTTTTTGCCAATTATTTTCATCTGTGTAATCGTCATTTTCGTCAAGACTGAAAATCATAGCAAAATGAGAATCATCCGTTTTGACTCCATGAAGAATCTCGGAATCAATCTGACACATTCTGTAGAACGGACCTGACAAGTCAAACCCTGCAGTTGATATAATCATCAAATGTGGATTCTGTCTCTGCCCCTGAGAAGATTTAAGCACATCATACATTTTACTGTCACGAGCCGCGCCCATCTCATCTATAAGTGCAAAACTCGCGTTAAAACCATCCAACTTTGATGAATCAGCCGCGAATACGTTAATCTTACCGCCATTAGCTTCGCAAAAGACTTTCTTCCGATAAACCTTCAAATCTTTCTGCTTAGGATCCAACTGACGTGTAAAATTCTCTACAAATTCATAAGCTACTTTGGCTTGTTCCAGAGAGTTAGCTGATAAATCTACTTCCGGCGCACCTTCTTTGTCAAAAAGCAAAAACCATAAGCAAAACAGAGCTGCGAATGCCGTTTTGCCTGATTTTCGCGAGATTGAAATTAATGATGATGTGAAACGTCGGTTATCTGTGCCTGAATGATAGAAACATAATATATTATACGCTATAAATTCTTGCCAATCAGAGAGAACAAAATTCTTATTGCTTGACTTGCCTTTGAAATGCTTCAAGACAGAAGCAAACTTGACGAATTTATTTCCTATCTCATAGCGAAAATCAAATTCATCTCGCTCTAAATCAGATACAAAACGTTTACAAGCGAGCTTAATTAGCTCACCTGCAACTATGTTGCCGTTAAGCACATTTTCTGCATAACGATAACATTTCAGTTGTTTTATCTCATTTAGATTATTATTCATTCTGTTAAAGCATAGATTTCATCAATTCTGTAAGTGGTGTGTCTTCAGTATCTGGGTCAATTTGGTTTAATTTAGTCCTTGATTTGAGTGTTAAACCCATAGCAGTCATCAGATTAAGACACATTGATTTGGCATCCTTTGCGATTCTGATACCCGGATGCGGAATAACGGAATTTTTGGCACCCGGAATCACAAGTCCCTGCTCATTTACCAGTTCAGTGGCTTTGAGATATTGATCGTAGGAAGTAGCAAGCAAATGAATTGTACCGTTATCAACAGTATTTAATTTATCATTTTTCTTTAGATAGTCAATGACTGACTTTATATATTCCAAAGTGATATCAGATAAATCATCTGGCAGATTAACCTTTTTATATATCATTTTTTTTATTTTGATTGTAGAATTTTCTATTTATAAAGATTTAGATTTAGCTTTAATTTGCCTTATTCTCTCTTTTATCTCATCAAGTGATTTAGTGCCTTGCAAGTCTCCATTATGGCATCTATTATGGCATTTGCGACACACAGAGATAAGATTATCAGCGTCATAAGCAACTCTAAGCATCTCATCTTCCGGCACATCCAAGAAACTCAGAGCATGATGAACGTCTTCAGCTAATGTAGTTTTGCCTTCAAGCTCACAGATTTCACAAAGCGGGGATCTCATTAATTTAGCAAGTCTCATTTCGCGCCAAGTTGTTGTATTATAAATATTTTGGCGTTTCTCTCGCTTTTTTGTATAGTCATTGTATTCACGTCTTTTCTTTGGCTTGTAGATTGTTGGCATTTGGTAATATCTTTTTTTGATAAAGATAGTTGATGCGGGACATAAAAAAGCGGGACCCGTCTAATGACGAATCCCGCACACATCAGAATATGTAGAATGAATGACGAGAAAAAAAACTACTACATATTATCTGACAAAGCCTGTAGTTCTAATGCGATTGTTTCAATAGCTTCCTTCAGCTTTTTATACTCTTCCGGAGTAAAAGAAGATTCTTTCCCATTTTTAATATTGTGATTCAATTTTTGACTAATCCAATATCTGCTTTTACCGAAAAATCTCTTAGCGATATAGGAAGCATTAAGCACATTGAAGATTTCAGATTCTTTCAAATCATAAAATTGATGCTCACGCTTGTACTTCTCAAAACGTTCCTGAGCCATCTGTTTAATCTCTTCTGTCTGAGCCAGTTCAAAGATTTCTTTTACAAATGAATCATTCTCTAAGTTATTCATATTCAATAAGTTTTTTAAAAGTCTCTCCCTCTTGCGAGAGAGAGACCCTTTGTTGATGAACTCTTGGTTACTGAACTCTTGTCAATTCCTTGATTATTGCTCTGATAGTGTCTCTGAGTATTCTCCTATCAGATTTATCAGTCATTTGTCGCTGTATTTCAAGCAACTTGACTACCAGAGCAACTTCCTTTTTGAATTTCTCGTCATTCATTTTTAGAAGATTTTGGTGAAACAATATGTTAATGAACTCTCTGTCTTAATGACACTGCAAAGTTAGTAAACATTTGTGTACTATGCAAATTTTTGGGCAACTTTTTTCAAAAAAAATTAATTTTTTTCATACTCAGCTTCAGAAATAAATCTCCAGCCATAAGCGGAAGTAGAATCACCTGATAGACACTTCAAAATCTCATCTTCTTGCCAAGTCGGATGCATACTAAGTATCTCATTAACATTAATATATCTTCTTACTATCTCTCCGTTTTCGCGGAGCTGAATAATGGCATTTTTCTTGGCAGATAAACGAGGCTTCTTTTCAGTTTCTTTTTCAGTTTGCTTTTTTAACTGCTTTTTTCTTTCTTCCTTATGCTTCTCAAGTTGCTCATTATCAATCCATTTGATATTGTCAACACAATAATTATGCTTTTCTCGGACAGTGACGGCAATATAATTCTCAATTCCCGTCGGTATCGGGATGAAAGCATCTGCCACCAATTTAGCAACAGAAAGTGACAGTGGCGATCCCTTAATTGTGGTATAAATATATCCTGACTGCATAGTCAGAATTTTTGCCTCAATATATGCTTTTTTAGTGCCTGGATGTCCTTTACGCCTGATTCGTCCTAAGTTACTTACTTCCAGATAATTCTCGTAACCAGATACATCACGCCAAATTTCTTCTATTATATCCATACTCCATTCTCTTTTTACGTTCACTTATAAAAATTATGATAAGTGCCTTTATATAAGCAAATTGCACATCGTCTAAATTACGTTTGAGAGTATTTTTTAGCCCCCAAAGAACAATATCTATGAATCGCATTCCTGAAGCTCCTGACTCACATTTTACAGTATATAACCAATTGATTATATGTTTGTTAATTGAATTTGACGGCATATATAGCTTATATTTTATGTAATATTGTGTTTTATCAATATCAGTAATGATTTCACTTGCAACATTGGATAACCTTTTTATTATTCCGGCGGTCAAAAAATCTGAATCAATTAGCATAATTATTTGTAAATTAAGTTATTAAGTTTAATATTCTTGAGCTGAAAGTCACTCTTGATAGTCTTAATAATACCGCTGACTTCCTTCACTGAGATTTGGAATTCATCGGCGACTGCTCGGTATGATGTTCTGCCAGTGTTGATTTTAGCCCAATAATACGACAAGAAGACGTTAGCATTTTTCTCTCCGTATTCATAAATTAGATAATCTTCGGTTTCAGCATATATTTTTGAAATCTCTTCTGAAGTATCTTCTTGAGTATCATCGATAGTGGTAGTGGCAGCAGATTCATCATCAGTGACATTGCGAATTTTCTTCCGCTTGTTGTCAGTATTGATATACTCGAATTTGCTTCCGATAAAAAAGTACTTCTCAAAGTCTTCAATATGGAGATCTTGCCTTATCATACTATCATAGATTTTAATAATCGCAGTCTGAAACACATCGTCAAAAATCTCAGGATCATATGTAACGTTCTTACGGAGATTATTTTTTAGCCGCTTTTCATTAGCAGCAACATATTGCAAAAATTCATCGGCATTACACATTTAAGTTAATAAAGTAAATAGTACATTTTCTTACTTTATTTATCTTCACCCAGTATGGGTGAAAATAGAAAAATCGGGCGACACATCACGAGCCACCCGACGAACAAACTTTATTAATCTCATAACCGCGTTATCTATATATATAAAGATGATTATTGATTTTAAAACTACCGGGTGACTCTCACGAGCCACCCGGCTAAATTTTACGTCACGAAAAATATAAAAACCAAAGTTTCATTATATTTATCTGATAAAATTTTCTCATAAATCTATCACAGCGTCCGCGCCTTCGATGCCAAGAAACTCGTCGAGATGCCCCTTATTTTGTCGGAGCGTTTCCAAATCTACTCCAGCATCTTCGGCAATTTCTTCCACCGTCAAATCCAAATAATAATCAATCCAATCGAAGTCACGATAAATGCAATCTTCCTCCAGCATTAGCCTACATCTCTCTTTTTTTGCACCCGGAAAGCACATCGGGCAGTCTTTTCGCCACGGATATACATTCTTATGGGGGCATTTATCCTTCCAGTAATCTCTCCATTCCCGATCAAACTCAGTTTCTTCCCTTGGCTGTACATGATAACAACATTCAAGATTGTCGTCTTCTATCATATCGTATATTAATTATATGTTTTGTTAATGTATTTATCTAAGTTTCTAAATGTGAGAATACTCAGCAGTGGCATCAAAACACGGACACGCTTTCGCCGCGAAATCTCTGTGACCATATATCTTAACCCCCGGATAAAGAGATTTCAGCTCCTTAATCAGCTTGATAAGAGCTTGCTTTTGCTCATTAGTACGTGTGTCTTTCGGTTGCAAATCATCACCTAATCCACCGATGTAGCAAACACCCAGAGAGTTAGTATTATGACCCAGGCAATGGGCGCCCACGTTGTTAACCGGACGCCCAGCCTGAACTGTGCCATCAAGAGTAATTACATAGTGATACCCACAATCTGCCCATCCTTGCTCCTTATGCCATCTACGGATATCATCAACGTCATATTCTTTGCCCTGCATTGTGGCAGTGCAATGGACTATGATTTCTGTAATTTTTCTTGTGGATTTCTTAAGTGAAGAGCTTGGGGGAAATAACTTACCCCAAGTCTTTTCTCCGACTTTCCCGTCAACAACGAGAGAATTTTCCCGTTGAAATTGCCTGACTGCCTCATCTGTGACAGGACCAAATATGCCGTCAGGTATGCAGTTTAATCGGCTTTGTATCTGCTTGACTTCTTCGCCTCGTGAGCCTATTTTGTATATCATCTTTTATCTCTATAACTTTATTATAAAGATAAAAAAGATGATTCTCAGAATAGAGTAGTGGTTTCCCCCCGGCGGACTCTCTGAGATTCCGGAGTCAACTTTGGTTGTGGCTTGTAGATTCCTGATTGTGGTAACGTCACCTTCATTCTTGATGACAGATTATTTTTAAGTTCAGCAAGCTCAGGCAGTTCTACGTTGATGTGTGTGACTCGTGTCTTGATAATTCTCAGTTTCTTTTCTTTGTTCTCAGGCGGTAAATTATTGAAAAAATCAATCATAATCTTTTTCTAATAAAGATTCTTTATTATAATTCCTCGAACTCAATAACGATTTCCACAAATGACGATTTTGTTCTGCCCACTGTCCACCACCGAGGCAATACATATAAATCATATTCAGAGCTATTCCAACTGCTATATTGAATGATTACTTTGTCTTCATCTGGAAGTTCCTTATAGTCATCTTTCATTCTTTCTACTGTGTCAGCAATATGCGAATACAAATATTGTCGCTCACTTTCTTTGTCTTCATCTTCATCAAGTTGGTCTTTGATATACTCATCTGCTTCATATCTATCACTCTCAATTAGTTTATCCTTTGAACAGTAGTTGAGAATCTCATATTCTCTATCATAATTATTGAAATCACATATCGATATCACCGGAGTCTCTCTATCCATGTCAAACTCATCGCGCTCTACTGTGCCGTTGTACTTATTAATACGACAAACTACCTTCACATCAACATTCTCATCATCTTTATATCTTTCATATATCTCCTCAATAAATTCAGGAGAAAAGCCACCACAAGAGAGAATGCCTTTAGAAAGAAATCTTTCTTTATTTTTATCTATGTCTATTATATAGTCGACAGATAATAATTCATTAAAATTTTGTTTACTATAGTCATTGAGATAATCTTCTTTTATCTCTTCCCAGATAGTCTCTAAGTATGAGTTAGCTTTCATTATTCTTTTTTATTGTTATTTTATTATCTTACCCTCCGGAGTGCGGGAGAAAATCAATCATAATCTTTTTGTTATAAAGATTCATTATTGTGTTCATTGAGTGCTTTCTGATCTCTTAGCACACTCTCAAGATATGCCATATATAGGCTCTCACCCGGCTCAAAATCAGGCACTTTTACTAAGTCTATCATCATTAGTATTTTTATATTGGTGGGTGTCAAAAAAATAAGACACCCACCAAGAGAGATTGTTAGAATGACGGCTGCAACCCAACTGCATTACAGTCACTGCAGAAGCAGAAATACTTATTAATGTAATCGGATATATCATCTAAGCTGTCAGATTCATTCAGGCTATCTCCAGTTTGGCGCATCCACTCAAGATTATTAGCCAATGTTGACCTAACATCTTGTTTTACATCATCTCCAAGTGAGGTGATAGGATGAGAATAACTCATTACTGCTGTCTTGTATGCAGCAGCTAACCCTTTGATGATGTTTGGCTCTGCTGCTTGCAACAATTCATCAGCGGATGCCCAAGGCAAAGACCACCCAGCAGCATTGGCACATTGGAAGAAGCGTGAGAGTACCTGGTGGACTGTTTCTTTGTTGTACCTTACTTCACCCGTAACATCACCATTTGCACATTTCTGTAGGAAATCGATTTCATTACTCATCCAATAACCATCGCCGTCAAGTTCGGCGATGTCATTGAAATCATTCTGACTATTTCCCACTGCGTCCACTAACATCTTGAAAGCAGACGCATAAAAATTTGGATTTTTCATTTATTGTTTGTGTTAATTAAAATTATATTACAAAATCAGGCGCTTTTACTAAGTCTATCATTGGATATAGAGTTTAGTTCCACGTGTTTCATCATCTCATTCAGCACACTCTCAGAATGTTTCTGAGACTCATTCTGAGCCGTTTCAGGAGCTTCTTTTGTGGTGGTTGATGTAGTCTTTACTTCATCATTTTCAGCCGATTGTGGAGCTTCTGATTGAGCTTCTGAGGCAGTTTCTGAGCCAGTTTCTTTTGCCTCTGAAGAGAGAGAAATAAGACACAGAACATCGGTAAATTTACCGCGTATGATGCTCGGCTTGAGCTTATCTTCATACCCCGATATGGCTTCCAAAAGAGCTTCCATTGTCTCACTCTTAGACTTGTCACCAGTCTTAGTGCTATGCAAGATATGGTAGAGCTTGCTTGCATAGAAGAGTACATCATTAGTCACGCTTCTCAAGGAAGAGATATAGCCATCAACCTTTTTGATTTCATCTTCTATTTTTGCCTTATCGGCTTCTTTGACAGCAGTGTTTTGGTATATCAATATCATCTCTGCATAATTTTTGAGAACGGAGCCGAGCTTTACTGCAGATATTGCACTTAGTACTTCCTGAGCTTGCTCTGCAACTTCATCGCTCATCTCAGAGCGTGATATGACTGACTTGAGGAGATAGCGGAGCCGGGTTAGCTCTTCATTGTACGTGTAGAGATTCTTCACTGCGATGTGACCACTCAAGTTACTGATTATGCTTTTGACTTCAGATTTTTTCATAGCTTTGATTTTTATATTTTGTCAAGGTTCCGGAACTTTTGACGCCGCAAAGTTATGTCATAATTTGCTGATTTGCAATAGGCAAAATCCAAATGTTAAAAAATGCAATTTCCCAGAACTACACCCCTAAAAAGCTTGGAAGTATCACTATTTATCTGAGAGTATTATTATATGTTGCAAAATGATGCAATTATTAGAAATTTTATAACTATTTACTAAATCCCATCTCAAAAAAGAAGAAAGTTCATTACAGACTTTCTTTTTTTTATCCCAGGAAGAAAAATTTTAATAATTTTTAACTATAATAAGTCTGAAAAACATCATTTCTATAAGCCAAAAAATTTGCAAATGATGTATTTTTTTATTAAAAGATCCATAATTTAAACATAAAAAAGTGCTGACAGTTTTATTTCTGTCAGCACTCAGCTACTCTTTAATTATATATAGAGTGATTACTTATTTGTTATCTGCATCTCGACTTTATCACCATTCTTGAAGTAAATAACAACCTCACCATGTCGCTTGAACTTCTCTCCCTGATAAGTGATTCTCTCAATCACCCGGTTAAAAAACTCTGCCTTCTCATAGATACTCATATCAGGATTTATCTCCAGACTCTGAGCCAACTCAGAGCGTTTCATATTGAGCTTATTGTGTTCTTTCTGCATCGCTCTGATTTGCTCATTAAGAGCCTCCACATTAGCTTTTATCTGCTGATAAGATGATTGTATTATCTCAACCAAATCCGGATCAGAAATAGTCTCTAATTGCTTAATATGCTTGTTCATTTTGACAGTTAACGGCTTTCTCTCCTGAATGAGCTTACCCATCTGTTTCTCAATAGAATGCATCTGTTTCTCATAGTCAGCTACCGTTTGTCTGCTTGCTCCGTAATATTCACTGCTTTGTAGTCTATCAACAGTAGCATTCCAGACTACTTGCATGAGTTTATCATAATAAACACGAGCATTGTGACATATCTTCAATGTCTTATTAGGACGCACCTTATAAGCATCATAAAGACATTTAAAAGATAACACACCATGAGTCTTTATCATCATCATAGGCAACCCACAATCACCACAATAGAGCAAACCTTTGAATGGATTGAATCTCTCTTCATTCTTGCTGATTATACATCTATTCTGTGTCATGCACTTGGCAGCTTGCTCAAAAACTTCTACTGAAACAATCGGCTCAATGTTGTGGGTGACACCTTCAATAGTTCTCTCTCCTATATAGAGTCTATTCTTAAGCATTCTACCAACTTCGGAAGCAGCCCAGAGTTTTTCACCCTTATTGTTTCTGTGAATATATCCAGCACGGTTCAGAAACTCGGCAATAGCCGGGCAACTCTTACCTGTGATAGCCATATCAAAACACCTACGGACGATAGCTGCTTCATCTTCATTTATCCTTATAAGAGATTTAGGAGTCACACCGAGAACATAATCCGGATTAGCGTATTTTGAGAAGCCGAACGGAATCTGTGAAGTTGTTACCATATACGGATTAGCACTGAGTTTTGAAACTCGACCGCTCTTCATTCTATCCCGTATTTTCAGCAACTCATCTCTGGCACCCTGAGCGCGGACACCCAGCATGATGAACTGAACAAATGAAATAGGATTCTCGTGGGAATATACATTTGTAGGATCATCTAAGAAAACGACTGAGATTCCGTTATCTCTGAGTGTGTCTATTCGTGAAAATATACGTTGAAATTCCTCTTCTCTACTGATACGCGATAATTCAGATACTACTACTATATCACAATCATCTTTTGTGAGAGTCATTAACTCTTTGAGGCCGTCACGGTCTGACTTGGTACCGCTCATCTTCTCTACAATCTGACCGACCAGCTCATGACCGTGAAGTGTACAGTAGTCTTTCGCCAGTTGAAGCTGACGATTTAAGTCTTGCTTTCCGGTACTTACTCGCGCATATACTATTACTCTCATTCCTTTGGTGTTTTTGATTACAGTGCAAAGGTAATAAAATTAATTGAACTTGTCAACTCGTTACGTTAGTGTATGCCGACGTGGTGAATCAAAAGAAACGCGACGTCGCCAACTCAATCACACTGA
>CAZEJY010000059.1:0-15739 GCA_964512705.1 uncultured Sangeribacter sp. | reverse complement strand
TGCGAGAAGCCTCTGAACGTAGGACGGTAACAGATACAGATTCCTACGCTTTTTTTGTGCAACAATAAATGCCAAGGAGAGGATGACTGCGGCAAATTATTTTAATATGGATAGCATATTATTACTTTCAGAAACTGCGGGGAAATTAGGACAAAGATGTTCTATTTCAGTATCTAATGGAGACACTTACTCTGGCTACTATCGGGGATTTTGTGAATCCACTCGTGAAAATCCACTTGCTTTGCGTCTGTTTATTAGCGAAAATGAAGCCACAAGAATTGGCATCCCATGGCTTAGGGAAATCGGTGTGCCATACAACGTGATCAATAATATTACATTCTAAGGATATGAAACAATTTCTACATAGTATAGGAATGATATTTTTAATTCAAATGACATTCCTAACCGCGTCCGCATACGATTTCGAAGTTGATGGCATTGCATATACAATAACTTCATTGTCCGATTTGACCGTCAGTGTAGATCAAATGATTGATAAGGATGTTACTAAGATAAAGATTCCAGAGTTGGTTGAATATAAAAATAAAACTCTAAAAGTTATATCCATTAAAGATGAAGCCTTTAAAGACAATATTAAACTCACCGAAATATCTTTACCTAACTCCATAGTATCCATTGGCAGTAAAGCCTTTATGAACGATTGGTATCTTGAAGTGGTAAATACGCCTCTCTCTCTATCATTTATTGGTAAAGAAGCTTTTTCACACTGTCATGCTCTAAGTACATTTTATATTCCACCAGGAATAAAGCAAATAGAAGATGATACGTTCTATTACTGTATAGCTCTAAAAAGCATTGACCTTCCCACTTCTCTATTATCTATAGGGGAGCGAGCCTTTTGTGGGTCAGGATTAGAGTCGATTTCTATACCTTCCAATGTGACAACTTTAGGAATAGCTGCTTTTTGGGGCACCAATCTTGAAGAGATCCATCTTCACGAAGGAATAGAAACGATTCCCGCAAGTTGCTTCTCTGGCTGTTCTAAACTCCGCAATATTATAATTAAATCAAGTTCAATAGGTGATTGGGCTTTTAGGGATTGTACCGCATTGCAAAATATATCTCTTCCAGATAATTTGATATCAATTGGGAATCATGCATTTGATGGCTGTATAAATCTTTTAGAATTCACTATTCCTTCGCAAGTAAAAATCATAGAGCCTTCCATTTTATGGAATTGTCCTTGTATCTCTAAATTAACAATCGGTAAAAATATAAATAAGTTACCATTTAATTATGATTATGATTTTTCTTCCAAAAAGACTGTATATGAAACAATGGGAGGATATAAATATAGCTATGCAGATATAGGAACATATAAGAGTGGTACATACTTGCAAGGTGTAAAAGAATTTATAATTGAAGATTCAGAAAACCCTTTACCTATACGGGGATTTATAACTGACTCTCGACTGATACCTCCTTTTGCTAATACAGAATTAAACTACTATTATGTAGGTCGCCCTCTACAAAATATACGATCCTGGATGATAGGTGTCACAGAATTTAACACAAATATTGAACAAGGAACTGGCAGAATAAAGAAATTAGAAATTGGGGGAACTTGTACATCGGTTCCATATTTTTACCAACAGATTGATACCCTTAAACTTGGTGAAAAAATTTTAGAGATTGACTTACGCAACATCTATAAAGAAGATTTAGTACAAATTGAATGTCTTGCTAAGAATCCTCCTAAATTTTACGATAAATATGAATTTCCCACAAAGGTATATACCGATGCAATACTTTATGTTCCATATGGGTGTAAAAATGCGTATTCTAAGGCTGAAATATGGAAAAATTTCTGGAATATTTATGAACTAAGTGAAGAGAGTAGCGGAGTTAATGATACATTTGAATACGAAAAGAGTTATTCATATGATGTCTATAACATAGCTGGAGTTCTTATTGGTAAATCATATAATATTGATAAAATCAAAAACTTACCTAAAGGGATTTATATAATAATTAACAAATTCGAGAAATGTAAAATTAAAATATAAATCTATTGCATTGCCGAAGGTGACCTTGCAAGAAGTAAGGAGTTACTATAAAAAAGTCAACAATTGCTTCCTCGACATTTATTGTCGAGGTTTCGTTTGTTAAAACGGCTAATCCGGAATCCGGTCTTGTTGAGAATTGGGCAAGACGGTTGAAATCCTTGATGCGCGATAAGGGAGCTTAGTTATTATGTACATAATCAAATATGCCTATGAAATAGACACTTTTGTAGTTTAGTAAAGTAGCCTTGAAAGCGTCAATCGGTATCGTTTGCCATTTTTATTTGGATCCTATTACAGCGCTCGTTATTAAAATGGTTTCTGGTAAACTGATTGATTGGGTGTGGGCCCGCTACTTTCGAGTTTGAAAATGAGAGAAGATAATATGGGATTTTGAATAACGACGAGGTGAACTCGCGCTAAATCTCGTCCAAATCCTAATTCCATAAATCTTCTCTTTTCGAACCATTTATCTTTATTATGCAATAAATATTATTGGTTATCAAACGAGTGAGTAAATCATATGGATGGAGGATATGGTGAATTGAGCTCTCTGCTGAGCCAACCGATAATCTCGCTTAGACTTTTATGGCGTCGGTAAGCTGCCTCTTCGATTTTCTTTTTTTAGGAAGAATGCAGAACAGTTGAAAATATTGAAAGATAACTGCTCCTCAGCACATATTTATAGAGCCCCCTTATGATTATTTAAGTGCTTCGTTGAGTATATCAGCAGGGTAGCGTTTGATGCCCAATCACTCAGGAGTTAGACTCGTCTCAAATACACTCAATGAAACACTACTGATGGTTACTCACAACCACATCGCTCTGCGACCAATATGGGGATGGAAAAAGAGCTTTGAGTCCGTGGATTCAAAGCTCTTTGTGTCGGGGTGAGGCGACTCGAACGCCCGACCTCTACGTCCCGAACGTAGCACGCTACCAACTGCGCTACACCCCGATTTCTATTTGCGACTGCAAATCTAATAAATTTTCTTCATTCTACCAAGAATTTTATTAGCTCTTTTTTTGCATTTCGTTTTTGAATCTACAGCTCTTTTTCTTTTTGCATTTCGATTAGGATACTCCGGAAATAAATTTGAAGGTGTATCAAATTCTGGAATCTGACACACCTTCACATGTATATACGCCCTGCAACGGGCTTGGGAGGGTAATTATTTATCGGATTATGCGTTCTACCTTGACTGTGCCGTCGGTATAGTTGGTGCGAACGATATATACTGCTCCCGCTTCCGGAGAGATAACCTTGCGACCCTGCATGTCGATATATTCGATAGACTTAATCTCTTTGACGTCTATCTCTCCGATGCCAGAGCCATCAATACGCTTCACATTCAGCGCGAAGTGACGTTTCCATCCTTCAGGAGATGTACATGTGAGTACTGTTTCTCCAAGAGCTGATGGGGTAGCGGTCTTACCATTGATTACAAAGCAGGGATTCTTGCCTGTTTCACTCCAGATGTATCCATCGGGAGAGAGTAGCTCAATGGTATTGTTGATCTCGCCATGATCTTCGGTGGATTCATCCTTGAGTCGAAGCATGACAGTGCTGAGAGCTGCAACGTCGTGATTATCCTCGAATGCATCAAGTATTGGATAACCGCCATGAGCTGATTTACGGAATCCAGGAATCTCCTTTTCTGCTAATTGAGAGGAGGTGAGTCCGGATCCCTCGATGGAGCGGTCGGCGGTGCCGGTGCAAATAGTCTTGTCATACCAGATGTCGGTCAGATTACGGTCGAACGGTATTGAATCCGGTTTCAGATATAATTTAGGATCATTTGAACCTATGGTATATGAAATCAGAATCTTTGCTGATTTTTCCGGAGCTTCTACGATTCCGGTATTGTAGCAGTTACTAACCTTGATATTTGCATTCAATATATTTCCGATAATACCTGAGGCGCAAATCTTGGCTTGTTTCTTTGTTATGTCCACTACGGAAACTTTACCTGTGTTCACGCAGTTGGCGATGGAGAGGGCTCCGTTTATAGGTGAGCCGATTACACCACCGACTGTTCCATAGATGGAAGTGGAGGTAAGTGAGTCGCGGACATGGATGTTACCCATGTTGAAGCAATCGAAGACGCCCATCTCCATATCGGTTTTGTCTGATCCGGGTCTTCCTGCTACCCCACCTGTACATGCACCGCGCGAAGTGACATTGCCGAGGTTATAGCATCTTTCCAGTCTTCCATCGGAAGCTGCAGCCACACCTGCACAACAAAGTGCGTTGCTTCGTTGATCTATATCACCTGTATTATAAGAGTCCTTCAAGGTGTGGTAAGCTGCAAGGGTTGCTACGATACCTGCAGTATTGCCTGAGCCACTCTTAATATTTCCGGTATTGTATAAACCGGAAGATACCGGACGAGTTGCAGTTGTGCCTTTCAGGTCATGCACCACGCCGACAGCACGTGCGGTCTTAGGCGCAACTACGGTGATATCTCCTGTGTTGTAGCAATCAATCATTGATACATTTGAAGTACCTCCAATGCCGGCACATTGACCGAGTGTGGTGATATTTCCTGAGTTCCAGCAATTGCGAATGTAGCCGTCGCCCGCTGTGGCGCTGTTGAATATTCCATAGATATTACCGCCGCCTGTGGTGAGCTTTGATAGGTCGAAGTCGGCAGTATTGGAACAATCCTCCATGATTGCACCGGCAGTGAGAGAGCCTGCAATACCGCAAAGGGTTCCGGTTCCGAGTAAAGGTTTTTCATTATGGCAATCACGTATAACTCCACCGACAGTGGCAGCAATACCATAATTCATGGTCTTGTTTTCGTGACCGACGGTGCCGAGATTCCGGCAATTTTCAACCAATGAAGATGCCGTAGTCATATATACAATTCCGGCGGCGCCTGTATTTCCCTGATCTTTACCATTGTCAGGAGAAACGGTGCCATAGTTATTACATCCGGAGATCACTCCATTTTCCCAGAGCTTGTAGGCGATACCTCCGCAATTGGTGCTTGAATTAGTGCCTACAAAGCCTCGGTTGTGGCAATTTTCGATTCGGCCGTAGCAATGCCCGGCAATGCCTCCGATTGAACTATGCCCCTTGAAGCTTCCGTTGATGGTCAGGTTGCGAACCACACCCTCGTTTCCTATTGAACCGAACAATCCGGTCTCTTTACCTACATACTGATATCCCTCACCGGCTACTATGTTGCGTTCATAACCAATGGCGTTATCATACACAAAGTTGGAAAGGGTCTTACCATTTCCGTCCATATCACCTTGGAAGAGTTTGCCACTGTGGGCTATTACCAAAATGGAATCTCCTCCGAAGTCAATATCCTGAGTGATTTTGAAATGAGAATTCGCGAAGCTCCAACCTGTTTCCTCTACAAATCCACCGAGTTTAGCCCAATCGCCCTTGTTCTCTATGAGGAAAGGAGACTCTAAGGAACCGCTGCCTGTGAAAATCACCGGAATGGAGCTGAGCTCATAAACCTTGCTCCAGGCATCGCCAATGGAAGCTGTCAGGGTGTCTCCCAAGATTGTCATACCTTCAGGCGTCTTGACCGTCAGTTTTGAACCAACCACGTTGAAGCCGGTTGCGTTATTGAGTTTCCAGGTCAAGCCCTCAGCCTCAGAGAGATCTGTATCGACAGTGATGTTGGTGCGAATCTGCTTGGGCGCAAAATTGATGAAGATAGAACGCAGAGCTTTAGAACCCTCCTCATTTGCAAATTGCTTAAGGACAGGATATTTCTTAGCCGTGAAGTCAAAGAGTTCTGATTTTAATCCTTCAAGAGGTGTGCCGGATGTGAGCTCGGAAGTGGAAAGACTGATGGTGCCGTCAACATTATTGGAACGTATGCCGCCTATAAGGTTAACCGAACCATCGAAATAATTGGAAGCGATCTCCTTGCTGCTATCCTTTGTACCAATCAGGGCACCGCGCGTAGGTTCGGCAGTGTTGCAAACAACCTGTCCGGTGGAAATGGAACGGCGTACAATTCCATAGCAATCCACTTCTATGGGCTTCTGAGGATTGTTAGGATTCATCACGATATAGTAACCTGTTACTTTGCCGGCAATACCACCCACGTAGCTATCAGAAATAATCAGACCTCCATTCGCGCAATCCTCGATAATACCGTAGTTGTCGCCGGCGATACCGCCTACATTATACTTGGAGGCGTTTGCATTAGCGTCGTCGATGGTTTTGGTCTGGATAGTACCATTATTCTGGCAACCGCTTATAGTGCCCTCATCATAGTTCCAACCTGCGATACCACCTACACCATATTTGCCACCAGTGACATCTCCTTCGTTATAGCAATTTACGATCACGCCATTATGGTTAACACCGGCAATGCCACCTATATATTGAATGTGGCCGGTAATATCCGCATAATTGCGGCAGTTTTCAATAGTTCCGCGATTGAATCCCACAAAAGGCCCAGAGTAAATATTGAAATCAAATTTACAGTCGGATGCAATGTTCAGATTGCGGATTGCTCCTGTGGGGAGAAGCATATTGAGGAAGCCATTGTAACCGTTCGGACACTTGCTGTCATAAACATTATCGGCAGTATATGTTGCAGCCGGTATGGAAAGATTATGAATTGTGAAATTCTTTCCATCCAACTCTCCACCAAAACCGGAATTTATCAATGCTCCGAAGCCGAGACCCTTGAAGTCCGGAGTGTCTTTAAAGTCTATGTCGTTGGTGAGGGCGAAATGATCTCCGGCATGAGGCTGAAGGAATTTATTGAGAGCATCATCCAATTTTATAAAATCGGCTGCAGCCTTCAATAAGTATGGACTCTCTTTAGTACCTTCTCCATCGAAAATTTTAGGTACAACCTTAAGCATGTAAAGCTTGGTCGCCATGCCATCTTCTGTCTCTGCTGATAAGATTTCAGAGGCATAATTATTTTTGATGGTTACAGTGCTTCCGCTCATTGACACAGCATCAGTTTCAGTTTGACCTGATGCTCCACCAACGCTCCATTTCACGCCCGCGGGAGTGACGAGGTTGAAAGATCCTTTGACTTTATTGGCTGAGTTACCATCTTTGAGTGATATTGCCGATGCGGCGAGTCGACCGGCATATGTTGAAGCATAAGCCTTCAGAACCGGATATTCGCCATTATTGACGCTCCAGAGTTCCGGAGAATAGCCTGCCGGAACGGAACCGAGAATATCTTTGGTATTTCTACCAAATTTGTCGCTGTTATAGAAGCTGATCTGCTGATCAAAGAAGCAATTGATGAAGCAGACGTCCTCCGGAAGTTCCGGGAATCCATCTTCGTGGAACGCATAACCCATTAAGCCTTTGTGTTCATAATCGCTCGAAGAGATGATCTGACCGGTACTCATGCAATTGGTAAAGATGCTCTTGTTATCCATCGTCACTTTATCGCCAACGTGGGAATAAGCAATAGATAGTTGACCGGCTAAACCTCCAACATATTTGCATGTGCCCGACGCGATAATCGAACCGGCATTCTGGCAATCATTTATTGTAGCTGATGAGGTCAAACCGAATATACCACCAATATAGGTATCGGTTTCAGCAGAAGCAGAGCGGCCACTGATTGCTGCACTGTTAAGACAGTTGGAGTAGGTTGATTTGCCTAATGAACGTCCGGCAATACCACCAACAGCTCCGCGTCCATAAGTGTCGGAGAGGATTCCGGAAACCAAGCAATCTTTCATGGTTCCCGAGGTGAATACACCCGCAATACCTGCAAGATCACGCGCGGAGGTGCCGATGAAGCCGCTTAGAGTCAGTTGTCCGCTGACGGTGCAGCCTGTTACTTCTGAACCTGAAGCCTGACCGACAATTCCGGCAACAGAACCCATACCGTCCAATTGTCCATGGAAAGAGGAATTGCGGATTGTACCGTTAAGCGAAGCTCCGCAGATTCCGCCTGTAAGCAGACCATGAGTCTGAAGAATACTGTTGGTTACGGTGATGTTCTCGATGACACCCTCATTACGCCCCGTCAGACATCCTATCTCAGCGCCTGAACCGATCGCCATGAAACGGTTGAGCTTGAGGTTAGTCACCTTACCCTTACTGCCAATCCAACCGAAAATACCGATATAAGGATAACCCTTACCGTCTATACGCAGTCCGCTGATGGTGTGACCTCTACCATCAAAAGTGGCAGAGAAGGGGTATGCTGAATTACCTATGGGGATATATTCCGTGACGGGTACTTGAGAGAGGTCAAGATCAGAAGCCAGAGCGAAATATTTTCCAAGATATGTATTGCCCTGTTCCACGGATTGCGACAGAGCCTGCAAATCGGAGTAACTTTTTATCAGATATGGAGCAGATGCAGAGCCCTCACCCTCAAAAGACACTTTTATAGGTGTAGGGAATGTGATATTGTATGTGCCGGTTATGGTTATATCTTTTAAAGATACCATAACGACATAGTTGGTCTGTTGAGCAGCGACCATGTATCCCGGGATAGATAGTGAACCATCTTTTGACGGTGTCGCCACAATTGGATTGGTTGTATCTACCTTGCCAGCATCTGTAATATTATACAGGTAGAAAGGCCCATATGTCGCATGATCGGCGACTTTCTGCGGAGAGAGAATTACCTGGCCGAAGGGAGTCAGGCGAGCGCTGACTGTGGCTGTCATACCCGGAACAATATCATATATGATTACTTCATTAGGGGAAGTCTGCTCAATATATAGGGGTATGTTGTATTTGTTTGAAGTCTGAACATCTGTAGCAGCCATTGTTGCATTCGGGATTACCCATTGGCTTGATTCAAACAGATTTAAAGCGGTAGCTTTTGTATCATTCAAGGCTACCACACCCCAAGGTTGGAATGTCGCCTCTCCCTTTTCATTGATAGTGCCACGGATTGTACGGTCTTTGGGAATGCTTACGGAACCATCTTCATTAATTCTGATAGCAAGTACCATAACATCTCCGTAGGCGCCTAATTCATCAATTTTCTGTGCAGGAATTTCGAAAGTGCCTTCAGTTGCATTTACACCCATTTTGATAATGCAGTCATTACCCCATTCATAAATGTTGGCGATGGTCACAGTGTCGGGGTGGGCAGTTGCACTGACGGTCAGGACGGCACCCAATTGAACACCATTTATATTCAAATCTTTTGAAATAAACTTTCCCGGAACAGCCTTTCCCGCTCCTCTGCGTGACGGTGCCTTCTGGCTACCCGCCACGAATGTGAGGTCTCCCGGCATATTGAAATTCCATTTTCCGGGATGTTTTTCACTCGATTCGATAGAGATGACCTCTTTTTTCTCCCAGGGAGTAGTTGAAATCACGGTCTGATCAAATCCTTGTTCCAAGGCGTATGCTTGATGGACAGCCTGCTGCGACTCCGGAAGACTTCGCATGGTAGCTCCGGAAGCATTGCGGGCTTGTGAGGCAAGCTGTGACGCCGTAGATTTACCCGTTGTTGCAAATCCCGTGAATGATGTCAGGATGCAAGCGAGTATAAACAACATTGATCGCTTCATAAAATAAATATTTATAGATAATATGTGAATTTTTATTGAAAGTTAGGTAGTTGCAACTTGTCTCGCAAATTGTGAGATGTTACAAATTTATAAAAATATTTTAATAAATGTATATGATAGGGTAAAATTTTTGCAAGAAATATAGAAATTCGAATTAGAGGAAGTTAACGATTTCGTAGTCGTTGAATTCTGCAAAATTAGGGTAGCCTGCGAACCAGAATACAATGAAAATCGTAATTGCCACGAATAGTAGATTAAAGATAGATAGCGTCCATGTGTTGTTTAGTCTCTTCTTCTGGTTTAGCAGGTATATAATATAGAAGCTGAACAACATCGAGAGGATCGGCAGGATGATATAGGCAATGCTCATTGACATCTCAATGAGGTATGGAGTCAACCCAAGAAGAACAGAATAAATGACCGTTGAAACACCTAAAACTATAGATGTTGCCTTTACACCATATTTGCCGGTAATGGAGATGTATTTATTGAATCCATTGAGGGAATGTGAAGCGCGGTAGATAATGTGACTATTCATCGCCATTAAACCAAATACAACTGATAATATGACGGATGGTTCAACAAACTCCCAATCAAGAATTGATATATGCTCGGAACTAAGATTGACCATACATGTAGAGATAATGCATGTAGGTCCAAAAAGGAGAAAGGATATAATTGGATATAGGATTGAATGATTCCAGGGGTGTTTGCCAAAGTTGTTGAGGCGATGTAATAGAATCATAACTACTACGGGAATCAATGTCCACCATCCTGCAACTACAAGAATAGCAAGTCCCACTGTGATAGTTAATGAAAGCGAAACTTTCATTGCCTCAAAAAGAATGATGATCGTTGGTCTACCCTCGTCATCTTCGTTCATCATTCCGTCGCGTACATTCTCACCATATCCATATTTTTCGTCATAATAGCGATGACTGATATTGTCCGTGCACTGCACCAACATAATAAATATCAGGCAGAGAAGAGATGGGAAAAAGTCAAAGTAACCATGAATAGAGGATGCGGCACATCCTGCACATACACTGGCAAATCCGATGCATAATGTTGCAGGACTGAGGGCTTTCGTCACAATTTGGATACCGTTCATATTCTATGGATATTAAAAGATGAGAAAAAGTCTAAGTTATTAAAAGGGGAGTTGTATTAAAGGTTATTATCATTCCCTTAGTTTTGTTATTTCATGTTCAAGCAAACAATGAGGCTTGAAACACCGATAGCTATCCAGAGGATGATTGCTTGAAGCAAAGGTTTGACGCCAACTTCACGAATGACACCGATACTCAAACTTGCTCCGATTGCGAATAGCACAGCGACAAGGGCTTGCTTGGCAATAGCTACGATACCTTGGTAAACGGGTTCCATAAAGCCCATCATAGATGTGGGGGTGTAGGTGTTGATTACCATGGCGACAACGAAGAGGAGGATGAACCATGGAATAGACACTTTAGCCTTACCTTCGGGTTGATCCTTACGGAAATACCAGATTGTGAAAAATGCTAAAGGAATGATCCAGAGAGCGCGGGTGCACTTGATGAGTGTAGCTAACTCACAGGCTTCGTTGCTATATGCGGCACCGGCTCCGACAACGGAACTCGTGTCATGGATCGCGATAGCAGCCCATGTTCCGAACTGGGTGTCTGTCATGTTGAAGAGATGACCTAACGGAGGGAAAATGAAAAGTGCAATTGCGTTGAGAATGAAGATGACACCCAAAGAAACAGCCATATCCTTTTCATTAGCTTTCATTACTCCGCCCACTGCAGCTATTGCGCTTCCACCGCAGATAGCAGTACCGGAGGAGATCAGATAGGCAGCTTTATTGTTAATCTTCATATATTTGCCTAAGATAATACCTAATATCATCACTCCAATTACAGATACAATAGTGAAAAGCATACCGTCGGCACCAGATTGAAGGCTTTTCTGTAGGTTCATTCCGAATCCGAGACCCACGACAGATGCCTGCAGCAGATACTTGGAAAGCTTTTTATTGAATTTCGGGTAAGGTATACCGAATACGATGGCAAACATCAGTCCGATGAAGAGGGCTGTAGCCGGTGTGACAACTTCCACATTAAAAAGCATTTTAAAGGGGAAAATCATAAGCACAAGTAGTATCCAGTATAGCGGACGGGAGAGAGAACCCAAGCGCTGATAGGTCTGCCGGATATGTTGTTTCATAAAGATTAGTTAGAAAGTTTAAAAATATAGGACCAAACTTACTTATCATTTGGGGTCTTAGTTGCAAAATTAACAAAAAAGGTATAATTTTGCAATAAGATAATCATTTGATTGGGAAAAAGTGAGAATGAGGCGTATAAAGATCCATAGGGAGGGTACGAATATTCTGATCCTTCTGTTTTTGGTGCTGGTAATGGTAAACATTCCGGTATGGCTGTTTATGCCTCCATACGTTATTCCTGCTATTTTCTCCGTGGGATCATTTGTGGTCTATTCATTTGTGTTCAACTTCTTCCGTTGCCCTGTACGTTATTATCGGGGAGAACGAAAGCATCATGTAGTCAGTTCTGTCGATGGCAAAGTGGTAGCAGTGGAGAGAGTGTCGGAGCCTGAATATCTGAAAGGGGATGCCATAATGCTATCCGTGTTCATGTCACCTCTTAATGTTCATGCAAACTGGTTTCCGGTCGATGGTGAAGTAGAGTATGTGAAGCATCATTCGGGGCGTTTCCTTTCCGCATTCCTCCCAAAAGCAAGTACTGAAAACGAGCGAAGCACCATAGGGATCGTGTGTAACGACGGGAATCGCATTACAGTGCGACAGGTTGCAGGAGCGATGGCCCGGCGAATTGTGACTTATGCAAAGAGAGGGGAGGATGCATCGATAGATGAGCATCTTGGATTTATAAAGTTCGGCTCCCGGGTGGATTTATATCTGCCGCTTGATTGCGAGATTTTGGTGAAGATAGGGGATGTCACAAGAGGAGGAGTGACTCCGGTAGCGATAATGAAAGCGAAATAAATAATTGAAGATGAATATAATCAGAAAAAATATACCAAACAGTATCACATGTATGAATATCGCGGCCGGATGTATGGCCGTGATTTCTGCATTTAAAGGGACCACTCCGCTTTGGGGGCTGACAGGACTCGAGTGGTGCTACATTTTTATAGGAATTGCTGCTGTGATGGACTTCTGCGACGGCATGGCGGCAAGACTTTTAGGAGCATATTCCGATTTAGGTAAGGAACTCGACTCGCTGTGTGATGCCGTCAGTTTCGGAGTAGCTCCGGCTATGCTTGTCTTCAATCTGTTGGTTTGCAGTGGAGCACCGGAATGGCTTCCTTATTTCACTTTGCTAATTCCTATTGCAGGAGTGCTGAGACTTGCAAAATTCAATATTGATACACGTCAGACCAGCAGTTTCATAGGTTTGCCTATTCCTGCAAATGCTATTTTTTGGATAGGTTTCACTGCCGTAGCGCTAAGTTGTGGTGTGGAGATGCTTTCCTGGTATTGGTTTATTCCGATTGTGGTGGTTGAAAGCTGGCTTATGGTATCACCGATCAAACTTTTCTCCCTTAAATTCAAGAACCTGAAGTGGAAAGGGAATGAGTGGAGATGGATTCTGATTCTGACCGCAGTTATTTTGATCTGTTGCTTAGGCGTTCAGGGACTTATGTGGCTAATAGTGGCCTATGTTGTTTACGGACTTCTTTCAAAAGAGAAGTAAGTAGCTAATAATTTTATCAAATGGGAACAATCGTTTTAATACTAATCATATTATGTATTATCTTCTGGCCTTGGATCAGCCGATGGCTGCGTGGATTTTTAGCTCGGCGCAGTGAAGATGCCATCCGCAAAATGATGGGTATGCCCACGCGCAAAGAGGAGGAGAAGTTGCGCCGTAAGCGTGAGGAGGGTTATCGTAGATCCTCGACACATAAAGAAGATGACAATTTATCAAGAGGGGAGAAGATAGTCAGGGATATGCAGGAATATGCCGAAGATGTAGATTTCATAGAGATAAGAGATGATGATCCGCAGGGGAAATGAGGAAATAGACACGTGTCGAAATGAATTCGGAAGAGGGAAGACTCTCTTTGTCAGTGATCTTGATGGAACGCTGATGCAACCGGATGCGACCTTGTCGGCCCGCACAGTAGAACTTCTCAATGAAAGCATAAAAGAGGGTAAACTGTTTACGGTTGCTACGGCACGCACTCCCGCAACTGTGTCCGGTATAATTGCGGATGTAGAGATGCAATTGCCCTCGATCGTGATGACCGGAGCGGCAATATGGGATAAGCGCACAAATTCCTATTCCAACCGCAAATTCATAGATCCCGCAGCTGTAAAGGAATTTATAGAAGTGCTTCATAAGAATGAGTTCCCGATATTTCACTTTACGCTCGAAGATGATATAATCAACATATATCATGTAGGAGGAAACCTAAATGAGATAGAAAGGGAGTTTGAGGAGGAACGCATTAACTCTCCTTATAAAAGATTCCATCTTCGTGAGGATGGTGGTGAGATCATCCCGGAAAAGATAGAAAACACGATACTTTTCTATGGAATGCAACCCACGGCACACAGTGAGCAGGTGTATCTTCAATCCAAAGAGATAGCGAATCTTCGTCCGCAATTCTATCATGATATTTATGGTCCGACGATAGGAATCATGGAAGCCTTTTCTCCGCTGGCTACCAAGGCTGAGGCAATTAAGATGATGAAGAAAATCACGGGCGCGGAGAAGGTGGTTGCTTTCGGCGACAACATTAACGACATCCCTATGTTTGAAGTTGCCGATGTTGCGGTGGCTGTAGATAATGCCTTGCCGGAAGTGAAGGAGAAGGCTGACGTGATAATCGGTCCTAACACTTCAGACAGTGTTGCGCAATTCATTCACGACTTCAGTGAATGAAAATTAGTTTGAAAAATCATACGTATTCCGGATAAATGAAGATTGAGAGACGTGCTTGGAAAATGATGGTGATCGCAGCGGCAGCTATTGCTGTGATTATTTTTCTATTGATAAGCAATAATCTCATCAAGCAGCTCGCCAGTCAGGAGAGGGAGAGAATGAATATCTGGGCTAAAGCGACAGAGAAATTAGCCAAGGCTGATACCGAGTCAGATTTCGAGTTCCTGCTTGGTATTATATCACAAAACAACTCTATCCCTGTACTTATCTGCGACCAGGATCTGAATATATCTGAATTTAGAAATTTCAATCTTCCGGAGAGGAAGGATTTTGACAAATCACTTTTTGAGGAGCTAACTCCTAAAAACAAGGAATTCCTTAGTTCAAAATTAAATAAAGCTGCGGCAGGTCAATCTCTGAAATCCTTAGCAAAGTCAAACCGCCATTTTATTGAGGTAGAGCTATACGGTGATAAGAATCAGTATATCTACTATGAAGATTCCCAGTTGTTGAAGAATCTGAGTATCTATCCCTATATACAGATGGCGGTGATGATAATCCTCGCATTGATAGTCTATCTGGCGATGGTTTACACCAAGCGCGCCGAGCAGAATCGAGTCTGGGTAGGTTTGTCGAAGGAGACGGCTCATCAATTGGGTACACCTATATCCTCACTCATGGCATGGACTGAGTATCTGCAGACAACCGGTGTTGAGCAGGAGATAACCGATGAGATAGATAAAGATGTCAGACGCTTATCGGTCATTGCCGACAGATTTTCAAAGATCGGTTCGCAACCGGAAATACAGCTTGAGTACCTGAATGAAGTTGTGAATCGTTCATTGGATTATATGCGTAGGCGCGTTTCAGGTAAAGTGGCTATCACTATGCATCTCTCGGAAGATGATCACGGAGTGATGATTTCCAGATCACTCATGGAATGGGTGATGGAGAACCTGACAAAAAACGCGGTTGACGCAATGCAGGGGGTTGGAAGTATAGATATTTACACCGGCTCAGATAAAAACAATGTCTGGATAGAGGTGCGTGACACGGGAAAGGGTATTGCGCGCAAAAACTTCAAGACTGTCTTTAATCCCGGATATACCACCAAGAAAAGAGGTTGGGGATTGGGGTTGACCTTGGTGAAACGAATCGTCGAGGAGTATCATCGTGGTAAAATTTATGTAAAGGAGTCGGAAATAGGTAAAGGCACCACCTTCCGCATAGAATTGCCGCTGGTTTGATAAGTAATTTCGAAAAAGATGCGTGCTTTTTTCTCATCTCTCAAATTTTTATTACCTTTGA
>CAZEJY010000058.1:0-15773 GCA_964512705.1 uncultured Sangeribacter sp. | reverse complement strand
TGGAGCGTCAGTTCCGCAATCTTTTCGAGAAGGCAGCCCGCACCAAGGGTATTACAGGTGAGGTACTTCTTCAGCTTTTGGAAAGCCGTCTCGATAACGTAGTATATCGTCTTGGTTTGGCTCCCAGCCGTCCGGCAGCCCGCCAGCTCGTGCTTCACAAGCACATCACAGTAAATGGCAAATTGGTTAATATTCCTTCCTACAAAGTGCTTCCGGGTGATGTAGTTGCAGTGCGTGAGAAATCAAAATCTCTTGAGGTTATCGCAGATTGCCTCGCCGGTTTCAACCACAGCAAGTATCCTTGGATCGAATGGGATGAGAGTGTGAAAGGTGGTAAATTCCTTCACTTGCCCCAGAGAGAGGATATTCCTGAGACTATCAAGGAACAACTGATTGTCGAACTCTATTCTAAATAATAAACACTGAATACCCATGCCAATTTTAGCATTTCAAAAACCCGAAAAGGTGATTATGCTTGAGTCGAGCAACAATTTCGGTAAGTTCGAATTCCGTCCGCTCGAGCCTGGATATGGACAGACTATAGGAAACGCCTTGAGAAGAATTCTTCTCTCATCACTTGGTGGTTTCGCTATATGCACTATCCGTATCGATGGTGTGGCACACGAACTTGACACCATCCCCGGTGTTAAGGAGGATGTCACCAACATCATTCTTAATCTCAAGCAGATCAGATTCAAACAGCTCACCACAGATCACGACACTGAAAGAGGTGTTGTGAAAGTATCGGGAACGGATGTTTTCACTGCAGGCGACTTGGGTAAGGTTCTTTCCGGATTCGAGGTGTTGAATCCAGAATTGGTAATTTGCAATCTGGATCCATCAACAAGTTTCCAGATGGAATTCACAATCAATAAAGGTCGTGGATGGGTTCCTGCCGACGAGAATCGTGAGATGCTTCCGGCTAACAGTCTCAATGAGATTGCGATCGACTCCATCTACACACCGATAAAGAATGTGAAATATTCCATCGAAAATTATCGCGTAGAACAGAAAACAGACTATGAGAAGTTGCTTATCGAGGTAACTACAGATGGTTCAATCATGCCTAAAGAGGCATTGAAAGAGGCAGCAAAGATCTTGATTCAGCATTTCATGATGTTTAGCGACGAGAAGATCTCTTTGGAGACTCCGCAGGAGGATGCTCCGGAAGAGTTTGATGAGGAAGTGCTCCACATGCGCCAATTGCTTAAGAGCAAATTGGTTGATATGGACCTCTCAGTCCGCGCACTCAACTGCTTGAAGAGTGCAGAGGTTGAGACCCTCGGTGAACTCGTTGTATTCAATAAGAACGATCTGCTTAAGTTCCGCAACTTCGGAAAGAAATCGCTCAGTGAGCTCGATGATCTTCTTGACAAGCTTCACCTTTCCTTCGGAATGGATATTTCAAAATATAAATTAGACAAAGACTAATTCCCAATGAGACATAATAAAAAATTCAATCACCTCAGCCGCAAGAAAGGACATCGCGAAGCGCTTTTGAAAAACCTTGCGATTGCTCTTATAGCTCATAAGAGAATTTTCACCACTTTGGCTAAAGCTAAAGCATTGCGTGTATATGCTGAGCCGTTGATTACTCGCTCAAAGAAGGACGACATGCAGAATCGTCGTCTTGTGTTCAGCTATCTCCAGAGCAAAGAGGCAGTTAAGGAGCTTTTCGGTCCTATCTCTGAGAAAGTAGCTGATCGCCCCGGTGGTTATCTTCGCATTCTTAAGACCGGTCATCGTCTTGGTGACAATGCTGAGATGTGTATGATTGAGTTTGTAGACTTCAACGAGAACATGCTTGAGGCTGCAGCTCCTAAGAAAGCTAAGACAACACGTCGTTCACGCTCTAAGAAAGCTGCTGCACCCGCAGCAGAGGCAGCTGCTCCGGCAGCCGAAACTGCAGCACCTGCAGCAGAAGAGCCCAAAGCTGAATAATAGCACTAAATACGCTCTTAGTGAGTTGACTATAAAAGTATGGATGCTCCCTTTTGGGGTGTCCATATTTTTTTTGTGGGGTGGGGCTTTGTGATAATGGCTCGTCTGGGTCGTTGGCAGAGATTTTGGCCTCCGTCACATACTTCAGTATGTAATGAAAGAGGTATGTCTTTCAGATATTAAATGAATTAATAGTATAAGATTTTGATCCTAATTAAGTATTAACAACATCGTCGCTCCGCGACTCAATTTTATTTTGATTTGTTCCGGGCACTCCCGAAGGTCGTACCCGGTTAACCACAACGACATGCCTCCGGCATTTTTTAATTAGTTTTGTTCCGGGTTTGCGGATTTTGGGTTTTAGAGGAGTTGTGAGATCTGGGGAAGGGAGAGGAAGATCAGAAGATGTCGGAGGTTGGTGTCTGCACCGTAGCCGGAATCATATCTCACTGCAAAATGGTAGAAATCATCGCAAGGGGAGAGAACTGCTATCGGTTTGCTTGGTTCATAATCCCAATTCTCTGCTGAAATGATACTCAGTATGCGCGGGAGGTAATCCGTTGGCGCGGGACGTTGAGCAAGATATTCGGAGATAAGGTTAGCGATAGTGCATTCCGCAGATTTTGAGAAATTTATTATAATATCTACTCTTTTCCAATCTCTCAGAAGATCGGTCATAGGCTGAATTAGCGTAGTGGAAACATTATAATCGGCAGATGAAATTACCCTGATCCCAAGATTCCTGTATTCATTCTCCAAAGTCTCCGATTTGCTATCAGACGCGCTTCCTAAAGTTGCAACACGACAACCAATGGAGTGGAAATAGGAAGCGATTGCGAAAGCCAATTTGCTGTATGGTTCCACAATGATTATAGATTTCGGAGGGAAAGGAAAAGTGATTGCACCTTTGCCGCTTTTAGGGGAACTTGTTGAAACTGTACGCTTACCGGAGGGTTTACCTGCCAAAGAGCCTGAACGAAGTTCCTCCATCTTTTTCTCCAGATAATTGTCTGCCATTTTTACTTAAGTAATTTTTCAAACTTACTTATATTCCTTTATTTTAAAACGCGAAGCCATTCCGGCTTATTGTCATAAAACAGAATCTGCGGAGAATTAGGGGTATACAATTTGCGTATGTGAGAAATCGGTGTTATATTTGTGAGAATAAAAGGAAACATAACCTAATTACGTATCATGAATTTGACAACTCACCTTGCAATTGACCTTGGCGCAACATCCGGACGAAGCATTTTAGCTTGTTACGATGGCGAGAAGGTAGAAATGACTGAATTAACCCGTTTTCATTACCCTATGGTTCCCATTGCGGGGCACTTGCATTGGAATCTACCATTGATATATGAGGAAGTATTGGCGGCTATGAAGGCAGCCAAGGCAAAATTGGAATCAGAGAATCTTCCTGAATTGAGTTCAATCGGTATTGACTCTTGGGGATGCGATGTAGCATATTTCTATTCCGATAGATCATTGGCAGGTCTTCCTTACTGCTACCGTGATACGCACACCACAGGTGCTGTTGAGAAATTTGCGGCAGAGATGATGCCCAAATCGGAGCTCTATGCCTCCACAGGTATCCAGTTCATGGATTTCAACACTGTTTTCCAACTTTATACTTTGCGCAAAGCCGGAGCTCCCGTTTTAGACGCGGCAAACAAGATTCTCTTCGTTCCGGATGCTTTGATATATATGCTCACTGGTAAGGCTGTGACAGAATTCACCGTCGCTTCAACTTCTCAGATGCTCAATCTCGCCACAGGCGATTTTGATGAGAAAGTATTGGAGAAATTAGGATTAAGCCGTGATAAATTCGGACCGATAGTTCAACCCGGTGAGACCATCGGAAAGTTGACAGAGGAGATTCAGAAAGCGACCGGATTGGGAGCGATAGATGTTGTAGCCGTAGCCGGACACGACACAGCTTCTGCAGTAATAGGTATTCCTACAGCCGATGAGCGCTACGCATATCTGAGCTGCGGAACCTGGGCATTGCTTGGTGTGGAGAGTCCGAAACCGGAGAGTGGAGCCAAAGCTCATGAATATAACTTCACGAATGAGGGTGGAATTGAATCAACAACACGACTGCTGAAGAATATCTGCGGAATGTGGATATTCGAACGCGTTAGAACAGAGATGGGTCTGCAGAATGAGGATATATCCAAATTGGCTGCATCTTGTTTGGAATCCGATTGCCAGACAATAATCAATCCTGATGATCCAAGCTTCGCTAATCCTGTTTCAATGGTTGATGCAATCAAGGAATATTGCGCTGCCAATGGACTCGAAACGCCTCAGACAACTGCCGACTACGTGAGAGTGATTTACCGTAGTCTTGCAGCGCGTGTGGCAACAGTGTTGGGTTGGTTGAAGGAACTATCACCCGTCGAGATGGAGAGATTGCACGTGATCGGTGGTGGTTCGCGCAATGGACACCTGATGCAGATGCTTGCCAATGAGACAGGGTTGCAGGTTGTAGCCGGTCCTGCAGAAAGTACCGCATTAGGCAATATCCTCGTGCAGCTCAAGGGTAAAGGTTTGGCAAATAATCTCAAACAGATGCGCGAGATTGCCATCAATTCAACCGACACAAAACAGTTCAACCCCGGAGCCTGAATAATCGGACATGGGGAGACGTGTTCCTACGGAAATAAAAATAATCGGACGTGGCAAGCCACGTCCCTACAAGAATAATATTGAATCTAACAACTAACTAACAATAACAAACATGAAAGAAGAACTCGTAAAGAAAGCCTATGAGGTAGCGAAAGAGCGTTATGCTGCCGTTGGAGTAGATACTGAAAAAGTGCTCAAGCAGATGCAGGATTTTCATCTGAGCATGCACTGCTGGCAGGCTGACGACGTAGCCGGATTTGAGAATCAGGGTGGTCAGCTCACAGGTGGTATCCAGGTTAACGGTAACTATCCCGGCAAAGCTCGCAACATCGATGAATTGCGTGCAGATGTGCTTTATGCAATGTCATTGATACCGGGTAAGCATCGTTTGAATCTACATGAGATCTATGGCGACTTCGGTGGAAAATATGTTGATCGCGACGAATGTAGCGTAGAGCACTTCCAGAGCTGGATTGACTGGGGTTTGGCCAACGACATCAAGCTTGACTTCAACTCCACTTCATTCTCTCACCCGAAGAGTGGTGACCTCTCTTTGGCTAACCCTGACAAGAGCATCCGCGATTTCTGGATCGAGCACTCAAAGCGTTGCCGTGCAATCTCTCAGGCAATCGGTGAGGCTCAGCAGGATCCATGTATCATGAACACATGGGTACACGATGGTAGCAAAGACTTGACAGTTAACCGTTACTATTATCGTGAGCTCCTCAAGGATTCATTGGATCAGATCTTCGAGCACCGCTACGACTGGATGAAAGACTGCGTTGAGTCAAAGGTATTCGGTATCGGCTTGGAGAGCTACACAGTAGGTAGCAATGACTTCTACACTGCTTATGCAGCCAAAAACGATATGATGATCACTCTCGATACTGGTCACTTCCATCCGACAGAGAGCGTAGCAGACAAAGTATCAGCAATGCTTCTTTTCGTGCCTGAATTGATGCTCCACGTATCACGTCCGGTTCGTTGGGATTCAGACCACGTTACCCTGATGGACGATCCTACATTGGATCTCTTCAGCGAGATCGTACGTGCCGGTGCTTTGAACCGTGTACACTATGGTTTGGATTACTTCGATGGCACACTCAACCGCATCGGTGCTTACGTGATCGGTTCACGTGCAGCTCAGAAATGTATGCTCCGCGCACTTCTTGAACCTACAGACAATATCCGTAAGGATGAGTTGGCTGACAAGAAATTCCAGCGTCTTGCCATGCTTGAGGAATGCAAAGCACTTCCATGGAATGCCGTTTACGATGAGTTCTGCCGTCGCAACAACGTTCCTGTTGGTGAGGACTTCATCGCAGAGGTTGAGAAATATGAGAAAGATGTAACATCTAAACGATAACCGTGATGTTGCTTATCGGTCTATTAATCATTGCGGTGGGCGCATTCTGCCAGTCGAGCTGTTATGTGCCAATCAACCGCATCAAATCCTGGAGCTGGGAGAGCTACTGGCTTGTGCAGGGTGTATTCGCATGGTTGCTTTTCCCATTCTTGGGTGCCATGTTGGCAGTGCCCGAGGGTCACTCGCTTTGCGAACTCTTCACGGCAGACAACTCCTTCCGCATCTGGATGACAATCCTTTTTGGTGCACTCTGGGGAGTTGGCGGTCTCACCTTCGGCCTCTCCATGCGCTATCTTGGCGTGGCTTTGGGTCAGTCGATCGCGCTTGGTACATGTGCCGCGTTGGGTACGGTATTAGGTCCTGTGATGCTCAACATCTTCTTCCCCGAGGGACATTATCTCGCTCAGCTCACAGCCGCTGTGCTCATTGGAGTGGTTGTGACACTTATCGGTATTGCCATTATCGGCATAGCCGGAAGCATGAAATCAGCATCGTTGAGTGAAGAAGAGAAGAAAGAGGCAATCAAGGATTTCAACTTCCCGAAAGGTATTGTCATCGCGCTGCTTGCCGGCGTGATGAGCGGATGCTTCAACGTAGGTTTGGAATTCGGTGGTAATATCAACTTCCCTGAATCCGATCCTATGTTTGCAACGCTACCTGCAACATTGTTGGTGACATTGGGCGGCTTTGTAACAAATGCTGTTTACTGTCTCTATCAGAACGGTAAGAACAAGACCTTCTCCGACTATGGCAAAGGCTCTATCTGGCTCAATAACCTTGTCTTCTGCGCTCTTGCGGGAGGTCTCTGGTACAGCCAGTTCTTCGGACTCTCACTCGGTAAAGGTTTCTTGACCGACTCTCCGACATTGCTTGCCTTCTCCTGGTGTATACTGATGGCGCTGAATGTGGTATTCTCCAATGTCTGGGGTATCATCCTGAATGAATGGAAAGGCTGCAGCCGTAAAACTATTTATGTATTATTGGCGGGAATCGTGGTGCTGATCGTATCATCCTTCCTACCTCAATTGATTTGAAATGACATCTGTAATTGAAAATAACAAAGCACTTCGTCACGAAGTAGAGCAGGTAGCTGAAGTTGCGGGCTATCTCTGGGAGAAGGGCTGGGCTGAACGCAACGGAGGTAACATCACGGTTAACGTGACCGACGCCATCACTGATGCCGAGCGTGCGATGCCGGCAATCGCCGGCCCTTTCGAGATTGGATTCACGTTGCCGAATCTCAAGGGTAAATGGTTCTTCTGCAAGGGTACCCAGAAGCGTATGCGCGACTTGGCACGCTGGCCAATGGAGAACGGTTCGTTGATCAGAATCACGGATGATTGCGCTCACTATGAGATCGTGGCTGATAATCCGGTGAAACCCACTTCCGAGCTTCCTTCACACCTTGCCATGCACGATTATCTTATCTCCGTAGGTAGTCCTTACAAAGCATCGGTGCATACCCACCCGATTGAGTTGGTGGCTATGAGCCATAACCCGGAGTATCTGAAGAAAGATGTTCTCAGCAAACTTCTGTGGTCAATGATTCCGGAGACCAAGGCGTTTGCTCCGCGCGGATTGGGTATGGTTCCATACCTGATGCCATCAGGCAATGAGTTGGCAGAGGCCACAATCGCTACAGTCAAGGATAACTATGATGTGGTGATGTGGGAGAAGCATGGCGTGTTTGCAGTGGAGGAGGACGTTATGTCAGCATTTGACCAGATAGACGTGCTCAACAAGGCTGCGAATATCTACATGTGTGCTAAATCCATGGGCTTCGAGCCGGACGGTATGACCGACGAACAGATGAATGAGCTGACAGTAACGTTTGGGTTGCCGAAGTAGATTTTAGATTTCAGTTTTCTGTTTTCAGTTATCAGTTAGGTATCTGAAAACTGACAACAGAAAACAGACAACTGGTATATATCCGGGCACATGGTGTGTAAAGCACCGTGTGCCCGGCTTTTTTCGGGGGCGCTGGGAGGGATCAGAGGACTCTGAGTAATCAGAGGGCTCTGAGAGCTCTGAGCTTTGGGAGAACTGGGAGGATTTGGTGGTTTGGGAGATTAGAGATAAATTTGCAGGGCTATTCCTTTTGAGAGAAGGTGGATTTTCAGGGGTAGTTAGTGGGATTTAGTGAAATAATAGAAATTTTAAAGATTGAGTTGATATGTTGAGGCAGAACGCGAGTAGGGGGACGATAGAGTTGGTGGAACGGCTCCGCGCTAAGGATGGGAAGCGGATATTGTTTGTGTGCTTGGGTAATATATGCCGTTCACCGGCGGCAGACGGGCTGATGCAGGCTCTGTTGCAGAAGAAAGGTGCCGAGGGATGGTTGATCGACTCAGCCGGTACGGGTGGCTATCATATCGGAGACTTGCCGGACCAACGTATGCGCGTACATGCGCGTAGACGAGGTTATGAGCTTACGCACAGAGCAAGAAAGGTCAGGGAGTCTGACTTTGACGACTTCGATATGATTGTAGCGATGGATGGTTCAAACTATCAGAATCTGCGTCGTATGGCTCCAACTACCGAAGCGGAGGCAAAGATCGTGCCGATGATTGACTTTGTCACCTTGGCTACGCGTTGCGACCATATCCCCGACCCTTATTACGAGGGTAGCGAGGGTTTCGAGCTCGTATTGGATCTTCTCGAAAATGGAGTGGAGAATATTTATGAGGTGTTAGGTGTTAGGTTTTAGGTTTTAGGAATTCACAATGCATAATGCACAATTCACGATGCACAAGTTAGGTTTTAGGTTTTAGGCGTTAGGTTTTAGGAATTCACAATGCATAATGCACAATTCACGATTCACAATGCACGAGTTAGGTTTTAGGCTTTAGTGTTAGGTTTTAGGTAATTCTGAGAGGAGGTAGGATTGGAGTTCGGCTTCCAGAGCATCGCGTCGTTGAGTTCCCTTTTTACCAACAACTCGGTCAAGCATTTCTTCATGAGTATATAGTTTCATCTTTTTCGTTGAGTTGAATCTTCTAATTATAATCCAAATAGAGCCAAGTGCGCTGCATTCTCACGAGGACTCTCTTTTATAGTTCCGATCATTAGTTTGAAAAAGTGTGGTGAGTTGGGATTATTCGTTGGGAAAAGTGTGATGAGTGGGAATTATTCGTTGGGAAAAGTGTGATGAGCGATGATTATTCGTCAAATAACTCTTTCTGAGTATAATTATTAACAACATCGTCGCTCCGCGACTCATTTTGATTTAGACTTTTTCCGGGCATTCCCGTTGGTCATGCCCGGTTAACCACAAAATCATGCCTCCGGCATTCTTAATTTATATAGATTTTAACAACCGGATATTTGGATTGAACCCAAAAAGCCGCTCGTAAGCGGCCTATTCCCTGCAAGAAAGCAGGGCGTTGCTTTTCTGATACAAAGGTAAAATATTTTTCCTACCTCTGCAATGGTTAAACGGAAAATTTTGAAAAAAAGTTTAGCCGTCGAGATAGAAAGTCCTTTATCCTGCAAAAAAGTTTCAATCAATCATGTAGCTTGAAGAGAAAAGAGGGTGTGTTAAAAATACAACCCGACGTTCGGATACAGGAGGAGTCGGAGGATATCATATTTGGCATCTGATGCGACTATATCCCCGTATTTTTATTATTCCTCAAATAATCAGGCGGTTGTGTCAAAAGTTGACACAACCGCCTATATTTTAATTTGATTAGTGGTATTAATTCAAAAATAATAGAATCCAAGCATTAATTTTTGGGTTTATAAATGAGCTTGATGGGAAGTGCATCGGACGAATTAGATTTATCTACACCGGATTTATCATATCGATGTGTGTCTTTGTTCCATCCTCCGAGCGAACCATCAACACTGTAGGGATTGAAAACGAGGTTAATGTAGTTGATGTCCCAAGAAGCGTAATCAGCCCAAGGTAGCCCTAAGTTACCATCTGTTGTTCCTGATATAGTCTTAGGTTGGCAAAGCCAATATACCGCTCCTGTACTACGGTAAACATTGTAGGTCAACGGACGGTTAAGGTTCCCTGATCCCGTCAGTACCCAACGCATACCGCTGTATGAAAGCGATCCGACCCCGGGATCGGTAAATGGAGAGCCCGGGCCGTATGGCGCACTTCGTGCCCTGCGTGCCTGTCCAATCGGACCAAGAGGGAAGATAATGTTGTTACCGAATTTTTCTTCATACGCAATACATGCACGGATACCTCGCGTACTACCGTTTTCGGCAGAGGGTTCATCATCCACTCCATCGTTGTTATAGTCAGTAAATCCCCATGCGCTCTTGACATCTTTCTGTGTAGTTTTTGCTCCGTCAGCATAGACTATACCGAAGCCGAATTTACTGTTCGTAAGCAGACTGTTGTAATTATCAGCTGTAGGAACCGTGAACGTCTCTCCATCTTGGAATCCACCTACGGCTGTCCATGTATCTGCCCACTTCCTTGTATATCGTTGTTCGGTCGAGGAATTACTACTATAGTTTGTCCATCCGAAGCCTTGAATGTCTGACCATTTAGCAGTGCGTTCCGCAACTGTATTGCTGCTTGTGATATATGACGTAGCAAGATCTTCTCCTGTGATCGACTTCAGCCAACCATAACCATTCTTAATATTTACTTCCTTGATACTATAGTTGTACTGGTTTCGTTTGAGCATGGAACCTATGGATAGGGGGCTTCGGGTCAAAGCGACCGGCACAGATGTTTCATCGGAAGGACCATAATCGTTACGGTTAGGATTGGTGCCTCCTCGAGAAGTGGCATAAACGTTGTAGCAACTCCACGTGGCATTGCCAAGCTGCACTCCCTTATGGTAACCTTGCCTTACAAAGATGAGGTGGACACAGTTAAAATCGTGATATTCAACTTTTATAATACCAGACCGCGTTTGATCATCATTGATAGTGCTTTTAGGCTTGTATTTGAACACAATATCTTCGTCAGTTACACCTTCAACTATTTCCCGCTTATTACCCTTACGGTCGTAAAGCTCGATAAAGTCTTCTGTCTGACACATCACGCTTGCGCGCCACGGTCCATCGGACTTAAATGTCACGAATTCTTTTGCATCTCCACCAGGTTGAATCATAAGTTTAATCTCAAACTCATCGGCATTATTGGCATCGCGGTATATCGCCTTGGGATTCTCGATACGCGGCACCTGATATATAGTAGCCACGCGCTCAGTTTCCTCTGTTCCTTCTTCGTTCATGAAACTTATGGATTTATCCCCGGAATTGGTCCTTTCCCATAACGTGAACCGAACCTTGGCATAGCGTTCGTAGCAGTTGAAGGGGTTATTACCGGTAAAGTCCGTTGAAGGTACCATTTCCCTGTTTCTGGTGTACATCGGAATTTTCAAGTGTATAGACTTGTCTACGTTATCGTAGGAAGCATTTGAGCCCGTAAGCTCGTATTGATTTCTGGCAAGGTCGTTGGTTCTATAATACCATTCAAGATACTGATTGGCATGTGTTCCGTAACCATACGTATCCAAACCTCCGGTTTGTGCCTGTACTTCTGCATCAGTACCTATTACGTCAGCTGTGTTCTCTTTTAGCGAGAGGAATCCGACGTAGTTTCCACCTGTGTAGGGATCCCCGTTGTATGTATCTTTGTTATAGGTGACAGGCGGATAAGTAACGAGTGACCCAGTGTTCCATGCGAATCCATCTATATCTGTAGTAGAACCTACAAATTCATTCGGGCGTGCGCCCTTACCGTTATTGGCAGAGTGATCCCATGGCCACCAGTTGTTCTCTACTATTTCAGCCTTAATGTAATATTTAGATTTATCCCACTCCTCTGGCAGAATCACGCGTGCGGGGAATTCCATTTTCTGACCATATAGATAAGATATGTAGTATGGTTCGGGAGTGATCAGAGTTGGGGTATATTCATTATAGGATATATGCCAATCTGCCTCATTTGCCCATCCTCTGAATTTCAAAGTCAATTTATAATGGTAATTTCGCTCCGCATTATAATTGTAGGTAGTATTTTTACCCAACATAAAGCGATATTTGATAGGACCTTGAGAGATTTTATCCTTGTTGCGGGAGTCATAGTATGCCTCAACCTCAATGTATGTACCAAATGGGCGTTTATCCTTCCAGTCTGCACCATCTTTGGGTTCGTCGATTGGTGTACCCACCATATCATCGCCAGTCTCCTGTTGGACTTTATTGTACTTATTGTCGCCTTCAAAGTCTCCCTGCATATTTTCGTAGAAATATAGAGCAGGGTCCCCCTCAGTGTGACCGGTCTCACCTTGAGGACCGGAACCTTTTGATAGGATCATCTTCCACTTCTCATGGTCGGCATTGGATCCCTCTCCCTGGTTATAATATGTGAAAGACTCTCCAGCAGGGATCAAAGATTCACTATTGGTTGGAGTATTATTCTCTCCTAATGGACAGCTTGCCGGAATGTCGCGTATTGTCACAGATTTGATATAGATACGCACTGATTCTTTCAGCCCCGAGGGGTCGAATGAGATGGTTACCTTAGATGCCAAACGTTTTATCCAAGCATGAAGATCAAGATTGTCATGATTGATGATGATAGTGGGTGCCTCAAAGCCGGATGAAGCCGGGGCAGTAGCCAAGGTCATATACCCGAACATCTGGTTATCAAGGCTGACGTTAGTTTTCCAATCGAACCGTTTGGAACGTAACTTCTCAACAGTTTCACAATCCTCATCGGTTAGATTGTCCACGTTTGCAACTACATAAATTTTATAGTAGCCAAAAGGTATGTTTTTCAGTGAGAAAGTTGCATGAGGGGTTTTCTGTCCGGACGCACCGAGGTCATCATCAGTTCCGGGTCTATTTACATCCACATCCCCGGGTTCAGCACTATTCCCTTCCTGATTAATCTTATAGTCTGATAAGTCACTTGCTACAAACTTACGGTAAAGGACAGGTGTAGAAGATGAGGTTTGCATCTTATACATCACTACCCACAATTTATTGATTTTCTCAATTGCATTTCCTTCTGCTCGAGTGTCGAGTGCGGGGTCAAGCTGACGGAGAGAAGCCGTAAATTTAATATTAGCCTCACCATCGCCAATTATCGCATCATCAGGATATTCAAGTTGATCTAAACAAGAACTGTTCACTATCAGGAGTGTCAGTATAGCAAGAATAAGATGTAGGTTACGAGATATTTTCATTTTATTAATCAGTTCTAAATATATATGATACTCCACACACTGTCTTATCGGTCAAGACCGAACCAAGGGTCGAGGTTCGCAACTCTGTAGGGGACGAGGTCGACGGTGAAGTTGAGGGTTACGCCGACTTGTTCTACAGAGAGGGTGTATATGTGGTTGCGAAGTATTGAATTTCCGAATTTGAAGGGTTGGTCGTGATAGCCTGCCATTGAAACGCTGTATTGTCGAACATCAGTTGGCGAGACAGCTACGTTAAGGTTCAAGATTGGAAGAGAGGGGGACTCGTCGGTATTGTTCTCCTTATCTATCACTTGTTCGGGAATAAAGCCGATGAAGAGATCCCCTTTGCGTTCTGACTGCGGAGTGATGGACATCCAACCGGGAATGGTTCCGAGTCTGTAATTGAAGGCCTCATTAACATTATTAATTATACCGGGCTTGACCGGGTTAGGGGTATGAACCTGATTCCCATTTTGGTAGTTGACAGCGTCAGCGGGTATCAGGCGAGCTGCATCCTGAGCACTGGTAATAGAAGCAGACAATACGCGAGGATAGCCATCCTTATCTTTCACAAGTATATTATCTACCACACGCACCTTGGCAAAAGAGCGGAGCATATAAACTTCCTGAAGAATTATTATGCGGTCCGGTCGGCTTTCATAGAGCGCAGCCTGGTCAATTGATGAAACAGCTGTTCCAAACATGGGAATATAATGTTTGGAGGCAGGGAATAGACCTTCGGCATCCGTTCCGGTATAGCCCGAATCGTAAACAGCACCCATTGGGAAGTACCACTGGTTGAGTTGATCGAGTACGGTGGAGAAAGTTGTTGCAGTAATTCTCGCCCACCCGGGAGTTGCGGAGGGGTTGGCAGTCATGCAGTTGGCCAACATCAGTACGCGGAAGATAACGTTGGATTCATTGTTTGGGTCGATGGTGGTATTCAAACACTCCAGCATCTCTTCGTTGGTAATCTTCGTATTTACGGTGTAGTACCCTTCGGCACCAGTTACAGTGAGACGTTTGTCGTTCTTTAGATCAGTAACCTTGAGCAAAAGGCGCTCATCGGTATCAGTGCCACCGGCAACGCGAGCGAAGATAAATATTACCAAATCATCAAGATTTATCCCATCCTCGAATTCCTGAAGCTCGCTGTTTACTTCATTATGATTTTCCGAATCGGCACGCGAGCGCTGCAGGGTTGTAGAGACCTGAAAGCTCAGAGAGATAGAATCTCCCTTTGACTCAGGACACTCCGGCAGCTCCTCCTCAAAAAATGAGCAGGATGTAAAAGTTAGCAGGATGATCAATATGTTCAGCAAATATTTCATGCAGAAATTTTTTCGAAACGGGAGAGACTCTGAAATAGGTTAAAATTTACTTGATTGAGGAGGAACAATAGCCCATGAATTAATGTATATACCACCGGCCATGTACCAACCTTTCTCCTTGTCTATAAAAAAGAGTGCGGAATAATCATCGCGTCGGTCAAGATATTCCTGATCGGAATAATGGGAGTGGCGCTCACCCTTTTCAAGTAGAAAATACTCAATGATCGGAACGTGGATGATGGTTGTATTGTCTTCGAGCCTCACAACGTCAAGCCATGCTTTACCCTTCTCCATCAATCTGGAAGTTGAGAGTTCACAGAGGAGTGTAGACCGCACCGGACCGTTCTCATCAGTCGTTGCTTTAGTGATCGGTTCGAGAGTGGTCTCACCATAGTTTATGCTCCAAGGTTGATAGTTGACAACAGGACTTGCCGCAGCTACATCGTTATTCCACTCAAGCCATGAGTCAGCATAGCTAATTGATACTGAGAAATCCTCCCTTGAAATAACAGTACCGTCTTCATTAACGAGCATCACGGCTATATCGTTGGTATCCTTGATAAGAGGAATGGTGACGGTAGTTACAGAAGGTTTCATGGGCTCCACAACATATTCAACATTGCTTTTCATGCCGTGGAAGAGTGCCTTGAAATGCGAAGAGCTTATATTGAGATTCTCCTTTTCAATAGTTTTGAGTCTGACTTCAAGTTCTGTTTTACTCTCGGGGGTGTAGGTGTCGAGGTTAAAATCCGCATTATCGTCCAAGCCACACCAAGCTATGAAATCATAGGTTCCGGCAGTGAGAGGGGTCTCCATAATATAGTTGGGGCGTGTCAACTCTTCTCCGGCAGCGTGACCGGTCCAGACCAATTTCCCCGTAGAGTCAAAAGCCCACACATTAACACTCTTCACTTGTGTAGAGAATGCGTCGATATTAAGCATATTATAATCGAAGACAAATCTCAGATTTAGACCTGACGGGCACTCCTCCAGGTCGTCATACACCATGGAGCATGAACTGATTAGGGTCATCATGAATATCACGATGACGGAAGTCTTTAAGTTAGTTATAATGTGACGCATTTTTATCAAAATTGTAATTATTGGTAATCACGGAGGATTCCACTCCTCCGTGACTGGCTTCGAATATTCGAAGTGTGTGTTATTCCCAAGCTATTAGAGATTGACTTTCTGGGTCGGCACGACAGCCCACTTAAGAATTCGGACTGAATAAGCCATGTAATAATCGTTTGTGTTGGATGGTGGAACGATCGGATTATCATCGTCACCAATACCTTGAGCGAGGCCGGCGATTTCCTCAACCTCGATTGAGTAAGAGTG
>CAZEJY010000057.1:4758-17038 GCA_964512705.1 uncultured Sangeribacter sp. | reverse complement strand
AGTACCAGTGTGGGGGACCTTCCTCTCAGAACCCCTACGCATCGTCGCTTTGGTGGGCCGTTACCCCGCCAACCGGCTAATGCGCCGCATGCCCATCCTCGTCCGGCCGAAACCTTTCCTCAACAGAGGATGCCCTCTGCTGATATACGCGGGATTAGCCTCCCTTTCGGAAGGTTGTCCCCCTGACGAGGGCAGGTTGCATACGTGTTACTCACCCGTGCGCCGCTCGCCGGCAGGAGGAGCAAGCTCCTCCCCCGCTGCCGCTCGACTTGCATGTGTTAAGCCTGCCGCTAGCGTTCATCCTGAGCCAGGATCAAACTCTCCGCTGTTAATATATTGTATTTTTATTTTCCAATATAATGTGGACCGGTATAAGCACCGGTCAGCTTTGTTTTGTCTCTGACCTCCGTTAGGATTCAGGAATTGATACGGGTTCATCTCTGTTCCTCGTATCTCTTTGCTTTCCTCACTACCCCTCGCGGAGTAGTGCGCTGCTTGTCTTGTGGCAAAATGTCATTGTTCGTATCGCAAACAAGGCCGTTTTTATGTTCTTTAACATGTCTCGTTCCCTCGTTTGCGGTTGCAAAGTTATAACGAATTTTATTCCTGCGCAAATATTTTTGAAAAAATTTTGTTGATTTTTTCTATTTTACAACTTAAACTCTTATCAACCTGCAAAATAAATTTTATTTAAAATTTGTTATTATTTATTTCTTACCTTCTCCTGCGCCTTACAGACTTTGCTGCTGATGAATTTGGCTGCGAAGATGAACTACTCGAAACTTTTGGTTTGCTTGTCTTAGTTTTCTTTACCGTAGAAGTGCGCTTACGTGCGCGGGAATTTGTCTTCACCGAAGTAGCGCCCTCTGTTACCACTGTCTTTCCAGGAATTGAATCACCGGAAGCAAGCGCCGCTTCAGCCTCCTCCTGCTTTGCTTTTTGAGCCAGGTATTCCTCTCGCGTGGGAACCCAAAGGTTCTTACCATAGTTCCGCAATCTCTGGTCGATACTATCCTGAGCCTGCTTGCGCATATCCTCGTCGGGATACATTTGTACCATCGACAGGTTGCGGAGATTTCTCGTTTTATATATCTCCCCTTTATACATACCGAGATTGAAATAATCATCGAGTGAGTATTGAGGGATGTTATTATCGTCACTCACAAAAACGAATTGATGAGCAAGAAATGGTCTGATGGCATCATATTTCACCCAGAACATAGGGTATTTAGCCTCACCTCCGAAATCGCCAAAACGAGTCATGACCGGACAGATTGCCTCAACTCTCGTTTTCATGCGGTTACTTCTTTTGTCAAATTCCCATTTCTCAATAATGTAATAATTATTGACCTGACTCGTGGGCATGTCAGCCTCATCTATCACATACTTAGGATTCTTGGAAGAGCCGTTACCTTGAGTATAATAAATACCGAAACGGTCGAGCATCTCTCCAACGTTTACCTTATATTTATCTGTAAAGAGCTCTCTTCCGTCTTGATATTCGTATGCCGGAATCGAACCATCTACAACGGCGCCCATAATCACACGAAAGAGGTTTTCTCTTCCGTCTATTACATCTTCCGGGTAGTACAATGGTGAGTTTTCAGGTTTCTTCAAATCAAGTTCCCTGTATATCTCACGCATGTAGGAAAGATCTGCCTCGTGCGTCTCTTTCTTTTCATAGAAAGATTGCATACGTTCGGTTACTCCAACATTCTTTTCTTTTTTATTCTCTTTTTCGGTGCGTTTTCGAATCACACCCCCATTTTCAACCTGAGAATAGGATGTGACAGATAAACCTATCCCGATTGCGGTCAACAATAATATCTTATGAAGTCTCATCATCATTTTATTTAATTTAATGCCACCTCCATGGGGGAGATATCCCTTGTTATTCCGTCGGGTCCCTTAGCTTTAACATTTGAAATGAAGAAGCTTTTACCCGGTTTGAGTCTGCGGAACTGCTCTTTCTGGCGAGCTGAGAATTTCGCTCCATCTGATAATTCGGGTATGGCATTTCCCATCTGATCAAAGAAAACAGTAGAGAATGACACTACAGAATAGGAGACATTTAAAATCTCATCATCAATTGCCGCACCTATTCCGGCAGATTCCATCAGTGCCGCTTTCGAAATTCTTTTTGGAGCACCTTTATAATGAACTGTATTACCACTTCCATCCTTAATCGCCAGATATGGAGTCGGATCAGGTAATTTTCTAACCCTGAATTTCATCGAACCTACCTGCTGCGTATGTCCTTCTATATTGGCACTGACGGAAATCTCAGATTCCGTACCAACTTTGCCCGGATGGGCAATCCATGTATCTCCGTTTCGTGTCAACGTACCATTTGTCATCGTTGCCTGAATAGCCGACATCGGCACTCCCGGAACAGAGATGCTGATTGGGTTAGCAATTCCGGCATAAAGCACATTCATCATCGTTGGAGAAATAGTAGCCATTGGCTCAATAACGGTGTAATTCGATTTGAACGGGCGCCTATCCAATGTACCGTCAGGTAACGGCACCTGAATATAACCCGAATATTCATGCGAACCCACTCCACCGGCAACAAATTCGTATACGCCGTTTGGGTTGTTCAGTCGAGCACCATTGACAAATATCTCAGGACGACGCGTTGTATCTATAGCCGCCAATACGATGGTTGCGGAATATTTACCTCCACGCATGACCATATTGGAATTAGGAATTACATAAGCGTTGAGCTCATTCACCCTAACATCGCCTATATCAACTGACGTAATCAGATTGGATAAAGCTTCCGATTCAGCCTGACGAATGTCATTCTGGAGCTTTGTCAACATTGTAACGGCTGCCACTGCAGGCATATTCTCAAACATCTTCTGCTCCCATGCAACTTTTCCGACAGCGCCTTTACGCTCACTTTCTTTAGTCGAAAGCATGGAAACCACTGCCTCTCTTTTAGCACTGTCTGAAATTAGGGTCGCCACATATTCCCTGAATGAATCCACCTGCTTACGGAGCTTTTCCCCTTTTAAAGTAGAGGGATTGAGCATAGTAACCGAAGATGCCTCCAGATCGTCATTATTCTGAATGTTGCGATAGTTACCACCCTTTCCGTCTGCCGCCTGAGCAATATCCATTTTAAGGGATTCAATCAAACTATACATCTGATCAGAACGATTACGAAGTTCAAGACCCGATTTATAGGATAGACCGGCTTTTGCCGGATTCTGGTCGTATAGTGATTGAAGATGGTCAAATTGTCGCTCATTTCTTGAGGTTATATTGGCGTTGGTACGCTCCATACCATCCTGAACCTGGCTGAATCCATTGAGCACATCGCTTGAGACATTAAGTGCCAGCATTGCGGTGAGGACGATATACATCAAGTTTATCATCCTCTGTCGCGGCGACATACGTGCTACATTGTTTCCTGCGGCCATATCTTACTTCTCTTCTACTTCTTGATTGAAGGGATTCACCGGAGTTGATCCCATCATCGGATTTTGCATATTGATCGTCATTGCAGTAATCATCTTCTCATATACTGCATTAAGCTGACGCATGTAACGAGCCATCTTTTCTGTTTCTTCGCAATAGCGATTGGATTCGTTAGCAGATTTCTCGTACATATCCCTGATATCCTTTAATCCACGGTTTACGTGATCTATAGTGTCAAGCTGACCGGAGATACTCTTTAATTGAATCTCATATATAGTATTGAGTCCGGCAACGTTGCGGTTCAAATCCTGCATCTGCTCCGAATATGTTGCATTCAAGCGAGCTACCTGGTCAGTAATATTACGCATTTGCTCTACATATTCTGCCGACACAGAGGCAAAATCTCCAATCTCAGGAACTTCCTTGAGTTCCGGAAGGTGTTGATACAGATGTTCAGCGCCGGACACAGGCACTCCAATTACACCTGATTGCTGGGAACCGGCTACAACAGTTGTCACATCAGCTTTACCACCTTCAACTACATTACCAGAAGTCCCTCCACTACCATTTACTACCACGGTCTGACCCTGAGCAGTAGGCAAGTTGCTAAAATCAGGTCTATCTTCTTCAGCTTTGGAATCGAGTACAGGGAAGACTTCCTCCCATGCATACTCTTTCGGAGGACGATCAAAAGCGGTGAGAATAAACATCGCAATCTCCGTACCCATACCTATACAAAGCAGCGTACTTCCACCGGGGAGATGAAGAATCTTGAATAATGCACCCCAGATCACAACCGCAGCACCGATAGAGTATGCGAAGTTAAAAAATCTTTGTCCTTTTTCGCCATGAAGGAATCGTTCTATTCCATTGGCATATTTACGAATCTTTACCATTTGGTTCTGATTATTTCTTTTGTTATTGCTAAACGGGGAGATTATTTCCTTTTCTTACCTGTGCCTTTTGCAAAGCCGATCTGCGAACGCACACATCTGAATCCTATATATGAGCGCTGTTCATTCTGATACTCCCACATTCTGAGGTCCGAACGAATATTGCGCGCCACATCTTTCCATGAACCGCCTCTCACGATCTTTCGTTTCATTTTATAAGGGTCCTCTAAGGCGGCATCATAGCGAAATTCCGGATTGAGATCTGATGTCAGGTTACCCACGCTCTCCGTATATGCCGTTGAAGTCCATTCCGAAACATTTCCCGCCATATCGTAGAGACCGAAATCATTAGGTTTGAATGTTCCTACCTGAGAGGTAATTACATGTCCATCTCTGACAAAATCCCCATCAAGCGGTTTGAAATTGGCATAGAAACATCCACGTTCATCCATCGGTAATGTCTCATCCCAAGGATATGGAGTAGCGGAATTTCCGGCACGCGCCGCATATTCCCATTCTGCTTCGGTAGGCAATCTATATGGTTCGATATATACCCCCTCTTTACCCAAAGAGCGACGGAGATAGTCAGTCCGCCAGTTTGCAAATGCATTGGCCTGCTCCCAGCTGACTCCGACTACAGGGTAATCATTATATCCTGCATGAGAGAAATACATTCTGGTATATGGTTCATTATACGCATTCTCGAAGTCGTTGATCCACACAGTTGTATCGGGATAAACGTTAACGATATACGTATTCAAGAAATCATAGTCACCGGTGAGTGGGCGGCTCACTGTTTCTCTGATCACGGTACCATCCTCACTGAGATAAGCTGTATCCTTTGATATAATGGGTAACTCATTTGAAACTGCGATGTCTGTATTATACTGTCTTCGAGTAGGATCCAGTCTGTTTTTACGTTTCGCAGCCTCAGTGTGGTTATAGGTTTCGTATCGATAGTTAAGCTGGGTGGGATCGAGCTCTCTTTGACCCGTGATAGGGTTTGTACGATAAAGACTTTCAATCGCACGTGCTTCATCTTCGTTGGGATTACGCCATGGAATAGGTTTATTCCAATTAAGGTGGGGAGTGATCGGATTTCCTTCTTTATCCTCCTCGATCTTGAACACCTCATTACCGCCGTAGGCCGGATCAGCAAGACGCTCACGGATAATTGAGTCACGAACCCAAAATACGAATTGCTTATATTTTGAATTGGTAATCTCTGTCTCGTCCATCCAGAAAGCATCAACAGATATTCCCTTTGGATTCGCCTTGATATCTGCAATAGAGTCATCCTCTGCCGGCCCCATCTTAATGGCACCCCTGTCAATGAGCACCATCCCGTAGGGAGTGGGCTCAGCAAATGAGCTTCCGCTAACACCGGTTACCTCTCCACCGGCGCCACTACCGCGAAGTCCGGTACAGGAAACTAATATTCCTCCCATGAGAAGAAAACTCAAACACGGTGCGAGCACCTTACGTGCCGAACCGACTAATCTTTCATATCTCTCTTTTCCCATCTTCATCTTTACATTATCCTTCAAATCCATCATCCCTTTATTTCCCATCGTTTCAAACCTGCTCTACATTAACCTGATTGAACGATGCTTATTCCTGTTCTTTTTATTGAAATTCAGTTTCAGTTGATATCCTACGACCAATTCATGACTTCCTGAGGAAACTTTTGAGATTGCAGAGGTAGGATAATCATAGGCATAGCCAACAAAAAAATTCTTAAATTCTACTCCTGCCATCACACTCACGGCATCGTTGTATCGGTATCCGACTCCTGCCCATACCAATTTCCTATATGTCGCACGCATGGTCACTTCTCCACCGAAATTATTAAAATCAGTATTAAAAAGTAAGGATGGTTGCAATTCAAATAACGTGTTTTTTAGCTCAATATTGCTATTAGCAGTGAAATATAACTGCCTATTTAACTTTGTTTCATATTGCGACACCTCTGCTGTCTCAGTCCCTTCGGAATTAAGACTGACTGTCGGTGCGAGTAAATGCATTCCTGAAACACCTATGCTGAAATACTTATGCGTATACCATATTCCGGCTGATAAATCAAAGGCATTACCATCAAGATCTCTCGTCGGAATGGCTTCATCTCCTGAATCGTGGAAGTCGTCACCTTCCGGGATATATACTTCCGATCCCCGAAAACGCGAGTTGTAATAACCTCCTTGAACTCCAATGGATAATCTCCCTTTTAGGAATTTAAATTTATAACTTCCCTGTACATTAACAAGCATATTGGAGAATAGACCTATCGACTCCTGGGTCATATTCACACCGGCTCCTATTCTGGTCTTACCTAACTGAAAAGGTGAGTCGGCGGTGAGCATAAAACTTTTTGGCGCATTATCTATCCCGAGCCATTGCATTCGGGCACCACCCCGGATCCTGACAAAATCAATCTCGCCTGTTGCAGCCGGATTGTAATATGCCGGCAATGCCCAGTATTGGGTAAACATCACGTCGCTCTGAGCTTTTACAGGCAATGCCACCGAAAACATAATGACACAGAGAGATACTACGCATATTTTCTTATATAGGATTCTCATGTCATTCAAAGTAGAAGGTTAACACCATCATTTTAGATTTGACCTTGGATAACGACTGTGTGATTTTGAATATCTCGGGATTATCTTTCAAATCAGGACGTTCATGCTGCAGAATATCAGTGAGGCCAAAACAGAATTTTATCTCCGGATTCAATTTAAAGAATGGGAGATAGAAATCACAGCCCAAACCTACACTCAAATAGGCATCACTACTGTTGAACCTTAAATACTCAGAACGTTTCTTCCCGACATCGAAGGTGCCCATTGCACCTAAAGTGACATAAGGACGAGTATTCTTATATCGGTCTCCCGAAATTTTCAAATCAAGGGGTAATACAACAAACGCATTCTTTATGCTCTGCTGCGCTTTTATATCTGTGCCGGCAACCAACATCTCTACAGAAGTTGATGCAAAATACATTCCGGGGGTAAATCTTAAGTTAAAATGCTTGTGAAGACGCAAATCTGCTAATACGTTAGCACAGATTCCCGGGTTATAAGTAGGCACCTCGAGACCCCATTGTTCCCCTTCGGGAGTAATAAAACCATTATGAGTGAAAGATAGATCCTGAAATTGCGTACCAATCGAAAAGCCGAAATGCAATCGCTTTAAATCGGCATACGGACGATTCAATTCCTTTTCACCCGGACGAGCATACGCACAGACGGCAGATATGAATACCATCGCCACTATCATCAGTGATTTTACTATATTTCTATCTCTTTTGCACCAAATCATTGATATTTTAACGAATGTTGATACACCTTTATTGCTAATTATTTTTTTAATCCTTAATTTTGTGTTTAATGAATAGTACTAAGTAAGTTTGAAAAATTAGTTTAGATGAATTGGGATAAGTTAATTTGCGATAAAAGGCTGGGGCTCGAAGAGTTTCATAATGAACGCTACCAGACACGCTCTGATTTTCAACGTGATTATGACCGGCTGATCTTCTCCTCCCCTTTCCGCAGATTGCAAAATAAAACTCAGGTTTTCCCCTTGCCTGGAAGCATTTTCGTACACAATCGACTCACGCACAGCCTCGAAGTTTCGTCAGTCGGCAGATCTATGGCAAATGAAGTCGCCATCAAACTACGACAATTGCACAATGGCGAACATTGGGTTGAGAAACTCGATGGAATACGTGATATAGTCGCAGCAGCTTGTCTCTGCCATGATTTAGGAAATCCACCCTTCGGACATTCCGGAGAGAAGACCATTTCAACCTATTTCAGTGAGGGGGAGGGTCAGAAACTGAAACATCTTTTTACTGACACCGAATGGAATGACTTTATTCATTTCGAGGGCAATGCCAACTCCTTTAGGCTCCTGACTCACCAATTCAAAGGTCGCAGAGCCGGTGGGATGGCTATGACTTATTCTTCTCTGGCATCAATCGTTAAATATCCTTATTCATCTATGGATGCCGGTGAAAAGGGTAAGTTCGGTTTTTTTAATTCGGAACTTGAAATTTATAAGCGTGTAGCAAATCAACTGGAGATTCCGGAGATTGGCAAAAACAGATATCTGCGCCATCCTTTAGTGTACATAACAGAGGCAGCCGATGATATTTGCTATCAGATCATGGATCTGGAAGATGCTCATAAACTCAAAATCCTGCCCATGGACGAGGTTGCTGAACTATTTCTAAATTTCTTTGATGAAACGGACCAGCAACGTATGAAACGTGCTCTTTCCCATTTGGATGACCCTAATGAAAAGATTGCCTATCTCAGATCAAACGCAATTGGCACTCTGGTAGTGAATTGCGCTGATACTTTTGTCCGCAATGAGGAGAAAATTCTCGAAGGCACATTTGAAGGTTCGTTGATTCATCATCTCGACCCACTTCTAAAAGAGGGATACAAGAGTTGTTCTGAGACTGCCTGGGATAAAATTTACTGTGCCCGTGAGGTAGTGGATATTGAATTGGCAGGCAACCGCATTCTCACCTACCTGCTTGATACCCTGATGGATGCCGTGATGCATCCCGAAAAGAATTATTCACGTCTTCTGCTCAATATTATTCCACGGCAATATGATACATCCAGTGGAACGCCTTACCAACGTGTTCAAAGTGTATTAGACCATATTTCGGGCATGACAGACGTATATGCTCTCGATCTCTTCCGAAAACTCAATGGACACAGCCTGCCTGCTGTTTAACTTTAAATATATCTGTATGAAGATTAAAACTAATATATTCCTCTTTCTTCTTCTCCTTTTCACTCTTCCGCTGTTTGCTGAGTTCACTCCGGATGAGATGCCTAACGTAAACGTCACCAACAGATATGAATATGTATCTGATCCGGGAAATCTCATGAGTCCGGAAGCTAAGAAGAGGGTTAACGAAATGCTCTGGCAACTTCGACAGACTACAACCGCAGAGGTTGCCGTAGCACTTCCTCCGGACATTGGAGATACTCCGATTGAGGAGTGGAGCGAAGAACTCTTTACATCCTGGGGCATAGGCAAAAGCGATAAGGATAATGGTGTTCTTCTTGTTATTGCTCCCGAACAAAGACTGGCTCGTGTCCAAACGGGATATGGTTCAGAAGGAGTGCTGACAGATATTGCATGTAAGAAAATAATTACGCATCACATAGCGCCTCACATGAAGAACGGAGATATTGATTCCGCCGTGTTGGATGCTGTCTCTACCATCTCCGCTGCAATGTCAGATCCCGCTGTAGCCGATGAACTGAGATCGAATCAAAAGGATGCTTTCGAAAACAACATGTCAACTATCGATAAATCAATATTCCTTGATTTCATCTATTTCATTATTGGAGGCTGCTTCTTGATCTCTCTACTTATCCTCTTTTCTAAAGTCCTGAAATACCGAAAATTTGATAAATATCACAAGGCTATTTCTTGGAGAAATAGCCTGCATACCTTCTTTTGGCTTGGTATAGGAAGCGTTGGAATTGGTTTCTTAACATACCTGTTTGCTTATCTCCTATATCGTTATAATCGTAATTCACCTCGAAAGTGCTCTACCTGCGGGCATAAAATGCATCGCTTGCCGGAGGATAAGGATAATGAACTTCTGTCTTCTTCCGAGGATTTCGAAGAGATGCTAAACACAATTGACTATGACGTCTGGGAGTGTCCTGAGTGTGGTACTATTGAACGTTATCCATTCAAAACCAAGCAGCTGAAGTATACTGAATGTCCCAATTGCGGCACAGTTGCCATGCATCTTGTGGCAGAGAATACTATCCGTCCTACTACCACACGCAGGGAGGGATTGATGGAAAAAATTTATGAATGTGAATATTGTCATCATCAAAAACGCGTCCCCGTTGTTATTCCAAAGAAGGAGGTTCCTCCAGTAATACTTCCAATCGGTGGAGGCGGCAATGGTGGCTTCGGCGGCGGAATTGGTGGAGGATTCGGCGGTGGCGCTACCGGTGGTGGCGGCGCTACCGGTGGATGGTAATAAACGAACGTTATAAAATGACAGATACAATAGTAGTTACTATGAAAAAAATCTTGTATTTAACAGTGGCAACTCTCTCAATATTTGCATGTAGTTGCTCTGAAAAGAAATCCGAAACTAAACCGGATGAAACTCAAACACGTAATATTGTATTCGAATCATATTCCTATGACCAGATTGGGGAGTATTCATCTCAGGATAGTATTCCGGAACCGGGCGGTAAATACATAAGATTCATTGGTCAGGGTGTCCTTCCTCAAGATATTGGGGACACTGATATCAAGCACCTGCGTGATACTTTGATTAAAATATCAAATTTATCTCTCAATGAGGATAATAAACCAATTCCTGACATGCCTACCCACATCGAGCCTACGGACCTGCTCGCAAGCGACACTGAAGCTTGTGGGGAAGTGGTGTCAACACTGACAACTACTTTGGTAAATCCCAGAGTTGTGGTTTGGGAAAATCTAATTTATTCTTATGCATGCGGGGCTGCACACGGTAATCAGTCAACAATCTTCATAAACTTCAGCATGTCTGATGGAAAGATTCTTACTCTTAACGATCTGTTTAAACCTAATTATAGAAAGCCGTTGACCGAAATGGTCAGAGCAAAATTAAAGGAGTCTTCTCACAATTTTCTGACTCCAATCAATGAAATCTCTCTCAGTGATGAGTTTGCAATCACTTCAAAGGGGTTAATGTTCAACTATGATCAATATGAGATTGCCCCGTATTCAGAAGGCGCTATTCAGGTAGAGCTTTCGTCAGGTGAACTTTCAGAGATTCTCAGTCCCGAGGGACTGTATATTCTTACAGGCTTAAGGAACTAAAACAATATCAAATAGATTATGATTTAGGCTTCTACTACGGTGGGAGCCTAAATTTTGCGAAAAGTAACATTAGAGGAATACTCCGGAATCTGAATTTTAAGTTCGGAATCGCTAATGGTTGCCTTTATCTCTTTCTTTATTTTATCTCCTTTTGAGTCTAACCATTCTACATTATAAATTCCCTCAAATAGCGAGGGAGTTAGTCGTCCTCTGACCATCCCCTCTTTCCAACAGTCCTTCCCCACTTTAGCTCCTCCGAGATAGATTATTCTATATGAACTCTTTCCAGATGCTTCAGCAGATTCATCTTCTATCTCCTCCGGTAATATCCCAATCATGTATTCACCTCCCGGTTTGACGTATGAATCATCCATCGAATAACTCCAAAGGCCCCACACTCCTATTAAATCATCGGTACTTCCACGTGCTATTTTTCTTATCTTCTCCAGAACACCACCCTCTACCCTATCGGTATGGGAGTATTTGTCAGAAGTCGCTATAATAATATCCGACACTTCTATTTCTCCCCCCTCTTCGACACCGAAAGATATATCTTTAACTTTAGCAGAACCTAAATCGAATTCGAATATCTCATTATATTGCCGGTTACCCCCTCTAAATTTAAATTTACCATTTTTTATTCCTACTGCATAAGCATTCCGGCTATTGAAAATATTAAAACCGGTCGCATAGTGGCGATCGGCTATCTTCTCTTTATCTTTTAACAATGTAAAAATTAATTCCGGGGAAGAAACGTCCGAGTTAATTTTCTCATCCTTTGTTTTTATGTTTATAGTCCAGTTTTGCGCCTCACCTTCTATAATTAGCTTCCACCCCGGATGGATTACTTTTGAAGATTTCCCATCTTCATCTTTATAAGAATATTTCTTCCCTATTTCATTGTGCAAATTGGCTACACGAAATCTGATATCCATATTCTGATTTTGATCCGGTGCAATAGGATCTATCAATACTCTCTCGCATCCACTGTCTATCTTGACATTTTTCATCGACTTGATGACCTTGGCGTTGGCTATGCCTGTCACTCCGGTAATTATACCGACTATCGCGAATAGGAAAATGACGCTTCCAATAATCTTGTT
>CAZEJY010000057.1:0-4658 GCA_964512705.1 uncultured Sangeribacter sp. | reverse complement strand
AGGTTTCTTTAATTTCTTCGAGGGATTGGATTTGAAAAGATATACCCCGAAACCAATAAGCACAACACTCCCGACTAACTGGATAATATTACTATTTCGGGTTAAAAATTCCTCAATAAATGATAGTCCGAAACCCGTAAGCAAACAATAAAAGAGATCTGATAGTGCGGCGCCTACACCTGTATAGAACCCGGCTTTACGTCCTTTCTCGAGGGTGCGTTGCACACATAAAATACCAACCGGCCCCATCGGTGCTGAGATTATGATACCAATTGCGATACCACGCCATATCATGTATATCAAGCTCTCTATTGTTCCCATCTAATTCGTAATCAAATACCCTCCGTACTGAGTGGGATTACATTGATAGCGGCGTAATCCATATTTATGCTTCCCTGTGGCTGCCGGGCCGGAAATGGCTGCACCTCCGCGCATCGTCACATCATAATGCGAGCCGCACTCCGGACATATCGCTTCAAATGTTGAAGGATCAATTTTTACCCTGATATTCTGCTTACATTCATACGGACAGGAGAGATCGTAAGCCAGCACTACATTAGTATCAACTGTAAAGGGATCCATCCCTCCGATAAGAAGCACACCTCCAAAACCGGTATAGGTTTGCGTAGTAAATGGGAAGCCTGCCGGCTGATGCTCCGAGGGAATAAAGTACCTAAACAAACCGTAACCTGCAACACCATACTGATTCCACATCCCGGCGTCTGAAAGATTTATATTAACCGGCAAACTCGGGATTCTATCATCATCTATTGAATGGCATCCACACAACAAAGGCGATGACATAATAGTAAATGTCACCACCATTATTATCCGTGTTATTTTTTTTACAGCTTTCAACTAATTGAATGGAACTTGTCGAAGCATTTTTGCAAAATCATCGGTCATCTTACGCAATGGACCTTTTATCATCGGCGCCAACATTTTCGGTACCTCTATACCGATTTCGATAGATGCCACACATGTCTCACCGGGCATAGGAGTCAAATGCATTTTTAATGACATTGGAACCGGAGTCCCTTCTCCTACCAATTCAATCAATACAGGAGCCTCGCTGCGTACCTTGCGCAATTTCACTTCCCCTACCGGACCACCGGGCATGGTGATTGTATCCTCAGTTACCTTTATCTTATCCAGCATCTCTTTCTTATCTGCAGGAATCTGACCTTCGGGAGCACCCTTTATCATTTCACCAAGTCCCTGCAGATTGTCGAACTTTGCAAATGCGACCTCTGCCGGAACTCCCAATGTTACCTCTTCACTTTTAAATGTTTCCATTACCTTGATTTGATATATTTTACTTCTCTACAAAGCGATCGAATTACTCAGTTAATTTCCGGGAGTCCAGTTTGCCGGATCCTCTCGCCATTCGCGAAGCATCTCTACATCTTTCTTAGTTATATAATCAGTTTCCAACGCCACATCGAGCATGGTGGAATAATCTACCAATGGAATCAATGAAATATTATTCTCACGTAATCTCTTCTGTGCTATTGCAAATTCATAATTAAATATTGCAGTCAATCCCAATACATCACCACCGGCAAGACGAAGCTCCTCTGTGGCTTTGACTGAGCTGGCACCGGTTGAGACCAAATCATCAACAAGCACTACTTTCTGGCCCGGTTTCAGGTTTCCCTCTATCAGGTTTTCCAAACCGTGATCTTTCGGTTTGCTTCTTACAAACAGAAATGGCAATCCCAATGCATCTGCAACAATGGCTCCAATCGGAATGGCATTTGTGGAGACACTTGCAATTACATCCGCTTCAGGAAAGTTTTCAATAACTACCTTCGCCATCTCTATCTTTATCTGGTTTCTCAGATCGGGGAAGGAGAGTATTCTTGGATTTTCATTATATATCGGGGAATTCCACCCGGAGCCCCACACAAATGGATTCTCTGGTTGCAATTTCACTGCACCAACTTGCAGTAATTTCTCTGCCAGCATTTTCCCTACTTTCTTCATAACGATCTTCTCTTTTTAAAGCCTTGTTTTTACCTGAATTTTAGTATTATTTCCATATGTTGAAGGCGTTATTCGCCTAACATACATTTACTATAACACTTTTCGGGCTATTTTGGCATTGCCTAACTGCAAATTTATCAATATAACTCTAAAATTCCAAATTATTCTACTACTCAACTAAATTTTCTCACCCTCCCATACAGTCCAAAGTGTAGACTACATAGTAAGCTTATCACCCAACATCCTATCCATATAAGATTGAACTATAGCTTTAAGTTCCCTCTCCATCTCTTTCTCCACCGCAGTTGTACCTACAAGATTTTGCTCCATCTTATGGTCATCTATAGAGTAAACGCCAATAGTTTTCGTGCCGTCATATTGTAGTACATATCCATTCTTAACATATTGATAGACATTATTGATGAAACTTACAGCCCAGCCCTGATCTTCTGCTGCTCCAAATACGTCTATACCATAAGCTACATAGGGCTTGTCATAACCAAGATATTCCAGCATTGTTGGCATAATGTCAATCTGCTGAATAATGCCACCTCGTTCTCCTGTTGGAATCTCGCCGGAGGGATCAAAGATAATAACCGGTCCGTAAAAACTTCCGATATCACTCCTGTATTCATCATGATCACGCATATTTGTGTGGTCATTTGTGATTACAAAAATCGTATTGTCATACCATGGCTGACGCTTCGCCACCGCGAAAAATTCCCTTAATGCGTTATCCGTATATCCAGCCGTTTGGTGAATCGGCATCGTTCCTTTCGGGAACTTTCCCTCATACTCTTTGGGAATCTGAAACGGATGATGATTGGAGGCTGTAAAGATTGCTGTCATAAATGGCTGGCGCATCTCGGTCATTTTCAACGCATACCATTTCATAAATGGTTCATCCCAGATTGCCCAATATCCATCGAAGTCCTTATCTCCTCCGAATCGGTTATCTTTATTAAAATCCTCTCGACCGTAATAATTCTGGAAACCAATTGATTTTGCAAAGCCATCAAAGCCCATGCTTCCGGTGCGTGCTCCATGGAAGAATGCACTGCTATAACCTATCTCCCCCAATAATGCCGGGAGCCCTTTGAGCTTATTGACAGACTGAGGTGTAACAATAAATGGACGTACAAACATAGGGATTGATGCTAATATACTTGGCATTGCATCAATACTTTTCTGTCCGTTATCAAAGCTATGCCTCCACCATGCACTATGATTAATCAGAGAATCCGTAAATGGGGTGTATCCTTTATAATCCTTACCTAAAATATCGGCATTCATTCCACCGATGTACTCCTTTCCGAAACTCTCAATAATAATTACACATAGATTTTTGCCATTCTTTACGCGATTCGACGGTTTGTGAACCGGCGTGAATATGCCGTCAAGTTCCTGTTTATTGTCATAATAATGTGGATCTTCAAAAGGCACATTACCTATGGACCTGATCATCGTGAAAGGTGTATTCAATATCAATGCGGTCTCAATCGGACGTTCCGCATACGCGTTAGCATACGAGATTGCAATAGGACGAATATCTCTGTGTCTCCAACCCCCAATCGGTGCTGTGACTAAAAGAATTAGCACAATGCACTCTAAAGAGATTGCTACTGCTTTTCTGAACTGGTTCCCATTAGCCCCTTTCCATATTCTATAACCAATATATACCAATACAAAGGCTAAAATATAATTGTACCAATGATTAAGCCAACCTCCACGAATCCCGGCGATTGTTGTGATTGCAGCGGCCACAAGAGAAAGCACGCTAACTAAATAATAACGCCACAAAGGCTGTTTGCCTATCTCAATTTTGGGTGTAACATACAGTTTCCACATCCCCAAGATAAGTATCGCTACAAATAGCACTAAATACCAATGGTGTAATATCTCTACCCAAATGATCTTCCCGAAATTAGCTTCATTACCAAACTCACCGAAAATGCTCCAGGTTGTGCGACGCAACGTATAACTGAAATAAACTGAATCACCTACGTTTATTATCAGCATTAGGGAATTTATGATGATAAATACCCATTTACATATTCTGTACCAACCCTCGCGTTCTTTCCAATGAATCGGAATGAGCATCAGCAGAATGTACAAAGAATTAGTATAAAAAATCCCGGGTGTATCGAAAACCAACCCCGATGCCAAAAGTTTCCAGATTCGTCCATCCTCTACCGCTGGAAGAAAATAACTCCAATTCTCGAACAAATACTCAACTCTTGCCAAGGAATACACAACGTAAACCAAAATCAGATTAATCGCAACGGCAAAAAGCGGTGCAAGAACAGACCTCTCCGGAAAAATTTTCTTCACTTTCATTATCAACTTAACTTTACATCCCCTATACCATCATCCATTATTCCCCTCAAAATTAGAGAACCTGTTTTGATTCTTCAAGCAAGTACAAAATTAGCCAATAAATTTGAAGAACACTGCCAACCGAGCTGAAAAACAGAGATCCCAAAGGTTGAATCGGGTCAAATGAAGTTTAAATTGAGTTCAAATAAAGTTCAAATTGAGTTTAAATAAGATTTAAATCTATTCTGAGGATAAAAAAATTTGCAAATTCGCGATAATAGTATTAATTTTGCATTCGCATTGGTCCTATAGCTCAGTTGGTCAGAGCACCTGACTCATAATCAGGGAGTCCTTGG
>CAZEJY010000056.1:15173-17108 GCA_964512705.1 uncultured Sangeribacter sp. | reverse complement strand
TTGGCATTGCTTCCTTACGTAACTGACTTGATGAAATAATCATTTTTTAACCTGATAAAAGCACAACTTATGAAACTTATTCTTAAAGAAAATGTAGCCAGCTTGGGTTATAAGGATGATGTGATTGAGGTGAAAAGCGGATATGGTCGCAACTATCTCATCCCCCAAGGTCTTGCAGTTATCGCATCTGAGGCAGCTCTCAAGCAGCTCAAGGAAACTCAGAAACAGCGTGCTCACAAAATTGCTAAAATCCTCGCCGAGGCTGAGGCAGCAGCTGCTGCTTTGGAGGGCGTAAAAGTTGTTATCCCCGCAAAGGTAAGCGCAGCAGGAACTGTTTTCGGTTCTGTTGGTGCTGTTCAGATCGCAGAGGCTTTGGCTGCTGCGGGTCATAACGTAGACAGCAAGCTTATCTTCGTTAAGGATCCTGCTAAAGCAGTGGGTGTTTACACCGCAACTGTTAAACTTCACAAAGAGGTTAGCAAGGATATCGAATTTGAAGTAGTAGCAGAAGAGGAGGCTGAGTAATCAGCAGTCTCGACTGACAATAAAGAGAATAAAAATGCCTTTCCATGCCGGAAAGGCATTTTTATGTTTTTTTAGCTGAAAAAGTTTTAGATTGGCGCCAAGGGGATTTGAGGATTTGAATAATTTCATTATATTTGCAAGTTAGCGGAGTGGCGGGCAACGATAACCTCCGCAGCACTGATATTTGAATAATTAATACCATATTATATGAAATTCAATGTAGAGGGAAAGACATTCCAGCAGCAGTTAGCTGCCGTGAGCAAAGTGATTAATTCAAAGAATGCATTGTCTATTCTTGATAATTTTCTTTTGCGTGTTGAGGGTGACCGTTTAAGCATCACAGGTTCCGATCAGGAAAATGTGTTGACTGCTTATATGACCATCTCTGAAGTAGAAGGGGAAGGCGCGATTGCCGTTTCAGCAAAACGTCTTCTTGAAATAACCAAAGAGATTTCCAATCAACCGATTACTTTCCTGATTAATGACGCGACTAAGGAGATAGATGTAATGTTCCTCAACGGACGTTTCAATTTCATGGGCGTGGATGCCTCTGATTACCCCGGACGTCGCTCTCAAGAAGCAGATGTGAAAACCATGATGCTCCCTGCCGCTATGGTTAAGAAGGGTATTGATCACACACTCTTCGCGGTGAGCACCAAGGCCGTTCGCCCAATTATGACCGGTATATACTGGGATATCCATCAGGAGGATGTCACTTTCGTAAGTTCCGACACCCACAAGCTCGTTCGTTATATTAACTCCGAGGCAGCTCCCGGTTTGGAATCAAGCTTTATCCTTCCGGCAAAACCCGCAAGCATCCTCAGCGGTATCATCAATAAGGAGGAGGGTGATATCAAGATCGATTTCGATAGCAAAGGTGCAACCTTCGAATTCGGAGATTACCTTCTTTCAAGCCTCTTCATCAATGGTAATTATCCTAACTACAACAGGGTGATTCCGGAGGAGAACCCGTTTGAGCTGACAGTAGACCGCGTATCGCTTCTCACGGCATTGCGTCGTGTCTCTCTGTTCGCAGCTAAAAGCAGCAGTCTTGTAGTTCTTGATCTTCAGCCGAATGTAATCATAATTCGCGCGCAGGATCTCGATTACAGCACATCAGCCGAGGAGAAAGTAAATTGCAGCTATGATGGTAACACTATGACAATCGGTTTCAACGGTCAGTTCATGATTGAGATACTCAATAATCTTCAGGATGAGTCAGTGGTTCTCAAACTTTCAGACCCTGCGCGTCCGGGATTGTATACCCCGCTCCAGCAGCAGGAAGGCGAGAATGTAGTGATTATTCAGATGCCTATGCAGGTGCTCTGATATAGGAGGTGTTAGGTTTTAGGCTTTAGGCTTTAGGAAATGTGAACTGAGCCTTGAGTCTTGTGAATTGAGCATTGAGCA
>CAZEJY010000056.1:0-15073 GCA_964512705.1 uncultured Sangeribacter sp. | reverse complement strand
AGCATTGTGAATTGAGCATTGTGAATTGAGCATTGTGAATTGAGCATTGTGAATTGAGCATTGTGAATTCCTGTAAGACCTATCACTGACAATCTAACACCTAAAACCTAACGCCTAAAACCTAAAATAAACAAATCCATGCAACTAAATCTTAAAAGACCGATTATATTTTTTGATCTTGAAACTACCGGTACCAATATCACTCAGGACCGTATAGTTGAATTCAGTTATATCAAGGTATATCCCGATGGTCACGAGGAATCCAAAACTCGCAGACTGAATCCGGAGATGCCTATACCCGCCGGTGCCTCCGCTGTGCATCATATCTATGATGAGGATGTGAAGGATGAGCCCACATTCCGTCAGATTTCGAAGGCTCTGCTGCAGATTTTCGATGGTTGCGATATCGCCGGTTTCAACAGTAATAAGTTCGACGTTCCATTGCTGATTGAGGAGTTCGGAAGAGTAGGTCTCAACTTTGACGTGGCTAACCGTCATTTTATTGATGTTCAGAACATCTTCCACAAGATGGAGAAACGTACCCTTGTTGCTGCCTATAAATTCTATTGCGGTAAGAATCTTGAAGATGCGCATTCAGCATTAGCGGATACGCAGGCTACCTACGAGGTGCTGAAAAGTCAGCTCGACAGGTACAGCGAATTGGAAAATGACGTTGAAAAATTAGCCGAGTTCTCCCGTGCAGGAAAAGCTGTGGATCTTGCAGCACGAATAGTGCGCAATGAGAATGATGTTCCGGTATTTAACTTCGGTAAGCACAAGGGGAAGCCGGTTGTTGAGGTATTCAAGAGAGAACCCTCTTTCTACTCATGGATGATGCAGGGTGATTTCTCAAAGAATACCAAAGATGTCATAACCGTCCTTTATGCCGAAAGCAGGAAGTAAGATTCGGTTCAGGATAAAATTCTTGAGCAAATGATCTATTGAAAATATAGAGACTGAAGATTTATGTTGAAGGGAAAGCATATCGTATTAGGGATTACCGGAGGTATTGCCGCATATAAGAGTGCGACTCTGTTACGCCTCCTGATTAAGGCAGGTGCGGAGGTGCAGGTTGTAATGACACCTGCTGCCAAGGAGTTTATAACTCCGGTTACGCTCTCAGCTTTGAGTGGTAAGCCTGTAGTGAGTGAATTCTTTACCGCCAATACAGGTGAGTGGCATAGCCATGTAGACCTCGGTATCTGGGCTGATCTGATGGTGATAGCACCAGCAACTGCCTCCACAATCGGTAAGATGGCGAACGGTATAGCCGACAATATGCTCGTGACTACTTATCTGTCCGCCAAGGAGCATGTGATGATTGCCCCGGCGATGGACTTGGATATGATGGCGCATCCTTCGACTACGCGAAATCTTAAGCTTCTTGCAGAGGATGGTGTCGAGATTATCGAACCGGCCGCAGGTGAACTCGCCAGTCACCTGATAGGAAAGGGTAGAATGGAGGAGCCGGAGAATATTTTTAAACGTATAGAGGACTACTTCCGTAGAGAGGAAACAGCGAGTGATCTCGAGGGGAAGAAGGTGGTCATCACAGCCGGTCCAACATACGAGAAACTGGACCCGGTGAGATTCATCGGTAATTATTCATCAGGAAAAATGGGGATGGCACTTGCTGAGGAGTGTGCCCGTCGTGGCGCGGAGGTTGTAGTAGTAGCCGGTCCTATTGATAAGTCTCTAACACCTCGCGATGTTTTACGAGTGGATGTGGAGAGTGCTCGAGAAATGCTTGAAGCTGTTGAGCGGGAGGGCACCACGGCAGATATCATGATATTTGCGGCTGCTGTTGCGGATTATCGCCCGGAAACGTTTGAGAATAGTAAAATAAAGCGAGAAAAAACTGACGTCATGAAGTTGCGTCTGGTAAAGAATCCGGATATCGCCGCAACGATCGGCTCAGTGAAAAAAACGGGTCAGTTCCTTGTGGGCTTTGCGCTTGAAACGGATCACGGTCCGGAGAATGCTTTGCGTAAGATAAAAAATAAGAATCTTGACTTGATTGTGCTCAATTCATTGGAGGATAAAGGTGCGGGATTCGGAACGGATACAAATAAAGTCACAATCTATGACAAGGAGGGTGATAAAAGGGAATACGCTCTTAAGTCAAAAAATATGGTTGCCAAGGACATCATGGATGCCGTGGTAGCAAAACTTTCATAAGGATACAGGATGAGAAGGAAGGTTTGGAAATATCTGTTGCTTATCTTAATGTTGGCGTTTGCTTCCCATGCGAAAGCTCAGGAGTTGAAATGCCAGGTAGAGGTAAACAGTCAGCAGGTGGAGGGGACAAACAAAAGTGTGTTTGAGACTCTTCAGGAGGGGATGTCGACATACATGAATGAAACGAAGTTCAGCAACTTCAATTTCAGTCCGATTGAGAAATTGGAATGCAGATTATTTCTGACTGTCAAGGAGTATGTCAACGACCGTATCAAAGGTGAACTGCAGGTGCAGCTCTCCCGTCCGGTTTATAACAGTACCTACACTACTACACTGTTCAATTTCAGGGATACCAAGATCGAGTTTGAATACCGTGAGGGTGATCCGATGATTTTCAATGAAAATTCGGTTGAGAGCAATCTTCTTGCCCTTATGGATTACTATGCTTATCTCTTCCTTGCCATTGATTTCGACAGTTTCTCTCCGAAAGGTGGTCAGCAGTTTTATGACAAGGCACAGAGTATAGTCCAACAGGCTCAATCCATAGGGGAAGTCGGATGGCGCACCTTTGAAGACACAAAGAACAGGGCGGCTGTGCTCGGAAGTTATACAGAGTCGAATACATCTGCTATCAGGGACCTTCTTTATCAGTATCACCGACAGGGGCTTGATCAGATGTCAACAAGCCCCGATAAAGGGAGGGCTGTCATTACGGAGTCTCTGAAGGAATTGAAGAAGGTTGCCGATAACTCACCGATGTCTGTTGGCCTTTCAATATTCAGGGATTCAAAACTTGATGAGCTGGTGAATGTCTATTCAAAAGCGCCATCAACTGAACGAGAGGATGCCTATGCTATCCTGCAGCCGATCTATCCGACGGAATCGGATCGGTTGGATAAGATAAAGAAAGGAGAGGAGAGATAAAATGCTCAGGAAACTTATCATAGATAATTATGCCTTGATCAATCACCTCGAATTGGAATTCGGAGATGGTTTCACGATTATAACCGGCGAGACAGGTGCCGGCAAGTCTATCATGCTTGGAGCTTTGAGCCTCCTGAAAGGTGGACGTGCCGACACAAAGGTGGTAGCCGATAAGGATGCGAAATCAATTGTCGAGGCTAAATTCATAAGTTACGATGAGGGAGTGAAAGCCTTTCTTGAATCGGAGGATCTCGATTGGTGTGACGGTGAGATTATCGTACGCCGTGAGATCTCCGCATCCGGAAGATCTCGAGCTTTTATTAATGATACCCCCGTAAATCTAACGCAATTAGGAACGCTGACTGATCGATTGATCGATATTCATTCGCAGCATGAAAACAGGATGTTGGCAGAGAGAGAACGTCAACTTGATATCATAGATGTCTTCTCGGATAACGGAGCCTTAAAGGATGAATATCATGCTGCCTTTACCAAAGCACTGAAGCTACGTAATAAAATTAAGTCAGTAAAACGGGATTTCGAAAATATCAAAGCGCGCCGGTCGGTTGTGGAGTATCAGTTCAACATTCTGCAGGTGCTCTCACCCAAAAAGGGTGAATTAGAGGAGATCGAGCGAAAGTATGAATTGGGAACAAGTGCTGATGAACTGCGTAGCAGCTTGAGTGAATTCCTGAGTTGTTTGGAAGGTGAGGAATCAGGAGCGATTGACCAACTTTATAGAGCTTCGGCAATTGCTGAGAGGGCAGGACTTGAGAAACTCGATCCTAATCTGTCCGAAAGACTGTCGGCTCTTTCAATCGAACTGCGTGACATTATATCCACTTCGGAAGATGCCTTGGAGAGTATGGAGATAGATTCGGGCTTGATAGAGAAACTCTCTGAACGAATGAATCTCTATTACGATGCTATGCGCCAGTTCCGGGTTGAGGATGCGGATCAGCTTGTCAAAATACAGGAGGAGCTGAGCGAAGAACTTAATCTTCTCGATGGCGGCGATGGTTCTTTGGGTAAACTCGAAATGGAATCGCGGGAGGCTAACAAGGAGCTTAAGCGATTAGGAGATCTTTTGAGCCTGAGTAGGGCAGCAGGGTCTGAGAAGTTTGTAGAGCTCGTGGAGCGTGCCGCTATGCCGATGGGTTTGCCTAACCTTAAGTTCTCAGTGGGTATAGAACAGGGAAAATTTACTTCAACCGGAGAGGATATTATCACCTTCCTTGCAGGATTCAATAAGAACAGGGAGGCCGGTCCGATTGAGAAAATTGCATCAGGTGGTGAGTTGTCCAGATTGATGCTTGCTATCAAAAGTGTGTTGTCATCTAAGATGAACATGCCCACAATCATATTTGATGAAGTTGACACAGGCGTTTCCGGAGAGATTGCTGACAAGATGGGGGATATGATGTTGGGAATGTCTGGCTATATGCAGGTGATGGCGATTACACACCTCCCGCAGGTTGCCGCAAAGGGTATAAGGCACTTTAAGGTTTACAAGACAGATGATGCCGAACGGACCCAGACCCATGTCAGAGAGTTGGGTGCTGAGGAGCGTGTTAGGGAGATTGCCGGAATGATCTCCGGCAAGGATGTAGGCGAGGCAGCTCTGGAGAATGCCCGCCAATTGCTGAAAGGAGTGTAACCGGTTTTGACAAAAGAAGATAGAAATGAATAAGACTGATTATATATTCGGAATTAGGGCAGTTATTGAGGCGATCGAGGCAGGAAGAAGCATCGATAAGGTATTGGTGCGTCGTGACCTGACGGGTGATCTGAGCCGTGAACTGTTTGAGAAGATCAAGCAATATGATATTGTTGCGCAGCGTGTACCACAGGAGAAACTGAACCGCATCACTATGAAAAACCATCAGGGGGCAATCGCGTTGCTCTCTCCGGTGGAATATAGTAAGTTAGAGTATCTTGTGCCGGTCTTCTACGAGGAGGGTCGTAATCCGCTTGTTGTTGTTCTCGATGGGCTGACAGATACGCGTAATTTTGGGGCGATAGGTCGAACATGTGCCTGTGCAGGGGTTGATGCCATAGTGATTCCGGAGCGAAACAGTGTCAGCGTAACGCCGGATGCTGTCAAGACCTCTGCCGGAGGGTTGTTCCACGTGCCGGTGTGCAGAGAACGGGATATCCAGACTGCCGTGAAGTATCTGAAAGATAATGGTTATCATATAGTGGCTGCCTCCGAAAAGGGCGCTGAGAATTATACCAAGGCTAATTATCGCGATCCCGTGGCGATAGTGATGGGTAGCGAGGATGTCGGAATCTCCGATGCCGTGTTACGTCAGTGCGATGAACTTGCGGCTATACCGATTGTCGGAGAGATCGAATCGCTGAACGTGTCGGTCGCTGCCGGTGTGATGATCTACGAAGCTTTACGCCAAAGAGGAGTTTAACTCCCACCAGTTTTTGCAGAAATGCTTTGGAAATATTAAATTTGTGTGGTAAAACATCTGCTCATGTTGCGCACGAAGTGTAACAGATATGAGCATCAGATAGAAAAATCTAAGTCATAAAGAGTTATGATAAATCGTATATTGATAAGGATAAAGGTTATACAGATACTTTATTCCTTTTTGCTGATGGAGAAACATTTTTCGTTAGCGGCTTCTCCCGAGTCTCCGACCAAAGAGAAGAGATTTGCCTATGCGGCATATCTCGACATGTTGGTTCTGATGATTTATATTTCTGAATCTATAGTGAAGAGAGGAGGAGAGCGTCCATTGGCACAGACAAGATTTATCGAACGTCTGAAGCATGAGGATGCTATCCGTTCCCTTCTTGCTAAATACCGCATGGAAAATTTCCCCTATTGCGGATTGGTGGATTCCCTTACGGAGAAGGTTAAGGAATCCGGTATCTATAAGAACTATCTCAAGGATATGAAGGATGCCAAGGTGCAGCCGGATATGTCGCTCTGGAGCGATATCTATAACATTATCTTGTATCCCGATCAGCATTTAAACAGTGTGCTCTCCCATCAGCCCGGTTACACTATCAAGGGTGCGGAGAGGGTTCGCGATCTTGTGAATGCCACAATGGAGGATTTCATGAGTTCTCAGGAGGATACCTCTGAAGCCGAGAGAATGCTGAAGGAGAGTCTCGACAAATCAAGAGAACTTTATTTCCGCTTGCTCTGGTTACCGGTTGAGCTTACCGATATGGAGGAACGCAGACTCGATGACCGTCGATACCGTCACCTTGTATCTTCAGCAGACCTTAATCCAAATTTGAAGTTCGTTGAAAATTCATTGGTAACGAAACTACGTAACAATGAACCATTGCGGAATTATATCGAAAGGAACAAGATTTCGTGGGAGAATGAGGATGGCAACATGATGGAGAACCTCCTTAAATGTATTCTCGACTCAGAAATCTATGCCAATTATATGGCATCTCCTGAACACAGCCTGAAAGAGGATACAGAGTTCTGGAGAGAGATGCTTAAGAAAGTAATTTATACTAATGAATACTTCCTGGAGGCACTCGAAGACAAGTCAGTATTCTGGAACGACGATTTGGATATAATAGGTACCTTCGTGTTGAAGAGTCTCCGCAAATTCGAACAGGATGGTGGTGATGATGCAATCTTTGATCAGTTTAAGGATGAGGAGGATGCTTGCTTCGGCAGAGATTTGGTCAGGGCAGTGTTGCGTAACCGCGACGAGTATCGTGAACTGATTGACAAAACTCTCGACACCACGCAGTGGGAAACGGAACGACTCGCGTTTATGGATGTAGTCGTTATGGAGACGGCTCTGGCAGAGATAATGAACTTCCCGAAGATTCCTCTCACCGCGAGTCTGAACGAATATATTGAGATTGCCAAGTGCTACAGCTCCTCAAAGAGTGGAGGGTTTGTTAATGGAATCTTGGGTAAGATCATTCGCCAGCTTCAGGAGGAGAAGAAGCTGATGAAGAAATTCTAATCCGACAAATTTTAAGAATCATAATTAATACTAATAGAATATGAATTCAATTTTATTGCAGGCAGCTGCAGGTCAAGGTGGTAGCTGGAGCGGTCTTCTGATGATTGCCGCTATGATCCTTATCTTCTGGTTGTTCATGATCCGTCCGCAACAGAAGAAGCAGAAAGAGATTAAAAAACAACGTGAAGCCATGAAGAATGGTGACAAAGTTGTGACTTCAGGCGGTATTCATGGTCGCGTCAAAGAGATTCAGGAGACTGTAATCTTGATTGAGGTTGCCAATGGTGTTACGATCAAGGTTGATAAAGCCGCTGTATATCCTTTGATGGAGGAGGAGAAGAAGTAAGACTCCATAAAGAAGTTTGGATATAAAGCTTTAACTCTGTGAAGGAGAAGAATGTGAAGAAACAAATTACCTACATAAGGAGAAAATGGCACGGAGTGAGAACCAAAGAGGGTTTTCAGCGTGCCATGCTGTTTATCTCCTTTGTGCTTGTGTCTTCACTATTCTGGTTGATATTGTCGCTTAACGACAATATGACCCATTCGGTCGATGTCTCCATCAAAGTCGATAACGTGCCGGATTCCGTTACGTTTATCAATGATTTGCCTGCCAATGTCCATGTGACGGTGAAGGATAAGGGAACTAACCTTGTCAGGATCGCGATGTTGAATCAGCTTCATATGAATTTCAATTTCCGCGATTTTGCAAACAATGGTGTCTTTGCTGTTTCCCGCCAGGATTTCAGTCAGTCATTGAAATCGTTGTTCGGTAATTCAGCCCAGATTACATCTACTTCTCTCGACTCCCTCTATACATTCTATACTACTGGAAAGGGTAGGAGAGTGCCAATTGTGGTTAATGCCGATATAACTGCTTCTCCAGGATATATGATAGCCGGATTGTCTGTTCCAACACAAAAATCGGTGTTGGTATATTCTCACACTCCGATGGCTGATACTATCATGCGTGTCTATACCAAACCGATTGTGAGAAGGAACCTTTCGGAAACAATTGAGGTAGATGTAGAGCTTCGGAAAATTCCTGACGTCAGATTCGAGCCTGAGAAAATTCATGTAGTCATACCGGTTGAACCATTGGTGAAGAAAGAGAGTGTGGTGCCCATCAGTGTTGAGAAAGTGCCCGAAGGGAAGAACCTTCTCCTTTTTCCGAACAATGTTAGGGTTGTGTACTATATCCCTATGAGCCTTTACAACAGTGACCTTGTTCCGTTGGAGGTGTCTGTGGATTACAATGATGTTGGGCGCTATGTCGGAAATAATCTCCCGCTGAGACTCTCAGCCGTGGAAGATTATGTCGAAGGCGTGAAAGTGTTGGCGGATTCTGTGGAATACACCGTTCAGAATAATTAAGGAATCGGATGGCATTGATCGGAATCACAGGAGGTATAGGAGCCGGAAAGAGCGTGGTCTCACGAATCCTCAGGCTCAAAGGCTTCGAAGTCTATGATTGCGATTCCGAAGCAAAGCGACTGATGGATACAAATGATGAGTTGATTTCCTGTATTCTCGAAAGATTCGGTGAGGAATGTGTCCTGGACGGCAGGGAATTAAATCGCGGAGAGATTGCCAAGAGGGTTTTCTCCTCTAAAGAAGATTTAAAGTGGCTTAACTCGCAGGTGCACCATTTGGTGAGAGAGGATATTGAGAGATGGGGAGGGGTTGAGATGAAACTGAAATTTGTTGAGTCCGCAATCCTTCATTCATCCGGCTTGGAGGATCTGTGTGATCAGGTATGGCTTGTTGAGGCTCCTGAGGATATTCGCCTGTCGCGGGCTATGAGCCGAGGCGGAATAACTGAAGAGAATCTGATCCGTAGGATGGAGGCTCAGCAACTCGAATTTTCCGGTTTGGATTCACGTAAAGTAAGAGTCATTAATAATTATGGCTCAAACTCTTTGCTCGGGCAATTAGACATGCTCCTTGATGAGATTCAGGTATAACTGATGTGGTAAATAAAACTATTTAAAGATAAAAAAGATATTAAAGTATATGTTGAAAGAAATACTATCAATCACGGGTAAACCCGGTTTATTCAAAATCATAAATCAAGGTAAGGGTACTTTGATAGTGGAGGAATTAGGTAGCGGTCGTCGCTTCCCGGCGTCTGCGCGCGATAAAGTTGTATCGTTAGGCGATATCGCAATGTATACCGAGTCCGGAGATACACCTCTTGGTGAGATACTCGACAAGGTTTATGCAAAGCACGACGGTAAGGAGATTGACGTTAAGGAACTCGTAAAAAGCAAAGGTTTGCATAAGGAGTTTGAGGCAATTGTGGAAGACTATGACCGCGATAGAGTTTATGATAATGATATTAAGAAACTCTTTACATGGTACAATATCCTCATTAAGAACGGTTACACCAAATTCACTGAGGCTGAAGTCGCAGAGAAAGAGGAGGATGCACCTGCAGAATAAGATTGAAAAAAAGACTATTTGTTGAGGGTGATTTCATTATGATTTCACCTTCAATTTTTTTGGCAATATGCTGTTAAGAAAGTTTAAAATTATTAACTTTGCACTATAACTTATATCTAACTAAATCTACTGTATGAAAAGACTAATTCTTTTGGGCCTCACAGCCCTGATGTCTTGGGCGCTGACAATTGGTGCTCAGGCTAAGGATTGTCGTGGACAGATTGTGGATGAGCAGGGTGAACCCCTGATCGGCGCAATGGTGTCTGTTCCAGGAACATCAGTCGGTGTTACAACCGATGTTGACGGTTACTTTTCCGTTAATGTTCCCGACAATGCTAAGAGAGTGAAGATCAATTATGTGGGTTATGCATCTCAAGAGCTTCCCTATGCTCGCAATCTTGGTAAGATCGTGATGAAGAGCGATACCAAGATGCTTCAGGACGTAGTCGTGACTCAATCAAAGGCTCGCACTCGTGAGACTCCGATTGCAATGTCGGAATTGACTGCCGGACAGATCGAGGCAAAACTTGGTAACAAGGAGTTTCCTGAGGTTCTGAAGATGACTCCTGGTGTGTGGGCTACACCCGAGGGAGGTGGCTACGGAGACGCCAAAATCAATATGCGTGGTTTCAAGGCTCCTAACGTGGCTGTGTTGGTAAACGGTATACCGATGAACGATATGGAGTGGGGTGGTATCTACTGGTCAAACTTCGCCGGTCTTGGTGGTGTGACCACAAGCATGCAGACACAGCGTGGTCTCGGTGCAGCTATCATCTCTTCACCCTCAATCGGTGGTACGATCAACATTACTACCAAAGGTCTCGATGCAAAACGTGGCGGTTCCGTATGGTACGGAATGGGTAACAATAACCTTAACGACATAGGTTTCAACGTCTCTACCGGTTTGATGAAGAATGGCTGGGCTATCAGCATCCTCGGAAGCCGCAAATGGGGCGACGGATATATCCAGGGAACTCAGTTTGAGGCTTGGAACTACTTCGCTAACATTTCAAAGAAGATCGGCGACAATCATCAGTTGTCTTTGACTGCTTTCGGTTCACCTCAGTGGCATAACCAGCGTAACGTGGTTTATGGCACCCTCTCAATCGAGAACTGGCAGAAGGCTAAGGAATTTATGAACGGTCGCAGCATGTATAGCTACAACCCTCAGTATGGTTTCGACAACGAGGGTCAGCAGCGCACTGCATATCGCAACCAGTATCACAAACCGATTATCTCTTTGAACCATATCTGGCAGATTGACCACAAGAGTTCACTCTCTTCTGCAATCTATGTATCGCTTGCTTCGGGTGGAGGTTACAGCGGTCAGGGTCGCACAAGCGAGTATCGCGGTTACTGGCGCGGAGCGGAAAATGGTGATATCACCACTAAGTTCCGTCGTCCCGACGGAACTTTCGATTACGGTGCTATCCAAGATCTTAATGCCGCTTCTACTACAGGTTCTTTGATGGCTATGTCTCGCAGCGTGAACAGTCACGAGTGGTACGGCCTCGTTTCTACTTATAAGAATGAGATTCTTCCCAACAAGTTGACGTTGACAGGTGGTATTGATGTACGTTACTACGTAGGTCATCATAAAAACGTGATCAACGACCTCTACTCAGGTGCTTACTTCATGGATGATGCAGACCGTAAGAGCGTTAAGCCTCAGTTTAATTCAGCTGCTGCAAATCCTGACTGGGTATACGAAAAGTTAGGAGTAGGTGATGTGGTTTACCGTAACTACGACGGTTTCACTCATCAGGAGGGTATCTATGGTCAGGGTGAGTATAAGATGCTCGACGGAGCTGTCACTACTTTCGTTGCAGGTTCTCTCAACGTTACAAGCTATCGCAAGAAGGATATGTTCTACTATGACAAGGAGCACGGAACAACTCCTTGGAAAGCATTCCTTGGTGGTACAGCCAAGGGTGGTGTAAACTGGAACATTGACAAGCATAACAACGTCTTCATGAATGGAGGTTATATCTCCAAGGCTCCGTTCCTGTCACGTGGTGTGTTCCTCAATCCTGAGACAAGCAACGCGATCAACCCCGATCCAAGAAATGAGAAGATCGGATCATTCGAGATTGGTTATGGTTTCCACTCTCCGATGTTCAGCATGACTGTGAACGGTTATTACACCAAGTGGATGGACCGTTGCGACCGTGATACTCAGAAACGTGCTGAAATCAAGGGTGGTGAGAACGATGGTCAGTATTATTCAATGAGCCTTGAGCATGTTAACGCTCAGCACATGGGTGTTGAACTTGACTTTGCTTTCAAACCGGCTCAATGGGTAGAACTTCAGGGTATGCTCTCTTTAGGTGACTGGAAATGGCTCAACAATCCTAAGGGTTATTACTATAATGAGCAGGGTCAGCCACTTTCAAATATCGCTACCGGTGCTCTCGCTTCAGGTCCTAACGCTCCCGATCACGCATGGAGTGTGTTGAACCAGAAGAATAGAAAAGTTTCAGGTTCTGCACAGACCACAGGTGGCCTCGGCATCACATTCAAACCTTTCAAGGGATTCCGTATCGGTGCCGATTGGACATTCAGCGCTCGCAACTACTCCGACTATTATCTTGAAGCATCCAGCGCTTTGGTTCAGAATGGTGAGATTACACTTGCCGATCCATGGGAAATTCCATGGGGTAATGAGCTCGACCTCTTCTGCAGCTATAGCTTCAAGCTCGCTGGCATGAACGCAACTCTCTACGCTAATGTCTACAACTTGTGTGATTATTACTATGTGAAAGATGCGCAGAATCCTTACAATGTAAACGGTACTTGGTCTAACGCTACTTATGCCGTTTACTCTTTCGGTCGCACATTCTCACTGAAATTAAAAGTTAACTTCTAAGAGACTGCACATTATGAAAGCAAATATGAAATATACACTTCTTTTCGGAGTCGTAGCTCTGGGGATGGCATCGTGCAGCGAGAACAGCTGGAACGATAAGCTCGATGGTTTCGAGGCTGGTCCCAACTTTTCAGAGGTAAAGACAATTGACTATACTTTCACTGCTACAGATTATGAGAACCTTGCCAAGAACTCAACCAACAAGGCTTTGGCTACTGAGGCTAATGCAAGCTCAGCTCTCTCTTCTGTAGGTAAATTGGGATATTTCAACAGTGAGATTCTTCCTGCCGATTATATCCCGGCGTTCCTTAAGGATCCAAACTTCGCTTACTTCACTCTCAATGAGGGTTCCGCAATCAATATCACTTATAAGATTGCCAAGGAACTCCCCGAGGAGATGAAGGGTATGAATGCGGCAGGCACTTACACCGTGACTACCGAAGATTATCAGGCAGCTTACGGAAGCGATGAGGACTACGCTACCTCTTATTCTCCATTGGCTCCTGCTACAGCTAATATCCCGAAATTGCTGAAAAACGCTTTCCCGGATGCTGTAAATGGAACTTATGCTGTGGTTAATTACAATAACTCTGAATCCTCTCCGGTGTTCAGCTCCACTCCCGACACTTTTGAGCCTACAGACTTGCTCAAGGATGCCAAGGTGGGTGATGAGCTCGAAGTGAAGGGTTATGTAACCGCTATCTGTGCTCGTGGCTTTATCGTTACCGATGCAGGTGGTTCTATCCTCTATTATAATGCTAACTACGACAATAGTTATGCTATTGGTGATGAGGTTGAGATCTCCGGTAAGGTTAGCGCCTATAACAATGGTCTTCAGTTTGGAGATGCTGCAGATGTTCGTAAGCTTGGCAGCGGCAAGTATACTTACCCCGCACCCAAAGTATATGACGGTGCCGGAGTAGATGCCGCTATTCAGACTACAGCTAATTTCGGTGCTGAATACTGTCAGGTAACAGGTGAAGTCTCTGTCTCCGGTAACTATTACAACCTGATTATCCCCGGCGCTTCAACTGCTCAGGGTAGCTTCTACCAGTTGACAGCTGATCAGAAGGCTCAGTTGAAGAATGGTGAGACTATGACTATCACAGGTTACTTCGTAAGCGTTTCCAAATCAGGTGGCGCTCCTAAATTCTTCAACATTATCCCGACTGCCGTTACAGAAGGTAAGAAATCTGCACCGCGTAAGGTTGTGGCAATCGCTAACACTGCGACTACAGCTCTTTACCTTTATAACGGAACTGTTTGGGCTCCCGCTACAGGTGTGAACGTGCTTCAGCCTGCCGACTACACTCAGATGGGTGTTAACGGCCAGTTGACCGCTGAACAGGCAAGCGTTATCATTCCTCAGTATCTCGCTAAACTCTTCCCCTACGCAGAGGCAGAGACTGTCAAGATGGTGCTGTATGCAAGCAAGGATGGTTACACAGCTGCAGAGTACACCTACAACGGTACCGAGTGGGAAGCAACTGTTGATGGCAACGGTGTGATCACTGAAACCAGCCAGTTCGTTTACAAGTCCAAGGGTTGGGCTATGGATCCATCTATCGAGTTAACATTGCCCGCAGGTAAGAATCAGGCAACCAGCACATGGTTCTATCAGGCAGTTGTAGACTGGGTAAATGCGAACATTCCTAACGCTTCGGCCTATGTTGACAGCTACGGTACTGCTGAGTACTATTCAGGCTGTTCCGCTTATCAGGGTAATGTGAACATCAATGCAGCTTACGCAACGCTTCGCAGTCTTGCTCCATACGATGGTATGAGTGATGATGAGATGGTAGCGGTTATGAAGAAGAGATTTGAGACTGAGACCGCTCCAGGAGCATTGTCAGTTCTTTATCCGAACATGGCACCGATTGCCGACCTTGAGCCGACAGTAACAATCACCTTCACCGCGTGGACCACCGGTGGCACAAACGTAGTTTACACCATCGTCTTCAAGTGCACTGCCAAAGGTCACTTCGAATTCGTCTCCTGCGACTGGAACGATTGATCCCTCCCCATCAAATAATGAAAAATCCGCTTGGCACCCCCAAGCGGATTTTTTATTACCCTATTAACTCTACCTCCTTTTCTTAGGTGGAGTTGATATGGAACTATCTTTGATGACAGGTATGGATAGGAGACCGGTCTCCAAGGTGAGTTGGATTTCAGAATTGCGTCGCGTACGGTTATATTGGCTGAGGGTAAGCCCGAACTCCTTGGTGCGCCCGTCGGGTAGTTCAGCCACAATGTAGTAGACCTTATAGGGTTTACCTTGACCGGTGTATCGTCTTCCCACACGTTTAGTATGATACCGTGTCTTGGTGTATTTCTCGATTACTTTGGCAGAGACCGTGGTCTGTGAAGATGTGTCGGAACAAAGGTAATTCAGAGAGAAAATCAGCCCTGCTATTACACCCGTTATGCAAACAGAGTAGGTGAGATATTTGAGGATAAATTTAGTTGTGGATATAAGCGGATTTCGGAATTTCCAGAGAATCGTACTCAGAGTCAAGGCAATTATGGCTGATATGACCCATGGGATCCAAAGCTTATAGAGTGTCTTTGCGCTGAAAAAGAAAGCGAAAGAATAAGCTATGAAAACAGCTATACCGACAATGACTCTCTTGAGAACAGTCGTGAATCTCTTCCGGGACTTCTTCTCAACACAAAATGGAGGAGGCGTAACATTCTTCATTTATTAATA